>JBBSWO010000011.1:0-54808 GCA_038046245.1 Nanobdellota archaeon | reverse complement strand
TTCTTTTGTCAAATTTTGAGTTCCAAGCTCATCAACTATTCCTTTCTTATAAATCGTGTGTATTCTTTTAACATCTCCTTCATTTGCTTTTCTTATTTTCATCTTAATTTCATCCTCAAAAGTTTATTTTTAGAACCAATATGGGTTATTACTGACTCGCTTTCCCTTAATCCTAAATCCAAAGATTTCTCAATGCTCCATCCAACCATTTGCCCAGCAACAAACCCTGATGCAAAAGCATCTCCAGCCCCCGTTCTTTCAACAACCTTGACTTTATGGGGTTTTAAGTAATAAAACTTATTTCCGTCATAAGCAGTGATTAACTTGTCTTTGTCTGTTACAACAACTATTTTTGGCCCCATTGAATGGACTTTCTTTATTGTATCCTTTTTTCCGGCCAAAAGCTCCGATTCTTCTTTGTTAAAGACAATTATATCACAAATTTTCAATAAAGGTTTCAAATTTTTCTCCTTGATAAGATACTCGCTTGGATTAAATGCAATTTTTACTCCATTTCTATGCAAAACCTCTGCAAGTTTTATCTGTGTATTAAAACTCTCACCCATCAAAGAAGAAAAATAAATCCACCTACATTTTACTTTGTTTAAATCAAAATCAGAAATTTTTGTTGTATTGTTTATTCCCTTAAACGCAAGAATAGTTCTGTCATGGTCTCGGCTATCTAGCACAATAGAATATCCAGTAACTCCCTTATTATCAACTTTTCCAAGGAATTCTATTTTTTCTTCCCTCAACAAGTTCAAAACACTTCTTCCAGCATCATCATTTCCAACCTTTCCAATATAACCTGTCTTCAATCCTAATCTCGCAAATGCAACAGCAGTATTTGTCCCACCACCACCAACGCTAAACTTCAAATCTTTAAGCAAAATTTTAGCACCAACAGGATAATACATGAATCCTTTTTTCTCCGCAGCATCTGTATATGCAAAAGCATCCACCACAGCACTCCCAAAAGTTATTATGTCAAACATTTTCACCTCTTTATAAGAAAGATTTATCTAATTAAAAATCTTGTTATTGACATGGGCAGAAAAAAAGTCTTAGTCATTGTCGCACACCCTGATGACGAGACAATCTGGATGGGTGGTCTTTTGTTAAAGAACAAAGAAAGCTGGGAAACAACAGTGGTAAGTTTGTGCAGAAAAAGTGACAAAGATAGAGAGCCTAAATTTAGAAAAGTAATGGTTGCCTTGAATGTAAAAGGTTATATCTATGATCTGGATGATGAAAATCTGGACAAACATTTAGAAATAAAAGACATTCAGAATATAATAAAAAAATATTGCAATAAATGGTATGATTTAATTTATACACACAACTCTAATGGAGAGTACGGGCACATAAGACACAAAGACACCCACGATGCAGTTGTTGATTTAATAAATAAAAAAATTCTAGTATCAAAAGAAGTTTTTTTCTTCTCCTATGAAAAAAGAGAGAATGATTATCAAGGTTATGCAATATACAACTCAAGCGCAGATAAACTTATAAAACTAAACCGCGATGAACTCTCAATGAAAAAAAAGTTGATAATGGATATTTATGGCTACGGAAAAGGAGGATTTGAAGAGCTTAGCTGCGGCAGTGTTGAAGCTTTTGATGAATTCAAATCTGACACTGGAAGTGTGAAAAACCCACAGAAGGTTTTCAAATGAAGGCCCTAATTTTGTACGCATATCCGCCTGAACCAGACGGACAAAGCCTGCAAGGTCATTTGTTATATCAAGGCTTACTTCACAATGGAGTAAATGCTGTTCCATGTCATTTTAAAGACAGTATTCAAAAAGAATTTTACTTAAGACATTTCAAGCCAGATATTGTCATAGGAGTGGGTTTTTGGGGGAATGTTCCAGAAATAATTCAAGAACCACTAAAATGGGGAATAACTCCTGTACCTTGGTTCAATGCAGATGGCTGGGTTGCAAACTATCAGCATGAGTTCAATCAGTTAAAATTAATGTTCACAACAAGCGAATGGGTTAGAAGCATTTATCAAAGGGATGGTGTTGATGTTAGCAAAATAATCCCTATGCATATCGGAATAGATACTGATTTATTCAAACCAAAACACGACAAAGAAGAAATTTTGGCGCTAAGAAGAATGTTGGGAGTAAGAGACCATGAAAAAATGATTTTGACAATGGGAGGAGACGTGACTTCTAAAGGTGCGCAGGAGATGATGATAGCACTGGCAAAAATAGACAAAGAATTCAAAGACTGGAAATATGTCTGCAAATCTTGGCCAAGTGAAAATTCCTCACAATGGAGAGAAAAAGAAGAAAGACTTGCTGAGGAGCTAGGAATAAAAGACAAAGTTATTTTCTTAGATGATGGTTGGAGTCAGGAATTTATGGCCGACGTTCTCAACACATGCGATATTTATGCTGCACCAGCAAGAATAGAAGGTTTTGGGATGATACAAGTTGAAGCAATGGCCTGTAGTAAGCCAGTCATATCAATAAATGCTGGAGGTCCTGCAGAAACAATAATACATAACAAGACAGGATTTTTGGCAAAAGTCGCCGAAGAAATCAAACTAAACGAAGAGTGGGCCTACACAAGCATGGGTTTTGCAAGCAAACAAATAGTAAAATTCGACTCACCAAAGACATTTGCATACAGGGCAGATATTGAAGATCTCAAGAATTACACACTAAAACTTTTGACAAATCCAGAATTAAGAGAAGAGATGGGTAAAGCAGGAAGAGAGCACGTTGTAAAGAATCTTGATTATAGAGTCACTTCAAAGATAATGTTAGACACAATAAAAGAAAAGTTGCATATTGAATAATCTAAATCCTAACCTTTTCCAAAGAATCAAGGACATCTCTTAGTTTTATTTTCTTAACACTCACATAAACATCACCGATACCACAATAAAGCAGAACATACTCGCCATCTTCTATAATCCCTGTGGGAAAGATAACTTTCTTCCCTTCAAAAGAGATTTCTCTTTTCTTTTTTGGGACTAAAATTGGTTTTTCAGATCTTAAGATTAATTTTGAAGGATTTTTCAGATCAAATAAACCGGCCCAAACAGAATAGCAATCTTCGGGAGCATAATCCGATGTTAAATCTTCAGCGTACAATCCTAGAAAGTTTTTTATTTTATCCTTAAGCCCTTTCTTTCTTTTTTGTTTTGTGACAGCGTGAAAAAACAACAGCCATCCCTTGCTAGTCTTAATTGGTGGCGGCCCAGCACCGCTCCTAAAAATGACTTCATCTTTTCTGAACAGTGATATCGCCTTTTCTTTCCCCCAATATTCTGCATCCTTTGAATAAGCAATCCATATATGCGGAGGAGTAAACTCAAACCCTCCCTCTGGCCTGTCAAAAGAGACATATCTTCCATTAACTTTTTCAGGAAATATTATGCAATCCTTGTCTTGCTCTCCAAAGATAATTCCTCGTCTAAACCAATGAAGACAGTCTTTGGAAATTGCTAAATAAGAAGAGACATTTTCTTTCCTGCTCAATCCAACATAGGTCATATAATATGTATCTCCAATCTTTGTTATTCTGGCATCTTCAACTCCCAGCTCAGCATCCCATTTCAAACCATAAAAACTGGGTTTCTTTTCTATTGAGATGATATCAAATCCTTTTGAGTCAAGAATGACCCTTCTTAAATGAGAGATGTAAGTGAGTCTTTTTGTTCCATTTTTAAAATCAAAAGAAAAATCATTTCCAGACATGACACTTTTCTTTTCAAATCTGTCGATGACTAATTTAAAATCATCATGACCGGCATACCGGGGAGAATAGTAATATTTTTCGTCTCCCGTTTTTATCAGTTTTTCAATAACCCTTACATAAAGTAAGATTTTTCCATCAGGAAGTCTTACTGCCCCAGGGTTTAAAACTCCCAAAATTTCAAACTTTGGAGAAGTTGGCTTGAAATCTTCTGGTTTTAAAAGCAGTTTATCACCCCTTACTTTTATCATTTTAGATTAAAACTTTTTTACTTTTTAAAGAGTTGTATGCCCACATGTAAGTGCCAGCACTCCAAGCTTGATAAACACCATAAGTTGCCTTTGTTATTGGATCAATCCATTCTGGAAATACGTGGCTCTTCAGATTTGATTCTGCTAAAATTTTTAATTCCTTTTCAGCTTTTTTGAATTGCTTCATTTTTATCAAGGCCAGAACATAAAACCCTCCAAGATAAGGCCATATTCCCCCGTTAAGATAATGATTTGGAGAAGCGCCAGCATCCAAATAATAATCCTCCCAATATTCGCTTCCCCTTTTTATCGAAGGAAAAATTGATTTCACCGGATAAGGTCTGTTAATATTATGTTTTTGGATGTAATCGATAATTGACTTTGCTTTTTTATCATCAGCCAAGTCAAAAATAATTGCGATTAGATTTCCAAAAGAGTCGAACCATTTCCCAATTTCTTTGTATTTGTTATGGTTCTTCCATCTATATGCCCAATAAAATTTTCCATTCCATAAATCATCATCTTCATAGCTATTGACCTCTCTTTTTAATTTTTCATGCCTCTTTTTGTCTTTTATCAATTCCAAAACTTTGCAGTATAAAGCCTGCGTGCTTATAACCGTGCCATACTTATTTGGAAAAGCATCCTGCCAATCTGTTGTAGAGAGTTGCTCTAGGGTTACATCTTCCCCAACATCTCTATACATTACCCATTTGACTGCGTTTTTTATAGAATGTTCGCTTTCATCAAACAAATGAGCTTCCCTAAATCTTTTCTTGTAAATATACTGCCCAATAACATACCATAAACTTGAGTCTATAGATTTAAAATCTACCTGAGGATTTTTTGCCTTCAATTTTAGAACAGCGTTTGGGATCTGCCCCATATGGCTTTGATGCTTTCTCAATGTCAAAATGCTTTTCTTGAACAAATGTTTAAATTCATCGTCAGCACTAGTTGCTCCAATCAGGGTTATCATGCTATCTCTTGCCCAAACTCCATGATATCCTTTTTTCCCGCCAGAAGCATATAATCCATACTGAGTAGAACAAAGTCTTACAGTCTCTTTTGCTTTTTCGTATGCCTCATCAATCACACTCTTTTTCATTATGAATATTAGCTAAAGTTTATTTTAAACTTAACGCATTCTTATCAAGAATTGCAATAAGATTTTTATGTTTTTTTAAAAAGCTTACAGGGTAATCTTTGTTTGTCTTGCCTTCCAACAGATGGTTGATTGCATCTGATTTGGCTTTTCCGTCTGCCAATAAGATAATTTTCTTTGCAGACATAATTGTTTTGACTCCTATTGTCAATGCTTTTTTAGGAATTTTTCCGTTTTTAGAGTTTCTTTTTATGGTTTCCCTTGTCAAGCTTATCAGCCTAGTTTTAGAATTTAAAACAGAACCAGGCTCGTCAAATCCAATGTGTCCATTGACCCCTACCCCCAAAATTTGTATGTCAATTGGATTTTTTTTAATCTTTTTTTCATAATCTGCACATTCTTTTGCAGGATTAGTAGTTTCCCCATCTAACAAATTGACATTTGTTTTTTTTATGTTTATCTTATTGAATAAATTTTTATGCATGTAATAAAAATAACTTTTTCTATCATTTTTCTTTATTGGGTAGTACTCATCCAGATTAAAACTTTTGACTCTGGAAAAATCGATCTTTTTCTTCTTATAATATTTTATCAACTCTCTGTATAACCCTAAAGGAGTCTCCCCCGTTGCAAAACCGATTACAAGATTAGGTTTTTTTTTAATTTCTTGGATTATTATTTCACATGCTTTTTTAGACATCTCAGAATAATTATTGACTTTTATAATTTTCATCCCAAAGCCTCCAAACCAGGCAGCTTCTCTCCAGCAACATAATCCAATAAAGCTCCCCCAGACAAACTTATATGGCCAAATTTTTTCTCAGGAATCTTGGACTTTTTTATTGCTTCACTTAAATGCCCTCCACCAACTAGAGAAAACCCCTTCATCTCAGCTATTGCTCTCAAAACAGCAAAAGTTCCTTTTTCAAAACCTTTGGTTGAAAAATCTCCTGCAGGTCCTTTCATATAAACCGCTCGAGCTTTTTTTATCTCGCCGATATACCTTTGAATTGTTTTTTCCCCTATGTCAAAAATTTCATGTTCGCTTGGAAATTTTTCAAGGGGAATTTCAACTCTTTTTCCATTGACCTTAACTGCAAAATCTATAGGAGTCAAAATATTTTTTGATTTGCTTTTTAATTTTACCTTCAGCTCATCATTCAAATCTGCTTCTTTTTCCAGGTACTTATTTTGGAAACCCAAATCCTTCCCGTTAGCAACTAAACATGACTGCCCAAATAAACCACAAGCCAAAACTTTATTTTTCCCCAGAAGAGGTAGATAATCTTTTGACTTGGCCCCACCTAAAATATAAATTGAATTTTTTATTTTTATTTTTTCAAGAGCATTTAACTCTTTTTCTAGTAATAAACCAGCAAAGCTTGGGAGTTTTTTTGAAAACTCCACTACAGAAGTGTGTTCTCTGTGACAAACAGAAAATGCATCATTGACATATAAATCAAATAAAGGAGTTAATACTTTAATCAGCCTATTGTTTTTTACGCCAGGATTTGTTTCTTCATCTAAAAATCGTAAGTTTTCTAAAAGCAAAACCTCTCCATTCTTTAGATTTTTAACTTCTCGCACAGCTTTTTCCCCCACAGTATCACTAACAAATTTTATTTTAGTAAATTTGTTAAGAAGATTAGAATGTTGCTTTAAACTTATAAAATCCACTTTTCCTTTTTGCCCTTGGTGTGCAATAATAACAACTCTTGCTCCCTTATTTTTCAAGAATTTTATTGTTCTTGCGGATTCTTTTATTCTTTCTGACATCAAAACTTTTCCATGAACAATATCCGAATTAATGTCTGACCTAAGCAAAACTCTTTTTCCCCCTAAATTCTTAGCTTTTGAAATGAATTTCATTTTTTATTCTCCTTGTGCTTCCCATCCCATCTAGAAATATAATCAGAAGCTGCCAAAAATGCCTTGCAGCCTTCCCCAGCCGCAACAACAATTTGTTTTGAGGTAACATCTGTAACATCTCCTGCCGCATATATTCCCGAAACACTTGTCATATTCTCTTCGTTGCTCCTAGTACTTCTAAATATCATTATATCCCCCCATCTATTTTTTTGGACATTGGTAAAATCAGCCTTAGTAATTAATCCTATCTCAACAAAAATTCCATCTAATTTTATCTCTATCGTCTTTCCGGCTTTTTCGTAAACCAAAGAGCTCACAAAATTTTTTCCTTTAATCTCATTTATAGCAACCCCCGTTATGACCTCTATTTTTTTATCATTAGTAATTTTCTCTTTTAAATAACTCTCTCCAGTTAGCTCAGATCTTGTCTCAAAAATATAAACTTTTTTGGCATACTTTGACAGGAATATTGCGGCATCCATTCCAGAATTTCCTCCACCAACAACTGCAACCGTTTTATCTCCGTACAAAGGAGCATCACAAACAGCGCAGTAATTAACTCCTTTGCCCAAAAGTTCTTCCTCGCCAGGAACTCCAAGTTTCTTCGGGGCTTTTCCGGAAGCAATCAAAACAGCCTTAGACTCATAAGTGTTTCTCTTTGTTTTAACAACGCAAAGATCTTTTTTTTTGGAAATATTTACTGTTTCTTCTTGTTTTATTTTTATTCCATAAACCTCTAAATGTTTCCTAAAATTATTTGCCAGTTCGACTCCAGAAATGCTTGTTGTGCCTGGATAATTTTCAACATCAGAACTCCATGACATCTGACCCCCAACATCCAAACTGATAATTATAAAATTAATTTTTCTTCTTGCAGCATAAATTGCGGCAGTCATACCTGCCGGCCCAGCACCAACAATAATTAAGTCGTAGATCATTCTAACCTCTTTAGATAATGAACCAGAATAAGTTTATAATAATTTCCTTAAAGATACTTTATGATATCAACCATTCTGCAGGAATATCCATACTCATTGTCGTACCAAGCCAGCACCTTAACCATATTCCCAATAACTTGCGTAGATAAAGAGTCAAAAATGGAAGAATGTGGATTTCCAACAACATCACTGGAAACAATTTCATCCTCAGTATATTCTAGAACACCTTTCAGATAATCCTTTGAAGCTTTCTTGAACGCACTATTAATTTCTTCTTTTGTCGCATCTCTTTCAAGTTCAGCAACAAAGTCAACAATGCTTCCTACAATGACTGGAACTCTTAAAGAAACACCATCTATTTTTCCAGCAAGTTCTGGAATTACTTGTGCTGTTGCTGTAGTTGCTCCACTTGTCGTCGGAATGATATTAAACGCAGCAGCTCTTCCTCTCCTAAGCTTCTTGTCAGGAGAATCCACAAGTTTCTCGCTACTAGTATAGGCATGAACTGTTGTCATAAAACCTTTTACAATTCCAAAATTATCATTCAAAACTTTAGCAACAGGCGCTAAGCAGTTAGTAGTGCAAGAAGCAACAGAAATTATCTTATCTTCCTTTTTTATCTGTTTATGATTAACCCCATAAACAACAGTTATGTCAGGATCTTTTGATGGAGCCGAAATCAAAACTCTTTTGGCTCCCGCCTGTAAATGTAAAGAAGCTTTTTCACGTTCCTTAAAAACTCCAGTAGATTCAACAACAATGTCCACTCCTAAATCTTTCCAAGGAAGTTTTGAAGGATCAGCTTCTGCAAAAACTTTTATTTTGTTCCCATCAACTTTCAAAAATCCCTCTCCTACTTCTATTTTTCCTTTGTAAGGCCCGTAAACAGAATCATATTTTAAAAGATAAGCCAATGTTTCTACAGGAGCAAGTTCGTTAATGGCAACAAACTTCACGCCTTTTTCTAATCCGATTCTAAAAACAAGTCTCCCAATTCTTCCAAAACCATTTATAGCAACTTTTGACATTTTTCCCTCTTTTTATAACAGTAAATGACAAGATTATTTAATAAATGTTTCGAAAGAAAATACTTATTCCAAATAAATTCCAGGCTTCCCAGGCTTGGCTTTTTTGGCTTTGCCTTGAGGATCATGCATGTTCCTATCATTCACTGAAAAAACTTTGACAACTAAGTTAGTCTTTTGCTCTATCAAAGGTAAATTATCAATATACAAATCTCTTTCATTAGGAATGACATAAACAAAAGCTTTCCTGACGTCCTCTCCACGTTCTTTCACAATTTTAGCAATATTATTGACATCATCAATGAATTTGCCGATTGATTTTTCTGACTCTTCAAGCTTCTTATCTATTCTTGACTCATCAGCTTTAGGCCACTCTGCCAATGAAACAAATCCTTTATTTCCAAGTTTATTCCAAATCTCCTCTGAAATGTGCGGACAAACTGGAGAAATTAATTTCACCCACTTGTCAATTATCAAGTCATAGAAGGCCTTTAACTCATCTTCTTTCAGAACCATTCTGGCATCTTTAACAAGCCTCAACATCTCAAAGACAACCAAAGAGTTATATTCTCTAAACTTCATTTTTTCAATCTTCTCTGTTGCATCTTTTACAATACTGTTAAATTTTGACTCAAACACAGGTCTTGTTTTTCCTTTTTTTCTTTTCTTTATGGCTTCTAGCATCTCATTGTAAATTTTTTCCACATTTGACTTAGCATTCGAGGCTTCAGAACCTCTCCAGTCAAAAACACTGTCAACATTAGTTGAATTTGTAAGATAGAATCTAAAAACATCCGCCCCATAATTTTCTTTGATATGGAGTAAAGTTATCACATTTCCCTTGCTCTTCGACATCTTCGACCCTTCACTGACAACCAATCCATGAAAGCTAATTTTCTTCGGCCAATATTTTTCAGGAAAAAGTCCCGCAAATGCAAATATCATGAATGACAAATGATTAGAAAGATGCAACAAGAAAGTGTGCCTTTGATCAACAGGCATCCAATATTCAAAACTCTCTCTTAGCTGCTGTAAAACTTTTTCTTTTATCTTAGTTCTCTTTGCAACTTCACCAACTTTTCTGTCTCCTAAAAAAACAAAATCGAAAAAATCACTCGTTAAACTTTCTTTTTTGATTTTATTTTTTCTCATTATGTGACTAATTGTATAAAGAGTCATATAAATTGTTGAATCAGACAACGATTCAACTATCCAGCCCTTGTCATAGGGAAATTCCGTCCCAAGACCTCTTCTTCTTGCACAAGGTCTTTTATCAAGCCACTCAAAAGTATCCTCAAATTGTTTTCTCATGGTTTCAGGAACAATTTCCATTTTGTTCAAGCAGTCATAAGCTCTCTTTCTCCACCCTTGTGCATTAAAATCAATAAACCATTGGTTATCCAAGACAGCAACGATGATTTTACCGCCACTTCTTGAAATGGCTTTTCTGGATGGCTCATACATCTTGTCGGCAAGCTTTCTCTTTATCAGGTCCTCTTTGACTTTTTCTTTGGCCTCTTTGACGCTCATTCCAGAATACTTCCCGCAATTCTCATTCATAATCCCATTATGAAATCCTTCTTTGTAAACTTCTTGTGTTAATTCTTCAAGCAGTTTATCATTTTGCAAAATAACTCGAGAATCTTCAACAAGTTTGACCCCCGCCTTGTCCCCATATTTTTTTGTTTTGATTATTGGAATGACCTCAATTTCTTCTATCTCTTCTATCTGCTTAAAATCAAAACCATATCTTTTTTCCAATTCTTTGTTATCTTGAATTTCCCTTAAAGCAACGTAATCATAAGGGGCATCACTAGGAACAGACGTGACAATTCCAGTCCCAACATCAGAATCAACAAAACCAGAAGGCAGGATTATTAACTCCCGATTTATCATCGGCGCTGAAACCTTTTTCCCAAGCAAATGTTCTTTTGTTTTTCCAATAATCTTTATATTTCTCCCCTGATATTTCAGTTTTTCAATGCACTGTTCGCTTACAATCCATGTTTCATTGTCAATTTTAATTTCCCAATAAGTGATGTTAGGATTAATCCATAAATTTGTCTGCCCATAGATTGTTTCAGGCCTCAAAGTTGCAGCAACCAAGAACTTATCCTTAAACTTGAACTTTAATAGAATAAATTCCATTTTCTCAACAGGATTTGAATCCGCATCTTGAATATCATCTTCACCCATTGCACTTTCATCTTGAATTGAATAAAGCACAGGATATTTTTCCTTTGTCAGATAGCCATTCTCTTTGTATTTTTGAAACTGCCAGGTCACCATTGCCTGATGCTCAGAATCTCCAGAAGTAAAACTTCTTCTCCAGTCAACACCTAAACCTAATTGTTTGTATTCTTCAATCATCTTGGGAATAAAAAATTTCACAATGTTATTAGGATCAGAAAAAGACTGTACCGTGCTCTTTACTTTTTTCTTATCTTTGACATAAGCGGAAACATATTCTTCATAAAGTTTTGTTTTTTCTTTGTCTTTATTCTTTATCGCAGCAGCAATTCCCAACACAGGAGTTCCAGTTATGTGAAAAGAAATTGGGTAGAGAACATTGAATCCTTTCATTCTCAAATATCTTGAATAGATATCACTCTCAGTTACAGCCCTTCCATGCCCTAAATGCAAACTTCCAGAAATATAGGGGTAAGGGGTTGTAAAAAAGAACTTTGGTTTTTTTCTGTCAACTTCCGGTTCAAAAACTTTTTTCTCTTCCCACTTCTTCTGCCATTTTTTCTCTATGTTTTTGAAGTTGTAATCAGACATGTAATAAGCATCATTCAGGAACTTTTAAATATTATCTAAGGTTATTTTATTCATGCAAACAATCCAAGCACATATTTCAGGAGGTATGATTTCTAGCAATGCCTCTGAAGCATACTCCTTACACAAAAAAAGCCATTTTGGAGAGCCACTAGGAGAAAAGATACAATATGCTCTCTCAGAAGCGTTATATTTAGTTGAAAAAGGAAAATTAGAAGTTATTCAAGGGAAAAAAACACTTTCACAAAAAGAATTATTGAAAAAACTCCAGTCTATTGACAAAAGAATTAACCTAAAATATTGCGTTTTCAAAGATTTAAGAGAAAAAGGCTACATTGTAAAAACAGCTTTAAAATTTGGGGCGGATTTCAGGGTTTATGAAAAGGGAAAAGCTCCTGGAAATGAGCATGCTAAATGGGTAGTGTTTGTTGACCACGAAGCAAAAAAGATAAATTGGAACGAGTTCTCAGCCAAAAACAGGGTAGCCCATAGCACAAAAAAGAAACTTCTTCTCGCAATTGTTGACGAAGAAGGCGATGTTTCATACTACGAAGTTAGCTGGATTAGGCCATAAAAATATTTATACTACCTCCTTATTGATTTTATATGCCAGCACAAAATGGTATACAGCTAAAAGAGAAAATTCTTATGTTACTTAACAGAAAAGGCCCTTCCTTGCCAGTCCACATAGCAAGAGAAACGGGATTGAGCATTCTTTTCTCAGCAGCATTTTTATCAGAGCTAGCCGCAGATAAAAAAGTGAAAATCAGCAATATTAAAGTTGGAAGTTCTCCGGTTTACTTTCTTCCAGAACACGCGCCCCAACTAGAAAGATTTTCAGAGCATCTAAAAAGCAAAGAAAAAGAAGCTTACCTTCTTTTGAAAGACAAACAATTCCTAAAGGATTCAGGATTACATCCTGCAATAAGAGTCGCTTTAAGAGAAATAAAAGATTTCGCAGTTCCTTTCCAAAGAGACAACGAAATATATTGGAGATATTTCACAATTTCTGAAGGGGATTTTTCAATGGACAAGGTTGAGCCTCCAAAACAAATTGTTGAGATAAAAGAGCCAAAGGTTTTAGAGATCAAAGAAGAGCCCCCAATTGAGATTCCAGTTAAAGTTATTGAGGTTGCAAAAGAGATTGAATATGATGAAGATGAAGAAAACGAATTAGAGAAAGAGTCAAAAATTGAAGAAATAAAATCCAAACAACAAAGACAAGAAAAAGAAAAACAGAAAAAAATTAAAAAGTCAGTTAAGAAACCACAGAAAAAAACAAACGACACATTTTTCAACAAAGTCAAGGAAGTTTTGGCATCAAAAAATATAGAGATAATTGACATTGAAAGTTTCAACAATACTGAATTGATGTTAAGAGTGAAAGAGGGAAAAAAAGAAAGTCTCCTGATAGCATTCAACAAAAAAAGAATTGGGGAAGCAGACATATTAAAGGCCTACAAAAAAGCATCTGATGCTGGAATGCAATACACAATTATGTCCTTTGGCGAAACACCAAAAAAGCTCACTGCCTTTATTGATGCCATCAAAGGTATGTCTGGATTGGAAAAGGTGGAATAAAAACCCTTAAAAACCCTCTTTTCTGTTTCTCTATATAGGTTTTAACATGGGAAAAATAAAGTCAAAGATGATTAAAAGATCTGCTAAAGAGCTTAAAGAAAAGAAACTTCCATTCGGCACAGAATTCGAAAGAAACAAAAAAGTCCTTGGAAACAACACGATGCCTAGCAAGAAAATAAGAAACCAGCTTGCCGGCTATCTTGTAACTCTTAGCAAAAGAGAATAATTCTACCTTGAATAAAGATTTTTAAACAGTTCCTATTTACTAATCTTGGCTGCATAGTTCAGCGGCAGAACGCCTGTCTCATGAGCAGGAGGTCCTGAGTTCAATTCTCAGTGCAGCCATGGTTACCGTCTCTTTTTCAATACATCAACCTTTTTTTCAATTCTTTTCATATCTTGAGAAATTTTTTCAAGTAATTTTTTCTTTTTCAAATTTATTATTAGAGAGATTATCTGAAAAATTAACCAAGCGATAACGATTATCCCAATAGCCTGCAACCACGAACCAAGTTTGCCAACTTCAGCAACCAGCTCAGAAACGTTTGTAGCATTTAAGTCTAAAGCCATTATTTTTTAACCCCTTTTCTTATTTTGTCTCCAAATTTTTTCATCTGTCCAGGTTCATATTTTTTAGTTGGCCAAAATCCAGCCAGTCCATCATTGAAATACCTAGGAATAACATGCACGTGAAAATGAGGCACATCAGTTCCAACGACAGTCAGGGCAACAAAATCTGCATCCAAAGCTTTCTGAATCGTCTTCATGAATTTTTTTGAAGTTGAAAAGACCTTTCCTAAAATGTCTTCAGGAGTTTCCAACATTGTTTTAAAATGTTTTTTTGGAATTATTAAAATATGCCCGTAATTTACAGGATTTAAATCCAAAAAAACAAACACATCTCTGTCCTCATAAATCATCTCTGACGGAATCTCCTTCGCGGCTATCTTGCAAAAAACACAATCACTCATAAAATATAAAGCAGAATTAGACTTAAAAAAGTTTGTATATAATAAAAAATAAAAATAAAAATGATTAGAGATATTATCTCTTCTTTTTCTTTCCAGTTTTTTTCTTTGCCATTTTTCACCTCTTATTTATTTGAATTTACTTGATAAGTAATTTAGTTAAGAAATCAAAGTTTAAAAGTCTTACGCAAAATAGCTATTTGAAAATTTTTCCGGCTTTTTCGAAATCTAAATCACCGTCGACAAT
This sequence comes from Nanobdellota archaeon, assembly GCA_038046245.1. Taxonomy (GTDB): domain Archaea; phylum Nanobdellota; class Nanobdellia; order Pacearchaeales; family GW2011-AR1; genus JBBSXB01. The sequence continues at coordinate 40,329 of JBBSWO010000011.1, read as the reverse complement.
TTTTTTCAGTGAATTTTTCAAGTCTGCAATCTTGATTCTAATCTGTTTCGTCGTATCTCTTTCTCTAACAGTCACATCTTTTCTTTTTAATGACTCTTCATCTATTGTTACACAAAATGGTGTCCCTATTTCATCGTTTCTGGCGTACCTTCTCCCGATACTTCCGCCTTTGTCGTAGACAACTTTCCAGTCTTTCCCGAGATCTAAGACGACCTCGTCAGCTATTCTCTCAAAGTCTTCTCTCTTTACAATCGGAAAGACTGCTGCTTTTATCGGTGAAACAATTGTAGGAAATGAAAACATGCTTCCATCTTTACCAACTCTATAAAAGGTATCAAGCAAAGTCCAGATGTTTCTATCAATTCCGAAACTTAGCTCTAGAACATGTGGCAAAACTTTTTTCCCATCGTAAAAAACTTCAAAATTTTTCCCTGAAACTTTACTATGCCCAATAAGATCATGATCTCCCCTATAATGAACTCCTCCAACTTCCTTGAATCCACCAAAAGTCTCCAAGTCAATCTCGACGTCAAAATGAATTTTATTGTAAAAGGCTCTTTCTTCCTTGCTCAGCTCCCTAAATCTAAACTTTTCCTTTGGAATCATAAGAATATTAAGATAAAATTCCTGAACTTTTGCCAAATAATAGAGATAAAATTTTGGAATTCCTTCCTGGTTTAGGTTCTCGCAACTTTTCTCCCCAATATTTTTCTCATTAGCCAATTTAACTCTTAAAATTTTCTTCGCCACATCCTTCCACTTGCCATGCTCCTCAATCTTAGAAGAATCAAAAAATATTTGAAGTTCTGCCTGAGAAAATTCTCTCAGCCTGAAAAACATTTGCCTTGGAGAGATTTCATTTCTGTAGGCCTTATCGATTATTGCCAATCCTAATGGAAGTTTTTCTCTCGTCGCCTTAAACTCATTCAAAAAAGTTATATAAGCCCCCTGCGCAGTCTCTGGGCTTAAATAAGATTTCTCATCGTTAAATCCAACATTGACTGCAAACATCATATTGAACTGCTTTACTTCTCCAAGCTCTCCTCCACACTTTGGACATTTTAATTTTTTTTCGCGAAGAATGTCACCCATTTCTTCAATTGAAAGCTTCTCTGCTTCTTCAACACCATTGTCCTCCAAAAACTGATCAGCCCTGAATCTAAAACGGCACTTCTTGCATTCTGTCATTGGATCATTGAAATTTTCCAGATGCCCTGAAGCCTTGAACACAGCCTCGGGGAGAATGTTATTGCTCTGAATCTCATGAAAATTATCGTCCAAAGAAAGAAAATGTTTTCTCCATAAATTTTCCCAATTACTTTTCAAAAGTTTTCCAAGATGACCATATGTGTAAAATCCAGCATTCCCCCCATAGACTTCAGCAGTCTGGAAGAAAAATCCCCTGCTGGCTGCAATTTTGTTTATCTCGTCTATTTTTTTGCCGACTTTGATTTCTTTTTTAGGCTCATTAGGGATAATTGCTTCTTTTTCAGTTTCTTTTTCCATTGAATCCATGATTTCTTTTGCCTTTTTAATTGCTTCTTTTTTATTCTTGCCAAGATAAGCCAAACTTTTCGTTTTTACTTTTCCTTCAACTCTTTTATTTTCATTAAGGTAGTAGTATTCTCCACCTTTGATATTTTTTTTAACAATGAACATTTATTAGGTACTACAAAAAACTACTTAAATCTTTTGTAGGCACTACAATTTCCAGCTTTTTAACTTAATACACACATAATAAGTATTTTTATCATATTTACATACATTTATAAGTTTTAATACATATATGATAAGTATGGAAAAGACTCGGCTAGCAAAAGCTTTGGTAGAAGAGCATAAAAAAAGATTAAGAGTTGCAAAAGCTAGAAAAGAAAAACTTCAGAACTATCTTTTAAATCTAAATGAAGCTTACTCAAAAGGAAAAATTTCTTCAGCAGAGTATCTTGAAATATCTCATAAAAAACATGATGGAAGAAACATCCAAGAGCTGATTCACCATTACGACCACTTCATTAACCACTCCGAAAAGCACATAAGAAAGCACACACATAAAAAATTCAGTTTCAATTTTTTTATCTTTATTTTAGTATTGAGCCTTTTGGCTCTAACAATCTTTTATCTTGAACCAGGGTTGACAGGATTTTTCGCCCAATCAAATGTTCAAAGCCAAGAATTTAGCCAGGCCTTAAATTTAAACTTTAATGAGTCAACTAGCTATGGATTGAGATTAGAAACTATCGGAAATCTTGGATATTTGAAATTAAGCGGGTCGATTAAAGGACAAGGAACTGTCAAAATTTATCTTGACGATTTGCTGATTCTTGACAGTTCAAAAATAAAGCAAACAGATTATATCACCGGTGCAGCAGTTTTAGATTCAGAAGGAATAAATGAGGCTCTCCAAAACATCTCAAACGAGTCGAGTCCCTTCCAAGGAGAGTCTCCTTCCTCTGAAAATACGACTAACGCCTCTCAGGACCAAATTGAAAAGGAAAATGAAAGTCCAGTTAATGTAATAACCGAAAAAGAAATAATAAAAATATTTTCAAATATCTGTGAAGAAACTTGCGATCTCTCCGCATTAAATCTCAACAAAACTTCTTACACTTTAAGGATTGAAATAGACAATGCAAAATTATTTTTAGAATCAGCCAAGTATCAAACGCTGAAAGAAATTATTCAGGAAGAGCCAAAAACCAATATCACGCCAGAAACAAACATAACTTCAGAAAAAAATAACACCATTGCTGAAGAAAGGATAACAACAACCCAAAGCAGAGCGATTTTAGGTCAGCCAGTAAAATGGACAAAAAGATTTATTGCTGAAGAAAAAAATCCAAATGTCAAAATTCCAAGAGAAGCAGAAAAAATAGAAACAACCAACTCTCAAGGGGAAAAAACTAAGTTTAACGTTGACGATCTAGCTCAAGATAAAGAGGTAACAATCCAAGATAATCCAGGAGACTATGAAATAAGTTATGAAACTCCTGCTCCGTCTGTTGTAGAAGAACAAATCTCTAGGGGGAAAAAAGTAAAAATTTCCTCGCCAGACAATGTCCATTACACTGATGTCTTGGCTTTTGCTAACCTCAGCGAAAGTTTAAACATAAAAAATCCTTCAACAATAAAAATCTTCTGGGAAGAGCAAAATGTCTATGTCTCTCCAGAAAACGTTCAAGATAAAGATGGAAATGGAATTTATGATTACATTGAATGGATTGTTCCTCACCTTTCAAACCAAACCTTTGATATTATCGTGATAACCAAGGCGGAACATTTAGACAAAGATAAAACTTTCATCTCCAATATTTACGATCAAGTAAAAACTCTTGACAATGTATGGAGTGAAGAAATCTCAAATCAAGATTATGTAAGAGTTACATTTGAAAAAAATTTAACTTCAGAAAATGATATAACTCTATTTCCAAGAGTAATCTCTGGAAATCCAAGGATTGAGGTCTATGAATTAAATCAAACAACAAAGATTGCAGAATTCTCCTCGCTAAATTCGAACCAAGATAATAAAATATTCTTAACAAGTCTTCAAAACAGCCAAGACACGTTTGACTTGAAAGTTGTCGGAGGAAGCATTGAATTTGATTATATTGTTGATCCAATTACTAGTATATTTTCAGACGATTTCGAATCTGCTTTGGCTAAATGGGATGGAAACGGTGCTACGACTTGGGATATATCAACAGCGCAAAAACATGCAGGAGCACAATCGGTGCTGGCTTCTAATGGAAATGAGGGCGATTTAATAACAGACGACATTGACACTAGCGATGCAACATTCATAAATGTGAGTTTTTGGTTTATGGATGATGATTTAGATGCAACAGATATAGACTTTTATTTCTTTGACGGCTCAGCTTATGACGCAATAACTGAATCCCTTGAAAGCGGAACAGAAGACACCTGGCAATGGGTAAGTTTCACTACATCTGACAGCCAATATTTCAAGTCCAATTTTAGAGTAAGATTCAACGCAGTTCTTGGCACCGGAGAAAATTTATGGGTTGATGATTTTGTAGTCAATAAAACAACGCCCGATCCAGATATAGCAGCCCCAAGCTATAGCAATCCTTCAACAAACAATTCTAATCCTCTTCCAGGCTCAACAGTTTCGCACAACACAAATTGGACAGACGACACTCAACTAAGCTATGCTATTTTAGAAATCAATTCCACAGGTGCAAGCTGTGACACTCTTACAAATGTTACAGTAAATTCAACTTTTGCAGGAATCACTAACTGGAGCAACATGAGCTGGGCGGTGCCAAACGCCTGTGAAGGAAAAACAATAGGTTGGAAACAATATACAAATGATTCATCAAATAATTTGAATGTTACAACTTTACAGACTTACACAGTCCAAAATTTAGCACCAACAGTTACATTGCCAGTTTATACAAATGCCACACAAAAACAAAACACTGGAAATTTGATTTTTAATTTGTCTGTTTCAGACGTAGGAGTTGGAGCTTCATACTGCTCGATAAATGTAAATGGCAATGCGAATCAAACAATTGCTGTAAGTTCAGGATGGTGCAATGGAACATATTCACTAGCTGGATTGAGTGATGGAAACAAGACAATAAATGCTTATGCAAATGACACTCTTGGAAATATTGCATTAAATAATTCTTATGTAGTCTGGATTGATGACACAGCTCCAACAGTTGCATTGCCAGTTTACACGAACCTTACTGGAAAAAGATCTGCCGACACTCTTTTTATCAACGCTTCTGTTTCCGATTCAGGGGTTGGTGCTTCATATTGCGCGATAAATGTTGCAACAGCAACAGCTTCAAATGTTACCATTGCTGTAAGCAATGGGTGGTGTAACGCATCTTATTCTTTGGCAGGCACTTCTGAAGGTAATCAAATTATCAACGTTTATTCAAATGATACTCTTGGCAACACAGCATTAAACAACAGCTATCATGTCAAGATAGACAACACTGCTCCGACAATAACACTTCCGATTTATGTTAATGGGACCCAAAAACAGAATATAGACACTATAACACTAAACATTTCTGTTTCAGATACAGTAAGTACATTAGACCAATGTAACATTGAGATCAATGGGACAAACCAGACAATATCTGTAAGCAATGGATGGTGTAACACTACAAATGGAAATCTAACTGGATTGTCAGATGGAAACAAGACAATAAAAGTATATGCCAACGACAGCCTTGGAAATTTAGCTTTAAACAACAGTTATGTGGTGGACATCATAACTTCCAACGCCGCCCCAACAATAGGCTATGTAGAGGCGATTTCAGCACAAGATCCATCTATAGGTACAACAAAATCAGTCATATTCAATTTCACAGCAACAGACACAAACGGCGGTTCTGATGTCAATGTAAGCGGTGCAGCTGCGTATTTCCAAAAAACAGGTGAGACAACAAGATACAACACTTCCTGTGTAAATTCATCTGGCCCAGTAGGTAATGATATCAATGTCACTTGCACTGTGAATATGTGGTATTTTGACATTAATGGGGCCTGGACAATAAACGTCACAATTAAAGATAATTCCGAGCTAAACGCTGAGAACTCCTCAACAACTTTCAATTATAATCTGTTAACAGCAATGACAATGTCTCCAACATCTTTGACCTGGGCAGAAATAAATCTCCAAAATACTGACGTAGGCTCAAATAACGACCCAATTGTTGTCAACAATTCAGGAAATGACGTCAACCTTAACATAAATGTGACAGCTTACAATCTTCGAGGAGAAATCACTACAACACAATATATCTATGCAAACAATTTCACTATTGAAAATGCTTCACAAGGATGTTCAGGGGCAGCAATGACAAATGCAACTTCCATCAATGTGACCACAGCAATACTACAAAAAGGAAATAACACTTTAAATTACAACAACGACACATCAGGGCAGGAACAGATTTACTTTTGCTTGAAGGGTGTGCCTTCCGGGATAAGCGCCCAGTCATATTCATCTGCAGCTTATGGAGATTGGATAATAAGAATAAGCCTAGCTTTATTGATTCCAAGAAAAAGAAAGAAGAAAAATGTAAAAGATGACAAATTAGTGAAGGCTCTTGGACTTATTTTGGAAGAGTTGAAAGAAGAATACTCACTAAACAAAAAAGAGATGGTTGACATCCTGACTGACAAGCTGAAAGAAAAGCACAGGATAAGTAAAAAAGAAGTGATAAAAACGTTGGACAGCAAGGAAGAGATAACCCTCCCTGGAACAATATTCTCAAAAAATCTTGGCTGTCTAGAAGCAATCGTTAAATACATGAAAGAGAATCTAAACATGAGTTATAAAGAAATTTCAGACACAATAGGAAGAAATGAAAGAACTATATGGACAGCTTATAAAAAAGCAGCAGAAAAACAGAAAGAGCCATTTGAAATAAAAGAAGGAGTAAATATCCCAATGGAAATTTTCAAAAACAAAAATTTAACGCCTTTAGAAGCCCTCATCGTACATCTTAAGAATAAAAAAATGAAGTTTGTTGAAATAGCAGACCTTCTATCAAGAGATCAAAGAAACATCTGGACAATTTATACTAGAGCAACAAAGAAGGTAGAGAATAATAATGTTTAAAAAGGAAAAATGACTAAAATCTGGATGAGTAAAGGGGGGGTGTATTTCATCGTAGCAGCTTTTTTGTTTATATCTTTAGTATTGGTTTTAAATCACACTGGCTTTTTCAATAAAATAGCGGAAATAACAGGATACGCAACATCAAGCACTGCCTCATTGAATATAACGATAGGAAACAGTGCACCAACAATAGGATATGTGGATGCGATCTCAGCACAGGATCCGTCAATAGGCACAACAAAATCAGTCATATTCAATTTCACAGCCACTGATACTGATGGATACACTAATCTAGACAGCACAACAGCAAAGGCTTACTTTCAAAAAGTAGGAGAAACGACAAGATCAAACACTTCTTGCGCAGCTAACGGAACAGCTTCAGGAAACAGTCAAAATTATGTTTGCACTATAAATATGTGGTATTTTGACATTAATGGAGCCTGGACAATAAACGTTACAATTGATGATATTAATGGCGCCCACGCAGAAAATTCCTCAACGACTTTCACTTACAATTTACAGACAGCAATGACAATGTCTCCAACATCTTTGACATGGACCCCAGTAGGGTTGTCAGACACAGACACTGGCTCAAATAACGACCCAATTGTTGTCAACAATTCAGGAAATGACGTCAACCTTAACATAAATGTGACAGCTTACAATCTTCGAGGAGAAATCACTACAACACAATATATCTATGCAAACAATTTCACTATTGAAAATGCTTCACAAGGATGTTCAGGGGCAGCAATGACAAATGCAACTTCCATCAATGTGACCACAGCAATACTACAAAAAGGAAATAACACTTTAAATTACAACAACGACACATCAGGGCAGGAACAGATTTACTTTTGCTTGAAGGGTGTGCCTTCCGGGATAAGCGCCCAGTCATATTCATCTGCAGCTTATGGTGCTTGGGCAGTTGCAATCATCACATAAAAATTTAAACATGAATAGACTACAATGAACATGAAAAAAATAATAACCTTTACATTACTCGTATTAGCAGTGCTTCCTTTGATTTATTCAGCAGGAGTCGCAAACTCGTATTGGGATGAAAATCCATTGAAACTTTCGCCAGGTGAATCAACAACAATCTCTTTAAGACTACAAAATGAAGAAAACACAAGCATAACTCTAGAAGCAACACTCAATAGCACTATTGCAAAATTAGTTAATAGCAGTATATATGTTGTCCCACCAAACAGGGAAAGCATTCCAGTATACATAAAAGTTGAAATTCCATTAAATGCTGAAATAGGAGCAAAATATGACATTCCTGTTTCTTTCCAACAGACGTCTTCTGGAAGCGGAGGAATGGTAAAGGTTGCGCAGGGAATCACAGCAAAAATTCCTGTAACAGTTGTAAACAGTATGGAAAGCGAACTTTATAAACCAGCCACACAAAACCAAGGAACTTCTCCAGCAGTGTACATAATCGCTGTAGTGTTAATATTAGCAATAATCATAACTGCATTGGTCATAAAAAAGAAAAAAACAACCTCTAAACAATAAGGGCTTCTAATTCAAAAACAAAAATAAATTTAAATGGTTCTTGCATAGCTAATTCATGAAAAGAGGAATACTAATTGTTTCATTGCTCATAATTTCTTTAATTGCATTAGGTTTTGTTCTAAGAACAAATAGCTATAAACTAACTGGAGAAGCGACAACACAATCCACCTCCCTTAATATAACCGTATTTCAAGTACCTCCAGTACTTGCTATATTGGCGCCAAAAAATGAAACTTATCTTTCTGCCAACTATGTTCTTTTGAATTTCACGTCCTTATACGCAGATAACTTATTTTATAATATAGATAATGGTGCAAATAATTCCGTGAGTTCTCCAACATATTTCAATACAACTTCTGGAAGCCATACACTATACCTCTATGCTAACAACAGCAACGCAACAACTTTAAAAAATGTTACATTTTACATTAACAGCTCTATGTTTATCATAAAAGACAATGAATTTGAAGACGAAGATGACGCTGAAGAAGACAACAATACCATGGAAAGGCACTCTAAAAAAGGAACCACAACAGAATTTCTAGATTATTCTTATGAGGAACTTCAAAATCTAGACAATATTATCTTAGAAAATCCATTATATGGTAAAATTTTGTTCAATGAAGTCATAAACTTGACAAATGATTCAAATTCTTCAGACAATATAGTAGACTTAAATTCTCACACCGACATCTCATTCAACAGAATAGAAATAAACTCAACGGCCCTTCCTAACTTAAACAAGTCAGCAACATTAACATTGTATGACCTGACATTTACAAATCCTAGAATTTTAAGAGATGGCAGCGTCTGTCCATCGACAATTTGCACACAGAATAGTTATTCAGGAGGCACCCTTTCATTTAATGTGGATAGATTTTCGGTTTATAGCAGTGAAGAAACTCCAAGCTCTTCTGGAACTGGTGCTATTACATCAGGTAATAGTGGAGGAAGTAGCACGGCAGGAATCTTAGCAGAAAACTTCTCAGTAGACCAGGAAAAAATTTCAGTTAAAATAAAGCAGGGACAGGTAAAGACAGCAGAATTGACAATAAAAAACACGGGAGACAAGAGTCTGACATTCAATATAGAAAGTCAAGGCAGCATCGTTAGTGTAAGAGAAAAGAATTTTACCTTGAATAAAAATGAAGAAAAAATAATTCACTTAGACCTTGTAGTCAGAGAAGATACACCAACAAACCTTTATTTGGAAAAGATAAAGATAAAATCATCTGGAAGAGAAAAAGAAATTTTGATTGCCGAAGAAGTTGTTTCAAAAGAACCATTATTTGATGTTGGGCTAGGAATCCCAGAGCAGTTCAGAGAATTGCGTCCAGGAGATAATATTGTTGGAAAAATAGAATTATTCAATCTGGGGGATGTTGGAAAAGTTGATGTTGTGCTAGAATTCTATATAATGGACACAGAGGGAAACATAATTGTTTATGAGACAGAGACCCTAGCCGTGGAGACGAGGGCGAGTCTCGTAAAAGAGTTTTCACTGCCAACCACAATAAAGGAAGGAGATTACCTATTTTATGTAAGAACGGTGTATAATGGGGAAACAGCAATATCCTCTTCTTGGTTTAGAGTTGTTCCTGAAAAACAAATTCTTTCAGAAACAAGTTGGGTAATAATTTATAGCCTTGTTATAGTGATTATTGTAACATTGTTAATAATCATCTATCAGTTAAGAAAGATTAAAAAAGACAAAAAACCTAGCATAGACGAATCCACATTACTAAAACACAACATGATCAAAAAAAAGAGGTGAGTAAATGTTCCCAATCCTTACTTTAATAGCATGGGCAAGTGTTATTTTCACACTTGTTAGCCTAGTTATTATACTGCCTTTAACAAAAAGGTTCTCAGGTAAATTAAAAAACACAATTGTTTTTCTCTCGGTTGTTTTGATTCTCCTTTTTATAAGAGGAACAGCTAGGGTAGTAAGCTCATCAAAAATTATTCCTTTTTTCACAGCAAATCTAGAAACAATAAACATTTTCATGAACTTTATGATAACTCTCTTTGTTTTAATAGCAATATTAAATCTAAATAAGGCAGTCAAAATAATAGACAAACAAAGAAAATAGCCTAATGTTTCTTTATTGAAGGATGTATCATCTTTCTTGCGTGATGTTTCGCAGATTCATTGTGCCTTCTTATTCTTCTCACAACAAAGAAAGCAAACGCCAAAAATAGCACGACTATCAACAGACTGAAAAAATTATCTCTTCCACCAATTCTGTCAAATATTGTGAAACCGCTTATAGGGCTTCCAAGAATGACTTTCTCCTGCACAAATCCAGAGTACAATTCAGAATTGAAGTTTATTAACAAGCCAAGCTCACCTTGTAAATCAGAGGGTATTGGAATAAAGGTTTCAAATTGTCCTATAGAGTTCTTCCTGATAAACCTTGTTTCATTGATGTCTCCTACTTTTTTCCCGTCTTTATCGTAAAGGAAAAATTGAATGTCAACGTTCTGGTCTTCTCCCAAAAGTTCTGTTATAGAATAATCAGCTTTAACCTTGTCTTGTCCGCTTCTTTCAACTCCATCTAATGTAAAATCTAAAGCCTTATCTGTAATTCCAACATTAAAAGAAGTTGAAGAGTTGGCTTCTTTACAAACAACTCCTATTTCAATTTTGTAATTCCCAGAAGAAGTTTTCTCAGGAATGTTCACATCAAAAATAAACTCATATTCTTCTCCGGCAGCCAATCCTTTAGTCTCAGTTTTTGTTGTCCAAGAAGCATATTGACCCTTACTTTTGAATGTGCAGTCATTAAGATAACCTGTTCCAGTATTTTTTGCTTTCAGACTCAAAATTTTCTTTATTCCAACATTATTGACATTTATATCACTGATATTGCCTATTGACAACCCAAATCTCAAAGGAATGGCTCCTCCACCTCCACCTCCGCTTCCGCCTCCAGAAGAGCTTCCTCCAGAAGAAGGAACAGTTGTATCAACAGAAAAACTTGAGTTCGTAAAATTTCTTGTCCCAAAACTATTATTGGCATAAAGATTTAGTATATAATCGCCATCAGAAGATAAGTCAAAACTTGCACCAGTGCAATTAGCAATCGTCGTGTTTGGGATAACTAAACCGCCAGTCAAAAAATTAAGACTGTACCAGCAAGTCAAATTGTTTCCCGCAATAGCGTAAGATATTGGAATTCCGGCTCTAGATTTATATATTCCTTGGGGCTCAGATATAGAAAGTAAAACCCCCGTTAAATCAACACTAAAATCAACGGAGTTTCTAGCCTCGTTTCCAAGACTATCATTTGCAAATAAATTTAAGCTATGCCCCCCCTCTCCAGAAACACTGAAAGTTGTATTCTGACATCCAATGATGCTAATATTGCTACCACCGTCAATGTTATACCAACAACTGCTTACATTACTAGCATCGTTGGCTAAAAAATCCAGACTAAGATCCTGATCTGCATAATAAACAATGTTCTGAGGATTGATGACATTTAAATTTGGCCCAAAAGTATCGGGAGCTGGACTGACATTCACCCAAAATGTTTTGGATGATGAAAAATAATTTTGAGTTTCTTGGTAAATTGCAGTTATATTATAGTTCCCAGGACTATTAAACACACTTAAGTTGTAATAAGGAGGAATTCCCTGATGCACAAAATTATTATCAACGTATACGTAAATGTCTCCGCTTCCTTGCGTCAAAGTTGAATTAATCGAAAAGCTCTGATACTGAGAAACGCTAAGATTAGACTGTGACCCATTCAAATAAAGAGTGATATTGCTAGCGACCTTGTTTACAGTCAGTGTTTTGTTAACACTTCCAGCAGTATAATTGGCACCACCAGAGGCGTTATATATGTAAATGTAAGTTCCTACGTTAAGTGTTTCGGTATTCGGATTTGCAATAATGCTTCCATCTCTGTAAAAGCTGTAGCTTAGATCAGAATCTCCAGTATTACTCTCTGCGGCAGATGCGCTAGTCTGCGTTCCATAGCTAACGCTTAATGAAGGAGTTATTGAGATTGTTAAGCCCGAAGAGGAATCTGCTTTATTGATGAATAGTGTATTGTTATTTAGCACAGAAGACACAGAATAATTCTGACCTCCAGAAGTGTTCAGCATGTAGGAATAAGAACCAACACCAAGAACAACGCTTTCGCTTGTTCCTACAAAAACACCATCTCTATAGACTGCATAGACTAAATCACTGTCTCCAGCATTCAATTCGCTAGAGTTTATTAAAGTTGAAATTCCATAAAGTACACTCCATGATTGTGAACTTGTCAACGTTGCGGTTGGTGCTGCTTTATTCACTATCAAAAAAGAGGTATTTTCGGCCGAAGTATAATTCTGCGTTTGAGAAACATTGGCAGTATAGGAATAAAATCCAGCAGCAAGAGTCACATTTACCCCATTCTCAAAGTTTACCGAAGAATTGTTTCTGTAAAGATTTGAAGACGTTTCAGGATTCGTACAGCTCGCACTAACATTGACCTGCGTTCCATAAATTATTGTTGTCCCTGGAACAAAATTTAAAGAACATGTAGATGCTGCCCTAGAGAGATTTAGCCAATAAGTTATTGAAAAGAAGCTATGGTTTGCATCTCCAAAAGAAATAGCAGTAACATTGTAATATCCTGCAGCCCTCGTCACGTTAAGATTATTTTGTGAAGTTACGTCTGTTCCATTCAGATAAATGCTAACGCTGCCATAAATTGTCGATGCACTTAAATTAGACTGTTGAGGGTAGGTTATGCTGAGATTATTTGCAAGGCCATTAAGAAATAAACTGATTTGACCAGAAGCATTGTTTATTGTATATGCAATTTGTTGAGAGCTTGCAGAATAATTTTGATTGGTTCCAGAAGTGCAATTAACAGTGTAACTGCCCGCAGCCCTCGTTAGATTAATGTTTTTTTCACTGGATTTGTCTATTCCATTAACAAATAAAGTTGTTGAAAGCCCTTGAGAGTTTGAACATGAAAAATTGCTTTGGTTCCCATAAGTGATGGGAGAATTAGGGATCGCTATAACACTAGTTGTGGTCGACGCCTTAGTTATGACATAGTCCCTAGAAAAGCTAAAGTTGGAATTTCCATTTGTGTCATTTGCCCACCAAGAATAGGGATAAGTGCCTGCAGCCAAACCAGATCGGTTAAAAGAGTAAATGCCTCCGCCCCTTGCATAAACATTCGTATAATTAGTTCCATTAAAATTAATCTTGACTGTAGCCAGATTAGATTCAGTTATCGTAACATTAAATTCGTAAAATTGCCCTTGAACGTAAGCAGAATTATTTGTTGGATTTTCCTGGTGATTGGAAAATTGTGGTGGAGTATTATCAATTACATTTCCAGTTACATTAACATCGTCAATTCTACAAAATTCTGTAACCCCTCCAGCAGTGCATTCAAATTTTATTCTAAAAGTTGCTTTATTGTCTGCACTGGAAGGTAAGCTAAATTGTTTAGAAACATAAGATAAATCATCTTCAGCAACAGCCCCCGTTTGTTCAAGTATTGTCCAACTGGCTCCATCAAACCATTCCATCTGAAATTCATCAGCAGAATCTAATCCAACAAGTTTTTTTGAATAGTTTACCTTTATGTTTGCATATCCTGAAGTAGAAATTCCAATATCCATGACTGATGCTGGTTCTATTGTAGATTGCGGTTGTGATTGTGCATGGTAGGTTCCTTGATAAGGATCTATTGTAGAAGCAGTCCAATTATTTGCTCCAGAAACAGCAGTCAAAGTCCATCCCCCTAAAGTACCGCCTTCAAAACCATCAAAGAATATCTGATCGCCAAGAATTCCCTGCAAAGAAAAAATTAAAATAAAAGAGAACAAAAAAAGCATCAAGGCCCTCTTTTTTTTCATAATGTCCTTGATTATTAATTCTATTTTCTTGGAAAGCATTATGGCATGATCTTCACAATATCTTTGGAATTCAGAATAAATTTTGCTGTCCAGGCTCAAAGTCACCTTCTTTTTGTTGCTATGCATAGTTAAGATTGATCTTTCTTTTTTATAAATCTTTCTTTGTAAATATAAAGATTTACATAGAAGTATAAAGAAATAAATAGAAATAAAAAATAAAAATAAGAATTATTGTCCCGAAACCAAGACATTATCAACTCTGCAGGACTCTGAAACAGCACCAGCAGTGCACTCAAATCTTATCCTGAAATTTGAGTTATTATAAGATGTTGTTGGAAGGGTTAATTCTTTGTAAACGTAGCTTGCATCACTGACTGAATTCGTTTGCTCTAAGACATTCCAGTTCACACCATCAAACCATTTTGCCTGGAAATCATCAGCAACATCCAATCCAACAAGTTTTCTGTAATAGCTGACTTTTATGCTTCCATAACCGACAGTTGAAATTCCCTTCTCCAATATTGAAGCGGGATCTGTTGTAGACATTGGATTTGATTCTGCATAATTTCCTTGATAAGGGTCTATTGTAGAAACACTCCAAGGGTTTCCTCCTGAAACAGCAGTCGTTACCCAGTTGCCCAGCCCAGATTCAAAATCTTCAAAAAATATGTTTGTCGTATTTCCGGGACTGACATAACAATCTGTAGGACACGATAAGCTATCTTCTCCAGCTTCACAGATGTTGTTTCCACAGACAGCTTGAGTTGGTAAAGCAGGAACGTAAAAGCTTGTTTCTGATACACTGTTAATTGCATTGGCAAACCAGACATAATTTCTTACTCTCTGATCCAAGGTCAATCCTTGTATTCCATCATTCTCAAAAGCCTCTGCATGAACACTCATCAAAAGCATGTTGTTGTATTTTATCGAAGCAGGCAGATTTCCAGGAATGTTCGCAAAAGACATTAAAGCCTGTCCTGAAAAAGTCGAAGGAGTCTGTCTCCAGCCTCTCGTAGGCCCACCATAATAAATCATCTGCTCTCCATTGCTTAAAGTCGTCAAAGCATAACCAGGATTAGCGTCATAATCAGCTATGTCTGTTATTGAACCCTCAACGGTTGGATATTTACCAAGAAGATTTGCCCAGTTATAATAACTTCCTTGCCAGTAATAATCTCCAGCAGCGTAATAAAATCCGGCACAAATTCCGACATATCCTCTTCCAGAGTTGATGTAATTATTTATGTTTGTCTTTCCAGTAGAACCAAGTTGTTTTTGCTGATAGTAAGCATTTCCGCCTGGCTGTATGTAAACCTTGACATTAGGATAATTTGCAAGATTGCAATCACTCTTAACGTCATTTGCATCCAGAATTACATATTTAACAGATGGATCTTGCTGTTTCCACCAATCAAGAAAATGAGTTATCCAAGATTTGCTTAAATCTCCAACTCCGCCAAAACCAGTCTGTCCATAAAAGACAACATTTGTGTCAGATTTTATAGGGCATGGATTAGAAACAGGCTTTGCTAAAACCAAACTAGCCAAAACTACTAAAATTAACAATCCAAAAAATAAATTTCTTTTCATTTTACCTCCTTTCACTAATCAATCAAGAGTATATCATTTCCACTCTTCTTAAGATTTATTGCTTTGGAGAATATAAAAACGTTTAAATATATCCAAGCACTTTCTGAACAATGAAAAATACAATAATACTTTTTGCGAACGTAATTCTTCTTATCTCATTAATCTCTGCTAATTCAATCACTATAGAGTTTCCAAACGGAAAAGAGATTTCAGCGGGAGACCCTATAAATTTCAAAGCGACTTTATATGATAATTCTGGAAATCCTATTGACGGTCAAATAATCATAAGTGTAGAGGACTCTGCAAAAAAAATAACCCAAGTGACAGTTTCCTCAAAACAAATCGCAACGATTAAACTGGGTGAAGCGAGCTCAGGGCAGGCAATAATAAGAGCAACAAATGACAACACTGAAGCGATAGAGTTTTTTAATATAGGGAGGAAGGAATTGGCAAGTTTTGACCTCCAAGGAGAAACTCTTGTCGTAAAAAACATTGGAAACACCCCTTACACAAGAACAATAAAAATAACAATCGGTGAAACAACAGGAACTCAAACTCCCAATCTAGGAATTGGCGAATCTGCGTCATACCGACTGGTAGCACCAGAAGGAGTCTACAATTTGAAAGTCAGTGACGGTGAAACTTCTTTGATCAGATCGGATGTACGGCTAACGGGAACAGGAAATGTAATTGGAGCAGTAGACGATTCTGCATCAAAAACAGCAGGAATCACTGGAGGAGTCAGCCCACAAAACGACTTAGCATGGATTAGTTATATCAAAAGCAACAAATTCGTTTATGTTTTCATTGCAGTAATATTCGCAGCAACAATTCTTATCGCTGTTGAAAGAAGATACAAAAGGATTTCTAGAAAGTAAAATGATAACAACAGATTATCTCTTGCTCTATTTGTGTGCATTGGCAACTTTGGGAATAATAATCAAGCTTTATCAATTAAGAAAAGAGAAGAAGATTTAATCTAATTCCCAGACCTCTTTCATTTTGTAATAAGAATACATTCGCCTAACATTTCTAGAAGATTTACCTCTTCTTTCTTCAACACACCTCATTTCCAGAGCTCGGGCATTGTTGCATTGAACAACATCGTTTCTAACCACAACACCTTCCCTTGTCACAGTTTGATTTGGCTTCTTATATTTTTCTAAAACAATTCTATATCTTTTACCAACTTCAAAATTTCTTGGGCCAAAAAATTCTGAATAAGAAGGAGACCAAGAACCAGCTCCAAATTTAAACACTCCTTGTTTTTCAGGCATTATTTGTTGCATTTTAAATTAATCCAGCGAACAAGTTCGCGTCAAGACTTAAATTCTTAGAATTTCGTCAACTTTCGTAAACCTTGTTTACGTCGTAAGCGGAGGGTGGGACTCGAACCCACGAAAAGTTGCTTTGCAGGCAACCGCAGTAGCCGCTGTGCCACCTCCGCAGAGTATGATAAAATCATAAATCAAGACTTTAAAAAATAGACTATTTTAGAAAAATTACTTCTGTTTTAAAGCAAAATCTTTAACTTTCTTTTCAATCTCGTCAATTGTTTCTTCAATACCGACAACGTCAGAAGCATCACAGTCAGGAATCCTCCACTGTGTGACTTTCCCTTCAAAATCAAAAAAGAACTCTTTGTCCATGTCATCAGCAACAATTATTATTTTATCAAATTTTTCAGCAAGCTCTCTTGTAAGCTGTCTTGGAGTTCCTGCAAGACTGTATCCTCTTCTTTCCATCTCACTCATTACAACAGGTTCAATAAATAAATGAGTTGAGTCAACAAATAACCCCGCACTTTCAGCCTTGATGTTTTTGTTTTTGTTGAACTTATTAAAAATAGCTTCAGCCACTTTGCTCCTGAATCTGTTATGTCTACAAACAAAAATTATCTTTTTCATTTTGAAATTAATTAAAATGCCCTAGAACGACCACGCTTGGGCGTTCTTGCATAATCATTAACGAATGCCCGAGACAGGATTTGAACCTGCGACCCCCTGCTTAGAAGGCAGGTGCTCTATCCAGGCTGAGCTACCCGGGCATGTAAAAATCAAGAAAAAACTATATTTAAAACCTTTTCATTTTGGATTTAGGATTATTACACTTCAAAAACATTAAAATCAGAAGCCAAAAAAGAATTCCTAAATATTTTTTTCGCCTGTTTTAAAACCTTCAAAGGATTATTATCATATCTTTGACTGACATGCGTTAAAACCAACTTGCTTACTTTAGCTTTCTTCGCAATGTTAGCCCCTTGTTCACATGTAAGATGATTGTATTCTTTCGCCCTTGTCATAGATTCCGCATCAAAGCTAGATTCAATAACTAATAAGTCAGCATCTTTTGCAAAGGGAGCTATTCTATCGTTAACTCCAGTGTCCAAGACGAATGAAATTTTCTTTCCCTCCTCATTAAAAACAAGGTTCTTTGCAAGATATTTATTCCCATTAAAAACAATATCTTTTCCTTTCTTCAATTCCTGTAAATGCGGACCTTCTTTAATCTTAGATTTTTTCAATTTTTTCTTATCAATTCTTATCTGGCCTTTTTTTACAAAATTGTAGGCATTACATGGAACTCCATGCTGCATTCTTTCAGCCTCTAAAAAAAATTCTCCGTTGTCAAAAAAAACTCCGTTGGAAATCTCTTCAACTTTAAGAGATATGTTTCCTGAAAACGCAAAAACTCTAAACATTTCATTCATGTATTCTCTAGTTCCTTTCGGCCCATAAATGTATAAAGTTTTATTGTAACCACTAAATGCAAGTGTTTGCAGCAATCCTGGAATTCCTAAAACATGGTCTCCATGCCAGTGAGTTATCAAAAGTTTCGTAATCTTGCAGGGGTTCAGACCAGCAAGCCTAAACTGTCTTTGAGTTCCCTCACCACAATCAACAAGAATGTTTTCATCCTTGTAGCTGAGTAAAATTGCCGTATGATTCCTCTTAGCACTTGGCACAGAGTCAGCCGTTCCCAAAAATGTAATTTTAACTTTTTCTGCCATGAGATAGGGAAGAAAATTTTGTTTATTAATTTATCTCAAAGCATACGCTAACTCGAAGCGCCGAAAATCCACCTTGCGAAAATAAGGTAAAAACGCTTAACTATTCTTTTTTTAATGCCGTAGAAGCCGGAGAAATGAAGATTATCGTGTCTCCTCTTAAGAAAGTCAGGCCAAGATTTCTTTTCATCTCGCCTTTCTCCATTTCCTTTATGTTGTCCAAAACAAGGTTGATATGGATATCAAAAGCTAACAAAGTCCCGACGAACTGCTTGTCCCCCTTAAGATAAACCAAAACTTCCTTGCCTTTAGAGTTGTTCAACAAATCTAATGGCCTCTCAATACCGTTAACCATAATTATCTGGGTTATAAATCGTTTATAAATATTTCTAAAGATTTAAACAGAAACCTATTTAAACCATTTTTAATCCTTTAATTAATGAGCACCAGAACAGGAAGGAAAAAAACAGGCGGAAGATACATTGTCCGAAGAAAGAAAAAACTCTACGAGAGAAAAGGACAATCAAGAGTGGTTAAACTCGGAGAAGAAAAAAGAAAAAAGATGAGAGTACGAGGAGGAAATATCAAAAATTTCCTGTTCAGAGGAAAATTCGTGAATGTTTCAGGGAAAAAGCTTGAGATAAAAAACGTTTTGGAGACTCCCTCAAACAGATTCCTTGCAAGACAGAATGTAATAACAAAAGGAACAATAGTTGAGACTGATTCTGGGAAAGTAAGAATAACAAACAGGCCTTCACAAGAAGGAGTTATCAATGGTGTTTTTGTGAAATGATTTTAGCATACAACATACTTTTACTTCTTATACATTAAAACACAAACCCAAAGCTTTTTAAAGCAAAAACGCATAGAAAGATTTATAAATCTAACGATAAAATTCTAACCATGACAAATGTGAAAAGATGCCCGGAATGTGATAGTGTAAATCTGACCTTTGATTCACATTTGGGAGAGATAATCTGCAATGACTGCGGCCTCGTTATCGAGGAGAAAATGGTAGATACGGGCATGGATTTACAAGGTAAATTCGACAAGTCTGAAAAAAAAGGAAGGGGTGGAGCGCCATCCTCAATCCAAAAATTCGACAAAGGTCTTACGACTAATGTTGGAGAAATCTCAGATATTTACAGGCTCGATCCGAAGCAAACAAGAAAATTCTTAAGATTAAAAAAATGGCAGGAGAGGGTTTCAACAAGCATTGAAAGAAACTTAAGACTGGCAATGGCAGAATTAAGAGTCATTGCGTCATATCTTAATCTCCCAAATGTTGTCAGGGATGAAGCATCAAGGATATACAATTATGTTCTTCAAAGAGGTTTAGTAAGAGGAAGAAGCATGGAGTCTGTAATCGCTGCATGTTTATACGCTGCCTGCAGATCATACAACATCCCAAGAACTTTGGATGAAATGGCTACAGCATCGGATGTTGAAAGAAAAGAGATAGGAAGAACATACAGATTTATAATAAGAAAACTTGGAATAAAAGTAAAGCAAAGCTCTCCAAAAGACTACATATCAAGATTCTCATCTGTTTTGCATTTGTCTCCAAAAACGCAAAATGATGCTTTGAAGGTTCTGAAGCAGGCAGAGGGAGTTGAATTGACTTCGGGAAGAGGCCCCGCAGGAATCGCCGCAGCTGCACTGTATGTTGCAGCATTGATAAACGATGAGAAAAAAACTCAAAGAGAAGTTGCAGACATAGCAGGAATAACAGAAGTAACAATAAGAAACAGGTACAAAGAGCTTATTGAAAGACTAGACTTAGAAGACAAAATAAGACAAAAAGAAAAAGAGCTTTCTAAAAAGAAATAAAATTTTAATTTTTCGCTGATAAAAATATTAGTGTGATAAGTAATAATTTTGATATAATTTAATCAACCTTCAGTTTTTACATTAACGTAAATTAATTCCGAGCGACTGAGAGGAGCGAGACACTCTATGGGCTGGGCGGGTGGGATGACAATTATTGAGCTAAGCCACAAATCAAATAATTTATAAATCATTAACACCTTTATTAAAAAGGACATTAAGTCCATTAAAAAAGAGGTAAAATGGCAAAAAAAGGCGTTGAAATAAACAAGCTAACAAATCTGTTTTTAGGTATAGCTTTGGGTTTCTTAATGGGTTATAGGGGCGGGACAACAAATCTGATTCTTGCTGTTTGCGCAATCGTCATAACCATAATTCTGGCAGTAGTCTACAAAAACCAGAAATAATTTTTCTTTTTTATTTTGTTTAATATATCAATCTTATTGAAAATAGCAATCATGCGGAGTACAGGATTCGAACCTGCGCAGGCACTAAGCCAATGGAGCCTTAATCCATCCCATTTGACCACTCTGGCAACTCCGCTTGATTAAAATACGAGAAAACAACTCTATAAAAAGGTTTAGAAATTAATTAACACTCTTACCTTCAGCAATCTTTCCAAGCTTGTTATAAATCTTCATAACATTCTCAACGTAATACTCTGCTCCTTTGTAACATCCAAACCCGTTATAAGCTCTTAGAGCAGCGTCCCAATTGTAATACGTAACACGCCTCCCACACGAATTGTAATTCACACCATCTTTCTTGTCAGAATAATAGTCACTTAATATCGCTGCACCAGAATTCAGATTTGTTTGAGAGTCATATAGAGCCTTTATGCAAGAGTCTTTATCGTTAGGCAATCCGTGTTTCCCGCACCATGTTCTGCCGCTGACTTCAAGAAGCCCGTATGATGCTCCAAGATCAAACGTCATGACATATTTTGTTCCATCCTTCTTTTTGAAAATCTTTCCATCAGAGGTAGCAGTTTTATCACAGCTTGATTCTATCTGCATCAAAGCGACTAAGAGCAATGGGTCAGGAATATCATTTTTCTTTGAAGAAACCAAAACCTGACTAGCAAAATCAACACACTTAGAGTTAATTATTCCTTTCTCAGCAGCTTTTTTCAAAGTTTCTTCAAATCCTAAAACTATAATTTTATTCTCAGTAATTTTCACAGCACCTTTAGATATCATCTCTTGACTAAACTCAAAAGTAAATGGCTCCTCAACTGGAAGAGGAATATCAATCTTAGGAACTTCTACAGGCCTATTCTTTACAAACTCGTAATTTAACTCTCTGTTAAAATTAAAAATGATTTTTGCACCCCCATAAAAGCCCTTGTCATCTCCAGCCAAAGAGTAAAGATTAGAATTTACTATGTAAAATCTGTAATAATCCCAATTTCCAGGTCCAGTAACTGCTGCATTTGCATTCAAATCAACAAAAGGATAATAAGTTGTTCCATCATTTGACCAATACCATTTTCCAATATTTGATCCCATTGTAGCTCCTACAAACTTTATAAAAAGAAATTTGTTTCCAATTTCTGACCTATATTTAAAAACATCACGGAACCCAAATTCAACAGTATCCGTATAAAATTTAGCACACCTTAGCCTGTCAGCAATGCAAGCAGTACCATCTTTACCATTATTAAATCTAACCTCATCTAAAAATATCTTTAATGCCTGATCATAATTTTTGTCTTTAAGATTAAGAATGGTAAATAAAGTTCCATCTTCATACCCAATCAATTTATTGTTGCTTGCTTCTCTAAACTTATAATTCCAAAGATAACTTTTCCAATCCGTTTTTCCAAGCAAAAAGGTCCTTCCGAGTGCAAAATTCCACACTCCATTAGAGAGATAGTAGCTAGTAACTGGGTTAGATATTCCCCCCTCTTCCAGAACAAATTCAGTATACCCTCCAGTCAATTTAGGAATTATCTCTTCGTACTTTTGTATGATTTCATCATTAGATAACCCGCTAGTGTCAATTCCTTCATCTATCAATTCACGGTTTATGCTTTCCAAAGTAGTGTCTGAAATAACATTCAATTCTTCTTTGTATACTTCACCATCAACACCGCTAGAGATAGTTGTGCTTGGCGTTGAACTTGATGGCGTTCCACTATTTGGATTATTTGGCTTCACAAGTGTTCCCCACAATCCTTTCGCCAACTCGCCATAAGCATCTCCCCTTATCTGATGGAGGACCGCTTTTTCATTGCTCAAGAAAACTTTTGAAAGATTTCCACTAACAATTCTTATTCTCTCATTAGGATCTTTTGTCTCATTTAATTTATCAAGAAGAGTCTTAAGACCACCCTCGCTAAGATAGCCATTTTCATTCTTTAATATATCCAGCTGATTCTGGGCAGTATTACCTAAAACTCCCTCCCTAAGAGTTTTTCCATCAATAACATTAGCGACACTGTCTGTATCAAGCCAACATTTCAAGTTGCCGTCACATTTTCCAACTTCACGCCATCTTTGTTTATCAACAACTCCAACATAAGCATCACTTCCCACTCCAGGATTATCCGTTGCACAAATTCTTATTATTCCCTGATCATATATTGCAGACTTGCCTGTGATTTGTGACAAACTCGCAGAAACAACTCCCTCGCTGCTTGGAGTTAGGGCAGAATACAAGCTAGGGGATCCAGAAATACAGTCTTTAGTTCCTACAATGTTCGTTTTATTTGCTTCCTGCGCCACATACAAATCTTTTACATAATTGACTGCAAACTCCGTCGACACCTGTTTAAATCCGCAATTCTCCTGCTCATTGACTCTTATGCAAAGCTGTTTATATCCAGAAGGGGCTGTGAAATCTGGAGTCTCGTCAACTCTTTCTCCAGCTGCAAGATAGCCATCAGCAACAATTCTTCTGTTGCCAGTATCTTGATAATAGGAACTCTCAGGCCCTTCCTTTAGATAAACTTGGTAATAAGCTCCCCTATCTTTTCCAGCATAGATGAAATACCAAACTTTATATTGAGATATTGGGGGATTCGTTGCTGTTGTGTAAGGGATTTCATCAAATCTTCCATGGAACTGTGAAGGTGAATCTGGTTCTGTCAACGTATCTATAAAGTTGTCCATATTTGGTGCAACTAAAGAAAGGAAATTCTTGCAAACAGGAGTTCCAACTTCCTCCGCACTTCTTGCCTTGAATGCGGTGAATGAATTCTGAGCATAATACTGGGTGAAGAATTTAACTGATTTGTCAGCATTATCCAAAGCACTCTTAGTGCTCAAATATTCCCCACCACCCTTGACATTTTGGTTTGTAACAACATCCAAAGCTTTAGAGGCGACATATTTTGTCAAAGGTAAACCTTCTCTCCAGAAAAACTCACACGCATGTAAACTGTAAATCTCGTCGCAAATACCAGTCATCTGTCCAGTTTGCAAACTATTCTGCAAGCAGTCTCTATAAGATTTCTGCACTTCGTTCCATCCTTCCATTCCGGCATGAAGCCCGCTTAAACAGACAGGAACGACAACATCTCCTCCTGCCAAAATCCAATTCTTGGAACAAAGCAACAAACTTCCGGAAACTCCGCTCTGTATAACATCTTTAACATTATAGTCTCCCCCAAAGTTACATCTTGATGAAGGACAGACAACAGGGTCACAGACATTGAATAAAATCTTGCAGTCTGAAGCAGGCATTATGTCTTGACATTTTATGTCTGGAACATCCACCATTGGTTCGCCAACTGGATATTTCTTTCCAGCAATAACAACTTCTTTCTGTCCGTAATTTGTCTTAGCATCATAATAAGCATTAGTTGCTTTTTTGACAAGTGCAGACGCGTCTTGCGTATTCAATCCAAATATCTGATCATAAGGCTGTCCAGTGTTAAGATTTATTAATTCACATTTGTCATCAAGCCCCATATTCTCCTCCAATCCATTTTCTCCAACATTACATACATAAAAGCTGTTTATCCTTCCAGAGTCATCATAAACTTTTACATTTCCAAAAACAGGAAGAGTCTGTTTTGCAACAGCGTACCATCCATGATCAACATCGACAGGAACAATTGCAGGTAATCCTTTGTAAGGATCTGTCTCAAAATATCTGACTTGTGGATTTTTGTAGACATTGTCGTATGTTTTTGAAGTCACTTTCTTGAAATCTATATTTAAAGGATTTACTCCTCGGTCTATAAAAGAACCAGAGCTGTCCATTTCATAAGTTTTAGAAACATGATTGTCTTTATCTAAAACAACTAGATATTTTTTGTTATTGGAACCGATGTCTCCAACAATCCTAACGTGATCTGTGGTACTAATCTCTAAATTTGAAGTAGCAAGAGAGGTGAAATATCCCCCATAAATTAAATCTTCTAAAATGTAATCTTGTGTAAATTCTATTTTTCTTGTATTCTGGCTGTAAACATAATCAGGCTTTACGCTGTACTTGATGCTGTCTTCAGTAATTTTATTAACAATATCAGCATTAACATTAATATCAACTATACTGCTAGTCAAAGCCTTGTCAGCCATGCTTCCGATCAAACCACCATTAAGCTCGCAGTTAAGTTCAAGATTTCTTAACTCTTCTATTGTTATTGTTTTCTCATTGAGGTTGTTGACAAATTCTGTTCCGCTTATTATTTTCCCTTGATGATCAACACCATTAGGATACTTTTCAGCGATACATTTTTGTATGTTTGGTTTTGCCTGCTCAAGATATTTTGTTAAGAAACAGCCATCATTAATTGTTCTTCCCCCCAAAATTCCATTCGTCTGGCAGCCACTATTGTCCTGCAATTGTTTAATGTCGGCATTCTGTTTGTTTATTGCATCATTATAAGCATTAACATCTTGTTCTATCGCAGCAGAATTTTCAGACAAGCAAACATCTATATTGTTGTATTTTCCCTGATTGACTAAATCAGTACATTTTTCATACCATCCTCCACCACTCCTCATGACTGCAGTTCTTGATATGGCCTTTCCACTCAGTCCGTTTATGAAATTCTTAATAGTCAATACTGCTCCAGTAGCCGTGCATGCAGTCTTCATTGTCGTAACAACTCTTCCAAGTTTGCTAGTTAAATCATCCCACTTCGCAATTCTAGTGTTCAACTTATCGATTTGTTCTTTTGTCTTCTCAGGAGAAAGTTTTATCGTCCTCTTTTCAATTCCGATCTTAAATGGAACTATTGCCTTGCTCCCAGCATTATCTACCTGAGGGTCAATTGTAACCTTAGCGAGCTTTTGTAAGTTTACCTGTTCCAATGTAAAAGTATAACCACTCCCAAAATCCTCAACAACTCCTTTGGTAACTCTCTTTGTTCCGGAAACTCCGGAAATAGTTATATCTGCATAATTCTCTCCAAGTCCAACAAGATGGACGTATTTTGTTCCAGAGGTTGTTGCAAAAGTTGGAGAAGAGGTTTTTAATGGATTATAAATTGCATTCACGTTTTCAACATAATTGACATCTGCCCCAGTAGAACAACCAAGTCCATTATAAGCTCTTAATGCAGCATCCCATCCTTGATAGTTTAGATATTTGGTTTGATAAGTCGTGTCAGAACAATATTGTTTAATCCTCGACTGATATAAGCTCACTGAACTTGTTTGCCCATAAGTATTATAATTTGAACTTAATATTATTGCACCGCATTCTATATTCTTTTTATTGTCTTTCAAATCATTCAGACTAGAAACTCCTATTCCTTTGCACATTTCAAAACTCTTAATCTGCATCAACCCCGCGGCACCAGCAGAAGAGACAGCATTAACATTACAATTACTCTCTTGTTTCATTAAAGAAGCTAATAACAAAGGATCAATATTATATTTGTTTGCAAAGTCAAAAATATTGTCTGCATATTGTGAACATTGTGAGCCAAGTTTTGAATTAACAATATTCGTAAAAGAAGTTTTATCTAAACTTCCAGAAGTAGTTTGCCCGCCTTCAAGATATTTAGTTTCATCTTTCGTGAATTCATACGACTCGCCATTTACCAGAATTTTTGCGCCGTAATCATCATATGTTGGCTCGTAAACGTTCTCTAAAGAGATGTCTTTAATTCTTCCATTTATTACAACATAATTGCTTGATCTCTCGCTATTTGCCAAATTATAACCCTCACATATCTTGAGATTTTTCCTAGAGTCTGGATATTTTTCCTTGAATTGCTCACAAAGATCAAAAAGTGTTCTCTTCTGGCTCAGATTGTTAGCCAAATTTAATTTTGCATACAAAGCGTCCTCACCGAAACTTGAATCTTCACTACTTTTCTCACTGCCATAACTGTCTATAATCTTGTCGTAATCAGCATTTGCATCATCATAATATCCTTGAACCTCTAAACTTAAGCTTTCATCTTTAGCACCAGCAAATCCAGCTAGTACAACATTATTTCCACCTACATTCTCCCCATTCGGACTGTAAGTTATATAGTGATAGCTTTTTCCAGTTATTATCCATTCAAGACCTCCTGTCAAAGCTCCCAAAACACTTTTGCTAGTTTGAGTGACATGGTCTCCAATACTGACTGAATTTTTTTCCGTCCTGTAAGATTCAGCGACTCTTGAAACTTTGGAAATTTCATCATCAGTAAGTTTATCCCTCACCTGCGGATTTTCAACAAGAACAACATAGAGATCTTTTTCTTTTCTGGAATCTTGAAGGCTGCCGACGAATCCAAGGTATACCCCTTTTAATTTACCGCTGTCAGTGTAACTGAAAAGATACTCACCAATTTGGTATCCTTCCTCTTTAGCTCCAGGAAAGTTCAGTTTAACCTTAGGAGAAATAGTCAAAGAAAAGTCTTGTGTTTTCGTGTCTGCCTTGCATGAGATGATTACACTTTCATAAACTCCATATCTTTTCAAATCTTTGACACCACACTTATTGTCTAAAAACTTTCCGTTTTCAGCAACCTCAAAAATTTCTCCATTAACATTTAACGTCGCTCTTGTATCTGGCACACTAAGATCACTAAGTTTTAACTTCAAACCAGAATAACAATCCATTCCAGGAAGATAAATAACGTTGGAAGTCTGTCCTTTTTTCAAATCAACACTCGAGATTTTTTTTGTATCATCATATATAGAAATTCTAGCACCCTCTTCATCTATCCCATCAGATTTTACATAATACTTTCCTTGCATAAAAGAATATTTTGCCTTTTGGCTTTCCCAAGCATCGTCATCTAAACTAGGAAGATAAAAAGTCGATGTTCCAATTCCAAAAGCATTATTTATGTCGTATCTTATTGTAGCCTCAATTTTTCCATCAACATAATCTGGCATCAAAGAAGCATTTTTCTGCTCCTTTAAGACTATGACTGCATATCCGATATTATTTAGCGCAGGAGAATTTAATTTTTCATTTATTCCAAGTGCAGATTTTGCAGGAATAAAGCTTATTCCAGATATGTAGTTAGAACTATTAACAAGCCTGAAACTGATATCCTTTATTGAGTCGACTCCGATTAAAGGATTTGCTTTTGTTGCAACCAAAGGACAGAAAACAGCAACGTTCTGCTCTTCAATTAAGTCACTTCTAACAACAACAGGAGTGCAACCTAATGGAGAGACTTGGACAAAAAAATCCTGCCCAGCCTCACAAGCACTTCTGTCTATAGAAGTACTTCCCCCAAACAATCCAAAAGACCCTGGAGAAGAATATTGTACTCCTGACTTCATGTATTCTGCAGAAACTGTGCTTAGCAAAGTCGCAACTAGTAAAATTCCAAAAGTCACAAAAAATATTTTATTTCTCATTCAAATGAAATGTCAAGTCCTTTAGTTTCAAACATAAGATAATTATTCTGTAAGTCTTCAAGAGTTGTAGGAGTTTTCAAACTTCCAGCATTTATGTCAACACTCTTTGAGTTTGATAGTTCACTCTCTAAAACATAATAAAATTCTTTTCCTCCGCCAGACAATGCATCAGAGATTATCTGTGATGGAACTTCCACACTAAAGCAATTCTTTTTTGTCAATCCTATTGCTCCAAGAAGTCCTCCTCTTGGAACATCAACACACTGCTCAGTCACACTTGAGGCGATATTTATAGATGAGTTTTTAAAAATATAAACCTGTACTTCATATTGCCCCTCGCCAAGTTCAACTTTATTCTGGCTAGGATAAACAGCAGTCTTAGTTACATTGTTCGAAGTAAAATAAATTAATGCATTTCCAGAATATAGCTTTCCGTCAACACTTAGCTTAACTTCTTTTTCATAAACTCTGTCCAGTATTATGTTCACCTCTCCTTCATCAACACTAGAATAAATTTCGCCGGCATCTTTGTATCCCTCAGCCCTGACTCTTACAATACCATTGACACATTGAGGAAAATCTTTTTCCAAGACCCCGTTGCTGGTTGTTCCAATATTACACTTTGTCCCAAGACATTCGAAGGAAACGTCTGCGTTAACAGGTCTTAAGTTTGAATCATAAACTTTCACGGAAGTTAAGGTATTGCTATTTTCACAAAGTTCAGGAACTCCTAAAAGAGAATTCTCGCCTCTTAAAGGCTGCCTTGGCTTGTTTCCTAATATCACAACAGCCATAGGGAACTGGAAGATTTCATCTCCCTTTGAAACCTGTGCAAGAACAGGATACCTTACATCATAAACAAAATGATAAGGAACGTAACAAAATCCTAAAATTCCAAAAGCAGGTTGATTTCCAACCGGATTAGCCATAAGCAAAGCGCTCTCGCTTGGGTTTACTTCAAAACTGTAAGGCCAAGATCTTGAATTTAAGAACTTCACATTAACATCTACAGGAACATTTGCAGCATTGACTTGGAAATACTTGTCTTTATTTGAGTTTATTGAAATCGTGTTGGTCTCAATTGCATCTTGTAAGTCGCTGAAAACATTATCGGCATTCCAGGTCAGAGGACTGCAGGAGATTTCCACACCATCTACGGGAGCATAAAGTCTTAGAGTATCAATGCCATAATTTTCCAAAAACATGTCGCTCTGTTCTTTGTTATAGACTGCTAAAGCAGAGTTGTAAAGTTCACCAAAATTTGATTTAACAACAATTTCATGATTCTTAAAATTAGAATTGCTGTCAGCTTTGTTCACAGTTAAATCCATTTCTAAACTAACATCCACCTCATGGTCTTTAATGCTAACAGAAGCCTTAGGGGTCCCTTGTGTTATCTCGTAGCCTTGAGAGGTATATGAAGAAAAATCGCAGTCTCTTGCTTTCCCCTCGACAAACTTTGCTATTTGGTCCTCCATCTCACTCTTTGAAGGAACTTGGTTCCTCTGTATATTATTTGCAGAAACATAATACCAATAAGGAACAGGATTTCCCAAAAAATCCAGTTGGTTTGAGAACGGCATATATCTTGAGCCAGGTTCAAAATCAGGAGTTTCAATATAACCTCCCTGACTTTCCAAAATTTTTATGCCTCCTGCAGTTTGACCCTCAATACAACTTAAAAAAGAAGTGTATGCAGGCTCACCGGAAACAGGAGCAGGCTCTTGCTTTATTACACCACTTTTGAACACAAAAAAAAGAACAACTACTGCAACTATCAATAGTGCAATAATAACAAAAATCGTGACTTGCGAAAGATTTGACTTTGGCAAAATTCTCTTGTTGATTTCAAAATCAGATCGCGAGTTCCCTCTTTTTCCAAACATGAAGAAACCAGTTAAATTATATATATAAAGTTTGTTAGAAACAATTAGTATCTTACAGTGTATCTGCTTGCTCTCAGATAATTAATACCACCTAAAAGAATCAAAACTCCGCCAATACCAATTATCCATTTATTGACAACCTCCATACCTTTTGGTAGAGCTATAAATCCAAACCCGTAATTAAGAAAGTACAATCCAAATAGTAAAAAAAGTACAAACAATAAATTTCTACTACCTGACCTTACCATGATAAAAAAACACAACAGCTATATTTAAATATTTCTAAAAGTTTGATTTTTTGCACAAAACCAAAGTTTTTATTTAAGTTTAACAGACTTCCATCAGAGGCAAAGAGAGAAAGCCGTTTGAAGGATTAAAAACCGCAGGTTTTTAGAGGCCTCGTAGGCTAATGGTAGACCATGTCCTTGACGTGGACAATGCCCCAGTTCGATCCTGGGCGAGGCCATATTTTCAATTTCCCAAAATCTAAAGCTTTAAAAATAAACTTTTTCTCATCAAATTATGAAGTTCCCAAAAACGACAAAAAGATTTTGTCCTTATTGTAAGAAAAAAACAAATCAAAAAATAAAGCTAGTCAGTACTGGATTCAAGAGGGGAACGCTTACAAGAGGTTCAATTACAAGAGCTAAAGCAAGAGGATTAGGAAGAGGTATTGGAAATAAGGGCAAATGGGGTTCTAAACCGGCAATATCAAAAAACAAAAGAAAAACAAAGACAAACAAAAAGACAAATATAATCTACACATGCACTGTATGTAACAAATCAAAGTACAGGCAAGGAAGAAGAAATAAAAGAGCAGGAAAACAAATACAGGAATAAAATGGCAATTACAAAAAAAAGAAAAAAGTTTTTTGACGTGGAAATTCCACTGCTCAACACGACAACCCAACTTTACGCTTTTGAACTAAAAGAGCTGGATGGAAGGATAATAAATTATGATTTGACAAGACTTCTTAGAGGTAAAAACACTTTGATGCAATTAAAAATAAAAGTTGAAGGTAATGAAGCAAAAACAATTCCTAGAGAATTCAAGATTCTCCCATCCTTTTTAAGAAAAATGGTAAGAAAAGGAACAAACTATGTTGAAAGTTCTTTCTCATGTGAATGCAAAGACGCCACAATAAGGATAAAACCTTTCTTGGTTACAAGAAGAAAAGTTTCAAGAGCAGTCAGAAACGCTTTAAGAATAAAAGTTAAGGAAGACCTTATTGAGTATTCAAAAGACAAAACTGCAGAAACAATGTTCAGAGATATATTAACTGGAAAACTCCAGAAGCCCCTTAGTTTGAGGTTAAAGAAGATCTACCCCCTTTCACTCTGTGAAGTGAGAGTCCTTAAAGTTGAAAAGGAAAAGTAAGATAAAAACTCTTTTAAATCATATATTTCTAACTATTTTGTATATGCCTGTGTAGCTCAGGGGTAGAGCATCGGTTTTGTAAACCGGGGGTCGAGAGTTCAATTCTCTCCACAGGCTTACTAACGAAGTTAGGAAGACTGAGACGAAAAACTTGTTTTTCAGTCCAGATTTTTGCGAAGCAAAAAAGAATGCCGCGGAAAATTTTCAATTTTCCAGCGCAGGCTTGCGAAATGTTCTCTACAAAAACATTTAACCCTAATACTTAAATATCCCCCATGCCTGTATATTTAATGATAACTGGCAAAAAAGGATATTGGTATAGGGCCATTTTTGCAATAATAGGATCTGTAATGATATTGGCCGGACTTTATTTTTTGAACCAAGAGAGTTTTGTCGAGGCGGCAATCTTGGGGGTCTTGGGTGTTCTGCTTATAACAATCTCAGTTTTTCCGCTTACAAAAACTTGATTTAGAATAACTCTACTCATTAACTATCTCGGCCCTTCCGTCTTCAATTAAAATTTTTGAGATTTCTTTAGGAATGTTTGCAATCTGTCCCTCTTCGAAAGGCCCGACCTTTTCCCCATCAAAATCCACAAACTCGCTGACTTTCTCTTTAAACAAAACAAGTTCGTTTGCTTTTTTCTGCTCTTCTCCCCCATTCAAAGACTTATCCAGTTTCTTATCTGCCCCTTCAACACATTTCATAAGTTCCTCAAAAAGATCCTTTTCAAAAGAAAGCATGTTATCAAAATCCTGTTTTGATATACCTGTCTCAGAAGCAATCAGAACCAAATTAAGAATTTTCTTTCTTCTCCTTATCATGAGCTCTTTGAAAAGAGTTATAGCATTCTCGAGTTGTTTTTTAGTCTTTATTATTATGTCAGAGAATCCCTCATCCTGTTTTGACACAATGCCCTTTTTATCTTTTATATAGGCAGAAACACTCTCAATGAAATCCTTCGACAAATTCTGTAAATTTTCCGTGTATCTTTCCTTTCTAGCTGCCTCATAGATATCATTGTATGTTATCATAAAAGAAGTAAAAAGCACAGGTTTTTAATGATTATTATTGTGGGAACTACCTGTCAAACCCTGTCACGTTCAGAAGATCTTTTCCCAAAATTCTTCCCAATTCTCCTTTCCTAGCATTCACTTCAGAAAACTCATTTTCCTTTGGAATCGAGGAATTATAGAAAAGCAATGGAACAGGGTCCGCAGAGTGATCTTTAAGGCTGCAGGGAGTTGAATGATTTGCAGTGACAACAACTTTGATTTGATTTACCGTTGCAAAATCTTTTAAAAATTTGACCAGCGTGCTATCAATATATTCTATCATTGCTTTCTTCTCAGATGGTTTGCCATCATGCCCCGGAATATCAGGCTCGACAATGTGTATGTATGCATAATCAAACTTTCTATGATTTGCCCGAATTATGTTTACTGCCAAATTGCACGCTCTCCTTAATCCATCCCATATGACTGAGTACGGATCAATGTTTTTCAACTTAGGATAATCAAAAGAAAAAACTTGCATTCCACTTGCCTTTGAAAATCCCCTCTCAAGCGGAAAATAACTAAATGACATCCAATTTTTGTACTGCTTTAATTTTGGAAAATCTACTCCAACCCCCCTAAACAAAATATAATTAGCTGGAAGAAGTCCATTCCTTTTCCTCTCTTGATTTACAGGATGACTCTCTAGGATGTCGTGAGCCTTTTCAGCAAACTCATTGAGTATGTTTGCAGTAAATCTAGAATTGTCTTCGTCATCCAAAGGAATTGACTTTCTCACTTTCGTTATTCTATTTGTTTTACCCTGGATGTAAGTTGTATCATTTCCCAAGACATTATCAGAAAATCCTCCTCTGAAAACTAAGATAGCCTGATGAAGGACAGTTGGCTTAAAGGTGAATTTGCATGGAAGCTGAATTTTACTTATCGCCTTTGCCAAAGAGTCTATCTCATTAGCAGTTAACGTTCTCCCGGTTCTCCTGTCAAGAATATTCCCATCATTTAAAGAATCAACCGTTGCAAAATTTGCCCTTAGCGCAATGTCTCCCCTCATGAGGTTTATATTTTCTCCAATAGCTTCTAACTGCCCTCTTGTGCCAAACATAAGGTCATTTCCAAAAAAATTAAGAATTGACTGCTCAGATTCTGGAGCAAATCCCGGCTTCACTGGATCCATAATTCCGAGTTTTCCCCTTGCAGCTAAAAAATTCATGTTTGGAGTGTGAGCGTCTTCCAAAGGAGTTTTCCCCTGAAGTTGCTCGTTAGGAAGATCCGCCATTCCGTCAATAATCAACAGAACACCTTTCATTCTAATAACCTCATGCAGTTTAGAATGAATGAGAACTGAAAGTTCGCTTTCATCGATAAATAAAGTGCCTATTCTTTATATAAATTTAGATTCTAGACTCTAATTTCATACTCATAGACTTTGTCGTATGGAATAATCCATTTTATTGCCTCTTCTTTTGAGGCGTTTTCCCATATTTTTCTAAAAAGCCTTATTGAATTTCCATGAGCAGATATCGCAACATTAACTTTGTTTTTCTTCACAAATTTCTTTAAGAATTCCACAAAGCTTTCAACCCTTTTTTCAACATCGGCAAAACTCTCACCTCCAGGAACCTTAACATTATAACCTCGATGTATTGCATTATACTCTTGCTCTCCTAAAAACAAATCCGCTTTTTTTCTTTCTTTTTTGCCCAAATTTTCTATCGAATCTCCGATAGCCGCAAGATCTTCTCCAAGTTTTTTCCCAATTCTTTTGATAAAAGCCTCGTGTGTTGTCCCTTCCAAAATTCCATATCTTCTTTCAATTATCCTATTATCTTCAATGATTTTTTTGCACTCCGAATGATGTTTCAAAACAATTTTCAGCGTGTCTTTTGATCTTGAAAGTCTAGAACGGAAAGCAACTTCTATCTCTTTATTTTTAAGCTTCCATGCAACTCTCTTAGCCTGCACTATTCCCTTTTTCGTTAAACTGGGATCTTTCCATCCGGTAAAAATATTTTTAGCATTGTAGGTTGTCTGCCCGTGTCTGAACAAATAAATCTTGGAAACCTCTTTTTTCCCGAACTTGTGAGGGAAATGTGAAGACTTTAAGTCTGAACTTTTCACCATATGCAAAATAAGTCAAACATCTTTATAAATATTAATCAAAAACTTCAAACCCAAAATTTATTAACCTTTATTTCACTTGTTTTTCTATGTTCTCCAAACTTAAAGAAAAACTCAAAAGTTGGGCGAAAAGCTTTACAGAGAAAGCAGAAGAAAAGGTAGAGGAAGCTCCAGCAGAAGAAATAAAAAAAGAAAGACTAGAAAAGCCACAGAAAAAAGAAAAGAAAGAAAAGTCCAGAAAGAAAGAGGAGGAAGCAGAAGAAAAATCTGAAGAAGTACCGCAAGAAATTCCCATCCCAATGGAATTTGAGGTTGGAGAACTGAAATACGAGCCAGATATTGAGAAATTACAGGAAATAAAAGAGGAGCTAGAAGAGAAAAAAGAGCCTGAAAAAAAAGGATTTTTCTCAAAAGTTTTTTCAAAAATATCCAAAGTCAAGATTAGTGAAAAAGATTTTGAAGCATATTCTGAAGACTTGAAAATGCTTTTAATAGAGAATAATGTAGCCTTTGAAGCTGCTGACAAAATAATAAAAGAACTGGGAAAGGAAATTGTTGGCAAAGAGATTCTAAAAAAAGAGTTAGAAAGTGAAATAAAAGATTCTTTAAGGAAAATAATTGAAAAGCTGCTAATTGACCCTTTTTCAATTGAGGGAAAAATAGTTGATAAAAAGGAAAAGCCTTACGTTATTCTGTTCTGTGGGATTAATGGAACAGGAAAAACAACAACAATTGCAAAGCTTGCATATAATTTCAAGAAAAAAGGGCTTAGCTGCGTTCTTGCAGCAGGAGACACATTCAGGGCGGCATCAATAGAGCAATTAAAAAAACATGGGGAAAAATTAGATATAAAAGTCATTTCACAAGATTACGGCTCAGATCCGGCCGCTGTTGGCTTTGATGCAATAAATTACGCAAAGAAAAATTACATCGATGTTGTTTTAATTGACACCGCCGGAAGAATGCATTCTGAAAAAAATCTCCTAAAAGAGCTTGAGAAGATATCAAAAGTCTGCAAACCAGACTTAAAGATTTTCGTAGGAGAATCAATTACTGGAAATGATTCTATAGAACAAATAAGGTCATTTAACGAGGCGATAGGAATCGAGGGGATTATTTTAACAAAAGCGGACACAGATGAAAAGGGCGGCACGGCGTTGTCAGTTAGCTACGTCACAAAAAAACCAATACTTTATCTTGGAATAGGTCAGGAATACGGCTCATTAATTTCTTTTGACAAGAGAAAATTTCTTGATGATTTGGGTTTGTAACTCAACAACCCAAAATTTATTAACTCCCATTTTCCTTGATTTTCTATGTTCGGCAAACTAGGAGATATGCTAAAAAAAACTACAGATAAGATAGCCAATGCCATATTTCTTGACAAAAATCTTGTTGAAACGATAGTCAGAGATTTGCAAAGAGCGCTAATTGAAGCAGATGTCAACATAGCTTTGGTAAAAGAATTAAGTGATAAGATAAGAAAAGCAGCTTTTGATGAAAGGATAAAAAACATAGAAAAAAAAGAGCATTTGATAAAAGTGCTTCATGATGAGTTGGTTAATGTTCTCGGAAAATACGCCCCGCTAGAATTGAAAAAAGGACAAAACAGAATAATGCTTTTGGGTTTGTACGGAGCGGGAAAAACAACAACAATTTCAAAGTTAGGAAATTATTATGCAAAAAGAGGAAATAAAGTGGCATTGGTTGGATTGGACGTCCACAGACCGGCCGCAAAAGAACAATTAAAACAGCTAGCCGAAAAACACAAGCTAAATTGTTTTGTTGACTTTGATGAAAACAACGCACTAAAAACCTGGAAAAAGTTTGAGAACAAACTAAAAGACTATGACGTCGTTTTGATTGATACGGCTGGAAGACACACACTCGACAATGAACTAGTTAAAGAGATAAAGGATTTGTCAAAATCAATTAGCCCAACTGAAACAATTTTAGTGATGCCGGCAGATATCGGACAGGCAGCAAAAACACTCTCACAGCAGTTTATAGACGCAGTAAATATTTCTGGGATAATAATTACAAGAATGGATTCCACAGCCAAGGGAGGAGGAGCTTTGACGGCATGTGCAGAAACAAAGGCTCCAGTTTATTTTATTGGAACAGGAGAAAAAGTAAACGACTTAGAATCTTTTAATCCAGAATCCTTCCTTTCAAGGCTTCTTGGAATGGGAGATTTGGAAACATTGATTGAAAAAATAAAATCGATTACGGGGGAAGACGAACAAGAAGCATTAAAATCAAAATTAGAAGAAGGAAAACTCTCCCTTGAAGATGTTATAGCCCAAACAAAAAGCATGAGCGCTATTGGAAGTTTTGACAAGATAAAGTCAATGATCCCAGGATTAGGCCAGGCTAAGATTCCTGACAACATGCTTGAAAACCAACAGACAAAAATTGCAAGATGGGAGCATATTCTTAAAAGCATGACTAAAGAAGAAAAACAAAATCCAGATTTGTTTAAGGAAGAACATTCAAGAATAAACAGGATCGCCAAAGGGGCAGGTGTGACAACAAATGAGATAAAGTCTTTGTTAAAACAATATGATATGCTGAATGAATTTGTAAAGACTCAATCAGGATTTGATGAAAGTAAGGGAATAAGCCAAAAGCAGCTTATGAAAATGGCAAAAAAATTCGGCAAGAAAAAGATGTTTAAAATGTAAAGATCAAGATATTTAAATATCAGTTTAATAATAAGCCTATGAAACACAAATACAAGATATTTTGGGTAATTTTTAGTTTATCCTTAGTAGTGTCAGCTATACTGGCCACACAAGCAACTCCACCAATATGCACTAGCGGCTGTGACACTGTGACTACATCAAAATATGGGTACATATTTGGAATAAAAAGCAGTGTTTATGGTGTATTCATTTTTCTTTTCTTGTCAGTTCTTACACTTCTGCATATAATAAAACCGACAAAAGAGAAAAAAATAATAATAAACCTTGGAGTCATTTTCGGAGCGCTGATAGCAATGTATTTTCTCTATCTACAACATTTTGTCCTAAAAAGTTATTGTAAATACTGCTTGGTAGTTGATTCTGGACTCATAATTTCTTTGATAGTTCTGCTCATAAGTTTAAGGTATGAAGAGTGAAATGACAAAAATAATCCAGCAAGGTGCAGAGGCCAAGATAATTCTCTCAAACAATTTTATAATTAAAAACAGAGTGAAAAAATCTTACAGATTAAAAGAGTTGGATGACTCAATCAGGAAAAGAAGAACAAAAGCTGAAACCAAACTTCTTGAGAAAGCCTCAAAAATAATCAATTCTCCTAAGCCAATAGAATCTGAAAAGGAAAACCAGATTATTATGCCTTTGATTGAAGGTAAAAAGCTTTCAGAACATCTTGATGAATTAAACAATAGATTGGAAGTTTGTAAAAAAATTGGTGAATCAATTGCAAAACTCCATGATGAAAACATAATTCACGGAGATTTAACAACTTCTAATATGATATTACAAGAAAACAAGGTCTTCTTTATTGATTTTGGGCTAGGATTCATAAGCCATAAAATAGAAGACAAAGCAGTTGATTTGCATTTGTTGAAACAAGCGCTAGAAGCAAAACACTTTAAACACTGGCAAGAACTCTGGAAAGCTGTAGAAAAAGGATATTCAATCTCAAAAAATTCTAAAGCTGTTTTGAGTCAACTAAAAAAAGTTGAATCTCGTGGAAGATATAAGGAGAAGTATTAAGAATTAACAAAATTAAATTTTGCTTTCCCAGTGCTTAATATTAAAATTTTAGCATCTTTCGGAATAATATTTTTTATTTGACATAATAAAGCTAATCCTGCAACAGCAGAATGCTCTGCATTAATATTACTTTTTTTAAAAAAATCATAAGCTTCTTCTATATATTTTTCTTCAACTTCATAAATTTTAGACTTATTTCCGCAAAGGCCCCTTAAAGAATAAAGCCTTACAACATCATTTGAAATAGAAGTAAATGGTCTGAATGGAGCAAATAGCTTAACAGCTTTTGTTTTTTTAAAATTAGTTGTAGCTCCAAAAAAATTGCATTTCTTAATTGCTTTTTTATTGCCAGTATAAACTTTGTCGACCGACTTTGAGTTTAAAATTAATTTAGAGGTGTTAAGAACATTCTCATAAAGCTGACCAGTCCCAAATGGGATAAAAACATATTCTGGGTTGTTATTAAGAATTTCATAGCTAAGCCAATCATAAAAACGCAATGATGGATCCAAACCAGTATTTGAGGTAAGATCAAAACCATTAACATTATTTGTCAAAGACAAGACATCATTAGGAGTTAGAGGTCTTTCATCCAGATTTGTGATAAAGATTTCACAACCTAATTTTTTTAAGCAATTCAACACTTTTTTATCAGTTTCGTCATCAGTCAAAATTTTTAAGTTAGGCAGATTATATTTTCTTAACTGATTTTGGATTGCTAGAGCAGCAGAACCAGCACTAATAATTGAAAAAGAGGGAATAGGATTATCGTGAAAGCCTTCTTTTTTTGCGATTAAAATTTCTTTGTAAGCCATTACAATTTCCCAAGCCATTCTATCCTTATGCGTACCAGTTTCATTCGTGCTCTCATCCTTTAACCAAACATTAGAGAAACCAGGGACACTTATTTTGTAAGTCCTGGATGCTGGAAATTTAGGCATTTTTGGATCTTTTTCTGCAATTAGTATCTTATTTAGTATTGCTTCTTCATTTTTAGTAAGCATTATAGAAAAAATTTTAGCGGGTTTAAATAGATTATCTTTCAGAAAACCATAATCAAAACCCTTAAAAACAAAAAAAAGTTTTCTTTTCTATAGCCCCTTAGTACAGCGGTCAAGTATACGGCCCTTTGGAGGCCGGGACCCAGGTTCGAATCCTGGAGGGGCTATTCACCTAAAAACTTCATCATAGAAAACTTGCCTGTTGATTTCCTGTTTCTCAGGGGCAAACCACCACAAAAACTTTTTCAGCATAGGAGCTTCATATTTTTCTCCAAGAAGTGTTGAAGACAACCTTCTAAGTTCTTCGCTTCCTTTAGACTTAGGCTTAAAATCGGTATAAGTTTTGAATTCTGAAAGGGCTTTTAACATATTAACATCGTGAGGGATAACTGCAAGAACAGGAACCTCAGTCACGTCTTCAATATCATTCAAAGAAAGTTCAAAATCTTCGTCATAGACCTTGTTGAGTATCAGTCCTGAAATAGGGGCGCCTCTTTGTTTTGCAAGAGTAACTGCCTTGACAGTATTGCTTAAAGTAGCATGGTCGGGGGTTGTAACAACAAGTATCTCGTCAGAAGCAAGCATGACTCCAAGAGTTTCATCATTCAATGAAGGAGAAGAATCCAGCAGTATAACATCATATTTATCTTTAAGAGCTGCAAGTCTATCTTTTAATTTTAAGGCGCTGACATCTGGTTTTTCAAAAATCGATGCAGGCATAATATCCAAATTCTCGAGATGGTATATTGCCTCACTTGGTTTTGCTTCTCTGGCAAGAACATGATGCAAACTTATTTTTGGATTGACAAGATTAAAATGCAAGCCTAGATTTGGGGCAGACAAATTTCCATCTACAATCAAAACTTTTTTTCCTAAAGAGGCCATAGCCCCACCTAAAGCAGCCGTTAGAGAAGTCTTCCCAACACCACCTTTTAGGCTGATTATTCCAATCACCTTAGCCATATTTAAAAAAATGAATTCGGGTTTAAATAACTTACTTTATTAGGTCTTCCACCAAA
>JBBSWO010000010.1:0-51504 GCA_038046245.1 Nanobdellota archaeon | reverse complement strand
GACCATCTTGACTGGTGCAAGGCTTTAAGCCGCTTAGTCGAATGTTAACACGTTCCGTCTGGCAACGGGGAACGACAGAAGGTGGCCTATTCCCAACTTACATTTTTTCTTTTATTGATTTATCAACAGATTTAAAAGTATTATAAAACATATTTTTTGGGGATGTAGCTCAGCGGGAGAGCACACGACTGAAGCTCGTGGTGTCGGGGGTTCGACTCCCCCCATTCCCATAAATGACAGCTTGTTGGCGTTTATTCATGAAAACTTTTAAGTTTTCAGTGTTGGATTTTTCTTTCAAAACCTTTATAAATTAAAAAGATGTCTATAAGATATGCCAGAAAAAAAAGAGGATTTTTCCAATGTCAGTTATGTGCTTGGGATCATAGGCATAGTTTTTGCTTTCCTTTCTCCAATTGCTGGTTTGATCTTGGGAATTGTCGGAACAGTTCTTTCCAAGAAACAGAAAACAGAGTTATCTCAAAAAGGAAGCAAACTAAGCAAAATAGCCATCGTGATAAGCATAATAGTTATAATAATAGCTATTGTTGTTTCTTTGGTGCTTAGCAAGAATAATGGTGTCTTAGGAAATTTCCCTCTACAATAAGATGAAATCAAAAAGCGGCGCAATGGAAATGAGTGTTGGAACGCTTGTCACCATAGTTTTGCTTATGGCCGTTTTAATTCTTGGAATTTTTCTAGTCCAAAAAATCTTCAGCAGCGGAAGTAATGCAATAGACAGCGTTAATAACGAAGTTCAAAATCAGATAAACCAATTATTCTCGCAGGAAGATAAAAAAATTGCGGTCTATCCAACATCAAGAGAGATTACTCTGAAAAAAGGCGATACGCCTAAAGGATTTGCTTTCTCTGTAAAGAATAGAGATGTAGAACAGGCAGAGTTTACCTACAGTGTCACAGCAAGCGATGTTTCAAAATGTGGAAGCACGTTTAGTGAAACTAAAGCTAACAATTATCTTTTAGGTGGAAGCGGAACATTCAGTCTTGGTCCTGGAAATGCATTAGATTTGGCCAGACTTGTCAAGTTTGATATCCCTGACACAGCTCCTCCATGCACGATTATATACAATCTAGAGGTCAAGAAAGCTGGAGTTTCTTATTCTGGAGCGGATATCTACGTTACTATAAAATAATCTTTTTAAAAAAATTAGACAAAACCAATCTCTTGACAAATAGTTTTTAAATTGAGTATTCTTTAGAACGTCATGCTAAAACTCTACAACACTCTAACAAGAAAAAAAGAGAATTTCAAACCATTAAAAGATCACGAAGTAGGGATTTATTCTTGCGGGCCAACTGTCTATTGGTATCAGCACATCGGGAATATGAGAGGCTATTTATGCTGGGATATTTTAAAAAGAGTTTTGAAGTTTAATGGATTTAAAATAAAACACGTAATTAATGTCACGGACGTCGGACATCTTACTTCTGATGCTGACGAAGGAGAAGACAAAATGGAAAATGCTGCGAAAAGAGAAGGAAAAACGGCCAAGGAAATTTCAGAGTATTATTTCAACATTTTTTTAGATGACTTAAAAAAAGTAAATTTCTTAATGCCTGATGTCTGGCCGAAAGCAACCGGGCACATTCAAGAACAAATTGATTTGATAAGGGTTCTAGAAAAAAAAGGTTACACCTACAAGACTTCTGACGGAATTTATTTTGACACTTCTAAATTTAAGGATTATAAAAAGTTGGCAAGATTAAGAGTTGAAAAATTAAAAGCTGGAAAAAGAATTGAAATTGGCCAGAAAAAAAACAAAACAGATTTTGCATTATGGAAGTTTTCAGAAACGCCAGGGTTGAGACAGCAAGAATGGCAGAGCCCTTGGGGATTAGGATATCCTGGATGGCACATAGAATGTTCAGCAATGTCTTCAAAATATCTTGGAGAACAGTTTGATATTCATACTGGAGGACAAGAACACATTCCAGTTCATCATACGAATGAAATAGCACAGAGTGAAGCTGTATTCGGGAAAAAACCTTGGGTGAAATATTGGCTGCATAATGCATGGCTTTTATTTGGGGGAGAGAAAATGTCAAAAAGTCAAGGCGATATGTACACAATTTCCGTCTTGGAAGGAATAGGGTATTCTGCAATGGATTTTAGGTATTTATGCTTGAACTCTCATTATAGAAAACCTTTAAACTTTACAATGAAGAATCTCGACAAGGCTAAAGAAACTTATAAGAGAATAAAAAATATTATTTATGGAATAAAAGATGATGAAAAGACAAATCAAAAATATCTTAAAGATTTTGAAAAGGCAATAAACAATGATCTGAACACTCCAAATGCTGTGAAAGTGCTGTGGAAAATGCTCAGGGATCAAAAAGCGGAAGGAAAGTTTAGGACAATAAAAAAAATGGATGAGGTTCTGGGATTGAGGCTTTTTGAGAGAGACGACGTTTCCATCCCTAGAGACATAAGAAAGTTAATTGATGAGAGAGAGAAGGCACGAAAAGAAAAAAATTGGAAAATTGCTGACGCATTGAGAGACAGAGTCCGAGATCTTGGATTTTTTATTGATGACACTGATGATGGGCCGAGGGTGAGGAAAGTGTAATGGCAGTACAATTTAATTATCTGGCAAAAAAAGGGTGGAAACCAAAAAATCCTGATGAAGATTATGTCATAACTTTAATCAAAATTGAAATAGATGAAAGAGCAATAAAAGAAGCAAAAAACAAAACTAAAAAAGAAATTTTCGAGGAAGCTGCCGCAACTGTTGCTGCTGAAAGTTCAACGGGAACATGGACGAAAGTTTACGACGGCAAAGACTCAGGAATTCCTTTAGCTGGAGAAAAAAGAGCCTTAGCTTATGATTTAGATTACGAGAAATTTATGTTCAAAGTGGCCTATCCAATTGATTTATTTGAGCTAGACAATATTTCTGGTTTGTTTGCAGGCATCATAGGAAATATTGCTGGAATGAAAATGGTTTCTGCTATGAGAGTTTATGATGTTAGACTGCCTAGAAGAATGGTCGAAGCTTTTCCTGGCCCTAAATTTGGTGTTGAAGGAATTAGAAAAATTTTAAAAAATAAAGACAGATTTTTGGCAATAACTGTCCCAAAGCCTAAGATTGGAAGAACAGATGAAGAGCAGGCAAGATTGGCAAAAATTCTTTTTACTTCAGGAGACGGGAGTTATGAGGGAATTAAGGATGATGAGAATTTGACGAATTTAGAATTTAACAAATTTGACAAGAGATGTAAACTTGTTTTGGAAGAAGCTAAAAGAGCTGAGAAAATAACTGGAAAGAAAAAATTTTATCTTTGTAACTTAACGCATTCAAATATTAATGAGATGCTGAGAAGAGCAAAACACATAAAGAGCAATGGAGGAATATTTTTCATGATGGATGTTGTTACAACTGGATTTGCTGCTGTTGATACTATGAGGAGGGCTGAAACTGGATTGGCTATTCACGCACATAGAGCAATGCATGGATTTATTACGAGAGATAATTCTCCAGGAATTCACGGCAAGGGGAAGCTTTACGGATTTTCTGTTTCTATGATTTTTTTGGCAAAAATATTCAGGCTTTTGGGAGTTGATACTTTACACGGAGGTTCTCCTTTGGCAAAAATGGAAGATTATGGCGAGGCTGTTTACATAAGAAATATTTTACAAGAGAGAAATCTTAAACCTCATCCACAAATTCCTTCTTTGGGGCAGAATTGGTACCACATCAAGCCCGTTTGGATGGTCGCTTCTGGAGGTTTACATCCTGGAGATGTTGAGAGTGTTTTGAAAGAATTAGGTAATGATGTAATAATGC
Source organism: Nanobdellota archaeon (assembly GCA_038046245.1). Lineage (GTDB taxonomy): Archaea > Nanobdellota > Nanobdellia > Pacearchaeales > GW2011-AR1 > JBBSXB01. Next base: position 47,698 of record JBBSWO010000010.1, on the reverse strand, counting down.
AATTTGGTGGGGGCCTTTTAGGACACCCGCAAGGAATTGAGGCGGGGGTAAAAGCTGTGGAGCAAGCCAGAGAGGCTTACTACAAAAAAATTCCACTCAAAAAATTCATTGAAAAAAATCCTAACTCAGAGTTGGCTGCAGCAATAAATCTTTGGGGCTATGGGCCTAAAATTGTCTATTAGAATTCTTTTTCTTTTTTTGTATTGGGGAGATAATAATTTTTCTCATCTCACTCAGTAAGGGGATTTTATTAGAATTAAGGAAAGTGAATTCTCTGGGATTAAGTTTCTCCCTTAATAACTGAAACGTTCTTTCTGAGTCATCAGGACCTCTACAGCTGTAAATTGAAAAATACAGGGCATCATGCTCCGGATAAGTGTGGATTGCAACATGAGACTCTGAAAGCAGGATTAGAGTCGTAAAACCTTGTGGCTCAAACTGGTAGGTCAAAGTTTTTAACACATTAAATTTCTCCTGTTTCAATATGTCGATGATTATAGGGTTTAGTGTGTTGTTTCTTTTTAGATAGATTTCATCAACACCCTTCATAACACAGGATATTTCCTGACCAGTTGTAGGAGAGATGTGAGTCATTTTTTCTTTCTTATATGTCTTAGATTACAATTTAAATCAAAATCCTTTGCCTGGAAAAATTTTTTTGCAAAATCTGCAACAACGTTAGGATCGTAAAATTTGCACGAAAAGACATCCAGGTAAACATTATTAGATTGATTAGCGAAATGTCCTGAAATAAGAGATGTTTCAATAAGTTGTGTCATGGAAAAACCAGAAACTCTTGGATCCTCTCCGAAATCCACGACGACACATTCGCCAAATCTTTTCATTTTTATGAGCTCGCAGAGTTTATGGACAAATTCCTTAACCTTGTGAGCATCACGAATAGTCTTAGGATTACATGAGTAAAGATCAATAGACGAAGCCAAACCCCAAGCCTCACCCTCTTTATATCGCTTCTCTAGATCATGAACACTTTCTTTCATTTTTTACTTATCTAAAAAGTATTTTTATTTAAAAAGCTTTCTATAGAAAACAATAAAAAGAAAAGAGAGCTTTAAAGAGCATGAAAGAAGACAAAAACAAATTCAGGAAATTCACGACGGAAAACAATATTTTGGTCCTTGCTGGAAGAGACGCTCCCAGTAATGAAGAATTAATTTCCCAAGTTGAAAAAGAAGAATTGGTTTTCCATACTGCAACGCCTGGAAGTCCTTTTGTAAATTTAAAGGGAAAAGCAAAAAAAAGCGACATTGAGGATGCTGCAATTTTTTGCGCGAGGTATTCTCGAGACTGGAAAAAAAACAAAAAAGATGTAATTGTTCACATTTTTAAAGGAAAAGACATTTACAAAGATAAGAGTATGAGTTTGGGAACTTTTGGAGTGAGCAAATTCAAAGTCATTAAAATAAAAAAGGAAAAAATTGAAAAATGGGAACAATAGGGCATGTTCAACTCGGAAAAAACGGATTGACAGAGAATTTTATAGGAACTCTGCAAAGTCATTTCAAGAAACATGACAATATGAAAATTTCTGTGCTAAAGGGTGCGGGACATGAAAAGGAAAAAGTTAAGAGTTATCGTGAAGAAATCTTGAATAAGCTAGGAAGAAATTATACTGCAAGAGTTGTTGGGTTCACTATTTTTGTAAAGAAGTGGAGAAAGCCGGTGAGATGAATCTTTATCAATAGTTTTATAAACCTACAAAACACTCTTTTTTTGACTAAACAGCTTAGGCTGTTCTAACGCTGCAAAGCGGTGTCAAAGCTAACTGAAAATGGAAAAAATAAATCCAGTTTACGATATGAACGTTCAGGAATACAACAACAGATTAGCCGAAGCCTTGAAAAAAATTCAGGAATTTAAAGAACCAGAATGGGTTGCTTTTGTGAAATCTGGACCTGCAAAGTCTAGACCTATTGATGAACCAGATTTCTGGCATAAAAGAGCAGCCTCTATATTGAGACAGATTTATAGAAGAAATACTGTTGGTGTAAGCAGGCTTAGAACAAGATATGGTAGTAAAAAAATAAGGGGTTCAAGACCAGAGGAATTCAGAAAATCTGGCGGAAAAATAATCAGAGTCCTATTACAACAGGCTGACAAAGCGGGCTTTACTGAAGTTATCAAACCAATAAAAGGAGCAAGAAGCGTCAGACCTGGAAGAAAATTAACTGATAAAGGAAAATCTTTCATGGAGAGTATAAAATAATGGGAATAAAAAATAATCTTAAAAAAGCAAGGCTAGCAAAGGCTGGAAGAAGAACTAAGTGGGCTCCAGTTTGGGCTGTCTTGAAAAAATACGGGCCTGGAAAAAAGATACACCCCTCCCAGATGACTCATGTAAAAAGATCGTGGAGAAGAACTAAGTTACATATTAAACCAAGAAAACAGAGGAAGTCCCACTTCGGATAAACAAACATGGCGAAAAAAACAGAAACAGTTGAGAAAATTGAGAGAGAATATGTCATTCCACTTAGAAAAGAAATTGACAAAGTCGCGATTTACAGAAGAACGGAAAAGGCAATAAAAGCAATCAAAGAGTTCATTGTAAGGCATATGAAAATAAGAGATAGAGATTTGAAAAAAGTAAAGATTGACAAGTATCTGAATGAAGCAATGTGGCTCCGAGGAATAAGGAATCCTGTTCATAAAATAAAAGTCAGGGCAATAAAAGAAGGAGATATTGTAAAAGTTGAAGCAGTTGATTTACCTAAAAATCTTAAGTTCAAAAAAGCAAGAGAAGAAAAAGTTACTAAAGGCGCAGAAGAGATCGCGAAAAAGAAAAAGGCCGAAAAGAAAACTGTCGAAGATGCTCAGAAAAAAGAAGAAAAGCCTGAGGAAGAAAAGAAAGTTGAAGAAGAGAAAAAAGCTGCTGTTGTAGAGGCTGGGCAGGAAATGGAAAAGGCAGCCGCAAAACAGATGAAACATCAAGTTGGCGGAAAGACAAAAGAGCCAAAGCACGAACACAGAATGAGTTTGCAGAAGTAATTAATTTTTCTTAAATCTATTTGCATCTCGACCGTAATGTTTTTCTTTCATAACTTTTTCCCAAGTTTCTTGTAAATCAATTCCTTGAGAGTTAGCCATACAGACAACAGTGAATAAAACATCTATCAACTCATCTTGCAATTCTTTTTTAGCCTCACTATCCTTCTTCTTTTTTGTGCCAAAGAGATGATTAATTTCTCTAGCAACTTCTCCAGTTTCTTCAGCTAATCTTGCAACAATTTCGTGTGGCGACCAATATTTAGGAGTAAACTGAGAAGCCCATTTATCAACGTCATCTTGGATATCTTTTAGAGACATTAGTTTATAGGAATGTTAAAATATTAAAGCTTTTCGCTTATTTCAGCACCTTCCCAGTTTCATTATACCACAAGTATAAGTCCAATTCTCCCAGAGACATTTTTAGTTTAGAAGCTAATTCTCTTAAAATATTTTCAATTTCAAGGTATCTTTTTGGAGTCATTGTTTTTGGCCTTTCTATCAGGCCATGATCTGCAAGAATATCTACAATATGAAAATCAACTATTGCATAATCCTTAAAGCCTATATTTCTGAGAAAATGTGAGGCTTCTTTCATGCCAATACCTTTTATGTTTTCAACTAGCTGATTTCTTACGTCAGGAGATTTTAAATTAATTTTCCTGAAATTTTCTCTTGCCAAAGCCAGATAATTTGCCCTTAAAGTGTGAAATCTGTATGTTTCTTTTAATTTTTGCTGTATTTCTTTCTCATTGCCCTTGAATATAACATCGCCGAGATGGTTAATTGTCTTAATTCCAAGTTCCGCACTAGTTCCTGCTGTAAGGATGCAGAAAGCAAGCTCTCTAAACAAATCATTGAAGTTTCTAGGAATTTTTTCAAATTCATTCATTCTTTTGTCGATAACTTCGCAAACTTCTTGGCTTTTGAGATTTTCAACAAGATTTATTAGGGAATCCATTTCATTTTACCTTCTTTATCTCTTTTAATAATTTGTCTTTTTGCCTTCGTGAAGTATGGGTTTTTCCAAATCTTACTAAAGTCGCATTTACTTTACTCCAATATTTTCTGGGAAAGAGTTTCTTTAAATCTTCTTCTACTTTATGTGGATTTTTATTTTTGCTCCAATCTAAAAAGTTTGATATATAATGGACATGCGTATCAACGCCAATCCCGTCTTCTCCTTGTTCAACGAGAAAAACATTCGCTGTTTTTCTGCCAACTCCAGGCAGTTCTAAAAGCTCCTCAAATCTTTTGGGAACTTTTTCATGATATTTTGTCACAATAACTTTTGCACAGTTTATTATGTTTTTAGATTTGTTTTTATAGAAATTTACGGGCTTTATTATGTTTTGGACAGAATTTAAACTTGCATTTGCAAGTTTTTTTGGTGTTGGGAATTTTTTAAACAAAACACGAGCAATCTTTATTGTGGTTTCATCTCGCGTTCTTGCTGAAAGAATTATTGAAATTAAAGTCTCGTAAGGATTTTTCCATTCTTCTGCTGCAAGCCTCATGGGAGAACCTTTTTTTGATAAAGTTATTAGTTGTTTTAATGCTGTTTTTTGTTCCATTAATTTAAAAACTATGGGTAATTTTTATATTTATGCTAGATGAATTGATAAAGGAAATAAATTCTAAAGCTGACAAAAAACAAGCCGAAAATTTGCAAAGATTTTTCAAAACCGGACCTGGAGAGTATGGGGAGGGAGATATCTTTCTTGGGATTAAGGTTCCAGTACAAAGACAGATAGTAAAAAAATACGTTGGATTAAACTTGTTAAAAGTTCAAGAATTATTGTCTAGTAAGATGCACGAGCATAGACTTATTGCATTGTTAATACTTGTTGAGAAATTTAAAAAAGGAAATGAAATTGAAAGAGGTAACATATTTAATTTATATTTAAAGAACACAAAATACATCAATAATTGGGATTTGGTTGACTTATCTTCTCATAAGATTGTTGGAGAATTCTTAGTTGATAAGAAAAGAGATATTTTGTACAAACTTGCGAGCTCAGATGATTTGTGGGAAAAAAGAATTGCAATGATTTCAACTTTCGCTTACATAAAGAATGAAGAATTTGATGACGCTATAAGGATTGCAGAAATACTCCTCAAAGACAAACATGATCTGATAAACAAGGCAGTGGGTTGGGTGCTAAGAGAGGTAGGGAAGAAAAACCAAAAGATTCTTGAGGACTTTTTAAAAAAACACTATGACCTGATTTCAAGGACGACTCTGAGATATGCTATTGAAAAACTTGATGAAGAATTGAGGAAAAAATATTTGAAAGGAAAGATTTAATGCAAAGGCCTTTTCTTTAATACTCCACCATGGGCTGCTTTTATTCCGTGTTCTATGACGACTGCGTTAGGGTCAATTGCCAAAACATGGTTTTTTACTTTTAATGTTTCAAGTCTTGTTACAACTGTGAAAACTATGTCTTGATCACTATCTCCATTGTAACCTCTTTTGCCTTGATAAATTGTCACACCTTTTCCGAGATCCCTAACGAGAATCTTTCTTATTTCTTCACTCTTTTCTGAGATAATTGTTATTCCAATGTATTCTTCAATTCCCTGTATAAAAAAGTCAACTGTTTTGTAAGCAACTAAATATGTTAAGAGAGAATAAAGTGCTTTTTCAGTTCCTAAGGAGATAGCGGCGAAAGAGAAAATTATTACGTTTATCATGAATATAATTTCCCCGACAGTCAGGTTTATTTTTTTGCTCAAGTAAACAGACAAGACCTCTGTTCCATCTAAAACGCTGCCTCCTCTGACAGACAAACCAACACCCGCCCCAAGCAAAAATCCACCGAATATAGCCACGAGAAGCTTATCGGAAGTGATAATAGGGTAATTCACAAAAACTAAACAAATAGCCAATCCAAGTATGGCAATAAAAGTTTTTATTGCAAAATTTTTTCCTACTTGTTTTATGGCCAGGTACATAAAAGGAAGATTAAATAGGAAAATAAAAATGGATGTTGGAGCAGAGGTTAAAAAAGAAACAAGAAGAGAAACTCCAGTAATGCCTCCATCAATGAATCCGTTTGGAATGAGAAATCCTTTCAATCCAAATCCTGCAGCACCGATTCCAAGAACAATCAAGAAATATTCCTTGATTATGTTAAAGAACCACCTAAAAACACCTATTTTTCGTAAGTCCATGAACTATAACAAGCTTTATAATTTTTAAATATTGTTTATTATCATATTTAGATAAAGAATTAATGTTTTCTTCTACTGGCATATCTTCTTTCCAGTTTTCTAATATCTGCATCTATCTCATCAAGAATTCCAGGAAGAGAGGGCCCATTTGTTGGATGTGTGTATGAAGCAAATGCCACTAAATAGTCATCCATCGCTCCACTGCTTAATCTATGTTCATTTCTAGCTCTCCAACCAGCAAGTTTAGCAATTTTTGTGCTTAGAGATATACAAGATAAAATAAAAGAATAATTAAATACTTTTCTATGCTAAAATAGGTATAATAAGAAAAATGAACACAGAAAACATAAAATCGAAGAAAACAATCAAAGAATTGCTTGAATTTGGCATGATAAATATAGATAAACCCACAGGGCCGACAAGTTTTGATGTTTCAGAATTTGTGATGAAAACTTTGGGATTGAGAAAAACCTCTCATTTTGGAACATTGGACCCACAGGTCACAGGAGTTTTGCCTGTTGCATTAAACAGGGCATGCAAACTTACTGGATTTTTTCTTGGTGAAGATAAAGAGTATATTGGAATTATGAGGATACATGAGGATATGGAAATGAAAAAGATTCAAGAAATAATAAATAAAAAATTCCTAGGAAAAATAACACAAAAACCTCCTGTCAAATCTAGAGTCAAGAGAGTAGAAAGAGAAAGAGAAATAAAAAAGTTCAGGTTATTAGAAGCAGATGGAAAAGATATCCTATTTGAAGTTGAATGCCAGGGAGGAACTTACATAAGAAAATTAATTGATGATCTTGGAAAAGATATTGGCGGGGCCCATATGCTTGAGTTAAGAAGAACAAGAGCTGGAATATTCAAAGAAGAAGACAAAAATTATCCTATTGTTAATTTGTATGATTTAGAAAAAGCTGTGCAGGAATATAAAAATGGAGATGAAAAATCCTTAAGAAAAATTATAATTCCCGGAGAAGCAGTCAGTTTAGTTTATCCTGTTGTTGAAATAGAAGAGGAAAGTGTTGGAAGAATTTTGAAGGGTCAGCCAGTCTACAAAAAAAATCTGGTGAAAAAAGTTGATTTTGAAAAGGATAGAATTATTTGTGTTTTTAGCAAAGATAGATTTATAGGCATGTTTAAGGTTATTAATCAAGGAGAGTTTTTTGCAAGAAGTGAGTTTACTTTGCAGGAGATAAAATTTTAGGAACATTTATAATAACCTTTAAAATTCTTTTTATATGGATTTGAAACAACTTTATAGGCATGTTTCCTCCCGAGAAGAAAGTCTTAGGAAAGTTATTGATGACGAAGAAAGAAAAATCGAAGAGGAAGCTAAGAAGAAAGCAAGAGAGATAAGGCTAAAAGACATCCTTGCTGAAATTAAATTTGATCCCAAATCACTAGGTTATGAAGGCTATGAAAAATTCGTAAAGACTAAAATGTTCAATTTAGACATAAATCGAGAATACAAAGTTTATTTAGAAAATAACAAATTAGTCCTTAAACTCGGTGAAATAGAACTTAGGTCTTTTGGAGGAGTACAAGTTGGCGTTTTTTACAGGAAATTGTTGAGGTCTGTAGAGGCATTAGAAGAACAAGGAGAATATGATCTTCCTTTTTAGATTAAAATGAAACACTTCATATATTTTTCAAAAAGTGCAAGAACTTCTGGAAACTTTGACACAACAAGGCTAATGGATGCTGGAAGAATGGACATTGCAATCCACAGCTTTATTCAAGGTGTTTTCTTGAGTCATGATTTCAGGAAAGATGTTGTTTTTCATTTTGTTTTTTACGGAGCTCCAGACCCTCCAAAACATATAGAGATACAGGTAAAAGAAGGGACTCCTGTAAGCAAAAAAGATGTTGCAAATTTGATAAAGAAGCTTTTGTACAAATACAAGCCAGGACAAAAAAATGAAGTATTTCCAGGATGTTTTATTGAAAAAAAAGGGTTTTTACCATTGGTTGAAGAATTAAAAGATGAAGGGAAAGAGATTTTTATTCTTGACAAAAAAGGAGAAGACATAAGGAAGGTTGAAATATCAAACGAGCCTGTTTTTATTTTAGGGGATCATGATGGATTGCCTAAGAAAGAGCTAAGAAGATTGAAGGACGTTGCAACTCCAGTGACTGTCGGGCCAAAGGTTTATTTTGCATCGCAAGTTGTGGCGATAGTCAATAATGAATTGGATAGAAGAAATTTTTAATGCCTTTTATATTTCCATCTTGCGATAGCCCAAGTCACAAAAACAACAAAGATAGAAAACACAATCGCATATATCATTGTGTTTACCCAGTTGTCGAACGCTATGACACCAATGAGACCAAAAACAATCACTACAGTGAGCATTATTGTTGAAGTAACTTTCAAAGGGATTATTGATTGATGACCTCTGTTCTCATCTATAATCTTTTGTATCATCTTCACATTCATTATCCCTGCAAAAAAACCTATCCAGCTAAAGAGTAAGACAAAACCTACATGGAATATGTTTGTTATAAAACTGAAGAAATTGCAGTAGGATGTCTTTTCTATACTGACACATTTCCAACCGCCCGTATCATGGCCCACAACAAAGAGGATTATCCACAGCCCAATGAATGTTACAATAAATCCTATCAACCCCCCTTTTATGCTCGCTTTCATGATTTAAGAAGATAAATATTATATTTAAGGGTTTTGGAGAAGCACTATTTTAACATCAAAACTTTTAATAAGATTAGAAACTTTTGTTTAATATGAAAAAATCAATTAGATTATATGTTGCAGGAATAGTGCAAGGGGTGTTTTACAGGGCTTTTGTGAAGGAAAATGCCGAGAGATACAATGTTAAGGGATTTGTAAGAAACCTTGAAGATGGAAGAGTTGAAGTTTTTTTGGAGGGCGCCACAGATGATGTCAAAAAAATGAAGGAGTTGTGTGAAAACGGCCCAAAAAATACTAATGTAAAGAGTGTCGAGGTTAAAGAGGAAAGATTCCAGGGATTCAAAGAGTTTAAGGTGCTGCATATTTGAGAAAATTTATATATGAAGATAATTCTATTCTTAATTAGAAAGGCAAAATGATATACACAAACTCGGACGGAGGAGCTAGGGGAAATCCCGGGCCAGGGGCAATTGGAGTGATAGTAAGAGACGATGACAAGATCCTTATAAAATATGCCGGAAGAATTGGAGACAACGTCACAAATAACATGGCAGAATATGAGGCATTGATAAAGGCCTTGGAGTTGGCTTCGAAATTTGGCAAAGAGGTCACGTGTTTTTTGGATTCTGAACTTGTTGTAAATCAATTATTGGGAAAATACAAGGTGAGAAATCCTAAGATGTTGGAGCTTTTTCTTAAAGTGCAAAAAATGCAGGACAAGTTTGACAAGATAAATTATGCTTACGTTTCAAGATGGAACAAGTATCAATTAATCGTTGATGAAATTCTAAATGAAGAATTTGACAAGGGTTGAAAAATATTAAATAGAGGAATTTCCTTAGCCTTTTATGAAAAAAAGAGGTAAACCTCCCTTCGTTCAATCGCGGCCGAAGAAAAGAGGGTTGAAGGAAAAATTAAGCTGGCTTCCGCTTTTTCCCCTGAGTATTGTTTTGTTCTATCTCCTGATGATAGTTTTAGGTAGATTTGATATAATTCCTTCTGAGCCTGAGTTAATTGTTGGAATTGAGAGACTATATAATAAATTTGGGCTTATAGGATTAGCACTAATTACATTTACTGAGGGTTTGGCATATATTGGACACCAGTTTCCTGGAATGAGTATAATACTTGTTTCAATGGTTATTGGGGGAAAGAACTTTTTTGCGATAATCTCTATAGTTCTGACAATATCTCTCGCCCTGATGGTTAGCAGCATGATAAATTATTTAGGTGGGAGATATTTCAGCAAGTATGGTTCTAAAAAATTCAGCAAAAAAAGAAAAAGGGTTGAAAAAACCATTTTTTTAGCCTCGCTGCATCCAGCTTTCCTTTCACTTTATTTTTTCAAGAGCGGCCTAGAAAGAAAACATTTCAAGAATGTTTTTCTTGTCCCATTGATAGTTTTTCCCTATGGAGTCATAATAACATATACTCTGTCTTTGTTCTCAAGTTTTTTGTTAGAAAAAGTTTTTTCCAAAGAATGGTTTTTCCTTGCAATTTTTGTAGGATGGTTTTTAGTTGAGTTAATTACAAGAAATAAAAGTTATATAAAAAAGAAGATAAGATTTTAAAGGGTTTTAACATAATATTTACTGAAGACACCATGGGACGCGAAGAACAAATAATTCAAGAAAGGCTCAAGAAACTTCAAGAGCTCAGAAAAAAAGGAATCAATCCTTATCCTAGCAAGTTTGAAAAAAAAGAAACTGTAGATATCTGTGTGAAGGCAAAACTTGGAACTAAAGTCAAGACTGCTGGGAGGGTCATGACAAAAAGAGACATTGGAAAAATCGTATTTGTAAATCTTAGGGACGGGACTGGAGACATACAAATAGTCTTGCAAGAGGGAGAAACACCGAAAGAAACAATTGATTTTTTTAAGGACTACATTGACTCTGGGGATTTTATTGGGGTTGAGGGAAAAATATTCAAGACAAAAACAGATCAACTTTCTATTTTAGTAAGCCACATTGAAATTTTAAGCAAAAGCATTCTTCCTTTGCCTGAGAAATATCATGGAGTTAAAGATGATGAAGAAAGACTCAGAAAAAGATATCTTGATGTTTTGATGAATCCAGAGACAAAAAAAATTTTTGTTAAAAAAGCAAGGTTCTGGAACACTATGAGGAATTTTTTGACAAAAAGAGGATTTTTAGAGGTTGAGACTCCGGTATTGGAAACTTCTGCTGGAGGAGCAGCCGCAACTCCGTTTAAGACCCACCACAATGCCTTAGATTTAGACGTTTATCTAAGAATTTCCATGGGAGAGTTGTGGCAGAAAAAATTAATGGTTGCTGGATATGAAAAAACATTCGAAATAGGAAGGCAGTTTAGGAATGAGGGAATGGACATGGAGCATTTGCAAGATTATACCCAGATGGAATTTTATTGGGGATATGCTGATTACAAAGATGGAATGAAAATTGTTGAAGAGATGTACAAAGAAGTTGCCAAAGAAGTTTTAGGAACTTTGAAATTTGAAACTCATGGGTATAAGATTGATCTTAGTAAGAAATGGGAATTATACGATTATGAAGAAACAATAAAGAAAAATACAGGAGTTGATATTTACAAAACTGACGAAAAAGCATTGAAGAAAAAACTTGATGAGCTGAAAGTTGAATACAAAAAGGTTCACGACAAATGGAAACTTGTCGATGCTCTGTGGAAATACTGCAGAAAGAAAATTTCTGGGCCGGGATTTTTGGTTGGGCAGCCTGTTGAAACAACACCTTTAGCAAAGAGATCCTCAAATCCTAAAAAAGTAGAACAGTTCCAAGTCATTATTGCTGGGACAGAGATGGGTAATGGGTTTTCCGAGTTAAATGACCCTTCGGATCAAGAGACCAGATTTAAAGAACAGAGAAAACTCAAAGAAGCTGGAGACACAGAAGCTTACGAACATGATGAAAGTTTTGTGGAGGCTTTAGGTTATGGAATGCCCCCAACGTGTGGGTTTGGGGTTTCTGAAAGATTCTTTTCATATCTCATTGACAAACCAATAAGAGAGTGTGTTATTTTTCCTTTGATGAGGCCTTCTTCGGAGAAATAAAATGTCATTAATCGTCAAGTCAAACATAAAAAAAGTTGTGAAGGATTTGCAAGGCAAAGAAGAAAATGTAACCAGCGTCGCGGATGAAGTTGGAACAGCTCTTGAAAGAAAAGTTGAAGAAGTTTTGAGAGATGGAATAAAAAGAGCTAATGAAAACGGAAGAAGAACTCTACAGGCTAGAGATTTATAGTTATATTTTTATAGTTCTTTGATTTTTTATTTTTATGGAACGGATAAATAAGGAGATTAAGAAAAGAGTTATGGATGCTGTTACGAAAATCGACAATCCTGAATATGAAACATCATGGAATGATAGGGGAGCCCCAGTATATAAAGAAAAATCTAAAGTTAAAAAAGGTAGAAAATCTAGAGCTGCTGGTGTGAGATTTGAGTTAAAGGTTAGAGGTAATTTAGAAGACCAAGGATGGATTGTAGGAAAATGGACAAATAATGTAGATTTGGAAATAAATAAACTGATAGCTGTAAAAAGAAGATTCATAAGCAGACCTTTAGGCCCAATGCATTATATGGGAGTATCTTCAATCGGAACTGGCTTTCCAGATTTTATTGCTTTCAAAACGAGTGGAAGTGACTATGAAGTAATGGGGGTTGAAGTCAAGATCAATGGAATAATCTCAAAAGAAGAAAAAGCAAAATGTAGATTTTTATTAAATAAAAGAATTTTTAAAAATATTTTAATAGCAAGAAAAGGCAAAAAACGTGGAGAGATAGAGTACGTTGACTTCATTGAGAAATATGGTTTAGAGAGTAATAAAGCTTAAATTGGTAAAAAGTCAAAATATTTTATGATAAAGAAGATAATATTGGTCTTCATTTTAATTCTTTTTGTCAAGAATTTATCGGCAGTAATAATCAGTGAAGTGGAATTGAATCCCATTGGCGACGATGCTGGAAACGAGTGGGTGGAATTTTACAGTCCGGACAGCATAAATCTTGAAGGGTATACATTGACCAATAACGACGGAGATAGGATAAATTTAACTGGGAATTTTAACGGATATTTTGTTTACATTTTACAAAAACAATGGCTTGATAATTCAAATGAAAAGGTCTCTTTGCATAAAGGAAGTGAATTGGTTGATCAAACGCCTATTCTTCTTGACTCTGCGAACAATAATAAGACCTGGCAAATTTGTGAAGGATGGAGTTTTGCAGACTCAACGAAAGGAGCAAAAAACTGCGATAAAAAAAACATTGTTGAAACAGACAATGAGACAACAAGCAAAAACACAAGTTTACAGAATGGAAGCGTGAACATCAGCGCTATGAAAAACAATTCTTTGATCAATGAGGATGAAAGTGGAATCACCTCCGAAAATTTGGTTAATACAAATGTGGGAGCAAAACAAAACGAAGTCATAAAACTTAATGCACAAGCCTTAAAAACCAAAGATGACACTAGTTTTTTGAAAGATTATATCAAATATTCGAGTATAATAGTCTTTGGATTTTTAATTTTGTTTTTGATATTTTTAAGAAGCAGGAGAAAAAGAAATGAGTTTGAGTGATGAAAAAAAAATTGAAGCAGTAATTCTGTTGGAAGTGTTAGGGAGACCTCCAGAACACGTAACTAACTCTTTGAATGAGATAATAAAAAGCATTGCTGAAGAGCCAGGAATCACAGTTAAAGAGAAGCTTATGAATGAGCCTGCTCCATTAAAAGAGGAAAAGGAGTTATTCACCGCTTTTGCCGAGGTAGAAATTGAGGTAGAAACATTGATGAAACTTTTATCTTTATTGTTCAAATACATGCCCTCTCATGTCGAGATTATAGAACCTGAAGACCTGAAGATGAAGCATAATGACTGGAACGAACTGCTCAACGAACTTACAAGAAGGCTTCATGCGTATGATGAGGTTGCAAGAATAATGCAGAATGAAAATATTATTCTAGAAAAAAAATTGCGTGAAATTTTGGGCAAAACTGAAAAGGACAAAGAAGAGTAATCCTAAAACCTTTTTCCTTTGGCAATCCCACCAATGTCAATGGTTTTTCTTTTGGCACCTTTGTATTTTATGTAAAACCATCCAAGAAGCAATACTGCGACTATAAGCAAGCCCCAGCCCCAGTATTTTCCTGAGGAACTGGTTTTTTTCTCTTCGCAAGTTCCAAGACAACACTCATAACCTCTTATAATGCTGGAATTGCCAACACACTCTTTTGCCAAAGAACAAGTTGTACCGTTAAGTTCCTGGCATGTTTTTTGTGCTATTACATCAATGCATCGTTCATTAGCGCAAACAAACCCGGTCTTGTTAACATTGCAATCGCTGTCAATTGTGCATTCTGGTTTTACTTCACACTTAGCATTCTTACAGATTTCACCGCTAGAACAATCAGAATCATTCTCACATTCCGGCTTTGTTGCACATTTATTATTCACACATATCTCATTGTCTCCACACTCACTATCCTTTGAACATTCTGTTTTTGCGATGCACACATTATCTTTGCATAATTGGCTTGAACCGCAGTCAGAGTCACTTTGGCAGGAGGTTAGATTCGAAGTAATACCGTAAACAGATATTGGAATAATGTATTTAGTGTTATTGGAACTTATTTCAATCTCACCGATAAAATCTTTTTTTACTCTGCTGATATCAAAATTTATAGTTTTTAGCTGAAAAAATGAAGCCTGAAGATCGGTTGCCGTCGTTATTCCCTCAGGAGCTTTTATATCTAATTTTAGAGGATTGTCTCTAAGATTTTTTACACGAATTATAAAATCCTCGTTAGTCGATATAAACCCCTGCTCAATGTAAAAATCTGCCATCTGATTATTTATTGTGAAGTTTGAGTAAAAAGGCGTATCAATAAACTCTGAGAGGTTGTAGTATCTGACATCTTGTATAACAATGGAATAATTCCCAGGTGTCCTGCCATTTAACTCGGCTTTGATGTAAAAATTATCCCCAATCTTCCCAAGATCAGTGTCCATTGGAATTTTTACTGCATTTCTGTAAAAGACTATATTGCTTTTTTCTATCGGTTGCAAGAATAATCCTGACACTTTCGCAATAAGGGTTTCTCCCGATTTATATTCCTGTTTTATCTCTATGCTAGCTGAAGCAATTAAAGGAAATAGCAAAATAAGCAAAAAACATACGGCAATTTTTCCCATATAGTTATAGAAATTTGTGGTTAATAAAGATTTATTTTCCCATGTCTTTAAGTTTTTTAAGAACGTCATCCAACTCTTTATTTTCTTCTTTCGGCTTTACTGGAAGGGTTTTTCTAGAAGCTGGTTGCTGCGGAGGGAGTATCCTTCTTTGCATAGGTCTTCTCATCATCATTGGCATTGTTGGGGGCGGGAAACTTCTTGGAGGGAACGTAGGTCCGCCTTTCGAGCTGCTTCTCTTAAATCTTAAAAAGAAAAGCCTCAATTTGTTCCTAAATAATATTCCTATCAGTGCCAAAACAATAAGTATGGATAATATCCAAACCCAAAGAAGGCTTTTTTTCTGAGGAGTTGAAGAAACAACACAACAAGACTGGCTTGCGTCTGTGCATAAACTATTTGAGATGTCTTCTCCTGAAGAACAAGAACTTTGACATGACCCTCCAGACAGTTCACAATCTGAAAGAGAGGAGGCTGTTGAAGTTTTACACGTCCCTCCAACACAACACGATTCTCCATACCTTAAATCTGAAGCAGTGAAATCTCTTACACCATCTTCACAAGTTTGGCTTGAAGTGCAAATGGTCCCGTTTAAATCTCTGCATGATTCTTGTTTTTCCTGAACTGAGCAGCATATCTGAGAGCTTGGGCAGTAATAATCCGAGAAGTTTGTACCTCCGTCGTTTGAACATGAAAGTCCAGACCTGCAGAAATATCCGGAAGATTGACAATCAGAAGAACCACCACCATCTCCGCTAGCAGTGTTTCTTGGCCAAACAGAGGATAAGATAAATGCAGTATTTCTTATGTTGTTCTCCCAGCATCCATCGGAATTTTGTGTTGAGAAAAGCCATTGTTTTGCATTAGTTTTTTCTGTGAAATCTTGCTCTGCCGAAAATGGATAAAGCGCTAAAGCTGTGTCATAAAATTTATTGTTAGAGCTGGATGCCAGCCAATACCTTTGAGGATTTTGCTGAGACAATAACTGTGCCCTGTAATCAGCATCGCTTGTCAATAGATACAAAAATGAATCTGGGAGATATTTTTTGTTGTCCTCGGCATTCGTAACCAAGTAAGGGATTACATTCTTCACATCATTTATATGGCCCGAAGAGGAAAGGGCCAAAGCAGCCCAAAGACTTCCTTCATAATCACAACCTTTCGTCCCAAAGCATGTTGCATTAATCTTTTCAATCGTCTCACCATTTGCTGAAGCAGAAGACGTTTCAGGAGAGACATACAAGACGTTTGAGCTCTGTCCTTGGTAAATTAAGTTTGTTAAAAAATCATTATCGCAGGTTATTGCAAATTTCTCGTCTATGCATGAATTCGATATTCTAAGCCAGTAACCATCCTGAGCCTGTGAAAAACATTTTCCCGAAGAGCTCAATATTTTTTTGTCTTCAGAGAATTCAACATTGTAGGTGCCGCTTGAAAAAGTTATTTCACAAGAAGTTTCTTTACCGCTTTCTATCTGCAGGTACCAGTTTAAATTTGGAGGAGTGATAGCTTGGTCGAGAAGCCAGTTCTCTGCTTTGTTCTGGTCATGCAATGCCAATAGTGCCAAAGCTGTTGTTTTTATATCACAAGAAGATGAAGGCCAGCAGCCAGCAGTTTGTTCGTCCGAGATTACCTGGCTCCTGCATTTTCCGACCGAAAGCAAAGAGAAGATTTTTTCTTCTGAGCTGAGCTTGTCACATCCTCTCTGGGTGATTTGATCAGATAGACACTTGTAAGCTTTGTCGACATTAATAGAATCATTGGAAATTGCTGCAGCAGCAAGAGAACTAACAGAAATTATAGAAAATATAAACAACACCAAAAATACCTCTTTCTTCATTTGGATAAAAGTCATCTCTTGTTTTTAAAATTATCTTTAATTTTAGGATTTTTCGAAACTTTCTTCAAGACGTAATTCACAGGATTCTTCAGCCTAAGTTCTTCGTCAGTCGGGTCTATGCCTATTGCCTTATAGTAATCTTTATCAAAATTTGGAGGAAGCACTATTTTGTTTCTATAACTCCAAACCAACTGAGATTGAACATATCCTTCTCTTAAAGGGGGCTTATTTTTTTTATTCCAATTTGAAATTCTTTCTTCAAGCTCGTCTTTTTCCATCCCAATGGATCTGAAAAGATTGATAAGTATAAACAAAGATCTTTTTTTTCCGTCACTAACTCCTTCCAATATCTTTTTTATTGAAGGAGAGAGATAGTCCTCTGAAAATTTCTCTATCTTTATGGGCTTAAAATCAGATTTTTTTACTTCTTCCTTTTCGGGCCTGGTTTGTTTATGCCAATCCAAAGCCTGCAACAACAATTCTTTTGCTTCTCCTTCTTTGGCATTAGGATAAAAAGACTTTATCTCTGCTTTCATAGGGTCGGCATCTTTCAAATCAAATTTGTCTATTTTTTCCAAATCTAAAACAACGCTTGCCAAAGCTGTTTTTTCGTGCAAGGAATACGGTGCCCTGAACAGGTGCCTTGGAGAAACAAGAATTAAGTCTGGAATAACTTCCTTTGAAGCTTGAAAATCTTTTATGTATTTATTAGATTTTTCAATTTGAGAAATATTATCAACAAGCTCTTTTTCTATATTTGCTATTATATACTTTACAATTATCCTAGGCCATTCTGGAAACATCGCTGAGGTTTGGACTCCATTTATGTCTTTTGGAAAGGCATTCCAGGGGATTATCATGTGAAATCCCTTTGAACCTGAGAATTTTATGCCAAAATTTTTCACTCCATGAAATTTAAAGAATTTTGCAATCAGTTTGGCCATGACTTTACTGTAGTCTATGTACTTCGAGTCTATATCAATAAGGAAATCCCAGCCTTCTCTTAGTTCATCGAATTGCTGCTCGTTCATGTTTGTTGAAATCTTTAGCGGATCTTTCCAAATTTCCTCTGAACAATGGAACGAAGTCGCCCCTTTTTTAACAAGTTCAAAGATGTCTCCAGGATACTGTAAAGAGTCTGGTCTTTTTCCGAAACCTTCAAAGTATCTTGGCACTGTTTCTCTATTTTGACAGAAATCAAAAATAGTCTTTTGAACCTTGGGGTTGGAGTAGTAAAGATTCGTCAAAGCTCTTATTCTGTTCTCTTTAAAAGAAGCCTCTTCCATTTTTTAGGAATATTGTAGAAGTTTATATAATTACCTTAAGTACATGACAATAATGCTTAAAAAACCCCCAATGTTATAAGGAGAATGCTAGTAAAATTAGATAATCCTGTTGTTCTTGCAAAAGCTGTTGAGCTTATTTCTGAGTTGGTTACTGAAGTAAGAGTAAATGTAAATGAATTTGGGCTTTCTATTACTGCAATGGACCCCGCAAATGTTGCAATGGTAGGTTTTAAAATTCCTAAATCCGCGTTCAGTCAGTTTGAAGTTGGCCGAGAGATTTTAGGGGTCAACCTTGATTCATTAAAAAAAGTTTTGAGAAGAACGGGTGTTGGAAGCTCTTTAATTATAGAAAGAAAAGAAAATCTTTTGGAATTAAGAATACAGGATCGGATAAAAAGAAAATTTTCCTTGAGTCTTATAGACATTGAAGGAGAAGACATTGACTTTGAAGCTAAGATAAGCAGAATGGAATTTGCAGTAAAAGTTGAATTGCCCTCTGAAGATTTAATAGATTCTGTTGAAGACTGCTCTGTTGTTTCTGATTCATGCTCATTGATTGTTCACGAAGGAAATTTTGTGATAGAATCAAAGGGGTTGAATTCTGCAAGAGCTGAATTTTCTGGAGATGAAGCTATGATTCATGGGGAGAACTGCAAATCAAAGTATAGTTTAGAATATCTTTCTAAATTTATTAAGGGAGCAAAATTGTGCGAAAGGACTTTGATAAGTTTTGCGGATGACCATCCATTAAAAATGGATTTTAAGTCTGCAGGAATGGAATTAAGTTTTGTTCTTGCCCCAAGAGTTGAGACCGAAGACTGACGCGAAGGCAAAAATTGATATTAATTAAGAGAGTCAGTTTGAGTTGAAGATTAAGAAGAAGTTTTTTAAACAATAATATCCTAAAATACTAATGGAGAAAGTTGGTGAAAAGAAGGGGAACTCGTGCCTTGACTTTGAGATTAGTAAAAAAATTTTGCCAAAGTCAAAACGCTCGCAAGTTACAATATTTATCATAATCGCACTGGTCATTGTTGCATTGGTAGTTTTAATTTTTCTAATTTATCCAAAAATAAAAAGCACAACAACCAGCAGTGAAGAAAATCCTTATTCTTTTATGCAAAGTTGCCTTCAGAACAAACTACAAGAAAGTGTTGATTTGGTTTCTTCACAGGGAGGTTCCATCTCTCCAGAAAAATATTATCTTTACAACGACAGCAAAATAGATTATCTTTGTTACACGAATGAATATTACAAACCATGTGTCGTCCAGCAGCCTTTCATAAGCAGCCACATAGAGGCAGAAATTAATGACAATATAAAAAGTGATATAAACACTTGTTTGACTAATCTGCAGAATAATTTCCAGAAAAAAGGTTATACTGTCAATTTGAAAAGAGGCATCTCCACCGTCGAACTATTGCCTAAGAGAGTTGTAGCAAGAACAAACTCTACTTTGACTTTGACAAAAGGAAACTCTCAAAGCTATAATGAATTCAATATTATTTTGAATAATAATCTTTATGAACTTGCATCAATTGCTAGCAGCATAATAAAGTGGGAAACAAATTATGGTGACGCTGAAACGACGCTGTATATGACTTACTACAAAGATTTGAAGGTCGAAAAATACAAACAAAGTGACGGAACAAAAGTTTACATTTTGACTGACAGGAATACTGGAAATAAATTCCAGTTTGCAACAAGAAGTGTTGCATGGCCATCAGGATACGGCACAGGAGAAACAGTTTGAATGGATAATAAAATCAGGTTGATGATTTTCTTTGCATTTGTGATAATTAGCCTGGGCTATGTTTCCAGCATCGGAGTTTCTTACTGCTGTGAAAAAACAACTGATGGAGCATGGTGTCAAAATGTAGATAGCAAAGACAAATGCGCGACGGGAAATGGTTTGAGCGCGCCAGCGCCAACATCCTGTGAATCTACTGCATATTGCAAATTGGGGACGTGCATTAACAGCCAAAAAGGAGAATGCATGGAGAACACCCCTCAACAAAAATGCCAGCAGAGCGGGGGATTATGGGACGTAAGGGCACCGGACGCGATTCCACAATGTAAACTTGGATGCTGTCTTATCGGGGACCAGGCAGCTTTCACAACGCAAACTTCTTGCAAACAACTTTCTTCTTTATATGGATTAGAAACAAATTACAGGACGGATATTACTAATGAGGTTGAATGCATTGCAAGTGCAAATTCTGATGATAAAGGAGCTTGTGTTTTTGAGCAGGATTCTTCTAAAACCTGCAAATTCTTAACACAAAAAGAATGCAACGCTTTGAATAGCCAAGTTTCTAATGTAAGTTTCCACAAAGATTTTTTATGCTCTGCTGAAGAATTAGGAACTAATTGTGGGCCTAGCCTGAAAAAATCGACAACTTGTGTTGAGGGGGAAGATGCAGTTTATTTTGTTGATACTTGTGGAAATTTGGCAAATATTTATGATGCAACAAAAATAAACGACAAATTATATTGGACAAAAATTGTTCAGAAAGCGGATAGCTGTGGAGCTAGTTCAAAAACGGGAAATGCTGGCTCAGCTACTTGCGGAAACTGCGATTATTATTCTGGCAGCACATGCGAAAACTATGACAGACAAAAAGATGCACGAAGTCCGCAGTATGGAGATAATGTGTGCAGGGACTTAAGCTGCACTTACCAAGGGCAAAAATATCAACACGGTGAAACATGGTGCGCTGATTCTGGAGGCATAAGCAAAATAACTGCAGACGAAAAAGGGAATTTATTGAGTGCTACTGGACAGGATTTACCAGGAGGAGAGTATACAAGATTGGTCTGCTATAATGGAGAGGTCACTGCAGAACCATGTGCAGAATTCAGACAGGAAGTTTGCGTCCAATCAGAAGTGAATGGTTTCAAAAATGCAGCATGCAAAAAAAATTATTGGGAACAATGTTTAAAAACAGATAACCAAGATGATTGCGAGAATCCTGAGTTAGGAGATTGTAAATGGATAAATTCTGGAGAGCTGAAAGCTGATTTGAGCGATGATGACAAGGAAGACCTAAATAAAATTATAAAATCTTTGCCAGGACAGAACACGAATGATGCTCTCAAAAGTGGAGATATACAGGGAGGAATAAACAGGTATATTGGGCTTAGTGGTAAAATGCCTTATGTCAATCCTGTTTCAGGAATCCTTTCAACAATTACTACTAAATTTAATGAAGAGAAATATTTTCAATTTGCTTGTGTTCCGAAATATGCGCCAGGTTATAACTTAAATCCTCAAACTGATTTGGAAGCTGGAAAAACACAGGCAAGCTGTGCCTTAGCAACTTCAAGTTGCACAATAGTTTATTCCGACAGTGTTTTAGGAAGGACCAGCAGAACAAAAGATGATTGCGACCCTAAAAAAGGAAATTGCCAATGTCTTCCTGAGGACGGACCATGGCTTCTTTACAGGGCGAATATGTGCCAGAGTTTAGGAGATTGTGGGTATAAAGTAAGTTATCAGGGAACGGCTAGCGATCAAACTAACTGGTGGGATTTCATATGGAGGAGTGCATACCAAGATGCTTAAAAAAAATAAAAGATTGAGTTTGGTGCTGGCACAGATTGTAATCTTGGTGTTGGGAACAATCGCAATAAGCTACGCTCTTGGAAGTGAAGTGAGGGCTGTTAGTGCGCTAGAGCAAAAGAGTAATTCTAATCCTGCTGCTAATGTGGAAGGAGTTACTATAGGTGCTGGAGCAGCAGCGACTGCAGTTATTCCATCTAGTGCAGGTAAAGGAACGGTTTCTAAAGTTGCAGCAACAGGTTTTAAAAAATTTATAGGAAATGCTTTTGGCCCGATAAATGGAGGATTTAATGGATTTGTAGCTGCAGTAGGTTATGCTGCTGTTTTAGGGACTATAGCAGGATTAACAGCAAAGCTATTTGGAGCAAGCAGTGCAGAAGCTAGTGCAATAGGTAAAGGAGTTGGATTTGGATATCTTGGCTTTAAACTTACTTTAACTTTCGTGAAATTTATAGGAGTTGCCGGACCAGCCGCACCAATCATTGCAGTATTTGTTGGTGTTGGAATATTGTTTGGTTTTTTATTCGGAACAAAAGATTACAAACAAGAGACAGTTGTCTTTCAATGCCTTCCTTGGCAACCACAAGCTGGTGGAGATGATTGCAGCAAATGTAATACTCAAATCTTGCCTTGCAGCGAATATCAATGCAAATCGCTTGGGGCTAGCTGTGAATTGATAAACAAAGGAACGAGCGAACAGAAATGCTTTGCATCAAAGGCAAATGACGTCGCTGCTCCGGTAATAACTCCTGCAACTGAATTTTTAAGTGATAAATTTGTTTATACTCCTGATGGAACCATCTCTCCACCCGACAGAGGAGTAATAGTTCAAAATACTGCACCATCTTCTAAATGTGTAAAAGCCTTCCAACCATTTACCTTCGGATTTAGGACGGATGAATTTGCCCAGTGTAAGGTTGACACAGTAAGGAAAAAAAGCTTTGATGATATGACAACATTTTTTGGAGGCAGTAATTATTATACAATAAATCACACCCAGACAATAAGTCTTCCAAGTAAGGAATCACTTGAAGTAGAAAATTTAACATTGCAAAATGGAGGACAATTCAGCTTGTATGTAAGATGCCGTGACACGAGCCCTAATAAGAATACTAACACGGCTGACTTTGTCTTCAAGTATTGTGTTGAAAGCGTTGATAATGAAGCACCAGTGGTTATGGCAACAAACATTTTAAATGGTAACCCTGTCGCATTCAATCAAAGTTCTGTTGAAGTTAACTTCTATATTAACGAACCTGCTGAATGTAGATGGACACATGACGCTGACAAATCATTTGATAATATGGAAGGAACGATGAGCTGTTCACAAAGAGTTACAGAATTCAATGTCCAAAATGTTTATCCATGTAAAACTACTTTGACTGGAATAAAAGATTCGCAAGAGAATAAGTTTTACATTAAATGTAAGGACAAGCCTTTCACAACTGAGAATAGAAAGACGATGGCTCAGGGTTATCCTTTCACTTTAATTGGAACAAAGCCTTTAGTCATAAGCGATGTCAAACCAAATGAAACTGTGAGAGATTCTACAGAAGCAATAAAGGTTACATTGAGAGTTGAAACCACTGCGGGATATAAAGATGGAGAGGCAACATGCTTCTACAGCGAGACAGAAAATGAGAGAGATTACAATCAATTCTACAACACTGGAGGAAATACTCATAGCCAAGATTTATGGTTGCCTACAGGAAGTTACAAATATTTCATAAAATGTGTTGACTTGGGGGGAAATATAGACACAAACTACGCTGAATTTGATGTTGAGAGCGACAACCAGGCCCCATTGGTCGTCAGAGCATATCATGAGGATGATTTATTAAAATTAATAACGAATGAAGAGGGAAAGTGTGTTTACTCAACCAGCGACTGTACTTACATTTTTAGTGATGGACAAATTCTCAACAACTTTGAGAAGAAAGAATTTTCAATAGACTGGGATCCAAAGAGAACTTACTATGTAAAGTGTGAGGATCAATATGGAAATCAGCCAGCACCAAACATGTGCAGCATAATCGTAAGACCTTTGAACTAAGCACATATTTCAATAATTTTATAAGCTTCTTCAGACTATTTTATTCATGAAAAATAAAGGGGCAATGGAACTTTCTTTCGGGATGATTTTTTCCATAATACTAATTATAGCTTTTGTGGTTTTCGCTTTTTGGGGAATAAAAAAGTTTATCGACCTGCAAAAAACAGCACAGGTTGGAGTATTTATAGACGATTTTAAGAACGATGTGGATAGGGTCTGGAAATCTTCACAAAGCTCTGAGAAAAAAACGTATTCTCTCCCATCAAAAATAGAGAAAGTCTGCTTTTCTGAAAATTCTGAAATTTATTTCGAGCCGCCGGGAAGCGGCGGGAATTTTGATTATATGGGTGTTGAGCATATCAATGTTCAGCAGCCAAGCTCTGGAAACTTTTGTGTCAGCAACATCAAAGGTAAAGTTTACCTAACATTAAAAAAAAGCTTTGATGAAAATTTAGTAAATGTGAGCAGGTAAAATATGAAAAAGAGAAACAAGAGCGGTTTTTTGGAAATGTCCTTTAGCTGGATGTTTGCACTCATCGTCGGAGCTTTCATACTTTTTTTAGCAATATTTTTTATTGTAAAATTTGTGAACACAGAACAAACTTCCAGCGATATTCAGGCAAGTAAAAGTTTGGGAATTATAACAAATCCTCTTGAAACTCTTTCTGGAGAGTCAAAAGTGATATCACTATCGTTGAGTTCCCAAACTAAAATCTACAACGGCTGTGAAGATGCTGGAGAATTTGGAGAGCAATTAATAAGAATTAACCAACAGGCCTTGGGAAAATATTCCGATTCTGGCCTGGAATCAAGTTTTGAAAACAAATATTTCTTTTCTGAAAACATGATTGAAGACAAAAATTTTTATCTTTTTTCTAAGCCATTTGAATTCCCTTTTAATGTTGCAGACCTTGTTTATATAATCCCTCAAACAAAAACCTATTGCTTTGTAAATCCTCCAAAAGAAATTAGCGACGAAATAAACAATCTTAAGATAAAGAGCATAATCAATGTGTCAAGGCAGACAGATTGTGGTTCTGAAAGCACAAAAGTTTGTTTCGAAGGAAATTGCGAGATAAATGTGAATTATAATTCAGGGTATGTTCAAAAAGGAAACGACAGATTTTATTTTGAAGGGTTGGATAAAGGCAAAGCATTGATGTACGGAGCGATATTTTCAGAAAAACGACTTTATGAGTGTGAGGTTCAGAGACTCATGAAAAAAACAAAAAAACTTGCAGAGGTTTATGAATCAAAGAAAGGAATTGTCCAGCTAAATGGATGCAGCTCAAATGTTAATTTTGATTCTTTAAAGAGCTCTATTTCAGCCTACAAAGATTCTTCAGATTTGACTCCCATGTTTTCAAGTGTGAATGAAATTAAAAAACAAAATGAGATAGGAGTATGTAGATTATGGTGAAAAAAACAAAGCGTTCGCAGATGAAAATACAACAGACTGCATTCATGTTGATAGCTATGACTTTGCTTTTTGTTTTGGCTGGGGTTTTTTTTCTGGGATTCAAGCTTTCTGGATTGAAAAAACAAGCACTTTCATTGGAAGAAAACAACGCGCTGCTTTTGGTATCCAAATTGGCTAACTCGCCAGAGTTCTCATGTGAAAATTCTTTTGGGACAAAAAGAACTAATTGTGTTGATGAAGACAAGGTTATGGCTTTAAAGAATAATGGAGGTTACTCAAAATTCTGGGGCAGTTCCAATATAGAGATAAGAAAAGTTGGGGGAAGTGAAAGAGAATGCACAGCGGGAAGTTATCCTGATTGTGATGTGATTAAGGTGTCTAACACTCAACAAAGAGGAACATATGTGGGTAATTTTGTGGCTTTATGCAGAAAGGCCAATGTTAAGGGTTATATAGAAGACAAATGTGAAGTCGCGAAACTTTTGGTCAGTTACGAGGTGAAAAATGGGTAAAAAGAAAGGACAAGAAGAGATGGTAGGGTTTGGCCTTATAATAGTGCTAGTGGCAGTGATACTGCTTGTTTTCTTGTGGTTCTCTTTCTCCAATTCAAAAAAAGATGTAGTTCAAAGTTATGAGGGAGAAAGTTTTATACAAGCCGCGCTACAGCACAGTTCCGAATGCCAGGATTCAAGAGGGAACTTTATGGACGTAGAAGATTTGATATCAGCCTGTTACAAAAAGACAAGGTGTTCAGATGAAAAAGACACTTGTCAGATTCTTAACTCAAGTTTGACTGCCATTCTCAAAGATTCCTGGAGAGTGCAGAATGACAGCCCAATAAAAGGCTACGAGATGAACATCAGCTTCAATGAAGAAGAGGTATTTTACGCAAAAGAAGGAAATTCAAGTGTAGATAGTAAGGGAGCAATACAGGGACTTCCAACAGGGAAAAATTCTCAAGTAGTGTTCAATGTATACTACTAAATCTTGAAATGAATCGTGATAGTGTCAACAATTATCTCCGGTTTGTGTCTTGTCCTATCCTTTCCTTTTTCTTCAATAAAGTCTATAAAACCAAACCTTTCAAGTAGCTTGAGATCTTCATAAACTGACTTAAAATTCCTCTTGAGAAGCTTAGCAAGTTCGTATATGGAGTTGGGCTTCTGGTACTTTATGACATGGAGAATTCTGGCTTTTTCGTTGCTTAGCAGTTTCCTTAAAGTTGAGATGCCTTCAAAGTCGTAATCTTGTTTTGTAGTCTCTGTTTTTTTGAAAAAAGAGAACACTCCTTCCTCTTCCGTAATTGTGATTTCTCTGGTCCTTATTTTTGACATTTTGATATATGTTTTATTTTATCATATATTATAAAAAGGGTTTTTGAAAATATATGTTCTTTAAAGCCATATGTATTGAACTAAGCCATACGTATTAATAAATCTTTCTGTTTAAGAAGGTAGGATACCACTAAAAGACGTAGTAATGTATCAGTGACAGCATAATCTTTATAAATAAACCTAAGGAAATAAGGCTTTTTGGCGAAAAGGGGTGAAAAATGTACAATAAGCTTTTTAAAGGAAAGTGGCTTAGATGATTCACGCCTCTTAGTTGAGGTTATAGAATTAGTAGCTATAGAGAGGGCGAACACTTCTATGACAAACAGAGGGGTTGTCTTAGACAACATGGTCATATAGGTGAAAGGAGGTTTTAAAATATAAGAATGAAAATTAATTTCAAAAAAATATCGGCAATTGCAACGAGTGCTATAATGGTCGGTATGACTATGGGAGTTGCTGCAGCAGCAAATTACCCTGCTCCATTCGTACAAGGAGGAGCAGCAGATGCAGCTGTAGTATACGGTACCGGAAGCGGAGTTTCAGTTCTAGATGCTATTGAAGCAGGAAACATTCAAACTGACCTGCAGAGATATTTGGCATCTTCCACGAGCTCAACTAGTGCATCAACTAGTGGAGAAACAGTATCTTTAGATACAAGCAACACAAGAATTTGGTTGAATACTTCGTTAAACACTGCTACAACGCAGTTAACGAAAGTGAATCTTCCAACAACTCTTGCAGACTACACTTTTTCAGGAAACGTTGACTCAAAATTGACATCTACTATAAAGTTAGTTTCTGGCGCTGCTGCTGGTGGTGAAAACTCTGGAAAAGTAATCTTCGGAAAAATACCAACCTCAAGTACTGATCCCCAAATAGGAATCAGTATGGGAAGTAGTCAAACCTCAAACCCATTGTATAACGCTTCGGCAACAATGGCTGCAATTAATTTCACTAGTGCAGATTCAATAGGGCAACCTATAGTATTGTTTGGACAAAAGTTCACTATATCTGCTTCGACTGATACATCTAATCTTGTATTATTGAAGGAGGCACAGAAACTTAGTCTTGATGACAAGAATCCTTCAGCAACAGTTACCATCGGAGGACAAACATATACAGTTGAAATGACATCTGCTTCCACTACAACAGCTACAATAAAAGTAACTGACAGTGCTGGAAACAGTGACTCTAGAGAAATTACTGAAGCAGCATCCAAGAAAGTTCAAGGACTTACCATTGCTGTTATAAATGCTGACTCAAATAACTTAAAGTTATCTGCAACAATAATTGCAGGAGCGCAAAAAATAACATTCACCAATGGTGCTACAGTCACAACAGGAGACAACGATGATCCAGTAAATGGAGCTTACGCTTATCTTGTTGGCGGAACAACTGCAACTACTGAAATTGCTATCGCTGTATTCAGACCAGACTCAAGTACTGATGCTATCCTTCCAGGGCAAAGCTTTGCAGACCCTGTATTTGGATCATTCAAATTTGATTTCGCTGGATTGAGTACACCTTTGAACAGCACTGCAAGAGACAATATCATTGTCGCTCCTTCGGGAGATACAAATATGGCCTTGACAATGGCTGACGATGCTGGAAACGAAAAAACAATTGAGTTTGCACACAATCAGTCTAGCAAGTGGTTCTTAGGAGACAGTAATAACTTTAGTATTGGAGTAAGAGAAATGGCTAACCTTTCATATGGAACATCAAAGACAAAATATGTCGTTGTTGGAAACCAGGAATATGGGCATTTGCTTGAGTTGTATGACGTATACAACCAAACAACAGGATCTAACTCTGTAACAAATGATAGAGTAAGATTCAGAGATGCTTTTTCCGGTGACAAATATGACACTGTATTCTCAAATACAGAAGGTTATGGTCCACTTACTGTCGAGGGTAAATCATATAACGTTACCTTTAAAGGAACAGGAGAAGATGCATATGTGCAGGTGAAATATCCTACATCTGACGCAGCTGCTACTGAATACGTTATATATCCTACAATAAAGACTAAAGGAACAAACCTAGTGGCTTTATACCAGCCTCTAAACTTTAACTTTACTGGATTTGATTTAGACCCATCAGGACCAGGTGCTGGAACTAATATGTCCAAATTATGGTTCCCTGACGGAGATGGTTATACTGGTGTTACAATTACGTATCTAGGAGGAAATGCTACTGTTGGTAACTGGTCTATAGGATCAGACTACCTAAACACAGGACTTGCTCTTGGAGCAGAAGATACAGCAAATAGATCGGCTTCGGCTACTATTGGAAAGATTGTTTATAACTTTTCAGCAAATGGAGCTGTTGTAAACAATACTTATTTGTATCTTAACAATCCTGAAAGTGCAGGAATTGCTCTTCAAGAACCAAGTGTTGTTCTCTTCGAAGGTAAAGGAGATACAAGTTCAAATGACTATCATGCGGTAGTTGTTAATTTAGAAACTGCTCCTGCTGGAACAAGTACTGATGGAGTTGGAGTAGATTCCATACTAATGACATCTCCAACACAATGGAGTACAACATTGGCAAGTGATAGCGATGTCACACAAGATGTTGACCTATACGGTACATTAGTTTCACTAGATGCAAACACTGCAAGTAAGACAAAGGCTACATTAAGTGTTCCACCAAGCCAAGTTTACGCACAAATATATGTGGGTAAAACAGATTCAAGCGTAACAGCTGGATCATCAGGCAGTAGTGGATCCTCAACCCCATTAGGAGAAATCCTAGTAAAGGATAGTGAGGTATCTTCGGTAGCTACAAAGAACTTAATAGTTGTTGGTGGAAGCTGTATAAATTCAGCTGCTGCTACACTAGTAGGTGGAGCTTTCTGCGGTGCTGATTGGACTGGTAAGACAGGAGTTGGAGCTGGACAGTTCTGGATTAAGGGATATGCTACAAGCACCCTTACATCAAGCGGTAATGTCGCATTACTTGTTGCAGGTTACAATGCAGCAGATACAGTAAATGCAGCCAAATATCTCAGAACACAAACTGTAGATACAGGTAAGACTTACTTAGGAACATCAGCTACAAGTGCCACGTTAGTTACTTCAACAGCTTAAATTTTATTTTTTATTTTTATTTTTCTTTTATTTTTTGTATCCTGTGAGAACTATGACAAATTTAGACCTCAGAAATCTTTTTATAGTATAAATTGAGTTTATTAAGTAGAGAATAAAATGAGAAAAATAATGTCTAAGGAAGAAGAAGATAAAAAAAAGAAAAGAAATCAGCTCATCATTGGAGGTATTTTGGTTTTTGTCATGATAGCGAGCACTGTGGGTTATGCGTTTCAGAGCCAGGATACAACAAATACCAATTCTGGAAAAATAAATTACAACAATTATGAATTTTTAAACCAGAACAACCTTTGGTACACTATTATTGGAAGCTACCAGTTCGCATTTGCATACAATCCAACCCAAGTGGAAAAAATAGATTCGCAGATTAATCTGCTGAGCAGCTATTCGGCTCAACCAGTTTATATTTCTTCACAAAGCTATGATAGTGAAAGCGAAATTTACAGAAATCTCGATTCAATTGTTTTAAGAAGACAATATGCTTGCCTGGAAAATGAGACTTGCTCCGACAGCAGCCTGCCAGTAAAAACATGTGCGGACAATTTTATAATAATTGAAGAGTCAAACAGCAGTGAGATAATCCAGAGACAAAATTGCGTTTTCATAAAAGGAAAATTTGAAGATCTGCCGAAGATAACTGACGAATTTCTGTTTAAAATTTTAGGGATAGAAAAGTAATTAGAAAAGCTTATAAAACAAAGATGGTAGAGAAATTAATCTGTTAAAGTTAACATGGAAAAAAAAGAAACTGAAAAAGTAAATATTCTTAAAGAAGAACCAAATAAAGTAGCAGCGCCAGCTAATCCTGCCAGTGAAAACAAAATATTAAGGAATCTCTTCATAATCGTCGGGGTTTTGGTTGTTTTCTTCGTCGCTTGGATAATTATGAGCAATGAAAGCAATAAATTTGAGTATAACGGAGTCAAGTTTGAAAGAGTCAGAGAAATAGCTCCATATAGGACAAGCCTTCCTATTCTTGTGAAAGATCAAGTGACCGGCGCAGTAAACCAAGTTCCGTACTACTTTTATCTGAGAAAAGATCCAAAGATTTCTGGGGAAATTGTTTTTAACGGGACTTTAAACATAAAGAGAAATATGGTCGTAGCCAGCGATGTGGATTTGAATTGCAATGGAGACGGAATAATATCGATAGCAAATCTTGCAAAGCTTTACGGAGTTTTGGGAACAAAAGTCATAAAAGATGAGAATGCAACTTGCGATTCTAATGGAAACTTCATGTACATCAACATAACTATATCAAATGAAACTAGAATCGACCAATATGGACCTGCGTGCTATTCAATAAAAGTAAGCAATTGCGAAGTTTTGGGTGCAACAGAAAGATTCATGCTTGAGACATTTACAAAGGTAAACAGCCTCGTTACTGAAGCAGCCCAAGCCAGATCCGGCAACACAAATAATTCTAGCAATACTCTTGGTTAATGTCTTTTTAAAGAAGACATTTTGTAAAGATTTTTCATGTCCGAAATGAGAGGAACTGACTTTATTTTGAATATTGCTGCCCCTAAAAACCAAATTCCGACAACAAATA
Organism: Nanobdellota archaeon; assembly: GCA_038046245.1. GTDB lineage: Archaea > Nanobdellota > Nanobdellia > Pacearchaeales > GW2011-AR1 > JBBSXB01. The sequence continues at coordinate 16,510 of JBBSWO010000010.1, read as the reverse complement.
CAATGCTAAAGAGATACAGAAAAACTTTATGGGTTAAATCAAAAAGCTGAGAATTTGCGTTAATTAAGAAAATTAAGATTAATATTCTTATTATGTTCAAGATCAAAAAAGATACAAACAAAAATAAAAGCAGATAAAATCTTTTCATAATCTTTATTCTTGCTGATGAAAGGTTAAGCATAAGCAAAAGATAATAAGCTGAGCCTGCAACACACGCTTTAATTAGGTCTACAGAGATGTTTGAAAAAATTATCCTAATGCCCTCGGCTGAAACATTATAAAATAATCCTAGGACGAAGTATACTGGATAAAATGTAAGGGGAGTGAAAATCGTGTAGAGGTATTTCATAAAAAATAATCCTATTGCTAAGAGAACTATGTACCTGAGAGAAATGTCTAGTATGTCACTCGCCTTTTTCATTTGCTTTAAATGAGAAATCTATTTAAATAATTTGATGCTGGTAATGAAATGAACAAAAGACAGGTGGCTTTGTGGTTTATTGCATTGGCAGTAACCATGATAATATTTCTGAAATTTGACAATGAAATAGTAAAATTTTTCGAAAGCATTAGAGGAAGCATACTAAGCGAGATTCTTTTAGGAGTCACGTTTATCAGTTCAGAGATAATTGTTTTCTTCTTCCTTACGAGCCTTTTTCTCTGGCAGGAACATAAACGAAAATGGATTTTACCATTGTGGATCACACTTTTATTCTCAGCAATAGTCGGCTTCTTACTAAAGATCTCTGTACAAAGACTTAGGCCTTACCAGATTGAAATTGCAAGTATATTCCCTGCACTAAAAGAAACGGCACATTATGTTTGGGATTTTTCATTCCCATCATTCAATACAATGCTTGTTTTTTGTGCACTTCCAATCTTGTCTAAAGAATTTCCAAAGATGAAATATTTCTGGATAACATTTGCGGCTATTGTCGGATTGTCTAGAATTTATTTTGGCCTACATTTTGCAAGTGATGTTTTGGCTGGCGCAGTGTTTGGATATTTGATTGGACTAGGAATATTAAAATTAGAAAAAGAAACAAAGTTTTCTGAGAACATTTATAATAAAATTAGAAAGAAGAAATAAGAATATTTTACTTTCTTCTTGCAACTCTAACAGCTACAACTATTATCAATACAACCAAAACAAGATTGACAAATCCCAAAACCCAAAGGTACCAATTATCCCCAAACAATCCTGAAAGACCTGTTTTTGCTCCTGTAATTGATATTGAAACTGGCTGATCTGCCACAAGTTGATTTCCTGATGTAGCTTCTAGGTTGAACAATTGATCGCCTGAAGCACTACTTTTTACGTCGAATACCAATTTAACATTTCCAGATTGGCCAGGTGCAAGTGTCAAAGAATTTTTGTCCATATTCACTGAATTAGCCCATTGAGCATAACCTGCAGCATTCAATGCCAAAGTCATCTGTTGGTCACCAGTATTTGTTATAACGGCATTTATTGAAAGAGGCTGTCCTGCTTTTCCACCAGATGCGAGATCTGCTGAGATCACAACAGTATTGTCTCCACTTGTTGGGACATTACTGCATCCAACCTTAAACAAAGTTGTGTAAATTGACTGGTCGTCATTTTTGTTTTCAAAAATATTTGAATCTTCATCGTAAACATAGAAGCTTGCTAAATAGCTTTTTGGAGTTGTATTTTGTGGGATTGGAATCTGGAAATCAATGCTTTTACTGTCGAATGAATCTAAACTTCCAAGGTCAAAAATCTGCTTGAAGTCATTTAAATCTTTAACTCCAACACCAATAGTGATTTTGTCCTGGTCTTTTGTTCCTATATTCCAAGCATCAGCAGAAATCGTCAAAGTGTTTCCGCAAGAAACAGAATCTGGAATATTAAAGTCTGTTAAAGTTACAAAATCCCTATCAACAACTATATCAACATCTCTTGAGCTATAATCGCAAGTTTTATTTCCTTCAAAGTCTCCTTCTGCTATCCTACCAGTCATTCTTGCATAAATAACATAATTATCTCCGTTGTTTAAATCAGATAAATCCACATCCAAATCATTATCGTCAACCTGGAAAGAGATTGTGTAAGTATCGTCATCTCCACTGTCTAAATCAAAATTATCTTCTTCATCAACTTCTTTTATCCAGTCGTCTGTATCTTGATCATAAATACCCCATTCAAGAGAGATGTCGCTTACGTCATCGTCACCATTATTGTCTACCTTTATTTTGAACTCAATATCATCAAAAAGATACCATTTTCCGCCACTACCATATCCATTTTTTACTGTAACGCTTTGGACACTTACTGCTAGACTTCCTTGATTGTCACCAACTCCTCGGTCATATGTGCAGAAATTTCCTGAAGTGTCAAAGTCATCAGTGTTTGTTGAAGAAGAGGTTACAATTATAGTTATTGGTAAATCTTCTTGGGGAGAACCAGAGTTATTTACATGAACGTTAGCATTTATTGTTCCAACAAATGTTGAGGGGATATTAGATATGGTAGCTGATAAATCCAAAGTCTGGCTAATATTAAGAGAAGTAACTGTGGGCAAGATTGTCCAGCTTCCTTGACCTGTTGTAGCAGTCCAAATAAGGCTAGTATAGTTCCCACCAGTCCCAGTATGATTTAACTGAAAATTAACTACAACACTTGTAGTACCCGAAGTTATTGATTTAGTTATTGAAGTAGGATTAAATTTTAAGTCAGCACTAACTAACCCGCTAAAAGCTGCAATTAAGAATGTTAATGCAATAAAAGATAGTAAAACTTTGGTTTTCATGTGTAATCATTCCGCAGTTACTATGATTTATAAGCTTTTCTATTCAGCTAAATATAGGTTTGAAAAGAATTCTTGTAATGATAACAAAAATTTATATATTTGAATGAATGTAAAACTCAATGGTAGTTAGGTCTTATGAAAACTCTACGGCCGCTTGGGCTTTTTTGATTGGAATTATCTTGGCAATAGCGATAGGGATAGCGGCATCTTCATTTTTATCTTTGCCTGCGATAAAAACTTATAGTGCACCGATTTATGGCATTTTGGTTTTGCTTGGATTGATAGTGGGATTTTCGACAAAAGTTTCAAGTAAAGACTCTGAAACATTCTTGATCGCCGGAGCAGTATTGGTTATAGTCAGTAAATTTGGAATGGAAAGTGTATCTAGCTCTTTGATAGGTATTGGTGTGGGAGATTTGGTTTCGTCAACATTTGCAGCTCTTTTGGCTTTGCTTGTCCCTGCCACAATTGTTGTTGCAATAAAGAGGGTTTTCTTTGCAGCTAATATATAATAGAAAAACTGTGAGCTGTATCAAGATAAAATTTAAATAAGAGATATATTCTGAGATAATATGAAACTCAAAATTCCAAAAGTGATTCAAGAGGTTGAAACTTTTATTTATGGGTCTATGCTGATTGGAGGAGAACTTCAACAGGATTTAGCCAGGGCTGGAATTATCAAGTATAATTGGAGTGCGGGTCACTTATCAGACATTGGAGCTTCTGGATTTTTTACTGCTTTTTATTTAATGGAAACTGATAAAATAAAAAATAAATTTGCTATTGCCTTAGGAATTCCAGCATTCTTTTCTGGACTAGAGATAGTGGGTCCACTAATAACTAAACACCTACCTCATCCTTTTGTGTATGATTACCAAGACGCCATATGTTATTTTGGAGCATCACTTACAGCATTAGGGATAAAAGAACTTTCTAAAAAACTGTTTGATAAGAAATCTAATCTAGAAAGTAGAGCCAAGAATTAAGTTAAAATTCACTCGCCTCTTCTTAATCTCATGAGTTCTTTTTCATCTGCAACAAGCTTTCTTTTAGCTTCTTCTATTTTCCCAGAATTCTTCAGCCTGTTTATTTCAGCTTGTGCTTCCTTTAACTTTTTCTCAGCATCTTGCAAGGATGCACCATAGTTCTCATTCATCCGGTGTTTTCTTTCCTCTAAAAAGTCGCTAAGCTTTCTGACGTTAGGACCATGAGTTTCTTCTCTTGGTTCATATCTACTGCCTCTCTTTTTCAAGAATAAAACACCTAAGAAGAAAATACCCACAATTGCAATCAAGCCTATAAAGAAATAAAGAGACTGGCTTGAGAAAAATCCCTTGTTAGTGTTTTCAGACGTTGAAAATCCCGTTAATCCTGGTTGAGGTGAAGCTGAAGAGTTGTTTGAAGTTGTAATCTGATTAGATATATTGACTTCAGGAGTCACATTTGTTACGTTAGTCGTGCTTGTATCAACTGTAACCGGCTTAACATAACTATCTGGGTAAGCTTCCAAATTTATTATTGTACCAACAGCATAGTCATCAAATCTCTTCAAAACAATTACTTCGTTATCTTTTTTAATCCAAACCTTGAGATCTATGCTATCTGTATTATTTATTTCCAGTGTCCCTGAAAATTTACCCTCCGCATCAGAAGTGCCATGAATGCTTTCTATCAAATCATAAAGTGAACCAGGCTGTATCGCACTCACCATAACATCGTGATTTGAGAATGTCTGAATGTTTACTGTGGTAGAATCAGCGCTTACGAAGTAGACCGACGTCAAAACTAAAAATAAAAATATTATGCTCTTTTTCATGATTATAGTACTTAGAAAGCATTTATAAATTTTTTTACACCCAAAGATATAGTTAGTAGTCAAACTTTGATCTTTTTTGCTGGTCGTCTCTTGACTTAGGAATATCTTTGTGGATCTTTGCGAATGAAGGCGTTGCAATTATTACATTGTCTCCGAAACCAGCTACACTTCCTTCAAGTGCATCAACTGTTTTCTTTATCTTGGAGATAGCCCTTTTTAATTCTAAAGGATCCTTTTGCCTTAATGTCTTTATGTCGATTAAGGTTATTGTGTAACCCTCTCTAAGAGCGGCAAGTACCTCATTAATGTCGTCATAAACCCTTAGTGCATAAAGCTTTATGAGAACTTTGTGGTCTTTTTGCTCTTGTTCCACATCTATTTCCAGATATTCTTCATCAGAACTTGGCTTAGATGAAAATGCTTTTCTTAATTTATCGAACACCATAGTAGTTTGATAAAATCCATGTTTATAAATATTTCGCAAATAAATTGTATATTATTTTCTATCCTTAATTATCTCGTCCCTTAGCTTTTCCAACCTATCAGAAAGAGAAGCTTCCTGTTTGTCGAGGGACTTTAATCTCAGATCAAGAAGCTTTTCCTTGCTTTCAAGTTCTTCATTAATTTTTTTCTTGTCGGTCTTTATCATTAATTGGCCGATTATCTTAAAAACTTCGTCTCCAGAATTCTGAATCTCACTGAAAGCAGCCTTTGTTTCTGAAAGCTCCATCTGAAATGCCTGCTTTTGAAGAAGAATGTTCTGCAAATTCTGCTCTATCATCTGCATCTCCTGCATATTTTTTTCCGATTCCACCATTTTAGTTTGAGCTGATTTTCTTTACTTTTGTTCTTGGCTTAAAAAAGATCTTAGAACCGCAATGGGGGCAGACGAATCTCTTTTTGAGATCCGAGTCACTTATCTTCTTTCCACACTTGAAACATTTGTATTGAACCATTTTATAAGTAGTAAGTATTTGAGGCAAATTTTTTTCCGCATTTCTTGCAATGCCATATCCCTTTAGATAATCTCTTCGCACCGAGTTTTCCACAGAATGGGCATTTTTGCTTTTTCTTTTGTTTTTGTTCCACGGCTACAATTCTGTCCCTTACATTTTTGCCGTATCTTGCGCCGAATCTACCTGCTGATTTTGTCTTCTTTGATTTTGATGGCATTTTATTATTAAATATAAATCAAAAATTGCTTTTTAAAGGTTGCCTTTTAAATGGGGATACCAAGATTTGAACTTGGGTCGCGAGGTCCCAAACCTCGAAGGCTACCAGACTACCCCATATCCCCGTGAAACTAAGCGTTAAATTTTATTTATAAAAGTATTGATAAGAACTATAAGCTTACTTTTTCTTTGCCGGTGCTTTAGTATCCTTTGCAGGAGCTTTTGCAGCTGGAGTTTTTGCTTCTGCTGCTTTTGCTGGGGTTGCAGTTGTTGCAGCAGCAGGTGTTGTTCCTGCGGCTGGAGCAGCTCCAGGAGCGGCAGGAGTCACGGCGGCTTTTTCAGCCTCGGCAGCAGCTTTGGCGGCTTCTTCCTTCTTGATTATTTCTTGTTGTCTAGCTTTTATTTCTGCGAATTCTTTGTCAAGCTTAGATTTCTTCTCTGGAGAAAGATGCGTTTTTTCTTCTTTTATTTCCTTATCAAATTTCCCTTGGGAAATCTCCTGAGAAATTTCTACAGGAGTTTTACATTCAACCAAAACACCCAAGCTCACACAAGTTCCAACAACTGATTTCACAGCTGCCTTAAGATCCCTTGAAAGCATGTTTGGCATTTTTGTTTTTGCAACAGAAATTACCTGTTCTATAGAAATATTGCCAGCGTATAATTTTTTTTGTGTTCCTGATCCTTTTTCTATTTTTATCTCTCTTTTTATAAGTTCGGAAACTGGTGGAGAAAAAACTTTGACAGTGAATTCTTTTGTAGAAGGATTAACGTCTATCTCTATAGGGACTTTAAGCCCTTCAAAGTTTTTTGTTGCGTCGTTTACTCTTTGTATAACTTGCCCAATATTAATTCCTGCAGGTCCAAGCTTCTGGCTCAAAGCAGGATTTGGCTTCATTGCCCCGCCTTCGGTTAATATTTTAATCTGCATCTTCCTCGTCTCTTCTGACAACTTTCAAATTGTCAAGTTTAATTGTAACTGGCAATGGAACAACTGCTCCAAGCAAGCTTACTACAGCTTCTTCTTTCTGTTTGTCTATTCTTATAACTTTCGCTTTTTCTTTTTTGAATGGTTCAGATATAATCTCAACAATGTCCCCTTCTTTGATTAAGATATCAACAACACTTGGTTCAATCATGTTTTTTATTTCTTCATAGGTTATTGTTTTCCCGACGATACCTTTTACGTAAGGCAAATTAAAAACTGCTTCTTCTGCTGACTCTCTGTCTTCAGCTTCAAGCAAAACATAGCCCCTAAGTCCGTGAGGCCTTAAAACAGAATATACATTAAGAGATTTTTTTTCTGATCTTTCAGCTATCATTTCGACAGCCCTGTCTTCTTTGTTTGTTGTAACTTTAATGATGAAAAGCATTTTGTATTCAGCTCCGTCTAGGACTTAATTCCTTAAGAAGGAGTAATATTAAGTAAAATTAGGTGTTTAAAAATGTTTCCACATTAGAAAATTTTTACCTTGTATATATTATCCTGCCCAGCTCTGTCCGAAGTAAAAGCAATCCAGCTACCATCTGGAGACCAAGTAGGCTGATGGTCTTTTGCTGGATTGTTCATTATGTTAATCTGGCTAGAGCCGTCTGAATTCATCAAAAAGATTTCGTCATTATTACTCACTGCACAAACATAAGCTATTTTAGAACCATCATATGAAAAAATAGGCTGGCGAGATGAGGCCAAAGAAGATGTTAACTTACTTTTATTTGCACCGTTAGGGTTTATTGTATAAATTTCACCATCACAATTGTACGCAATTAAATTACCATTAGGATGCCAAACTGGATTTTCTCCAGCTGTTAAAAGAGTTCTGTTGCTTCCATCAGAATTTATCAAGTAAAGGCTGGGAGGAGTTTCATTATAGCCAGTTATAATTTTATTTCCATCAGGAGAAATTGAGATTGATGTTTCATTGAGGGGGGTATTTGTTAATCTGACTAATCCTGACCACCCATAAACAACTGATAAGACATCCCAATTTCCAGCTTCGTCGCTTAAAAATGCCAACTTTGGCAAGTCCACACCATTTGCTGGGAAAAACTTTGGATTTATCTCGTTAGTTGGAAGCCCTCTATAAAATTGTGAGTACCATGCATTTCCTGCAACACCTCCTCCCATGAGTATATCATTTTGATTACGAGTTTGGCTATTCCAGTAAAATCCTTTTGAGAAAGCGACAAAATTCCCATCGACAGTTCCCTCTTTGCTTACATCAAAAGAAGAAGGTACTGATGTAAAAAGTTTTCCTTGGTTGGTTCCGCCATCATTCATAACCCAGATGTCTCCCCCATCAGCATAATATGCCACAACAAAAACAATTTTATCTCCTGCAGGAGACCATATGGCATGGTTCGAGGTCATGTAAGTCAATTGAATTGTTGAGTCTATCTTTGTAGCGACAAAATCTCTGATTTTTTGAAATTCTGCATCATTTCCATTTGTTAATCCACTATGACTTAAATCCACTAGCAAATCTTCAAGCTTTGAAGGTTTCTCCCTAGTAGGATAAAAGAGTGGGTCAAGCATATCTGCACTTGCAACTTCAATAAGTCCATCATCATCTCCAGGGATTATTTCACTTAATATTCCCCATTTTTTCCCAGCAATTGTTAGATATCTTGCCGGAATTGAATTGTTAAAATTATTTAAATTGTTAAGAAGATCGCTGTGTTTGTACAAATCTTGGGCCCCTAATGTGAAAATTCCTGATAAATAAGCAAGAAAATCAGTAACACCATCATTTCCTTTCAGTTTTAATTGCATCCTAAGCCACTCTTCATTTGAAACACCATCGTGAGGAGAACCTAAAGTTACTAAATTTCTTATGTGTTCTGGATGTTTTTGAATAAGACTTCTTGATAAAACTCCACCCATGCTATGCCCAATCAAGTCAATTGGAACATTGGGATTTACTGAAAAAATTCCTTGATTTAATCTATTAAAAAGAGAATCTGCATTTTCAGAAACATTTTTTCCAGAAGGATATTGGAAATACAAAACTCTTCCATCGTAAAAATTTTCAATTTCATGATAAAAGTATTTCCCATCTATATTTCTTGTTTGAAAGGTTTTAGGAGATGAACCCAGGCCATGAACTAAAACCGCAATGGGTTCATTTGATAAAACCATTGAAGCAACATCTCCTTGAAACTCAACTGACTGATAAAAATCTTTAGCGTCAAAATTAAAATTAAGTGTGACATCTGAATTTATTGGGATAATTTTTCTGGTTAAAGAACTGCCTTCAAAAAATGGAACAACAACGTCACTGTCACCAATTATCCCTTTGGCTATTCTGTACGAAGAGTCTAAATTATCTCTGACGATAGAAAGGCCAGAAGGAATGTCTGATATTTTTGGAAAATTAAAATAAATTGTGTCAGTTAGTGGTTTGTCAATAGAAAAATTTAAAGCGCCTGTTGAAGCACTTGATAAGCTATCTGGAATATCCAAGCTATCTTTTTTCAATGTGACTGTTGCATTTTCACTCAAAGATTTCTCTGGAATAAACACTGAGTAATCGCCTATCTTGACTGAATTATCTTTTGAAGCGTCAACCGTTACCGTCACAGAATCTTTTGGAGTTATTGGTTCTGGTTGATTTGGTTTTCTAGAACAGCTTGGAGATAACAAGCTTAGCAAAGATCCAAAGATTAAACTTCTTCCGACTTTTCCTCTAACAAGAGATTCAAGCATTGATAATTCTAGAATTTGTGGTTTTTATTTATTATTGTACGAAAAGTCTCATGATTAAAGATATAATAAAACCTAAGAGACCCAAAATGACAATTCCTATGGCTGAAATTTTTGCAGTCATCTGGAATTCTTTTTTTGTTGGCTTTCTAAGAGCATGCCATACTCTTTTGCATTTAACACCAAAAGATTTTGTTTTTTCCCACAACTGTGCCATCATAAAATAAGAGGGAAAGGGTTTTTAAGTGTTATTGACAATTATTCTTCTTCGCCCTCAAAGAATTCAATTCCAAGTTCGTCCTCAATCTCTTTGTGTTTTCTTTTTTCAAGAGTTTCTGTTGTTCCGAAAATCTGAGAGCTTTTGACTCCTGTGACAATCAACAAAACTCTTATTGATTTTTCCATGTCTGGAGAAATTTGAGCCCCCCATATCAATTTTGCGTCTGGGCTTAACTTGTCACCTATTCCGCCGATTATTGTTTTGCATTCTTCAAGGCTCATATCAGGGCCGCCAATAATATTCACTAAAGCTCCTGTTGCATTTGAAATGTCGACATCCAGCAAAGGGTTTTGAATCGCTTTTTCAACAGCCTCAACAGCTCTGTCCTGACTATCGGATTCACCCATACCTATAAGTGAAACTCCTCCGTCAACCATTACTGCTTTTATGTCTGCAAAATCCAAGTTGACTAAACCCGTCGTCGTTACCAATTCAGTAACACCCTTGACAGCATTGGTCAGAATTTCATCAGCAATTTTGAAAGCAGTATGCAATGGAAGCTCTGGTGCAAGTTCAAGAAGTTTGTCATTTGGAATAACTATTAATGTATCAACAACTCCTTCAAGTTTCTCTAATCCATTCATCGCGTTCTCTATTCTTTTTTTCCCTTCAATTGTAAAAGGAATTGTCACAACGGCTATTGTTAAGGCGCCTTGTTTTTTTGCAATGCTTGCAATGAAAGGGGCTGCGCCTGTTCCTGTCCCACCGCCAAGACCACATGTTATAAAGACCATGTCTGCTCCAGAAAGCTTTTTTTTGATTTCAGACTCTGATTCTTTGGCTGCCTCTTCCCCAATCTTTGGATTACTTCCTGCCCCCAAACCTTGCGTCAATTCCCTACCAATTAATATTTTCTGGTCGGCACTAGCATATAATAAGTCTTGAGCATCAGTGTTAACAGCTATTAATTCTCCGCCTTTAATTCCAATTTCTTTCATCCTGCTTAAAGAATTATTTCCTCCGCCCCCAACTCCAACAATTTTCGTTCTGGCAGTCTGCTTTTTTATAAGCTCTGCTAATTCCTTGTCAATTTCCCTAAGTTCTGGAGAAAGATCTGAATCATCTCCTTTTGTTATATACCCCATTTAGACAAAAAGAAATCTCAATTTATAAGTATTATTGTGGTGTTTCTTCAATCTTAATCTCTTCAGCTTGTTTAGTGGTCAAAATCTTCACTTCCAGATCAAGACCAAGAATTTCTTTGTATTTATCCTTAAAAAGAACAATGAATTTTTCAAGTTCTGGTTCAACTTCAAGAGTTATCTTTTTCCCATCTATGTTGTATTTTATTTCTTTTCTAAACAGAAAATCATTGAAGGCTTTTATCTTTTCATCCAAGTCTGTAACCTTTCTCAAAACTTTAACAGAATAGATGACATGTTTTCCCGAAAGAGGATTATTAAAATCTACAATTACTCTGCCTCCTGAAGAAGTTATTACTTTTCCAACCCTGTTGTCAAAATTAAAAACAGCTCCCGGCACAGGATTGAGATTTTGCTGAATGAATATTCTTGAAGGAATGACCTGAACGAGTTTTGTGTCTCTAGGACCGAAAGCGTTTTCTGGGGCTAATGAAATTTCATACTCCCCGATATCTTTTCCAATCAAGAAATCTTCAACACCCTTGAAAAACATTCCCTGACCTAGAGCAAAAACAAAAGGTTTTGTCTCGATTGGATGATCGTGGCCGTGGTGAAGCTTCTCAAGATCTTCCTTTATATTGGAATCAAACACTCCTCCTTCTCTCAATTTTCCCGTAAATTGCACTTCAATAAAGTCATTTTTTTGGAATGGCATGAAAATACCTGATTAAAAATCTTTATAAATGTATTTTTTTTAGGTAAGTTATGGCTTTAAGAATTATTAATGCAATAGAAGCAAAACCTGGAACAAATATTGTAATAGAAGGTGTCGCTTATACTGTTAGGAAAATTGATATAAGTAAGACGGGAAAACACGGAAGCTCTAAGTGCAGGATAGAGGCTGTCGGCATGGTAAACGATCAAAAGAAAATAATCGTCGTTCCAGGACATGAGAGATTTGATGTGCCAATGGTAAACAAGAACAAGGCGCAGGTTTTATCAATCGGAGACAAAGTAAGTGTCATGGATTTGGAGAATTTTGAGACAATAGAATTAGAATGCCCCGAAGAGTTAAGATCACAAATTGCAGAAAATGACAATGTTGAATACTGGGATATAAATGGGGAAAGAATAATAAAGCGTAAATTCTAACGAATTTCTGCTAAAACAATAAAATGGCAAAAATACCCGAAGCTCAAAACAGAATGTATAAGAATGTCTTTGTATGTAAAAGCTGCCATGCAAAAATAAGGGCGAACCCCCAGAAGATACTTAAAGGAAAAGTCAAATGCAGAAAGTGCAAAAAAAGAGCTTTCAGACCTTTGAAAAGGAAGTAGCTAGATTAATAAACTTCCAATATTTGTTTTTATAAATTAGTAAATAAAAGAGGATAAAAATGAGCTATATTGTCTATGACCTTGTTTTGCTGGGAATATTCATAATTGCAGTTGGAAGTTTTTTATACAGAAAAAGGGAGAACTTGAAGAAAGAAGGTTTGCTTTTTCTTTATAGGACAGAGTGGGGAATAAAACTAATAAATAAAGTAGGGAATAAATACAAAAAAACCCTGAAAGTTTTAAGTTACGTTTCTGTAACGCTGGGATATTTACTCACGATAGGAATCCTTTATCTTACTTACACAATTGTCAAGATTTATATTTTGCATCCAGAAGCGGTCAGAGCCATAAAAGTCCCGCCGATAACTCCATTAATCCCCTATATTGACAAAGTTGTTCCATTCTTGCCTCCTTTTTATTTCACGTATTGGATAGTAATCTTAGCTATTGTCGCAATAAGCCACGAATTCGCGCATGGAATTTTTGCCGCTTATAACAAAGTAAAGATAAAAAAGACAGGCTTTGGATTTTTCCCATTTTTCTTGCCAGTGTTTTTAGCAGCTTTTGTTGAGCTAGATGAAAAAGTCATGGTAAAGAAACCAAATTTTGAACAAAGAGCAATCCTTGCTGCAGGAACATTCGCTAACGTGGTCACCGCAGCCGTATTCTTGGGAATATTAGGCTTATTTTTTATGGCTGCTTTTCAACCTGCAGGAATTACATTTGATGATTATTCATATTCAGCAGTAAGCGTTTCCTCAATACATACTATCAATGGGGTTATTGTGCTCAACACTTCAGTGGAGGGCCTTCAAAAATTAGTGAAGAACGCTTCTTTCAATGAGATTGAAGCTAACGGAGTAAATTATTTGGGAATTAAGGGATTTTCCAGCGATGGAAAGGCGATAGCGCTCTACGATGATTCCCCCGCAATAAAGTCTGGGTTGAACGGTGCCATAACTGAGATTAACGGACAAAAAATCACCAGTGTAGATGCATTATCGCAGGAATTATCAAAATACAATCCTGGAGAAAGAATATTAATAAAGACTGAAACAAGCAACGGGACAAAAGATTATGACATCACTCTTGGAAAAAATCCTGCCAATCCTGGAAAGGCCTGGCTAGGAGTTGGGTTTTTGACACAAGAATCAAAGGGATTTTTCAACAAAGTTTTCGCATCCGTCTCTTCGTTCAAGAAACCTAACATATATTACAAATCAGTCATAGGAGAATTTGGATGGTTCACATATCATCTACTTTGGTGGTTGGTATTAATAAGCTTCAGCGTCGCATTAGTCAACATGCTTCCAATAGGGATTTTTGATGGGGGAAGATTCTTTTATCTAACTGTCCTCGCAGTTACGGGAAAGGAAGAATGGGCAAGAAAAATGTTTAAGTGGATAACATGGCTTTTCATTTTACTCCTAGTAATATTGATGGTTTTTTGGGCTTATGCAATCATATTCTAGAAGGTTTTTTAAACTGCAGAGAATTATTATAGGAATATAAAAAGTGGTGAAAATGGAAAAAATTTCAGAGAAGCAATACACATTTATGATCGCAATTATAGGTGTGTTGATGGTCTTATCATTGTTCCTGATTCTGAGCGATTTTCTTGAATTCAGAACGGGAAACGTTGCAAAAGAGGTTCAGGGAAAAAGAGAATGCTTTGTCGGAACCTGCAATACCTATTATAAGTGCGGCGAAACCGGAACTTTACAAAAGAATGTATGTAGTGTTGATAGGATGAGCGGAACTTGTAATCCTGTAGAACCTCCAAACACATGTCAGTTCGTTGAAGAAGTTTGCAATACTAAGAAAGTTATGTGTTAAATTTTTCTAAAGATCAATCACGCCTTCTTTTGTCAAGGCTGCGAATCTGATTCCAACTGGGAAATTTATAAGAGCAGAAATTAGAGCCATGTGTTCCTTCCCTTCTCCAGAAGCAATGCTCAATGCGACCTCGATGCCATTAATCTTTCCTTTTAGCTTCTGGCTTATTTCGTCCCTGAGCTCTTTTATTTTACCGTTTAAGTCCACTTTGACAAATTCGAATGGCTTCTCGTGCTTGAACTCTTTCGCAAAATCATCTCCGATAAGAATTATCTTGTCCCATTCACCATGTTTCATTAATCCTGAAATCTGCGCCCAGGTCCCTTTTCCAGAGGATAATAAAGCTACGAGTTCCATTAGACTAAAAAACCCCCCCCAAGAGAGGATCACGATTTAATCCAGTATTAAAATAAAGTTCAGTTGCAACTACAAAAGAAGAGTAGTCTTCTTTGGCTTTTTCGGCCTCTTCAGAAGAAACCGGATCAAGTGTGTATTTATTTGAATCGTAAGAAACAGTTCCGCCATCTCCAAGACTGACTCCCAAAGCAGCCAATGTTTCATCACCAACAAAAACCTCTAACTTGTTATCAGAAACCCTCAGAATAGTCCCGTGAGATTTTTGGAACTCTTTTTCCACCAACTTAAAATATTTATCATTCATTATCAAAACAAAAAAAAGAAGTTTAAAAGTATTGTTGTAGTCCAAACAAAATCTTTATAAAGCGATTTTATCTCAGAGTTTGGTCGTTTGAACCATATCGTCATGGGATATATTCTATGTTCATGGCGCATAATTTGGGAGACAAAACTAACATGGAACTTGAAGAAGAACTAAAGAAAGCTCTAACAGAGCTAAGAAAAGGAAAAGAAAGGAAGTTTGACCAGACGGTTGATTTAATTGTAAATTTACAAAAATTCAACATAAAGAAAGATACAGTAAATGTTTTCATTAATTTACCGCATAAAATAAAAAATAAAAAAATCGCTGCTTTTTTAGAATCAAAGAATTCTGGGATAGACACAATAACTCAAGAAGAATTCAAAAATTATAGTGACAAAAAATCCTTGAAAAATCTTGTCAAAAAATATGATTTCTTTATTTCACAGGCAAGTCTCATGCCAAAAGTGGCAACTGCCTTCGGAAAAATTTTGGGCCCTGCTGGAAAAATGCCTTCCCCACAGCTAGGGATAATGATGAATGTTGATTCAAAAGCCCTCGAGGATTTGAAGGAAAAAATAAACAAAAGTGTAAGGGTAAGAGCAAAGGAAGCCAGTATAAAAATCCCAATAGGGAAACAAAGCATGAATGACAAGGATATAATCGACAATATTGAGACAGTTTATCATGCTTTGATAAAAGCCCTTCCAAAACAAAAAGAGAACATAAAGAACGTTGAGGTTAAATTCACAATGACTAAACCGCAGAAAGTAAAAATAAAATGAAGTCTAAAGAAACAAAAAGAAAAATTCCGAAGAAAAAACTTGCCGAAGTCGAGAGTTTGAAAAATCTTATAAAAAGCAAGAAAACAATATTGATTGCCTCTATAAAAAATATTCCGGCTTCACAATTCCAGGAAATATCAAAAAGCCTTAGAGGAAAAGCTGTTGTTAAAGTCCCAAAAAAGAATTTGATCATAAGGGCAATAGATTCATCTGAAAAAAAAGAAGTATTAGACTTAAAAGAAAGCATAACAGAAAATATCGCGATACTGTTTTCTGATCTTGATGCGTTTGATCTTGCTGCCGAATTGATAAAAAACAAGAGTTATGCAAAGGCCAAAGCCGGCCAAGAGGCGCCTGAAGATATAGAAGTCCAAGAAGGACCAACAGAATTAATTCCAGGACCTGCAATAAGCGAACTGGGGGCTCTCGGAATACAGATCCAGATTGAAAAAGGAAAAATTCATATTAAACAATCTAAGATTATTGCAAAAAAAGGTGACAAAATTTCACAGCCTGCTGCTGAGGTGATGGCAAAACTTGACATAAAGCCATTTGTCATATCTTTGATCCCACTGGCTGCTTTTGACAACACTGAGAACAAAATCTACAAAGAAATAAGCATTGACCAGGAAGGGATGCTGATTGCGTTGAAAGATGCTTTCTCAAGATCTTTAGCATTTGCAGTAGGCCTCGCATACACCTGCCAAGATACAATAAAATTGATTATAGCCAAAGCAGGCAGAAACGAAAAAGTTATTGAAAATTTGATGGGAAAATCTGATGTTCAACAAGTAAACTCCGAGGAGGAAAAATAATGGAATACATATATGGAGCTTTATTGCTGCACAAACTTGGAAAAGAAATCAATGAGCACAATTTGAAAGGTGTTATTGCGGCTACAGGAGCACAAACAGATGAGGGAAAAATAAAATCCCTCATTGCAAGCTTGAAGGGTGTTGACATAGATTCAGAATTAGCAAATGCTAGTTTAGTTTCAGCTGCGCCTGCACAAGGAGCACCTGCACACGAAAAGCACGAAGAGAAAAAGCACGAAGAAAAGAAAGAAGCTG
>JBBSWO010000009.1:0-1161 GCA_038046245.1 Nanobdellota archaeon | reverse complement strand
TGACACGCTCCCCTTAAAATAGACACTAATTCTATCAATTAGCTGTCAAAAAATGAGTGTCATTGCCAAGGAAGTTAGGGAGGAAATACTAGGTCGAATTAAGGCGGGTGAGAAAGTAAAGGAAGTGTCTTCCCAATATGGTTTAAGTGACCGCACCATCTACGCTTGGTTAAGGATTGGTGCAACCAGCAGAGTGAGTATTCTCGAACTCAACCGTCTCAAGAAAGAAAACCAGGAGCTTAAGGCCATTGCCGGATCTTTGATGTTCCAGCTGGAGAAGTTAAAAAAAAAGAGATGAGATCAGGAAAGACACACAAGAATATCTGGCTCTCCACCAACCTCGGTACAACAAAACCCGACTAAGTCAGGCACTTAAGCTTTCCCGTTCCGGTGGCTACAAACAATCAAACAAACAAGAGATTAAGGATCAACTGCTTAAGAAGAGTATCCTTGAGTGTTTGAGCATTAATCCCAGTTATGGTTACCGGAGAATTGCTCTGGCTTTGAATGAAGGCAAAAAAAGAGTCAGGCGAGTGATGAGGCTAAATGGAATCAAACCTTACAAGCGCAAGGCCAGGTGGAGAAAAAGAAGAGACGAGAGGAGACCAGAGGCTGTCTTCGGAAACCTCATTAAGGGCAGTTTCCCCATTGTTTCTAATCTCATCTGGGTATCTGATTTTACCTACCTAAAATATCACGACCAGTATCTTTATCTGGCAACCATAATGGATCTTTACACCAGGGAGATCGTTGGTTGGTATCTGTCCGACAGACACACCAAAGACTTAGTCATCGAAGCCTTTTTTGACGCTTTCCAAAACACTGGTGTCTTACCAAGATTTGTTCACTCCGACCAGGGTTCCGAATACAACTGCCGTGACTACACCACTTTAATTGAAAGACTGGGAGTTAAGGTATCTATGAGCAAGAAATCATCTCCTTGGGAAAACGGCTACCAGGAATCATTCTTTAACAACTTCAAGACTGAGCTGGGATTAGAATTTGAGAGATTCAACACCATGGGTGAATTCATCGAGGCTATCCACCAGACCATTAACTACTACAACCAATACCGGATCCATACCACACTCAAGATGCCACCGACCAAGTTCCGTCTGCTTCATTCGTAGAATGAGTGTCTACCAAAAGGGACTCTTGACA
>JBBSWO010000008.1:0-68477 GCA_038046245.1 Nanobdellota archaeon | reverse complement strand
CTCCATTCCTGAATACGTTAACAACGATACTTCCTTGGTACGGATACTGGATAAAGATGAACTCTGCTCCTGTGGGAAGTAATTTTGTTATAGCAAGTGACAGAACTAGCGGATCGCCTTTGACATTGCAGGTTGGCCAACATTGGATAGGATATTGGTGTGACAGCAATAGACCAACTGCTGCGGCTTTAACTTCTGTAGTTGGAAAATATGTGAATATTAGAACCTATGAAAATGGAGTTTGGAAAACTTATGATCCTGCATTGCCTCAGTTTTCAGATTTGTTGGAGATGAAACCGGGACAAGCATATTTGATAAAAGTAAATGCTACAGGTAGTTTAAATTATGCTTGCTAAAATATAAAACAGAATTAAAAATTATAAAAATAAAAAATAAAATTATCTCTTTTTCTTATGATGAGATTTCTTTGCGGGTTTGTTTCCTCCAGATATTCCAGCAAGTGTTGCCCTGAAATGAACTGGGTGTTGTGCTGCTGCAAGTGTTGAAACTCTTTGTGAGACTGATTTGACTCTTCCGATATTTTTTCTTATCTCGCCATCAAGCCTTGCCAACTCCTTATTTGTTTTTATTACAGAAATACCCAATGCTTTTTGAGAGATCTTACCAAAGAAATATCTTTTAGATTCAGCATCGAACTCGTCAAGAAGTCCTTGTTTTTCTTCCTGCCTTGCCCTTATCAATTCTCCAGCTATTGTCAACTCTTTATGAAGTGCTGCAAAAAAACCTTCATCCATCTTTCTTACTACTACCATTATTTTCACCTCCTTACATGTAATAAATATCAATATATTTAGGAAATATTGTTTAAATAGGTTTTGCTACATCTCCTCTATCGCTTTTATTCCTAAAAGATTCAATGAATTTCTCAGCGTTATTCTAAAGGCTTCTACCAACGCAATTCTGAAAGGCTCTTCCTTCGAACCAATTACCGGTGAAGAATGATAAAACTCATTGAAAGATTTTGCAAGCTCGTAGGCATAGTTTGCAATTACTGAAGGAGCTGTTGAATTAAAGGCTTTAACAACTGTTTCTTCAAATTGATAAATTTTTTTTGCCAGATCCAACTCTTGCTCATTTAAGTCCGTTATTTCAAATTTCTCGCCGTGTTTTTTTGCCTTTCTGATAATTGATGATGCTCGTGCATAGCTATAAAGAAGATATGGGCCAGTGTCTCCCTCAAATGAAACAAATTTTTTAATATCAAAAACGATATTGCTTCTTCTGTAATTTTTTAAATCACCATAGAAAATCGCGGCTACTGCAACTCTCAAAGCCCTTTCTTCAAGTTCTTCTTTTTTTAGTTTTTCCCCTCTTTTTTGTATCTCTTTCTTTGCAAGATTTTTAGTCTCTTCAAGAATATCCTTCATGAAAACCGTCTGGCCTTTTCTTGTTGAAAATTTTTTTCCTTTTGTGTTAAGATAAAATCCATGATCATTATGCAAACAATTCTTGACCCATGAATATCCCATAAGCTCCAGAACTTTGAAAAATTGCTTGAAATGAAGAGTTTGCTCCTGTCCAACTTCATAGATCATCATGTCAAATTTGTATTTTTTATATCTGTAAATAGCCTCGCTCAAGTCTCTCAATGCATATGTTGTTCCCAAGTCTGACTTTACCATCATGCATACATCCAAATCATACTTGGTTAAATCGACAATCAGAGCACCTTCGCTTTTCTTAACCAGCTTTTTCTTTTCAAGCTCGTCCATCATTTCATTTACACGTTTTACAGATTCTGATTCTCCAGAATATTCGTCGAATTTTATGCCCAAATCCTTGTAAATTTTTTCAAACGCTTCTATGCTTGAGTCTCTGAAAGCTTTCCAAAGCATCAAGGCACTTTTGTCCTGATCCTCTAATTTTTTAAACCACGCACTTGATTTCTTCTCGTAGATTTTTTTATTTGCCTTAACATAAACCTCATATAGGTGTTCTATTGGGTTTTTCATAAACTTTTTTTCGTTCCCGAATTTTTCATATCCAAACAAAACTTTTCCAAATTGTGAGCCCCAGTCACCAAGGTAATTAATTCTTACAACTTTATATCCAAGAAACTCTGCTATGTTTGCAATTGAATTTCCGATTATTGTGCCTCTAAGATGACCAATTCCAAAAGGCTTTGCAATGTTGGGAGAGGAAAATTCAACGATTAATTTTTTCCCTGCACCAATTTTTTCAGCACCGTATTTTTTCTTCTGGCTTATTGTTTCCCAGACAACTTTTCTTGCAAGATTTTTTCTGTCTATAAAAAAGTTTATGTAAGGGCCTGCAACCTGTATATCATCGAAATCTGTTGCCTTTGGAGTTTTTATTTTTTCAAGCAGCTCCAGCGCTATCTCATGAGGATTATCTTTTAGTTTTTCCGCAAGAAAAAAGCATGGAAAAGAATAATCTCCCATATCCTGTGATGGGGGAACACCGATTTTCTCTTCTATTTCTTCTCTTGATATTTTTATGCCCTTATTTTTCAAAGCTTTTTCAAGAACATCAACCACTAATTTTTTCATGGTGTAATGATGGAAAAATAGTTAATAAAACTTACTTAATTCCCAACTCTTTCAAAACTTCCCTGTGAATTTTTTCTGGAGAAGGCGAGGCATCTATCTCATGGTATTTTGTTTTTGTTTTCAGAAAATCTAAAATCGGCTGCGTTTCAGAATAATAGACATCAAACCTTTTTTTTATCACATCTGATGAGTCATCTTTTCTTTTTTCTTTGGATTTTTTTGCCCGGTTCACTATTCTTTTTATAGCCGTTTTTTCATCCAGCTTAAAGAAAAAAACTTCATCAAAAAAACCTTTTTGAACAAATATTTTTGCTTGATTCAAGTTTCTTATTGCGCCGTCGAGAATATATCCTTTAAACCCCTCAGTATTTTTTGTGGCCTTTTCAACTAAAGGGAATACTGCACTGTCTGGAAGGAAATTTCCCGCTTCAATGCTTTCCCGGTAAGGCATGACTAATGGATCTTTTCTTTTCCATCCTTTTCTTATCAAATCTCCAGTTGAAATATGTGCAAACCCCCGTTTTTTAAGAAAATCAGCCTGCGTTCCTTTTCCTGAGCCAGGCATTCCGACAAAAAGAATTTTTCTCATGAATTAAAGAATAAAATATTGTTAATAAATATTTTGAAAACTAATCATTTTCGTAATGCTTAGAAAATGGCTCATTAAGACTTGTGCCTCTTTTTCTTGGATGGGCATTATATTTTTGCTCCGCTAGCCCATAAATTTGCCTTCCAAATGAAGTTCCTTCTTTAACTGCATTAATTGCTTCTTCTACAGAAGAGACTATTCCCCTGCTTGATTTAGTAAAAAGTCTAACTAATTCTTCTTTGTCCATTCCTTTTAAGACTCTTTCAATAAAACCAATAACTTCGCTTCTTGGAGAATATGGTTTATTTGTACTGTTTGTCATTATAATTGGCCTTTTGCTTGCCTTTTAAACCTTCCCTTAAAGCCTGAAGTGTTTTTCCTCTAAACCTTTATAAATAAATTATTGCTAAATCTTGCATGGTAAAACAAGAAACTCCAGCCATGCCTAGAGAGGAAGAAATCGGATATCATAAAGGGGCCATAAACACACTTGTTAACGAGAGAAATGAATTGGCAAGAATTGTGGGCATTGTTGACTCTTTGATAAGAGTTCATCTCAAAAGGCTTGAAGAGCTTGGAGTAAAAATTCATAAAAAGTGATTTAATGCAGGAGACAGGATTTGAACCTGCGCAGGCACTAAGCCACTGGATCTTAAGTCCAGCCCATTTGACCGCTCTGGCACTCCCGCGACATTTACATTAATACCTCATTAAAAATACTTATAAACCTTTTCTTATCAATTTTCACTCAAACAGCTTAGAAATTGAAAGACCAAATTGTGCTCGGTAAATGGCCTCTGCAAAAATAGACGACATGTCAATTACTTCAACTCCGTCCAGATTTTGAGGATGGGTATTTGATGTTATCACAACATCAAAGTGATCTTTAAGTTCTGTTGTCCCCTTTGTGAAAATCCCATGAGTTCCGTAACAAATAATATTTCTTGCCCCTTTTAACCTCAGTATTTGGGAGGCAGCACATAAAGTTCCTCCCGTATCAATCATGTCGTCTGGAATAAGAGCTGTCCTTCCAGAAACTTCTCCAACAAGATTCATTTGGGCAACTTCTCCGGGCTTTTGCCTTTCCTTATCTATGATTGCAAAATCGTAATGGTGTTTTTCAGAATCTTCATTATTTGCTTTATTTAATGCATTAATGAATTTCTTTGCTCTTTTGCCTGAGCCAGCATCTGGAGAAACAACAACAAGATTTTTTAGATAGTCTGGATGATTCTTCCTTAGATGTCTTACAACTTCTGGAAAGCTGTACAGATTGTCAACAGGAACATTGGAAGGATAAAATCCCTGTATTTGATCAGCATGAAGGTCCATAGTTATTATTCTTTCAACACCAAAAGATATAGACTCAGCAAACGCCCTTGCTGAAATAGGAACATGGGGTCTATCTTTCCTATCTTGCCTGTTATAGAGGATATTAGGGAGGACAAAAGTGACTTTTTCGGCTGAAGAGCTCAAAAGAAGATCTTTTAACAATAAAAGTTCAACCCACCATTGCTGAGGATCTTTGCTGGAGTCATGAATAAAATAAACTTCTTTTTTTCTTAAATTTTCGTTAATGTGCAAACCTATTTCACCATTCCTGAATTTCGTAACAACAAGTTCGTACAAAGGGACATTTATTTCTTTATTAGAATTCAGATAACTCTTTATTTTTTCTGCAAAAACCCAAGCCTTAGAATTTTTGTCGGCTAAAAGCACAAATTCTCCCATTAACATAGAGAAACAAATTGATTTATAATAATTATGTTTCTAAAGAATATCATTCAAAACAGGAATTAATTTATATTGAGGGTTATTTAGCAAAGCATGAAAACTAGAGACAAACAAAAACTTCTGCTCTTAGTCTTAATTCTTTTTCTGTTTGGAGCAAATTATCCAATACTTGACAAAGTGCTGAAAAACTGGCTGTCCAATTATGAAGTAGGAATTGCCGAGAGAGTTATAGATGGAGATACAATAGTTGTTAATGGTTCTCACGTAAGGCTTCTTGGGATAAATACCCCTGAAAAAGGCGAGTTATATTACTCACAGGCCAAGAATTTTACAGAAAATACGACTCTGGGCCAATTTGTAAAAATGGAAGTCGGAAAACAAAATCTTGATTTATATGGAAGAAAACTTAGATATATTTTCGCTAATGGGGAAAATGTAAATTTAGAAATTGTTAAAAATGGATTTGCAAATCCTTATTTTCCCGAGGGAAAAGACAAATATTACAATGATTTTGTGGAGGCTTGGAATGAATGCATCTCAAAAAGCATTAATTTGTGCGAGAAATCTGAGGATGTCTGCGCTAATTGCATAGAACTAAAAGAATTTAATGTTGATGAACAAAAAGTTGTTTTTTCTAATAAATGCTCATTCAAATGTGACATGAGTGAATGGAAAATCAAGGACGAGGGCAGAAAAGTTTTCACTTTTCCAAATTTTGTGTTGGAAAATGATGTCGCTGTTGAAGTGGGAAACAAAACTGACACCAATAATATATTGTACTGGGAAGGCAAAGATTATGTCTGGACGAAAACAGGAGACACCTTATTTTTAAGAGATGACAAAGGAAAATTGGTGTTGTGGAAAAGGTATTGAAATTTTCATTAACTTTTGCTAGGATAGAGTAATAAAAAACTCGAGACAAAAATTTTCATTATGTTATAAAAGATAAAAATATTTAAATACTCTTTAGTTCTGGAAAATCAATGGTTGAAAAAAAGGTGCTCATTGTATTTTTGTTTGCACTAGCTGTTTTGACCGTCACTATTAATTCTGTGGGCTCTGTTACTGCTTGGACTTGTTCTACAGACTCTGATTGTCTTACAGCTTGTATCAATGACCCAAATTGCGGGCTAGAAAATTATGTTTGTGAAGGAAATAATTTAATTCATAACACTAATATATGTGTTGAAGGATCATGTCAACCTACTTCTTCTACGACTGACTGCACTCAATCTGGAGACAATACATGCACTGTTGGGGTTTGTAATACAGAAACCAAATCTTGCGTTACCAACAAATTACCAGACAATACTCCCCCCGTAACAAGCAATTTGGTTGCGACAAAGGTTATCAATGCCTGCCAAATAAAAATTGAGGCAACAGAAACCGATCAATGTTCTCTCATATTAACTTCTGAATATTTTACGACAGGCTGCGAAACTCCTGGAACAGGAAAAACGCTTTCTGCAACGGATGGAAATTATGACTCTTTGATTGAAGCAGTTATGAAAGATGAAGTGAATGTTGTTGATGGGAGTATTAATGTTTATGTCAGAGGACAAGATTCTGAAGGAAACTGGGAAGTTTCTTGTAAAGTCATTCAGATAAATGTCGACTGCTTACCTCCAGAATATCCAACTTGCCTGCCTGGACAAAATACAGACACACAAAGAGGAATTGCACTTAACGAACAATGTAATCCTAGTGAATTACTTGTCTGTGGAAATAATCCTTTGTTAACTGCAAATGTTTGTGATAAACAATCAGCCATACAATTAGCTGAGTATTTCATTGATGATCACAGCCCAGTAAATTGGGGAGGAATAGTTATGGCTGCCACTGACGGAAGTTATAGAGATGAAAATTGTGAAGATGTTCAAACAACAATTGATTTGAGTCAATTAAGTGAAGGAACACACTACGTTGAACTTCATGGAAAAGACACCCAAGAAAACTGGGGTAAACTTGGCCTACCTTCCAATCCTTTAATTTCTTTCATAAAAGATACCTTACCTCCTGTAACCACGAAAACAATTAGTTTTGCTGGAGATGTTTCTAAGACATGCAACTTCGAATCAGCAGACGGTAAAACACTAACAGATGGTTGCTATTATGTAAAGCCTGGAACAGAAATAACACTTAATGCAACTGATCCAGATACACCAGATCACGAAATTTCTGGAAATCCTATTGTACACTATAATATATGGTATAGTCAAGATTGCACATCTGAAGCTCCTGAATGGACGCTTCAATCTTCTGGAACAGGTGAACCAAGTGAAGCAGTAAAGTTAAGTTTAACTCAAGACTCCTGCCACTTAATTGAATATTGGGCAAGTGATGGATGCGATAATGTAGAAACACATCATTATGAATTAGACATTGTTGACAGTAAAGCTCCTATAACTACGAAGGAAGTTGGGAATCCTAAAATAGTATGTGAAGCAAGCGATGGAGGAAATGACGAGCAGTTTGTTCCTAATGACATAAATGTTCCTTCTCCAGGTACTAATTTAAGACAAATCACTGGAGCAAATCCATCACAATGTGGGATCAACGTAGGTCTTGCTTTTGATGGAACAAATCTTATTATGACTTGTTATTACAATAACAAACTTGATTTACTAAGCCCTTCAGATGGAAGTCTTGTAAATACGATTAGTGTCACAGGAAAAACTAGTCTTGGTGCAGCTGCATGGGATGCAACCAGAAATAAGCTTTGGGTATGTTCTAATTTTAATAATGTAATATTAGTGGACTTATCTGATGGATCAAGCCAAGATATGTTTGTTTCTGGTGGTTGTTTTGACGGATTAGCATACGATGGATCTGATGACACAATATGGACAAGCCCAGACGCTTCATCACCGGTATCACACTATAAAACTGATGGCACATTTATAGAAAGTTTCCCAGTAAATCTTGGAGGATATGGAAATTCAGGAATTGCTGTTGGAGGTTCAAAATTATATCTTGCAAACAATGGCGGAAGTCAAATTTATGAAGCAACAAAAGACTTTACAAGCATAAATTTATTTGCAACTTTCCCAGAAAGACTTGAAGATATGGAATGTGATGACCTTACTTTTGCAAGTCAGGGTGTTGGAGCAATATGGAGTCAAGATGCTTATGATAGAATAATAAATGCATACGCTATTCCTCAAGGCCAATGTGGATTTGGGGGATTACCTCCAGAACCTCAAGATTTACAATGTGATTATTTCATTTCTGGAGGAACGCCAATAGAATTGAGTTGTGCAGATCAAAGTCCACACCCAATTGACCAAGTTTCCTTACATTATAGGTATAGATTTAATGACAACTGTGCTAATTTGGATCAATCTGAATGGACTGAATGGTTTAGCTACGAAGAACCTATTTATTTCCCACAAGATTCATGTCACCAGTTAGAATATTATTGTGCTGATGCACTAGGAAACACTGAAGAAACACAATCTGAAATTGATGTAGTTGATTCTAAATCCCCTACAATAGAAAAAGAAATTGTCGGACCAAGCTATGGGCAATGCCCACCTCAACCTGATAGTAATGATGTTTGCTATCTAGATGGTGTTACAGAAATTCATGTTAAGGTTACTGACTCACAACCACA
Source organism: Nanobdellota archaeon (assembly GCA_038046245.1). Classification (GTDB taxonomy): domain Archaea; phylum Nanobdellota; class Nanobdellia; order Pacearchaeales; family GW2011-AR1; genus JBBSXB01. The sequence goes on along the minus strand of JBBSWO010000008.1, from coordinate 60,010 downwards.
CCCTGTTGGAGGCATTGAATGCAAATGGAGCTATACTGTTAATGATGGGGAATCTATTCTTGGAGAAGAGGGGCTAGGAGATAATTTTGTAATACATTTCCCAGAAGAATCAAGACATAATTTATTAATAGAATGTAAGGATGCGTTAGGAAATGAAGTTAGAGATTTTGAGACATTTATAGTTGATAAAACCAAGCCTCTTACCACAAAAACTTACGGAACTCCTTTTGTGACAGATCAAGTATATGACTGGATTACTTCTGCAACAAATATAAATTTAGCTGCAATAGATCAAGAACCACACCCTTCAGGAGTCAGTGAAATTAATTATAGAGTAACTCCTTTAGATGTATCTGATGAAGCATGTGTAGCAAAATGTGATTTTGAAGGCAGTGGAGAATGGACATCCCATGAGGGAAACTCGGTTGACTTTAAGATACCTGAAGATTCTTGTCACTTGATTGAGTTTTATGCTGTTGACAATGTTGAAAAAACAGAAGCCGTAAAGAAACAATGTGTTTTTGTGGATAATGAACCTCCTAAAACAGACAAATTGATTGGAGAACCTAAGTTTGAATGTGATGATGAAACTGGAAAGTGTGGAGAAGAAAGTGAATGGCAAGCTTGGTTTGTTACAAGTCAAACGCCTGTAACATTAAGCTGTGATGATGTTCAACCTCATCCTGTTGATCATGAACAATTATGTTTCAGAGTATCATGGCATCCTATAGACGGACCATCTGGATACATAACTCAAGAATATGCTGGAGACAATCAATTAACTGAAAACGGATATTATTGCGTTGCAACTGAAGAAGGAAAATATACTTTCAACTTCAAAGAAGACTCACTTCACAATTTAGAATGGTATTGTAAAGATGCTCTTGGAAACCAGAACGAAGCACAGATTGAATGGGATAATGTAGATGATGTTCCTCCAACAATAATAGTGAGAAACCCAACACAAAGTGAAGCTAGTGACGTCAACAAGTGTGTGCAGTCAATAGTTGTAAGTATTAGCGACGCAAAATCTGGAATAAATGATTCAAGTGTTGTTGCTGAATTAAAGAACTCCAGTGGTATAGTTGTAAAGACAGTTCAGTTGAAGAAACAACAATACGGAAACACATTCACATATGAAGGATTAATGGAAAAAGATCTCCCAGCAGGAGAATACACTTTGATAATTACCGCTAAAGACAACTTAGGAAATGAGAACAGTGCCTCAGTGAATGAACATTTACCTGAAGTCGTGAATGTTGAGTACATAAGCCCTTCAACATGCCTTGTTGATCCAGTAAACGGAGGAAGCTGTGACTTTACTTTCAACTTATGTATGAGAGGAGGAAACACAATAGAATTCTGGATGGATAAACTTGGAAACATTGTGACTCCTGCAATGCTTAATGCTACAACATCTGATCCTCAAGATATGGACTGGACATTTGTTGGAATGAAACACATTATTGGAACTGATGAAGGATCCTGTGTAGGCCCTGATGTAGAATGGGTAAATGGTGCATGCTGGTTCAAAACAGACGCTGGAGATTTATCTCTTGAAGACATGTGCATAGATATAAACGGACGTGCCCAATTCAATCTTCATTTGAACTTAACAAGCGAAGCAGTACAGGCAATTGGAGAGGGAGTTCAGGATTTAAACTACTGGATAAAAAGTTCTCTAATGTGTGAATTACCTGCACCAAACTAAATAAATGTTTAAATAATCTTTATTTTTATAAAAATGATGAAAAAAGCACTACCAATAATTTTTGTATTCTTCTTAGTTTTTGCAGGAATTGGTCTAGTTTCTTCCGCGGAGTATCAAGGAACTTTAAAATTTGACAATGATGGTGGTAAAATTGTTGTTGGTGGGGGAAGCTGTGAAGATTGGAGTAGCAGTTTTTGGAGTGAATGCGCGGGGAATCAACAAACTTTTGTTTGCATCCAGTCAAATCCTTCATGTCCTACTAAAGATTTAAAGCCTGCACAATGCGACCAAACAAGAGCATGCGGTACAACTGACACACCTAGTGTATCTAGCGGTGGTGGGGGCGGAGGAGGCGGTGGTGGATCATCTATAAACTCTCCTCAAGTATTCTCTAATTCGAATAACGATCAAAATCAAACTGTTTGCACTGAAAATTGGGTATGCTCTGTGTGGAGCAACGCCAAAGACCAATGTGGAACAAGAGATTGTGTTGATTGGAATGGTTGTGGGACTGAGGAGCTAAAACCATTAACCGAAAAAGAATGCGAGTCTAGCGTTACACAATCAGATGGCATAACCTTTTATTTCTCGGCAATCGGAGACTTTGTTAAAACAAAGACTGGCGGGATAATAGTATTCGTTGTACTCGTTGTGGGAATAGGAATTCTAGCTTGGGGAATTGGAAAGAGAAAGAAAAAGACTGAAATTGCTGAGTTTAAGTGAAAACTAGCAATTTTATTATAACAATCTTTATAAGTGTTAATTTAATCTCTTTCGCATGACAAGAGACTTGCTTTTGATAAGTAGTTCTAAGACACACGGAACTGGATATTTAGACCATTGTGAAGGACAAATACGTGATATTTTAAGTGGGAGAATGAATGCTCTCTTTATTCCATATGCAAGACCTGGAGGAATAAATTTTGAGGAGTACACAAATGTTGCTCGTCAAAGGTTTCATAAAATGGAATTTGGCCTCAATGGAATACATGAATTTAACAGTCCGAGAAAAGCCGTGGAAAACGCTGAAGCAATATTTGTGGGTGGAGGAAATACTTTTGTTTTGTTAAAATCTATTTATGAAATGGGAATAATGCCTAGTATAAGAGACAAGGTAAAAACAGGAATACCCTATATCGGCACCAGCGCTGGATCTAATGTTGCTGGAAAAACAATAATGACTACAAACGATATGCCCATCGCTTCTCCTTCAAGTTTTGATGCTTTGGGTTTAGTTCCGTTTGTTATTAATCCACATTATTTAGATTCTGATCCAAACTCAACGCATATGGGCGAAACTAGAGAAACAAGGATAAAAGAATATCATGCTTTTAACGATGATAAAGTAGTTGCGCTGAGAGAAGGAGCAATGCTAAGAGTTGCAGGAGACAAAATGATTGTTGTTGGGAATAATGGTGCAAGAGTATTCATCAAAGGACAAGATCCTAAAGAATATAATACACCAGAATCGTTAGATTTCTTACTGCGTCCTAATTAAGACATTCTAAATTCAAAACCCTTAAATACCCTTTTTCTATGTAATTTCGTAGACTAGGTCAGCGGATTAGCCCTCCGCTATTTGCAAACGGGCTTTAGGCAGACTGCAAGGAGGGGCGTGACTGAAATGTCAAGAAGTCTTTATTTGGACGTTGACGTTTTGTCTGTTTTGATCTTGCATATGCGAAACGGGTCAGGCCTTGATCGGAGCAGCCCTAAACATTTGTCAAGGTGCTTAGCAGGTCGCAAAACCGAGGAAGAATAAAGGTAGCTTTTTGGTTTTTCGGAAGCAACCCTCTGAGTCTACAAATATTTTTATAGTGATTTGGTTTTTATTATCAATGAAGAAAAGGGGTTTGAAGTTTAACAAAACATTAATTCTTATACTGTCATTAATTTTGGTTTTTGAAATTCTTGCATTGGGTTTTATTGATCAAAAATTTTCTACTGGAAATGCTGTAAAGAAGATTTTAGGCGCAGATACTTCCAATGCAAAAACAGCAACGACAACTTCCACACAAGCACAACCAAAACTTAATAGTTATATAATTCAATTGAAAGATGATCCTGTTTCACAGTATACAGCAAAGCTATCTTCAAATTCTAATGCAAAAGCTTTAAGTGCAAAGAGTTACAAACAAAATCTTGTTGACAAGCAAAAAATTGTCGAAGATCAAATAAAACAAATTTCTCCTAAAATAAAAATTAATTCAAAATATCAAAATGTTTTTAACGGATTTGCAGTTTCAGGAGTTTCAGAAAAAGATATCTCAAAGATAAAATCTTTACCAAATGTAAAAGAAGTTTATTTTAATAAGGAAGTACAAATATTTCTTTACGATTCTGTTCCCCAAATACAAGCTGACAAAGTCTGGAATATGCAAGTTAATGGAACAAATTTAACTGGAAAGGGAATTAAAATTGGAATTATTGACACTGGAGTAGATTATACCCAACCTGATCTTGGAGGCTGTTTTGGGCCAGGTTGTAAAATTGTTGGAGGTTATGATTTTTATAATAATGACAATGATCCTATGGATGACATGGGTCATGGAACACATGTTGCAGCCACAGCTGCAGGAAAAGGAATTTTGAATGGTGTTGCCCCAGAGGCTACAATTTATGCTTATAAAGCTGTAGACAAAAATGGAGGAGGACCTTTATCAAATGTAATAGCAGCGATAGAACATTCTGTGGATCCAAATCAAGATGGAGATACTTCTGATCATATTGATATAATCAGTATGAGCCTCGGCACTTGGGGTGATCCCTCTGATCCTATGTCAGTTGCATCAGATAATGCAGTTTTAGCTGGAGTTAATGTTGTTGTTGCTGTGGGAAATTCAGGAAGGCCTGATGGCTACTTCACTATTGGCAGCCCAGGCAATGCAAAAGATATTATTGGGGTTGGAGCAGATTGTAAAACAAAAGATTCAAGATATTACACAGAAGCATATTTAGTAGGACGTGCTGATATTGAAACAAACATAAACGATCCAGTTGTCACAGAATCTACTTTTGGAATGTTAAACGATTCAGAGTATGTTTTAAATCCATTAAATCTTGTTGACAACACTCCTGCTTATGCTGTAATTGGATTAAAAAATTCCTCACGTTGCCCTTCTGGAAATAATATAATATCTGATCAAAACAATCAAAATTTATGTGTTGACACAAAATCGGGAACAAAATTCGGCGGTTGGGCAGTGATAAGTTTGCCGAAAAACAATAATCTTACTTCTCTTGTATTCTCAACAAAAGATACATTAGAATGTTATCCTTCAAGATCTTGCGTACAAAGTTTTTATTATAAATTTAATGTGTTTATAACAGAAAATTTTACTGGAAATGAAACTCAATGGAAATTTTTAGGAACATGTTCTAATTACAGGTGGGAGAATTGCACACTCTCTTTGTCAGACAAATATTGTAAAGATAATATTGGAACTTTCAGCTCAATCGGACCAACTCCAACAGGAAATGTAAAACCTGATGTTGTTGCACCAGGAGTCAATATATGTGCTGCAAGATATGATAGCTGGCTGCCTGGATCTGTTTGTTTAGAGGACAAACATGTTTCAATTTCAGGAACAAGCATGGCTACACCACATGTTGCTGGAGCAGTGGCTTTAATAAAACAAGCTCATCCGAGCTGGACGCCTCAAGAAATAAAAAATACATTAAAAGGAACTGCAACATCATTTGGATTGTCTCCTCTTATTCAAGGAGCAGGAGAAATAAATGTTTACTCCGCAGTAAATTCTCCAACTCCTTATCCAACAGCAAGTTTTGAAACTTCAAGCTCTCTTTTTTTATCTGGTGTTGTTGCTATAAAAGGAACAGCACAAAGCAATAATTTTGACCATTATGTTTTAGACTATGGAATAGGTCTTAATCCTTCTAGCTGGATAACTATTACATCTGTTAACACTCAAAAAATAAATGGTGTTTTGGGTTCTATTGACCTTGACCAAATTACTACATCAGTAATATCAATTAGGTTAACAGTTTATGATGTTATTGGAAGATACACTCAAGATTTGAGAGTTATATTTAAAAGAAATAGCAATTGGAAAGAAGGTTGGCCACAGAAAATGACAAATGACGCTCTTTACCAGGCATTTTCTCCAGTGTATGCAGATCTTGACAATGACGGAAAAAATGAAATAATTGCTGGAAGCCCTGGAAGTCCAGACTCTTCATTATATGTTTGGGATAATAAAGGAAATGTCTTGTCTGGATGGCCTCAAAAAACTGTAGCTGCTGGTGGAACAACTCCTGCAATAGGAGATGTTGATGGAGATGGAGTTTTAGACGTTGTTTATTCATCAACAAGCTTAATTGGTTTTGGTAGTGAATCTATGTTGTATGTTTTTAAAAAGAATGGTTTGCCTGTTAATGGCTGGCCAAAAAATCTTGAATGGGAGATGATTTCTGGCATTTATAACTATCCAGTATTAGAAGATATTGATCAGGATGGTCGAGAAGAAATAATTTACAGCCATAGAGAGGTTATGCCAATTTCTGTCTACAAAAATGATGGATCTGAATTGCAGGGTGGTTGGCAATCAATTATTACAAAAACACCTCCCTCAACAGGAGATATTGATAATGACAGCAAGCCTGAAGTTATTGTGCTTGCAAAAAATCCATCTAATCAAAGTCAACTACAGTTATTTGCTTGGGATGGAAATGGAAACATTAAACAAGGATTTCCGATCCTCGTTGTCTCAAATTTTATTAGTTTCACTAGAATAACACTTGCAGATTTAAATAAAGATGGATATCGTGAAATAATTTTTGTTGAAGAAACTCCAGCATACGCACACATGCATGTTTATGATTATTTGGGAAATGAATTAACTGGCTGGCCAATAATAGTCCCGCGTCCTGATGAAGGTAGCTATCCTATTCCTATGCAACTCGACAATGATTCTGAATTAGAAGTTGCATTGTTCGCAAAAAGAACTTTGACAAGTTTCTTTTATGACACTTATGGATTTTCGATAGGAAATTATACTTCCAGTCAAGCCTTAGGCGCAGGAAATACAATAATATCAAAACCAGTATATGAAACTGAGAATAACACTTTCTTATTCATGAGAGGCCCAGGGAGTAATAAAATAGCCTATAAAAATTTAAGAACAAATGATCCTGAACAATCAATCTCTATTTTTGACTACCCTGAATTAAGTAGTATGCATATTAACATGCCTTTTCAAGGAGATGCACTAGGAGATGTTGACAAAGATGGAAAATTAGATATTTTAACCACAATTTTCAGCTACAACATGGTGCTTCATGAAGGTTCCAATTTTGGCACCCAGGTTCTTGCAGTAAACACAAACATCCCATATTTATCAAATACAAAAATTACCTCTCCAATGATAGGATTTAATGCAAAACATACAGGATGTTATGATTGCGGTAAAACTCAGATTAAATTCTTATGTGGAGATGTTGACAGTGATGGCAATGTAGATATTTCAGATCTTTCAGCAATGATAGACTACTTATATATTTCATTTACACCATTTAAGGCACCAATGTCTGTTGGAAATGTTGATGGATCCCCAGATGGAAATGTTGATATTTCAGATCTTTCAGCAATGATTAATTATCTTTACATTTCATTCACTCCCTTAACTTGCAACTATCAGCAGACCTATGCAGGATATTCTGCCTCAACAGCTTTTGTTTCTTTAGGATCAGCAACTGGAACAAACACAGAGAAATTAGTTCCAATAAATCTCAATACTCCAGTTGATCTTTCAGGAGTAAGACTCAAAATTTCTTATGATGTAACCAAGATGAAAGTGTTGGGAGTTGCTTCAACATCAAGATTGAATTCGCTTAGTGTAACTTTCAATAAAGATATAATTGGAATATACAAATTAGATGGCTCTGCAGTTATTCCTAGGGGAGATGGCACAATAGTAAATTTAAGAGTCGGTCCCGGAACAAATGGATTTGATACATCCTCACTTAAATTTACTCTTGAAGAAGGAGCAAGTTATAAGAACACAAAGATAACAATGCAAGCTGCAACACCACAAACAACTACTACGACTAAAAAAACAACTATTGTCTAAATTAATTAGTTTTATATACATAATTTCCCTCCCTAATTCATGTTAAAGAGGTTGAACAAAAGAGGCCAGTTCTATCTTATTGCAGCAATAGTAATCATATCATTGATAATTGGATTTTTTCTCATTTCAAATTCCTCCAAAAAAAAAGAGCAGGTAAGGGTTTACGAACTCTCAGACCAGCTGAAAATTGAAGGACAAAAAGTTGTAGATTATAGCATTGCAAACAACGATAAAAAAATAAAAGAGTTTACAAAAAATTTCTCAGATTATGCCGGCAAGGACATTGATATAGTATACATAACAGGAAACTACACCGTCGGAGCAGTTACTACCTTTATAAACAATCTAGAAGTTTTTAGGTACAACACAACGGAAATGCAGGAAAATGTAAATTATTCGATAATAAGCAATTATCAAACTGGGGGAGGCAATTTAACATTGCCTTTAAATGGGATTGATTACAATTTTTTGGTATATCCCTCTGAAAATTTTTATTTTGTCATGACCCAAACTTTAAATGGTGAAAAATATGTTGCGAGAAATTAAAAAAAACAAGCTAGGAGTAAGTGTAATGATTGGATATGTCTTGTTAATAAGCATGGCCGTTATCATGGGAGGAGTGTTGTATTATTGGATGAAATCCTATGTGCCCCAAGACCAGCTCGAATGCCAGGATGGAACGTCATTGATCGTTAAAAGCTACAGCTGCGCAGGAAACTCGTTGAATTTGACATTGTTGAACAATGGAAGATTTAATTTAGGAGGGTATTATATCTATGCCTCTAACGATTCGAGTCAAAATCAAAGTTTAGCAACGATAAATCTTTATAATAATATTTTACAAAGTGCAGATGGATTCAAGAATTTTGGAAGCATCATATTTAACAAAGACAATAACAACAGTTTTCCGCCAGGGGTTCAGACTACACACCAGTATAATTTGGCTGGAGTGGGAAGAGTATATTTTGTTGAAATAAGCCCTGCCAGATATGAAGATTATAAAGGAAAGGCAAGATTTGCAAGTTGCGGTAACCAATACAAGATAAAAGAGAAAATAGTGTGTTCATAAAAATTTAAAAAGAAAAAAGTCTTAATAAAACAATGCTAGACAAGAATAAAAAGAGGTTCGGTGTTTCTCCAGTAATAGCGACTGTTTTGCTTGTTGCGATGACTGTGGTCATAGCTTTAATTGTGTTCATATGGTTCAGGCAGATTGGAAAAGAGACAATAATGAAATTAGGAGAGAACGTCGAGCTGGTTTGTGGAGATGTGAGCTTCAGGGCAGAATATGTCAACAATCAGTTGTTGATAGTCAACGAAGGGAATATACCAATCTATGGAATTGTTTTGAAAGTCGGGAAAAATCGTGGTTTCCAGACGTATGATTTGAGAAATGACATTCCTAGTTCTGGATGGAAAGATTCTGGACTTCTTCAGGGAGGAAGTTTTATATCCCAAGACTTGAGTGCAGAAATTTCTGGAGCCGATAGTCTCGTCGTTGTTCCAGTCTTGCTTGGAGAATCTGATAAAGGAGAAAGAACACACGTTTGCGATGAAAAACAATTCGGTCAAGAGGTTGTTGTTGCCTAAAATGAACAAGCTCGGACTTTCAACTGTTGTGGCAACTTTACTTATCGTTCTTCTTACTGTGGTTTTGGCGGGAATTGTCTGGAGTGTCGTTACAAAAATAACAAAAGACAATCTGGATCAGAGCCAAAGTTGTTTTAATGCGTTTGACAAAGTGAAGTTGGATGAAACATATACTTGCTATAATGCTACAAGCCATGAGTTGATCATTTCTTTGGAAATAAAGGATGCAGATGTGGATGAAGCGACTTTTGGAGTCTCCTCAAGCGGCCAAACAAAAAGTTTTAAAATTTTGAACACACCGTCGACGGTACAATACTTACAAAATTATACTGGAGCGAATGTTGTTGTGCTTCCTACAAAAAATTCCGGAGTAGCTTACAGATATGACTATACTGGGGCAGGATTTGCATCGACAAGTTTTCCTGATAGGGTTCAGGTTGCTCCTAAGATAAATGGGAAGCAGTGTGATGCTTCAAGCACAATACAAAATATCGGAAGTTGCTGAGAACTTTTTGAAAGATTTAAATAAGTTATTTTCTTCTCTTTATAATTAAAAAGGTGATTAAAATTATGAAAAAGAGGATGGGAAAGAAGTCCCAAGTATGGGTTGAAACTGTCATCTATACGCTCATTGCATTGTCAATCATAGGGCTTTTCTTAAGTTTTGCAAGGCCAAAAATTGAAGAGATTCAGGATAAATCAACTGTTGAACAAAGTGTTAGTATGCTTGAGTCAATAGACAGTATAATTTTAAACATAGTCCAAGGCGGACCGGGAAATCAGAGAGTTATAGAAATAGGACTACAAAAAGGTTCTCTTGATATCAATTCAACAAACGACCAGATAGTCTATGAGCTGACTGGAAGATATGGATATACTGAACCGGGAAATTATGTTAACATCGGCAAACTTGTTGCAATCACTGAAAAAGAGGGCAGCCTAAGCAGGGTAAGATTAATAAGTAACTATTCTAATATATACAATATAACATATAATGGGCTGAAACAAGAAAAAATAATTCCAAAATCGCCCGTCCCATACAGGCTGTCAATTTCGAACAAAGGGACAATAGGGAATATGACAAACATTGACTTTTTAATTGTATAAAAGAGGAAAACCATGCAAAAAAAACAACAGGTGCCGGGAATTGAAACTTATCCAAGAGTCGAGATTAATTTTAATCCGGAGCTTCCAGTCTTAAAAAAAATAAGTGACAAGACAAAGATGGACATTAGATACTGTTTGGTTGCGCCTTTTTCATATGTCCATATCTATTGGGATCCAAAAAAATACGAAACAATCTATGAAGTTGAAGAGCCTGTACTTGACGACCAAGAATCTTTCTATAAGGAACAAATAATAAATGCAATGAAAAATCTGATAAATTTCGATGAGATAGTAGACAAGGAAAAAGACAAACTTCTTGAGTATATTGACAAAAGGTTCAAGCTTATAGCGGTTGAATTAGGAATAACCATGTCGTACGAGACTTACAAAAAAATATATTATTATCTTGTAAGAGACTTTATGGGATTTAATGAAGTAGATCCATTATTAAGAGACTATTTTGTAGAGGATATAGAGTGCAATGGATTCAACAACCACATATACATCGTTCATAGAATTTACAGGAATATAAGGACAAATATCATGTTCACCGATTCTGACAGACTCACGAGTTTTATAGAAAAGCTGGCACAGAGATGTGGAAAATATGTTTCTTATGCGAACCCTATTTTAGACGGAAGTTTGCCTGATGGAAGCAGAGTCAACGCGACTTATACTGTGGATATAACTAGCAAAGGTCCAACATTCACAATTAGAAAATTCACGAAGACTCCATGGACGCCAACAAAACTTCTTGAGATGAACACATTGAGTCCTGAAATGCTTGCATACTTGTGGCTATTGGTCGAGTATAGGATGAATATTCTAATAACTGGAGGGACGTCTTCAGGAAAAACAACTTTGTTGAATGCTGCGGCTTTTTTCATCCCTCACGAAGCAAGAATAGTCAGTATAGAAGACACAAGAGAGTTGAATCTACCTCAGGAAAACTGGCTCCCAAGTGTTGCAAGAGGAGCAACGGGGACTGAAAAATTCAATGAGATAGATCTTTTTGTTTTGTTAAAGAGTTCTTTCAGACAAAATCCAGATTATGTGATAGTTGGAGAAGTAAGAGGTAAAGAGACATATGTTCTGTTCCAGGGAATGGCTTCTGGACATTCTTCGATAAGCACTATTCATGCAGATTCTGTTGACACAGTAATAAAAAGGCTTGAGACTCCGCCAATAGAACTTTCTCCGACTTTGTTGAATGTTTTAGATTGTGTATGTGTCATGACCCACGCAATTGTAAAAAAACAAGAAACAAGAAAACTGAGGGAGATAGTTGAAATAATAAACGTAACCCCAGATGGAATTGCCTTGACAAATACTCCTTATGTATGGAATGCTGCAGACGATAGGTTTTACTTCAAAAAAACTAGTAAGATTTTTGAAAAAATATCGAAGAGGTATGGACTGAGAATGGAAGACATTGACCTTGAATTCAGAAGAAGGGTAAGAATCATATACGAGCTGTACAAAAGAAATATCTCCGGTTTTGATGAAGTCAAAGAAATCATAAGACAGTATGCCAAAAAACCCCAGGATATCCTTCTAAAACTCGGCATCAACTTCTGACTTGGAAAGATTTAATAAATAATATTGGCTGTTATTACAATGGTAAACAAAGAGGATATAGAATTTTTGAATCAGTTGAGTAGTTCTCTTGAAAAAGCGATTTCTAGGCTAGAATATGCCTACAAAAGCCAGAATTTTGGAGAGTTCGACAAATTGAAAAAGTTTATTCTTGAAGTGCAAAATAAAATAGAGAGCATATTAGAATGAAAGATTCAGAAGAGTATCTAAACGAGCTAAAAGCCCTTGTAAGAAAAGAGACAAAAATAATAAAAGAGATGACTTACCTTTATGCTGACCTAGGTATTGAAGAAGATGATAAAAATCTTGTTAATTCGCAGCTGACTGCACTAAAACGGGCCTTAAGGAAAACTGTTGAAGAAATTTCTAACTCTTTGGAGGATATGACAATAATAAAAACACTTCCAAGAGTGTCAAATAAAATCTCGGAAGAAAGCAAAAAGGTTCCGATAACGAAAGCCTCCACTAGAAAACCGAGCATTCCGGAATATGTTGAGATGGCCAAGAAGGTAAAAAAAACCCGGCACAGTATTGTTGATGTAGATATAAGCGATATGGAAAGAAAAACCATAAAGAGGCTTAAAAAAACAAGAACAGAAACACTCCAGAAAAAAATCAAAAAACCAAGCAAATATGTTGCGTTTGCAAACAAGATTTTTTGGAAGCAATCATTAAAGTTAAGCAAAAAACCCCTTTTCATAAATCTTAAGAGGGACTTGGTGAGAGCCAATATGGATTTTGTCCCTACAAGCTATATATCTGTCATGTTTTTATCGACGCTAATAGCAGCTATTATTGGATTTTTTGTCTTCATGTTTTTGGTTTTCTTTAATATTGGGATAGATTTTCCAATAATTACCATGGCTAAAGAAGCTTTTTTCTCAAGATTTTTAAAAATTTTCTGGATTGTAATTGTCGCCCCGCTATTGACGTTCCTTTCAATCTATGTCTACCCATCAGCTGAAAAAAGTTACATAGAAAATAAAATAAATCAGGAGATACCTTTTGCAACTATCCATATGTCTGCAATTTCGCAATCAATGCTTGAACCGAGTAAGATATTCAGCATAATTATCTCTACAAGAGAATATCCTTTTTTGCAGAGAGAGTTCACAAAGATAATAAATCAGGTAAATGTTTACGGTTATGACTTAGTCACAGCCTTGAGAAATGTTGCATTCTACAGTCCGAGCCAAAAATTATCTGAATTGCTCAATGGATTGGCAACAACGATAAACTCTGGAGGAATTTTGCCTGAATTTTTTGATAAAAGAGCGCAAAGCCTTTTGTTTGAATACAGGGTTGACCGGGAAAAGAGCACAAAATCTGCCGAAACTTTCATGGATATTTACATAAGTCTTGTCATTGCAGCCCCTATGATATTGATGCTTCTCTTGATAATGATGAGAATAAGCGGCCTTGGCGTGCCTATAAGCACTTCCATGATAACACTTATAATGATTTTAGGAGTTTCTACGATAAATGCATTATTTTTAATATTTTTACAATTAAAACAATCTCCCACATAATTACCTAATGGAAATAAAAAAATTTCACCTTATTGGAATGTTTTCGGCAGTATTAGTCTGTGCTCTCGCGTTTATTTTTGATACTGGCGGAAATCTGTTTTTTTTCATCATTGGCATGGGAATATTGATAGGGTTTACTCCTTTCGTTGTGACAGTGATTAATGAATCAAGAGTTTCAAATGAGAAGGAAGAAATGTTTTTGGAATTTGCGAGAAATCTTGTCGAAAGCGTAAAGACTGGAACTCCCATAAGCAAAAGCATTGTGAACATGAAAGGAAAACCTTTTGGGGTGTTAAGTCAGCATGTTGACAAACTGGCTAATCAAATATCCATGGGAATTCCTTTGAGTCAAGCCTTAAGAGTTTTTTCAGAAGACATAAGCAACAAGGCGATATCAAGAGTCCTAACTTTAATCGGACAGGCCGAGAGAGCTGGGGGAGATATTGGAGAGATTTTGGAAAATGTTGCTGGTGCTGTAAACATATCCGACAAATTGAAAAAAGAAAGAAAGGCCACCATATCAACTCTGGTAGTTCAGGGTTATATAATATTTTTAGTTTTCATGATTATTATTTTAGTCATGCAATATAAGATACTACCTTTGCTTTCAGGAATCTCAGATGTAAGAAATTTGGGAAGTGCCGGAATTGCGGGGCTTGGGGCCCCTTCTGTTGGAGCACAGGACATATCAAATTCTTTTTTATACTTACTTTTGATCCAGGGATTTTTCACGGGAATAACAATAGGAAAACTTTCAGAAGGAGGGTTTAAAGCAGGAATAAAACACTCTTTTGCACTTGTTGTTGGATCATTCTTAATGTCGACGGTGGCTGGACTGGTTTTTGGAGGCTCAGCCTAAAAATGAAAAATAAAAATGGGTCACATGTTGGTATGATAGCCTCATTCAGCATCTTCATATTATTTTTGATTGCAATCTATTTTATAGTGCAGCCAACTGTAAAAAATCAAAAAGACAAGCAACTTATTTTGGATTATCTAAAATTAAAAGTCCAGGAGCAACTGTCCGCAAATTTGACAACATTGGTTATAAGTAACTCCAGCATTAATCCCAACTCATGTATTTTTTTCAACAAAAACGATTCTGGTTTAAACAACGGAAATTTTTACGTGAAAGATAAAAACGGCAATACGTTGGAGTTTGGAAATAATGTTAACCCCACTTATCTGGATGTGAACTGGAATGGGCAGCAAAATTTTGTTAAAATATTTTCTTCAGAAGAAAAATTTAACACCAACTCTTTCTCATGTGGTGTTTTTACAAGCGTTTCTAATTATACAATAAAATCAATCGTAAAAGAAAAACAATTTTTTGAGACAAGGATAGTCAATGGGATAACAAATTTTTTAGATCTGAAGAATAACATAACTGTGACACAGGGAAATGACTGGAATATGGATTTTGAATACAACAATGGCACGATAATAAGCTCTGGAGTAATAGACACTTTAAGGGAGGTTTATTCTGAGGAAATTCCAATAGTTTACGTCGACAAAAATGCAAGCCTATTGTCCGGAAAATTAAGAATAAAGGTTTGGTAATATGAAAGCAAATAAAGTATTTCGATTCATTAGAAATTACTGGAAATTATTCAAATGAAAGCGAAACTAAAGATCATGCCTGGAAATAAAAAAGGATGGATTCAGGTAGTCGAAGCCTTTGTGGCCATTCTTTTAATTACAGGGGTTTTGCTCGTAGTGTTGAACAAAAGGTATATACAGGACGAAGATCCGTCGACAAAAATCTATGAAACAGAGAGTGGCATACTGAAAAGCATACAGATAGATGATGTTTCTAGAAGCTATGTTCTCAATCAATCTTCGCTTCCAGTAAATTGGAGTGACATTCCTTCAGGCATTAAGAATAAAATACAATTACAAAAACCTTCTTATCTTGATTGCCAAGCCAGAATATGTGAGATTAATAACGAGTGTTTAGGCCAATTAACCTCTGATAAAAGTATTTACGCCAAATCAACTTTTATATCTGCAGAATCTTCATTATACAGTCCAAGACAATTGAAGATTTTTTGCTGGGAGAAATGATGAGATAAAATTATGAAATACAAATTTATTCCACACACTGCAGATATAAAATTCCAAGCGTTTGGAAAAAATATCGAAGAAGCTTTTTCGAATTCAGCTTTAGCTATGCTTTCAGAAATTTTTGATAAGAGAGTAAAAGAGAATAAAAGAATAAAAATAAAAGTCAAGGGACAAGATTATGAAAGTCTTTTGTATAACTTTCTTGAAGAGTTTTTATTTTTATTAGACTCAAAAAGATTCTTAGCTTCTAAAATAAAAAAAATAAAAATTGACAAAAAAAAGTTTAAACTGGAAGCTGAATTAGTTGGAGATGACGCAAAGCATTATGGTTTTACAAACACTGTTAAAGCGATAACATATAACGATATGTTTGTAAAAAACAACAGCAAGAAATGGATCGTACAAGTTGTTTTGGATGTTTAAAACCTGATTCTCCCATCTTGAAAATCTCTGATAATCACCCTTGAAGTTCTGTCTACGTCTACCTCTTTTCCCTTAAGGAAAAAATTCTTTCTTGTTCCCAATTCATCAATAAGAATCTCAGAATTTCCATCAGCTTTTATGTCGTAGAAAGTTTCCAGAACTCCGGGATACTGAAGCATTAAATAATGAACCATCATTTCTGGTTCTTTTATCCTGTCCCATCTTATGACGTTAATTTTAAGGTGTTTATACATGTCTTTGTTTTTTATTTTTGCGTCCTCAGTAGAAGGAATGACTCCAGGAGTATCAATAAGGTATATGCCGTCTCCAATTTTTATTTTTTGCGCACCTTTGGTAAACCCAGATTCAGAAGCGACTCTTGCTACAGATTTTCCCCTCAGAATATTTGTCACTGAAGATTTTCCAGTATTTGGATAACCAATTACACCAACGTAAATTCTTTCTTTTTTTATGTCCTTTGCCTCTATTTTTATCCTTTCTCTTAAATCGCCAGAACCCTTCCTATTTGTACATGACATAAAAACATGAGGATAAAGAACCTGTTCCCCCATTTCTTCCAATATTTTTTTACGATCTGCCAAGTCTGATTTGTTAAAAACATAGATTAATTTTTTGCCTTGTTTTTTCACTTCTTTCTCCAATTCAAAATTTCGTGTTTCCTGCCAAAGTCTTGCGTCTAGAATTTCCATTACAATATCTGCTTCCGAGATTATTTTGAGAGTTATCTCTGGGAAGCTCTTTTTATGTTGGTTATGACTTTCCTGGGGCCTTTTGTTTTTTGGTTGTGTGCTTTTTTGCATACAATTTCAGAGGTTTGGGGTTTAAATAGTAAAGGGGTTGTTCCGAATATTTATTAACTTATTTTTTCTAGTATTATAATGGACGTGAACGTTTTTTTAGGCGCTCTTTCGATAGTCAAAACAACCAATCCAGTTAGCCTATTCCAATTTATCCAAACTACGGGATATTCCATAATGCTAATATTGATGATTGTAGAAGGGCCCATAGTTACTTACGTGGCCGCATTCGCCGCCTCACTTGATATTTTCAATATTTATTACGTTTTTATTTTGTCTTTTTTAGGAAATATTATTGGAGATTTGGTTGTTTTTGGGATAGGAAGAATGGGTAAAAAGGTTTTTATTGACAAATATGTCCACAAACTGCTTAGAGAAGGAAGGATAAAAAAAATAAAAGATTATTTAGAAAAAAATCCTGGAAGAACAATTGCTGCAATAAAACTTACGCCTACACTACCAGTACCCGGCATAATTCTCGCCGGAGCCTCAGACATTCCTCTAAAAAAATTTGTTTTTTATTCTGCTTTACTTAGTTTAGCTTATTCTGTATTAATGACCTTTTTAGGATTTTACTCTGGAGTGGCCTTTGACTCAATATCCAAATATGTAAAATATATTGAGTACATAATTGGAGGAGCAATATTACTTGCCGTTATAGTCTATTTTTTAATGAGATTAATTTCTCAGAAAATTGCAAATAAAATTGAGAAGATTTAATTAACTTTCAAAGCTAGCATTTTAAAACTCTGATTGAACATCTTGTAGGCCCCAACTGTTTTTATGATTTGTTTAATCATAGGTATTTCTTTTAACATTCCTTTAAAAAATCCAATTTTTGCATGTTTCCCTGGAGCCACAACATTTTTCCAATTGACTATATTAAGCCTCAGTCTTTTTTTTATTATAATCTCATTTAAAAAACATTCTAGACCGTATCCAGGAAGCTTTTTTATTTCTTCAAGATTCTTAATGAGGTTTTTACGAAAAACCCTGTCTCCAGACACAAAATCTAAACCTAGGAGTCGGTAAATAATAATGCTGTTTTTTCTTATGCTTATAGTTATGTCTGCCTCTTCATTTTTTACGGGTAGAATTAAGTCAGAAATATTTCTTTTTTTTAATCCTTCCAAATCGGAATCAACCAACATAATAATATTATTTTTTGCAATTGCTATCCCCTTTGCTACAGCATAACTCTTTCCTTTGTTTTTCTTAAAACTTATTACCCTACAACTAAACTTTCTTATAATTTTCTCAGTATTGTCTACAGATCCATCATTAATCACAATTAATTCGTCAACTAAAGGATGGCTTTCCAGAATTTTCAAGACATTCCCAATTCTCTTTTCTTCATTATATGCTGGAACTATGCATGAAATTTTATCCATTTTCTATATAAAACACAGGACAAGTGATTATAAATTTTATCAAAATGTATAATACAAAACATTAAAATTATTAAAGCCCAGAAAATATGAAACTATATGAAAATAATAGTTAAAATAAAGTTTGAGACAGGAAAACAGAAGATAGAGAGTTTTGGAGGCAACAGGTACCTTGTCTATTTGACTTCAAAAAAAGAGGACCCTTCGTCAATGGACGAGTTTGTCAACATGATGTCAAAATATATGACTGTCCCACCAAACAGAGTTCACTTCAAAGGCAGAGAAGGAGAATCTTTTATTTTCGACATTGATTGATAAGATTTATAACATTTCTAGAGCTTGAATTTGCGGGCCTCTATAGTTAAACGGATATAATACTTCCTTGCGGAATAAAAACCACCTGCGGGTTTTTATGAATCCTGCAGCCGTGCAAAAAGGAAGTGTTCGAGGTTCAATTCCTCGTGGGGGCGTGTCGACAAAATTTATAATATCAAGCATCCTTAAAACAACATGAAGCTAAAACCAGAAACAAAATTAGGTAAATGGTCTGTAAGATTGAACATATTTTTCTTGATAATCGTTACTGCTTCTTTAGTGTTTGTTTTGATACTTAAAATACTTAATTTTGATGACAGGTGGTGGGATATAACCGTGCCAATTGCAGTCCTCATTGAAATGACTGCTTTGTACACTGGAATAAGAGCCATGAGAAAAAATAAAGACAAATCAGTTTTGGTTTATTTGACCATTATAACAGGAATATGTACAATTCTTTTTGCGCTCCTTCATAGTTTATTTATCAATGATTAAATAATTTTATTAACATTACTAGTTTCTCCCAAAACCAAACTTTTTAAAAAGAATTTATTCCTGGGTATATTATGACAAATATTAAGAAAATTTCAGAAAACAAATATGAGCTTGAAAGAGAAGGGAATATGAAAGTTCCAGGAATAGTTTATGCTAGTGAGAAGATTCTTAATGATATTAAAAATGACAAAACTTTAGAACAAGTCAAAAACGTGGCGTGTTTGCCTGGAATTTTGAAGGCATCTATAGCTTTGAGTGATGCACACCAAGGCTACGGATTTTGCATCGGGGGAGTCGCCGCTTTTGACATTGACAAAGGAGTTGTAAGTCCTGGAGGTGTTGGATATGACATCAATTGTTCAGTCAGATTGCTAAAAACTAATTTAACAAAACAAGATTTCATGAAAAAACAAAAAGAAATTGTTAATGCCTTGTACAAAAAAATTCCATCAGGAGTTGGAAGAGGAAGTCCGTTTAACATGAAAAAAGATGAGCTGAAAAAAGTTTTGGAAGGTGGAGCGAGATATCTTGTTGAGAAAGGTTATGGAAAAAAAGAAGATTATTTGCATATGGAGGAAGAAGGATTCATCAAAGGTGCGGATGCAAGCAAAGTTTCTGACAGGGCAAAATCTCGAGGGATAGGCCAGTTGGGAACTATCGGTGCAGGAAATCATTTTTTAGAAATTCAGTATGTCCAGGACATTTATAACAAAGAAGTTGCAGAAGTTTTTGGATTAAAAAAGGACCAGATAGTCATAATGATACATTGCGGCTCGAGGGGTTTAGGACATCAAGTTGCATCTGATTATATTAAATTAATGGAAAAAGAATATGGATTCAAAGATTTGCCAGATAGAGAGTTGATAAATGCCCCAATAAAAAGTAAGCTTGGCAAAGATTATCTTTCAGCAATGGCTGCTGCCGCAAATTTTGCATTTGCAAACAAACAACTTATAACCCACTGGGTAAGAGAAGTTTTTAGGGAGTTTTTTCCAAAATCAGAGATAAATGTTTTGTATGATGTATGTCACAACATTGCGAAGATGGAAGAACATTCTATCAACGGAGAGAAAAAATTAGTTTGCATACATAGAAAAGGTGCAACGAGATCTTTTGGAAAAGGAAGGAACGAAATCCCTCAAGATTATAGAAAAGTCGGGCAACCTGTTTTGATTCCTGGAAGCATGGGGACAGCGTCGTATGTTTTAGTCGGAACAAAAAAAGCAGAAGAAGAAACATTTGGGAGCACTGTTCATGGAGCAGGAAGGGTAAAGAGCAGAAGTTCTGCAATAAGAGAGTTAAAAGGTGAAAAAATCAAGGAAAATTTAAACAAGGCGGGAATTGAGATTCAGGCGGGAAGCTGGAAATCTCTCGCAGAAGAAGCACCGGAAGTTTACAAAGATATTGATGAAGTCGTAAGAGTTGTTGACGAGTTGGGAATAAGCAAAAAAGTTGCAAGACTCAAACCTTTAGGCGTTGTTAAGGGATAAAAATATTTATAAGGAATAATTTGTTGTATATATCATGAAAAAGGGTGTTGGAATTTTATTTTTATTGGTAATATTTCTTGGAGTAATTTTATTAAGTGAAAATGTGAGTGGAACTGTAGTGGTGTGCACTAATCCAAGCTACAATCCTTCTGACGGATCTTCTAATCCGGCAATGTGTAAAATACCTGCAACCAGTTCTATTTGCCCTTCTCTAGGAAATCCTGTTTCGATCTATTCAGAAAATAGATGGCAAATTGGATATGGAGATCCAAGTGCTCCTCTCTGTGGAACAGATTATAGTTTAACATGTAATTCTCAAAATTCGTGTGATAAAAGTAACGTATGTAGTGACTCGTCATTTGGTCTTGATGGGGCTGATGGAGCCTATTGTAGAGGAAACATTACAAGTAGTGTTGGAACGATCTGTGCATTCAACACAAATTCAACAGGAGGAACACAATGGCTTTGGTACAGACAAGGAGATTCTTTAATGAAAGCTGAAAATTTGGTTCCGAACGGATGCTCAGATGGAGTTGATAATGACTGTGATCTTAACGGATGTTTTGATGATCTTGCAAATAACCCAATAAATCCAGATTATAGATGCGGAGCTCCTGAAACAAATTGTAATGACGGATTTGATAATAATTGTGATGGATACCCCGATTGTGTTGATCCAAGCTGTGCAGCTGCCCCTAATTGTTTTTCACCTTCTTATCCCCCAGAATCAGTTTGTGATGACGGAATTGATAATGATGTCAATGGTGAGAGTGATTGGGATACTCAAGTTTGGGTTAATGGATATCCTAATGGAAGCATTAAATCAAGCAAGGGAGATGTAAATTGTAAAGTTGATGTTAATAAAGTATATTCCTTTCCAACAAGCCCTTTTGAAAACTCTCCGTCTCCACTTCAAGTTTGGTGTAATACTAGTGTTGAGAATCCCTGGGGAGGTAGTGACAGGGGAATGAATAGTGTGAAGGCATATATAGGAAATGCAACAAATTGGGTTGCTTGCACTACAAACGCAGACTATCCTTGGATAGGAGCATATATGGTTTTTGACTGTCCAACAGGATCTGCTGGAAATAAAACATTAAAATGCGAGGTCAATACATCAAGGTCTTATTCAAACAACGCGACTGTGACAAAGGATATAACTGTTCAAGCAACACCTTTCGGTGTAACATGCCAACCAGTGGAAAGCTGCAGCGGCTACACAACTCAAACTTCTTGCCAGAGTGATTGTAACAACATTTGGACGAGCGACCAGCCAGATAATTTGACTTGTGGAATAAGCTCGTGCTCTTCAGGATCAACATGGAATTCATGTGGTTGTGTCTGGGATTCTTCAGCATCAACTTGCGGATTTGCATATAGCACTAATACTTGTGGAACTTGTGGTAATGGAATTATAGAAGCTGGAGAAGAGTGTGATGGAACAGATATAACAATAACATCATGCTCTGATCTTGGAACTGGCGCTTGTACTGGAACTGTTAGTTGTAATCTAGCTACTTGTAAACTTGACACCAGTTCATGCAGTAATTGTGGTTCTGGAATTTGTGGTGATGGAACAAAAAATGATGCTGAGCTTTGCGATGGAAACAGCTTAGGCGGAAAGACTTGCGCAAGTTTTAATTTACAGTCGGGAAATCTTGGATGTTTTTCTTCAACTCAGTCAAACTCGTGCCACTTTGACACAAGTAGATGTGTTAACATAACAGGAACTGGATGGTGTTCTATAGGAAATGAAAGCATAACAAAAGAATGTGATGTTGATCCATTAGGATATAGAAACTATCAATGGACAGGAACATGGCATGGAAGCATAAACCCCACTCAACAAAGCCAATGTGAAGGAAATCCTTTTTCAAAATTGGTTTTATGCCCTTCTCAATTCAGACTTCCTTTCTTCCAAGGTTATTCTTTTGTAATCGCTGGCGTGTCAATAGCATTGGCTTATTACTTCTTGATAAGGAAAAAGAAGATAGTGTTCGTTTAAAAGAAAGAGTTTTTAAAGAAAAATATCTTTGATTGTGCATGAAATGGGTGGTAGCAGCTTTGTTTTTGTTCCTGACTTTTGGTTTAGTGTCAGCAAGCTTTCAACTAGGTAATCTTTCATACTCTTTGCAAAAGGAGTATGGTGCAAACCAAGAGATTAAAGGATGGACAAACATAAGTTTCAGCAATCAACCGATAAGTTCTGTATTCAAAGACTCAAATGACAAAACAATAAGCCTGAAATCTTTGTTAAACAAGTCTTCAAATTCGGGTTATGATTACAATTGCAGCACGGAAGATTGCTCTCCAGATTATAGTGCAAGCAATGATCAGGCTACCAAAACATTTACAGTCAATTCCGGAGAAACAAAAGTTTTTGGATTTAAATTTGTAGGAGATATATTCAGCATAAAAGATATAAAGTTTGAAATTAACAGCGACGCTGTTTCTTCATGCAGTAATCCGACCAAAATTGAAATTTTTGGAAGCAACGGAATAAATTTAATGAACAATAAATATTCAAATGAATCATGCTCTTCTACAAAAACTTATGGATGCTTCAGTCCAAGCAGTCAAACTGGTGAATTAGAGATTCTTACAACTCCCTATTGCCAAAAAGTAAATTTAACCAATGCTCCAGGTTTGAGACTTGGTGCTTGGCTAAGAGAAGAGACTTCTGGAACAAAAAAAATAAACATGAGCCTTTATGACGAAGATTTAAAGGTCGCAAGCTGTGAGCTTCCAAAAGCAGGGGCTAATGGAGAAGCCTCATGCGATGTTGCTTACCCAATTTCTGGCCCAAAAGAATACTACGTTTGCATATCTGCAAATAGTAACAGTGCGTCTGGAAAATATAAAGTGTTAGAAAATCCTTCAACAGGCACAAAATGCGGGTTCTACGGATTCCCAATAAAAACGGAAGTATCATCATACCAAATTTTTGCGGAAAGCAAAAAATATGCTGACTTCGGAAACATCCCAGTGAACAACACATTTTATCAGGAAAAAACTTTAAGCCAGGCTGCTGAAGATTACATAAACAGCAAATATGGAAACTTGGACTGCACTAAAGGATGTGTTGTGCCAATAAAATTCACAGCCTATCAGAATCAGCAGATAGCACTTAAGAATTTATATTTGAGTTATGAGAAGGATTCTGGGATCGTTAGCGGAAATGCGAATTTTTATGACGTCGAGGAAACCCCTGCAAAAATAAGTTCTGGTTTCCAGAAACTTTACATCGACGAGACAGGATTTCTATCTGCAACAGATATTGGAAATTTTACATTCAAACTTTATCTTAATGATCAGCAATTAATATCTGAAAAATTAGCTGTCGGAAAAATGCCTGTGATAAGCTCCCTAATACCATTGACTGCTCCTGCTGGATTTCCAACTGAATTTAGAGTGAACATGAACTCATCGAGCAATATAACAAAATACAGATGGAATTTTGGCGATGGAACTATAAAAGAAACGACAACAAACAAGGTTAGCCAAACATATGACCAGGAAGGCACATACACTGTTTCAATCAATGTTACTGACTCAGGTAAGAAGACTTCTGCAAAAAACTTTTCGGTGATAGTCGGAAATCCTTCCAACGAGATAAACAAAACTATAAACAAAAAACTTTCCGACATAAGCAACATCAAACTCCAAATTGGGGCTCTTGACGAAGCAACAAAGGATAGACTTAATACTCTTTTTAGCATTGATACAAGTGAAACAGAACTAAAGGCGATAAGAACAGATTTTGAAAGCGGAGAAAATTATACTTCAATAATAGAAAGACTAAATAACATAAAAGTTCCAGAGTCATTGAGTGTCGGTGTTGAATTTCAAGGGCTGTCTTTCCTCCCAGATGATAAAATAATTGACCCTTACCTTGTTGACCAGGCTTTGCCCGGAACGTATAATGAGGATTTGTATAACGACTACATCAACGCTATTGTTGCTTGGAACCTGGATAATATTGTCTCAAAAATGAATATGGCCGAATTCCTTATCAGGATTGACGGCCAAGACAAAACTCTTCGTGTCTTTGAATTGAACATACAAAATTCTGGAGAGGGAAATGGATACCTATTTGTCAAAGACATGGAAAATCTTAATTTTGGAGGTAATTACAATCAGAAACAGGAAGAGGGATTTACATACATTCCATTGTCTGCAAATCAAAAAATTATTTTCTCAACGACGGAGAACATGGACTTCACACAACTTCCAGCGTTCATTTCACCAACACTTGACAGCATGAATGTAAAAAAGCACGACATAAGACCAAGGCTAGACCAGTTTAACCTGAGCTTATACGCCATAATTTTAGGAATATTGATTGTTGGCTGGATGATAATATACACAATATTATACAACTGGTACAAATACAAATATGAAGTACACTTGTTCAGCAACAGGAATAATCTTCTTAACTTGGTCACATACATAAACAATGAAAAGAGAAAGGGAATCGCAGATGGTGAAATTGAAAAGAATTTGAAAAAAACCAAATGGACATCTGAACAGATAAGTTATGCGTTTAGGAAATACGCCGGGAAAAGGACTGGAATGGTAGAATTGCCTTTCTTCAGAATATTCAGGAAAAAATCAAAAGAGAATATTACATTGAAGGAATATCGTGGTTTTAGAAATGACTACTCTAATCAGATGAAATTTATGTTTTGAGTACTGAAATATTTATAAACCAGTTTAACAAATTTATAATATGGCTATGGAAATGTTACAAAACTTCTTTAAGAAGATTTTTAGCAACATCTTTAAGAATAAAAAAGAGATAAAACTTGGATTTTACGGGCCACCAAATGCCGGAAAAACGAGTCTAGTTAATAGGATCTGTAAAGACTTTACTGGAGAAGAATTAGGAAGTGTAAGCAAAGTACCGCACGAGACAAGAAATGTGCAGTTCAAAGAGAAGGTCGAGATAAGTTACAAAGGAAGCACTCTTGTTTTCAAGATCATAGATACTCCCGGAATTGCCACTAAAATAGATTACGAGGATTTTCTAAAATATAGAGTTCCAAAGCAGGAGGCCAAAAAAAGAGCCAAAGAGGCCACACAGGGAGTGGTTGAGAGCATAAAGTGGCTTGATGACATGGATATGGTAGTAATTGTCCTGGACGCAACAGAAAACCCTTACAATCAAGTGAATATAACAATCATAGGGAATCTTGTAGCAAGAAAAATTCCTGTCTTAATAGTAGCCAATAAAGTAGACTTAAGAAAAGCAGACATAAAAAAAATAGAGTCTGCTTTCCCAGAATATGATGTTGTGGGAATAAGCGCCAAGTTCGGAAAAAACTTAGAGGAGTTTTACGAGTCTATATTTAAGGTTTCAAAAAAAGTCAAGTAAAGGTTTAAAATATATATTACAGTATATAAATAATAAAAGATGGTCAAGAAAAACTTGGGGAAGATAAAGGGGTTTACAATCCAGTTTCTCCCTTATACGGAAATAAAGGGCTTAAATAGCACTGAAAGAATTAAAAAAATTTTGGGAATTGTCCTAAACAATAATATAGTAATCCTACAAGGAAGGCTGAAAACAGAAGAGGAAGCAAGGCTTATAGGAGATACAATGGCCATGATTGATCATGTTAAGAATTTTAAAGGGATTGAGTTGGCAGTTATTGGAGGAAATGGGAATAATGGATTTTTCTCTAGAGCCAAGCAAAACCTCGCAAACGCAATCGCTGGCGGAGATATGGGTGCTGTGACAATAATAGGGCCTGCAACTATTGTGAAAGAAATCAAAAAGAATCCTAAGAAGATTGAACTACTTCTTGAAAAGTAAGATTATTTTCTTGTTTGTGTAGATTATCACCATTAAATTTATTAAGTTAAAAATTTTCGACACGATATGCCACACCAATGTGTTAAATGTTCAAGGATTATCCCATTAGGAAGCAAGGAATTGCTAGACGGATGCAGAGACTGCAAAGGACATTTCTTCTTCTACGTCAAGGAAGACCAGTATGAAAAAATAATGAATAATCCTATTGAAATCCCAGAAAAACAAAAAAATAAGATTGAAAATGACATAAGAGAGATTGTGGGGATTCCTGATGAAGACATGCCGGTCATACTTGATTTGGAATCTGTAAGAGTTACTGGAGAGGGCAAATTTGAGATTGATCTTGTTAAGTTGTTCAAGAAAGATTCACCATTAATATACAAACTTGAAGAAGGAAAATATATTATTGACTTGGCTTCAACGCTAAGGCAAAGTGTTGCAGACATAAAGGAGATAAGAGATCCGGATAAAATATAAAATGTTTAGATAATTCTGGTTTTTATATTAAAATTACATCAATCCTGACAAGGTATAATTTTACGAGCCAGTAAATGATAAATTTATTAAGGTTTTTCTATTATTTATATTATGTCCAACAAAATTAATTCTGTTCTGAAAGAAGTTATTGAAAAAGTTAAGCCAAACAAAGAAGATATAGGAGAATTAGACAACCTTCTGGATATTTTTCTCACAAGATTAAAATCAAGGATAAAATCACTGAAGCTGGATGCCGAGATTTTTGTTGGAGGTAGTTATGCAAAAAAAACAATGATAAAAAAAGATAAGTATGACATTGACATTTTTTTAAGATTTGATAAAAAATACGGTGAGGAAAAAATTCCTTTGCTAATGGGCAGTATACTAAAAAATGAAAACATGGAATTGGTTCATGGTTCAAGAGACTATTTCAAGAAGAAGATTTCTAAAAATGTTTATGCGGAGTTAGTTCCAGTAAGAAAAATACAAAATCCGAAGGAAGCTGTTAATATCACTGATTTATCATTCCTGCATGTAAAATATATTGGGAGTAAGATGAAAAACAAAAATATTCTGGATGAAATAAGGCTTGCAAAGGCTTTTTGTTACGCAAATAATTGCTATGGGGCAGAGTCTTATGTTCATGGATTCTCAGGATATGCAATTGAGTTGTTAGTTCATCATTATGGAAATTTTGAAAAATTCTTGAGAGGAATTGCCAAGTCAAAAGAAAGAGAAATAATTGACATGGAAAAACACTACAAAAACAAGAATTTGGTCATGATGGACGTCAATAGTGCAAAACTTAATTCTCCGATAATACTTATAGATCCAACTTACAAACAAAGGAATGCTCTGGCAGGCCTTTCTTCTGAAACACTTGACAAATTCAAGAAAGCTTGTGTAGAATTTTTAAAAAATCCAAAAACAGAGAGTTTTGAAATAAAGGAGATTGATTTTGAAAAAATAAGAAAAATTTCTAAAAAGAATAAACAGAATTTTGTTATTATTGAAGTAAGCACAGACAGACAGCAAGGAGACATTGCTGGAAGCAAGCTTTTCAAATTCTTTAGGTTTTTGGACAGTGAAATTTCAAAATTCTTCAAGGTAAACAAAAAAGAATTTGTTTACAGCAAACAAAAATCAGCAGATTATTGTTTCGTAGCAAAAAGTAAAGGAGAATTTATTGTAAACGGTCCAAAAGTAAATGACCAAGAAAATATTAAAAATTTTAAATCAAGGCACAAAAAAACTTTCATTAAAAAAAACAGGATTTTTGCAAAGGAAAAAATAAATTATAGTTTGAAAGACTTCTTAGAAGCTTGGGTAAAAAAGAATTGGAAAATTATGAATGAGATGGGTGTTAGTGAGATAAAGATTACTTCTTAGAAGCTTGAAAGGTTTAAGGCTAAGCCATCTAAAATATTTTCTATTGGAAGATTTAGTTTTACAGACGTACTAGAAGTACCCATTTTTCCGGCGTCTAATATAACTTGAGTTAAGCCATCAATATCTTGAATAATCCTGACAGTAGATGGATCTGAAGGTCTTAAAGGTCCAAGAACATCTTTAACCTCAACAATTTTGCTCTCTTGAGAATGAAGTTTTGCAGCTCCTACTACCATGTCATAAACAAAGGGAGTGTTTGATCTTCCCAAGCTAACCATGCTTAAGTCATCGTGATAAAGAGTCATATCATATACATCTTGCCTAATCGGAGTGTTTTCCACCATTTTATTTTTCTCCCTTCAAAGCTTTTTCAAACAAAGATGCAAAAGCTTGGCTGAAAAAATCAGAGTTAAGCCAGATTGCCAAATCCTCTTCGTCTTGGTTTTTTGAAACATAGAAAAGTATTTCCGCCCTGTCAATTATGAAGAATTTTGCATCAATGCTTACTGGAATTGCTTTTATTCCTAGATCATCCGTTAATTTCTTGACAAGATTCTTGTCTCCCGAAAGAGCAAGCAAAACTTTTACATTCGCTTTTTTTAAAGTGTCAAAAGTTTCCTTGAAAAGTTTTGCCTTGAGCCTGAATTCCTCAACATTTGTGCAAACAATGACTTCTTTCTTTGCGTTTTGGATTATTTCTCTGAGATGGTTTGTTATGTTTGATCTTCCCTTGATTGCAGCAGATAAATCCTCTCTCTTTGCAGGATTTATCCCTTCTTTGAACAAAGATTCTAATTGAGTGAACTCTTCTGTCTCTCTTATCTTAGAAAGGACTTCAACTTTCTCTTCGGCATCCTTTCTTGCATTGTTCTTTAATTTCTCGAGTATGATGTGAGGTTTAACTCCAAGATATTTTACAGGCTTTCCTAGTTTTACTATGCAGAACCCTTTCTTTTCTAAACTTTCAAGTACATCATAAGTTCTTGATCTTGGAACCCCGGATATTTCAGCTACTTCTCCTGCAGACGCAACTCCTTTTCCAAGCAAAGCTAACCATACCTTTGTTTCATATATATTAAGGTCAAAGTAATCCTTTATTTTATTTATTAAATCTTGTTTTACGAGCATTTTATTTTTTCCACCCCCCTTGCGGGATTATAGTGTATCCGTTCCGTGTTAATACGGACATTAATTTAGAAGTATCCATTCCTAACTGAGAGGTTACTTTTAATTCAAGTGTTCTAGACTTATTGTTTAATGAAACAAAGCTAACTTGTTTAAGATTTGATTTAAGAGTTTCTTTGATATGTTTATATATTGAATCGTAGGCTAGCTGACCCTTCTCAGCCACTATATCACCAGGAACATAAGGAGCATAATCAAACTTATCAGCACCTGCTAGTATTACTTTTAGTCCTATTGTTGGATTAGGTAAAGAGTCATTTTCTGTCATTGCTTGATGACAAATAAATCCTTTATAAACTTTACTCTTTGTTACTTTTGTTAAGTGAAGACAAAGCACCTAGCTAGAACAGAAAATAAGAAATGATAAGGCCAACAAATATCCCTATAGTTATGAAAGGCATTGCTGGATAAAACTTCTTTTTCTCTGCCGAGAAGAACAAATATGCCAAGCCTAAAGTTGCTCCAGCGATAACAAGCAATGCTGCCCCTAACCCTAATGTTTTTAATGCAACTCCAGCAGTGATTATTGGGAATATAACATCTCCTCCGCCTAATATGGCCAAATTGACTTTAATCTTTTTAGTCTTCAATTCTGATTTCTTCATGTTCCTTATTTTTTCCCTCACTTGTTTAGAGGCATAAGGCAAGAAAAATCCAGAGAAGACCTTTAGCTTGTTAATCTGATACTTTGCCATTCTCTGCATAATGCCAGAATGCCAGACGGCCCACATGTCATAGAACGAAATTAGTATCAAAAGAATGATTATTGTCCAGATGTTGAGCATAGGAACAAATACTGCAGCAATTCCAGGATATATCAAAAGTTCAGTAGCATTGTGAACAATGAAATTTCTTTGGAATATCTTGAAAAATGCCAGAGGCAATGCGACAATTAAAACGAAAAGTTCTTTATTTGCAAAATTGGGAAGCAGGGAAGAAAATGTTATCCCCAAAGCGATTGCCACAACAACGAAAAACCAAACTTTCAGAACCGCTTCAGCATTGAATTTTATTAGGAGAAACAAGACAACTATGGCTATTATGAATGCTATAATTATTGACGGCAGAAAAGAAGTGAAAAAATCAGACTCCTGTTCGGCCTGAGGAGGAGACATCCCGTATGGCAGATTGTTTCCAGCCTGTATGTAATGGTTGACGACAAAAATTCCTATGAACTGTGTTACAATAAACATTGATAAAAGAAAGAATGTTATCTTGATATTGTGTTTCATATTTTCACCTTTTTTATACGAAGTAAAATCAGTTTTTAAATCTTAATCATCTCAGCCTTATACTTTCCATTATTCTTGGAACGTTTGTCTCAACTCTGTTAAGCTTGTAAAGTGCAGATGCCAAATCCATAGACTTTGAAACTTCACCATGATTGACAATTATTCTTTTTGGCTTTGGCCTTAGGTTGTTGAAGAAAGAAAGGATTTCATTTCTTCCAGGGTGAGCGCTGAATCCTGCAATTGTGTGAACTTCCAAGTTTATAGCGACTGTTTCTTCCCTTCCATCAGAACTCATTCTTGTTGATTTCAAGCCATCTTGAATTTGCCTTCCCAAAGAACCAACTCCCTGATAACAAACAAAAAGGATTGAGTTTTTTTCGTTGGATGCAAATTCTTTTAGGTATTCAACCGAAGCTCCTCCCATCAACATTCCAGAAGTTGCAAGAACGACGCAAGGACCCCCTTCAAAAACTAATTTTCTTTCTTGTGGCGAGCCAACCCTTGAAAATATCTCTGAAGAGAACGGGTTTTTATCCTGGAAAATTTGAGACCTGACTCTTGTGCTTAAAAAATCTGGATAAGCTGTGTGTATTGCGTTTATGTCCCATATCATCCCATCTATGTAAACTGGGATGTTTGGAAGCCTTCCTGATTTGATTGCATCTTCAATAACTAACATTGATTCTTGAGCCCTTCCCAAGCCTAACTCTGGAATCAAGACTTTCCCTCCTCTTTCTATTGTTTTTTTGATTGCTTCAATGATTTGATCTTCGGACACAGCTCTTGGTGGTAAAATATCATTTTTTGACCCATAAGTTGACTCTGTTATCACCGACTCTAACCTTGGGAAAGTTGTCACAGCAGGATCTAAAAGCCTTGTTTTAACATATTTGTAATCTGCAGTGTAAAGAAGATTGTGGGCGCCATTACCGATATTTAGATGAACCATTGCACTTCCCAAAACATGTCCAGAGTTGTAAAAAGTCAATCTTACATCTGGAGTCACATCAGTTACTTCATTGAAATTCAGGCATATACTGTGTTTGACCATTTCTTTTATGTCAGTAGAGCTGAACAAAGGTTTCTCTGCTTGTTTGTAAGCGACCCCGATAAAATCCAAAGCGAGTAAAGCTCCTAAATCTCTTGAAGGCGTTGTCATGTAAACCGGGCCTTTGTAACCCATTTTGTAAAGATAAGGTAAAAGACCGATATGATCCAGGTGGGCGTGACTTATTATAACGGCATCGAGTTTTGCCATGTCGAATTCTGGAACATCCAATTGGGGAAATTTGTCCTGGTTTCCCGTCCCTACTGCTGGGTCTATACCACAATCAAGCATGATGTTTGAATTTGGTGTTTGAAGCAATATACAGCTTCTTCCAACCTGCCTTGCTCCACCCAAGAAAACTAATCTTATCCATCCTTCTTTTTTTGAAGGATCCCAGTCGGCGTAAATTTTTTTCCCTATCGAATTCAAGAATCTCCTCCTATAATTGTTGTTAGCGTAAAGAACTTCTCTTATGCTTTCAGTAATTTTGCTTTTTATTGCCGGAGATCTTTGTATCTGGGGGGTCCATAGAGTTGCTTGTCTTACTTCTTCAAGAATTGACCCTTGTTTTCCTATAACTAAACCTGGCTTCTTTGCCTCAATTATCACGATGCTTCTTTGAACATCAAAAATTATTTCTGTGACTTCTGCATCAACCGGGACTATCTCTTTGATTTTTTTCTCTGTTTTTTCCTGACTTAAAAGAATTTTTTCGTCTGCTCTCAGTTCAACTCTTTTTTTTATTTCGTCAACTACCTGTTTTATCCTTCCTTCTCCATTCTTAAAAAAGTTCTCATTGTCTGTGTAAAGGACAATGTTTGCCCCTTCGAATGAAGCTTCCGTGATTTCTCCAGAGAACTTATCCTGTATTTTCTTCAAAATGTCCATCTTATGTAATAGAAATTATCTATTTGAGTTCTGTAACCAATTCTTGGCTTACTGCTTTTTTAATACCGTCTTTTGTGATTGTAAAAATGTCGATACCATAACCTGAATAAACATCTCTTTGAGTTGAAGACAAAAGTGATTCCTTTGCGAGTTCTACTCCTTCCTTTACTGAGATGTTTTTCTTGTAGTTTCTTTCCAAATAACCGATTATGAATGTCCTACCCGAGCCACTTGCGTCAAAATCGTTTACTTCACCAAGAGAGCCATCTGTTCCTATGTGATAGACTGTGGCTGAGCCGTCTTCATCAAATCCTCCAGCAAAAGTATCAACAATGTCTGGAACCATTGACATCCGTCTTATTCCTGAGTATGATAGTGAAGCAACAAGATTTGCGGATTGTTTTATGTTTGGCCTTGTTCTTGATCTTAATTCTTTAAGTTTCAATTCGGCAGCAATAAGCTTTGACAAACGCTGCGCGCCGGAAACTAATCCAGCCCAAGAAACAACCAAGTAGTCATTGATTTGATTTGTCTTTTGAAAATCTTTGTTAGAAACCATGCTTTGGCCTAGCGTCACTTGCCTATCAGAAGCCATCACAACTCCGTCTCTGCATGCTATAGCTACTAGGCTAGTTCCTGATTTTAATAATGAACTCTTTAATTCGTCATCCATCTTAATTTTATTAGAAGACCTCTTGTGAGGATGTTTATGGATAAGATTTGAGATATTTAAAGGTTTCGGAAGGGATTGATTTTAAGTGTTCTTTTCCTATTGCTAGTTATGTAGTAACTTTAAAAAGGTAACAATAAGAAGATTTAAATAGTACTGTTTTCCAAGTTTATACATAAATTATACATATAAAATGGATAAAAAAAACAAAAAGGGATTTGTAATAACAAAAAAGATAGCGAAGCATGGTTCTCAATCAATAATTGTAATACCGAGAATTATTGAGTCCCGTCTCAAGCCTGGAACACTTGTAGAATTAAAAATAAATATTCTGGAGGATGAAAATGATAGATCTAACTGACAGATTGGACGGAGAAGCCGTGGGCTCAAAAGACACTGATTCAATTTATAGAATCTTAAATGACGTTTTGCCCCATGGTGAAGGAAGTTACAACAAATATTCAGGCATAGATTTTTTTACAGAAGGTGGAACAAGAAGGATTTATACTGCTTCGTGGGGACCGGGAAATAAAAAAGTTGTAATTAAAGTTGACAAAACTCCTGAGACAGCTCACGCGACAAGACACGTCTCAAGAGGGTATACTACAGAAAGAGAACTTCAAGTAGCTACAAGTATTAAGGATGCTGAGGGAAATAACATTGTCCCAATAAGAGACTATTATTTTAGTCCTGAGTTAAAAGAAATGGGTTATAGCGGATTTGTTACTGTTGAAGATTTTTTCCCAGGGCAAACACTGAAAGAAATTGTTTCGCAAAATGGCCCGTTAGGAAAACAGGATTTTGTTGAAGCATTTGGAGATGTTATTAAAGCAGAAAAATATCTTGTAAACAGCGAAAGAATTTTGCATAGAGATCCTAACCCAAAAAATATTCTTATAAAGAAAAATGGAAGAACAAGAGCCAGTTTAATTGATTTGACAAATGCTGCAAAGATTGATGAATTAAAAGATGGCGTTCTTCCAACCTCTGGCTCAAGGTATTTAGTTGACCCTTCAAAAGTTCAAGGCTTTACTGGACAAATTTCACACTATGATGAATCATCTGAAGCAAGAGCTCTTGTCACTGATATGTATTATGCAGTAACTGGAGAAATGCCTTTTAGGTTTGATATAGATGGTGGAGAAGCAACAAACATGTCTAATGGAGAGAATCTTTTAGATGTAAATGGAAGAATTGATCTGAAAAAATATGAAAAAGGTTTAGAAGCAGCAATTTCAAAAATACCAAAAACATTCAAAAGATTTAGAAAACTATTCGCTAGAGGTTTGAGTTTAGATTCTAAAAAAAGGTATAGTTCAGTTAATGATCTTGCAAGTGATTTTGAAAAAGCAAGCAAACCTACTATGATAGAGGAATTAGGTACATTTTATGACAAACATAGAAGAATTTCTAATGCAGTGATAGCTGCAACTTTTTTGGGGGCTAGTTCATTGGGAGTTTACGCAGGTTACCTTTCTGATAGAGCAACTCAAGCAGAAATAAGAGCTGAGATGGAAGGAAAGCAACATGTAAATGGGGAGTTCAGAGGAAAACCTGCAGAAGTTGATGCAAATATAATTGATGTTAAGCCACAAGTAATTAATGGGTTAGGTAACAGTTTTCCAGAAAGAACATATGTAAAAGTAAAACCTGGAGATAAATTAAGTATTTATGTTAATGCTCAGTCAAAAAGTTTCAAGAAAGGAGATAGAGGCAACTTAGGTGCACCTACATTGATGGGTAAAGCTTATATTGAAGGATATGAAGGAGATTATTTTACAGTTTACCCAAGTCCATTTGATGAAACAGTTGCTTATGATGATATGCATGGGGGATATTACAACTGGCCAGATATCGAAGTTCCAAAAGGAATTTCTGAAGGAAACCATATTTTAGTTGTAGAAACATATTCTGGAAAAAATAGAATATGGCCAATTGTAGATGGAAACTCAACATACGATTCTGGAGAAAAAAATTTTCATTATGATGATGAAGGAAAGATAATTGACAGAAAAAGAATTCCTTTAGTTGTCGGAAACCCTAAACAGAAAGTTGATATTTCATATCTTAAGCTAGATTGGATGAGTAACAGAGTAAGTTTAAAAGATCTCGAAGATGGAGTACCTAAGCAATATGATTTTTGTCCAAATGGAATAAAGACTGTTTTTACAATTCCAGAACTAGACACAACTTGGGTTGGAGGTTATTCTTTTCCAAGACGCGAAGACACTTCAAAAATATATACACTTCAAGTTCAATATCAAGATGAAAATAACAGACCTTTAGGAAATACTTTTTTCCCCATTAAGCCAAAACATGAATGGGCAGACACCTACTCATGGGAACACGCTTATCCTGATTCAACCTGGTCAAATACATTGATAGCCTATAGAGAAGCGATTGATGGAGATAGCACTAGGGTTAAGTTAATGGAGATTGAAAGAAAACTTGGGAATACTCTAGATGAAGAATATAAAAAAGCTCTAAGTGATTCTGCAATGGCAAACTCAAATTTTGGAAGTCCTTATTTTTTTGCAGATAAAGAAAAGGCAAGAAAAAAATGGGAAGCTTTCAAGACTGAGAGGTCAAGAAGAGATAGTATCATTGCTAAGATTGAAGGGGAAGCTTCAAAAATGGGAAACTATGCTGCCTTTGTTAAGTATACAAAAATAAAAGAGCAAGTGGAAAAAGGGAATCTTCCCAACAAATACTTAAAGTAACAAACCGCTCAAAGGCGAATTAGTCTGGAAGAACTTTCTTAGGCAAGCCATTAGATGATAACCAAGAATAACTTCTTTACCCTTTAATTTTTCAAGTGTTTTGTATCCTCTTTCATAAAAAGCTTTCTTATCTAAAGCGTGCATTTCAGACAGCGATTTAAGATCTTTTTCCAGGTAAGACTTTTTAGCGAGCTCAAACATTTTTTCAGCGTCATTTAATGTTTCATTTAATATTTTGGGAGGCCGCGTCATTGCCCTGTTCAAATGATATAATTCTCTTTGGCCGTGATCCACTAAATGTAAAAAAGACCAAAAGAATTCTTTTCTTTCTTTTATCAAATGGCCTTTAGAAATAACTCTCCTGCAAAAATTATCATATTGCATTATTTTTTCTTCTATAATCTCAAAATCTTCATCTGTTTTATCATTATTCAATCTTGCTCTTGTTATTTCAAATAAGCTAGAAATATTTAAGAAAACTTTACCCAGTATGTTTTCAAACTGATCAAAAGAAGGTTCTGTTATGTTTTCTACAAAGCATTTTTTTGCTTCTTTTTTTGTAATGTCAAAACCAATTAACTTTTTTCTTATAACATCTTCAAGAATTTGGAATTGGTGTTGAGTGTCAAAATTTACAGTTATCTTGTCATAGCCTTTTCTGTAAGTGTTTGTTATGAGCGTCCTTATAGAGGACTCATTTAAATCTCTAAGCGTGATTTCTGTCTCCATTTTTCTGCCTAGCTTAGCTGGTGAGATAACTAAATTATCTTCCAGTTGTTCCAAGTCAATATTATCCCCCTTATCCAAAGAATGATCTTTAAGCCATTTAGAAGGCAGACTAATCATCAACGTTGCTGTCCCTTGTTTTACAAGCTTTCTGTTCATATCGGTAGTAAGATTAATTATTATATAAACCTTTCTAAAATATATATAGATTTATACTAATATATAAAGTTTAATAATAAAGTTTAAGAGATATATATTTTTTACACCTTTACAATGACAAAAACAATAACTCATCAAGGAGAAGGATTTGAATTCAGCAAAAGTAAAGAATTGTACCTTCCTACAGCTTTAAGAAAGGAAGTTGATCCAACTCTTGTTGAGCAAATTAAGAGCAAGGTAAGAAGACCGTTAGTATACGGTCTCACAGCCTTAACACTAGGAACTCTACCTTTAGGGACAATGGCTCAAGAAAAAGCCCAAGAGAAAAACGTTTCAGTTTATTCTGGAATTGTTCTTTCAGAAGGGGTCAGTGGAATAGTCGATGCAACTTATAGTCCATTGGGAATCAGATTCATCGCTCAGGATGATAGAGATGAAGACGAGTTAAATGCTTTTAGAACATCTTTACAAACAGGTAAAACATTCGGAAAACTTGAGCTTGAAACATCTTACAATACAAATGAACCAGATAAAGAAAAAACACATACTGGAATAGCCAGATATAGTTTAGGTAAAAACTTCTTAAGAGCAGGAATTGTTAGCAATGGTTTATCTGCAGGAATGATTGGAGGAAAACTTAGCCTTGAAAACATGACTCTTAATGCAAGCTTAACCGACTTTGGAAAACACAATAATCTCAGTGGTTATTTTGGAGCTAGTGTGCCCCTCAGTAAAGATATTTTAGGTTACGTAAGTTTTGGAGGGCAGACAGCAAACGATAAACTGTTTAACATAGTTGGATTAGATGGTGAAGGATGGGGAGCTTACCACTTTACAAATATTGATCTTAAAAACAAAGAGCAAAGCGGAAAAATGCTTATTGTTCCAGCTGGAACTGGAATGGGGGTAGGTTTCTTTGATGTCGCTGGAGAATATTTCACAGAACCAGACTTCAGAGGAGTGACTGATAACTGCGCATGGGGATGGATTGCTCCTGATTTGTTCAAAATTGATGGAAAAACTGGGCATAGCGCAATATCTTTGGCTTGGGAAAATACTCCTAAAAAAGTTGATGTAAACAGCACCTACTGGCATAGGTGGACTCCAAGCTTAGGTGCTGGAATAAAAACAGATTTTAAGTACGACAAAGAAAAAAGAATCTGGACTCCAACAGGGGCTGTAGATATTTACACAACAATACCTGGCACTCCTTTTGACTTAGATGTCAAAGCAAAACATGACTTCAGAACAGGAGAAACAAGTTCTGAAATTTATGCTGGAGCAAGCATTAAATTTTAATTTTTTATTTTTAAAATGGATTACTTAAAATACACTCCAACAGAAGATGAATTAAAGAAAATAAATTACCCAAATTACTGGCAAGTTTGGCAGGGTCTTCCAGATGTTAAGTTTGAAACTGCTAAGGCTAGAGGTGGGCAAGAAGCTTTATTTTATGGTGAAAAAGGAAATTATATTTGGGTTATTCCAGAATCTTTGGTCGAGCACAATAAAAACTCTCAAGCTGTATACTTTGCATTGATGCAGAAAAATGATAAAAATAAAATTAAAGCGCGGTGGGTAATGCCTGCACATAGCGGACTTAAACAAGCGATAGAAAAAGCAAAGGATCTGAATTCTGCTCCTTATGAGCCTTAGAAAAGAATAATTTTCTCACTGCCTTAACAACCAATCAGCTTCCTCTTTAACTTCTCTGAGTTTTTCTTTTATTGGGGCTTTAACTTGTTTGTATGTCCATTTTACCCCTCTTACTCCATGTTGCAATCCCAAAATACCCAAAGTGTATAAAGATATGGCAGGAATTCTTTTTCCTTTTTTTGATTGTATATATCTAAAAATATTGCATCCTATTGAAACTGCTGCATTTATTAGATAGGCATTTTCTACTCCATCAATAGAATTGTTCAAATCATTGATATAAGGAATTAGGTTAACTATAGGCTCTAAAAAATGGAATGCCCCGACATATTCTAAACCTAAAAACAATATCTGGCCACGAGTTGCACTATATTTTGTTAAAGTTCCAGGATTCAAACCAAGTTTGTTTTCTATATGCTCTTGATCATGTGGAAGAACGCTTCCCCCATAAAAGCTAGAAAAAAGAGTTAATCCAATTTCCCTTATAATCTTGTGATTAGAATCTTCCTGAAACGTCTTTAACCCAAAATCAGCAATCTTGTAAAATCCTTTTTCCAAAGAAGATTTATCACTAGTAGATTTTCCGTTAGATTGCAGTATATCATCCAAACTTACTCTGGTCATACAATTTTAGAAATCCCATTCTCTTTTTTAAACCTTATTACATTCTCAACGAAACCTTCTATTTTCTGCTCGTGGCTTACTATTATAAGTTGTGCGACATTAAGCTGTTCTAGAACGCTTCGCATCTTGTCCAATTGTTGATCAGAAAATCCGTCAGTCGGCTCATCCAAAATGACAAAGTCCCGAGTCTTTATATTGCTCAAAAAAGAGTTTAAAACTTGATTCAATGCAAGCCTGTATGCCAAAGCGACAGCAGTCCTTTCTCCGCCAGAAAGGTAAGCATAATCAATCTCATAATCCTGCTGTTCTATTATTGGTGTGAAATCGTCATTAATTCTCGTGTTGAAAGTCTCTGCAACAAGCATGGCGAACCATTGGGAGAAAAATTTGGAGAATTCGGCCTTAAGCTTGGCCATAACATTTTTTTCAACGAACGAAATCAGAGAGGCAAAATTCTTAGAGAGCCAGTTTTCAACATCCGTTATGTAGTCAAGTTCTTTCCTTATTTTTTCTGTCTTTTCTATCTTCGACCTTAGCTCTGAGATTTGGTGAGAAAAAACTTCTATTTCTTTTCTAAGTTCAGCAACTTTTATTTCAGCAATTCTTTCTTCCCTCAAAGCAATCTCCAACTCTTTTCTTTTTTCATCCTCAAGATTCTCAAATCTGTTCAGCTCAAAAACGGAACTCTTCAGCCTTTCAGTCTGGCTTTCCAACAACAAAATATCTTTTTCAGACATTAAGTTTAGATTTTCAAGATCCTTCAGTCTAACTCTTCTCTCATTTAAGTTTTCAACCTTTACCTTGAGAATTCTTAATTCCTGGACCTCTCTTTCTTTTGCGGAAATGTCCTGCTCAGCCTTGTTTATTTGTTCTATTAAGGGTAGTTTTTCTCCGGTCAACTTTTCCATTTCGTCCTTGTTCTGGACTATATCAGAATTTAATTTGTTGAAGACGTTCGCCTTGTAGCTGGGCTCTACATCTTGTAAACAAGTCGGACAGATTTCAAGATGCTGAAGCTTCACTTTCAAAGTCTCAAAATCTTTGTTTTTTAGATTCAGAGAGCTTATTTTTGAAGTTAACTCCATGTTTTTTTCTTCTAAACTTTTTTTCTCTGTTTTTAATATTGAAATATCATTTTCAAGTCTTTTTATTTTTGTTTCTTCAAATTTCAAATGATCAAGCTCGGAAATCTGGGTTTTTATTTTCTGTATCTCCCTCAGATTTCCAGAAATCAAATCTTTCTTATTAATCGTCATAAGTCTTGATTTTTCTATTTCTTTTTCAAACAATTTTTTTTCCTCAACTTTTTTTTGGAGAGAATCCCTTTCTTCCTGAATCCTTTTTCTGGCCTCAGCCTTCAAGAAAAATTCTCTTTCGACAGAAGTCAGGTTATAATGTTTAGATTCAAGTTCATTCTCTTTTTCCAAAATTTCAAGCTTGTCTTGTTCAACATTAGAGGTAAGCGCCTGTTTCACTCTTTTTTCTTCCCTTAATTTTGAAGTCAATATGGCAAGATTCTCAAGAACCCTCTTATACTTGTCAATTCCAAAAACATGCCTTAAAGTGTTTACCCTAGTCTCTGCATCCTGAATGATTATCTGCTTCATCTCTTCTTGCGGTGTATAAACAGTGAACTTGTAAAGCAGATTTTGTCTTTTTGCAAATTCTTTGGGATAGTTTAATAATTCCAGGACTTTGTCTTTTAATTCTGTCACAGCAATTTCCCTCTTTTCACCGTCAATAGTTATAGAACAGTAATCTTGAGTTATGCCTTTTCCTCTTTTTAAAAACCTCTCAAGAATTATTTCACTGTCATCAACCGCAAATTCCATTACAACCCCACCAGTGTCATGTCCGTTTCGTAATAAAGAAGAGCCTTTTTGTCCAGGCTGCAATCCAAATAGCGCGAATTCAATTCCCAAAAGCACAGAAGTTTTTCCGCTCCCAATGTCCCCTGACAAAAGAGTTGACCCACTAGGAAATTCTATCGATTCCTTCTCGTAGCTCCTTATGTTCTGGAGCGTTATTTTTTTCAGCTTCATCTTAAAAATTAAAAATTTTTTTAGCTCCCTCTAGAATCCTTATGCTAAACCCCTCACCGGTTTCACCCTCTTGTTTTTCAATTGAGAGAGTGTTTACCAGATTTGGAATCAATTTGTTGAAATCTGAAGGATTCTCACCAGAATAAGAGTTTATTGCTTCTTCTTCAATATTTTCCCCTTTTGTAATTTCAATGTCTAATTCCAAATCTTTATTTTTTAGGTCATGCGTATTCTTCAAGAAAAAATAAGCCCCTTTTT
Source organism: Nanobdellota archaeon (assembly GCA_038046245.1). Taxonomy (GTDB): domain Archaea; phylum Nanobdellota; class Nanobdellia; order Pacearchaeales; family GW2011-AR1; genus JBBSXB01. The sequence goes on along the minus strand of JBBSWO010000008.1, from coordinate 18,506 downwards.
GTTTAAGGTAGTCCTCAATTTCCTGAAACTTTATGTCTGAATTAGAACCGCTTTCAATCTCACCTTTAAACCTTAAAAGCACAACTTTGTCTTCAACCTCTTTTTCCTTGAGATGTGCAATTGTCTTCTCTGTTGCCCTGATTGCATTTTTTATTTCTATTTCGACAGGAAGAACTTCTTTTATTTTCAGTTCTACTTTTTTAAGATTTGGAGTCGATTCTGTGTCAACTATGTAAAAACTTCCGTGCCTTAAATCTTCCAACTCCTGAAAATTGTTTGGGAAAATTGGGCCAGGATAAACAAAATTTTCATATTGATAATCTATGTGCAGATGTCCCAAAGCATAATAATCTGCTTTTGGCAAAGAAGCTGATTCAATTGCATCTATGGGCAGTAATCCCTTTGCCTTATCTAAAGTTGTATGCAGCAAAAATATTTTGAACATTCCGGGTGTGTCATTAAATTTAACCTTTCGCAAAGCGTCAACTTCTAACCCAGATTTTCTTCCAGGATATCCATAAAAAGCAACTCCTTTGTAAATTGTAGGGTTAAGAATTATTTTTTCTGGAGTCTCTTCATAAATGCCGACATTTTTGCAGAATCCTGCTTTTTCCAAGACATCCAAGAATGTTTTCCCTGAGACAGAATAATCATGTGAGCCTGCGATTATGAAACACGGGATTTTTGCATCCTTTAATTTCTTGAACTCTCCAAAAGCGTCTTTTAAGACATCTATTCCTGGGAAAGCCGTGTCAAATAAGTCCCCAGCTATCACAACAAATTCGACCTTCTCTTTTATGCATGCATCAATAGCCATTACAAACGACTTGAAATTAAGTTCCTGCATTGGCGGCTGTTTCCAACCCCCTAGGTGTACATCAGCTATGTGTGCAAATCTTACCATTTTTTCACCATTTTATACCTCAAAAAGTTTATAATAGCAGGAGAGCTGTATTATATAAATTTGATTGTAATACAATGAATATTGTAAAAAGAGGTAAGATGAAAACTTTGGTTGCTTTTTATTCAAAGAACGGACATACGAGAATTATAGGAGAAAAATTGGCAAAGTTGTTCAAAGCGGACAGTGAAGAAATTGTAGACTTGAGAGACAGAAGTGACATCTTTACATGGACCAAAAGTGCTTTTAATGAAGAACTAAAAACGCCAACAGAAATAGCTCCAACTAAAAAAAATCCTCAAAATTATGATTTAGTTATTGTGGGAACACCAATATGGGACGGAATAACTCCGCCCGTAAAGGCCTATCTTTCTGAGAATAAATTCAAGAATGTCGCATTTTTTGCCACTTTTGGGGCAGCTGCTGAAGATGCTTTTTATGAGATGGAACAGCTAGCAAAGAAAAAACCCCTTTCTGTTTTGGAAGTGCAAGACATGCAGATTTCACGAAAAGAAGATGAACCTAGGATTAATGATTTTGAGAAAGAGATTATTGGGAAGATGAAGTGATTAAAGCAAACAATTATCTGATTGTTGAGTCAACGACTTCATAAATTTCTTTTTCTATCACATACATATCTAAGGGTTCTGGAGCGACACTTCTTAGTTGTCTAGCTTCTTCAATTCTTCCGTTAGATTCTAGAACGTCTGTTACATCTTGTGAATAAGCTAATCTTGAACCTTCTGGGATTGGAAAAGTTGCACCCGTCTCTTTTTCAATTCCTTCTTTAGTGAATATTGTGGGTATTACTAATCCAACTAAAGATTTTCTAACTTCTAAAGGAGTATCCTTATCTGTCCCGATTTGAGTTATTTTAACTTTTTCCCATCTACCTTTGTAAAAAAATCCAGGTTTCCCAAACATAGCCAGGACTTCATCTGATCCATGAATTATGATAGTTCTTCCAGTCATTGTATCAATTATTAAACCACTTAGTTTATAAAAATTATTGCATTAGAAAACAGGTTTTATCTCTTCAAATCACTCCAGCCAATTCCTTTCTTTTTGAGATCTTGAAGTTGAGGCCAGTTTTCTTCCAAAGTTTTCTTTTCTTTTTTGTAAAAGATTCCCAAAGGAATTTTTCCCTTTCCTAGATTGTAATCATATTCTTGTGCTAATTGCATTGCATCTTTCAAGCTTCTGTCTTTTTCAGGAATTTTATACATCATGTAGTCTCTGTTGTTAATTTCAACATTGAAGATTATACAATCTTGGATTATTTCTACGTAAGCAAATCCTTTGTGCTTTATCGCTTTTTCAATTATTTCTTGAGTGTGATCCAAGTCTCTTGCATTGCACCTTGCAACAAAACTTGCTCCTGCTGAAAGCGCAATCATCAAGGGATTTATCGGAGAAGAAACAACCCCCAAAGGCTGAGATTTTGACTTGAATGTTAGCTGGCTTGTTGGGGAAGGTTGCCCAGTTGTTAATGAAAAAGATTGATTATCATGGACTAGCAAAGTTATGTCTGGGTTAAATCTGCAAGCATGAATAAAATGTTCCATTCCTTCTGAATAAGTATCACCATCTCCCGCAGAAACAACAACTTTGAAATTTGGATTCCCGAATTTTATTCCTATTGCAGCAGGTATTGGCCTTCCATGCAATCCGTAAAAACTTGAGGTGTTTAGATAATCAAATATTTTCCCATGACATCCTATTCCTGAGACATTGACAAAGTTTTCTTTTTTGAATCCTTGCTTTTCAAGAGAGACAAATGCCCTTCTTAGAGATTCTAAGATCATGTGGTCTGGACAACCAGGACACCAAGTAATTTTTGTATTTGTTCTGAATGGAACACCTTTCATTGATATGTCTTTTTTCATTTTATATTTAAAATTTTATTATTAAAAAATTTATCATAAACATAGGCTGGAGCTAATATAAGAATAACCCAACCAATTAACACTATCACATTTATACCTAAAATATCAAATCCAAAAGGAACTGTGTAAATCCATAAACCAGAATAAAGATTTGGAATCTCCATTAACACAATACCTATAATCATAGCAAGAACAACTGATAAAACTTTATTTTTAATAATTAATTTTGAAGTTTCATAAATCTCCCTTGTTGCAAATAATATAAATGGATAGAGCAAAATAAGTATTATCTCAAAAAGTAATGACTGGTAAGGGTAATGCCAAAACCCAAATACAAATTTTCCAAGATATTCTATTGACATTCCTAAGGCAAGCATGGCCATGTACAGATTAGTAAAACTTTTTTTGTTGTTTATGAATAATTGTATTGCCGTGATTTTATTTTTTTTAGATGAAAAATAATCAAAGAAAAACCAGAATCCAAAAGTTCCAACAAAATACCACGGCTTCCATCCGAAAAATGCAGTTAATAGAGAAATTATCGAGATTAATATTCCTAGAATTAAGATTAATTTCCCATCTCTTGCTTTCATTTTTTCAACAACTCCTTCCTTAATTCATCCGAAAAAAACGGCCTGCCGTCATATTTCAGAATTCTTTTTTCAATTTTTATTCCAGTTTTTTCTCTTATCAATCTTCCAAGCTGACCTGTCACATTTTGTTCAATCAAAATAACTTTTTTTGCTTTCTGGATTTCTTTTTTTATTTCATCCGACAAGGGTTTCATGTATATGACCTGCAAAAATTTAAAGTCAAGTCCTTTTATTGCATCAAGAATTGCCCCCCTTGTTGAACCCCAGCCAATAATAAGGTTTTTACTGTTTTTGTTTCCATGAATTTTTATCATTTCGAATTTTTTACATTCTTTTTTCATAGCTTCATATTTTTTTAATCTACTATCTGCGTTCTTAACTGTATTTTCAGCATCTTCAACAGTAATTCCGTTTTCATCGTGCTCATAACTGTTTGCTTTCACAATATCTTTTCCAGGAATTTTTCTGTTTAATGTTATCTGCAGAGGTTTTTTAGGTGCAACATCTGAAGAAAATTCTGATTCTGCAAGATGTTTATCGGAAAGAATTATAGACAGACAATTAAATTTTTGAGAGAGATAAAAAGCTTCGTTGGTTTTTTCAATTGCGTCTACGGGATTTCCTGGAGCAATTACAATCCTCGGAAATTCTCCATGGCCAGATCTTAAAGCTAAATCCAAATCATTTTGCATTGTGTATGTAGGTAGGCCCGTTGACGGACCACCTCTAGAGCCAAGATAAACAACTAATGGCAATTCAGACATTCCTTGAAAACTCATTGCTTCAGTCATTAAATCATAACCCCCACCGCTACTTCCTATCATAACTTTTGCTCCTGCAAAACTTGCTCCCAAAGCCATATTCGCAACAGAAATCTCTCCTTCTGGCTGGAAAACGACATAATTATTTTCTACTTGTCTTGAAGCTAACTCATGCAAAGCGTTTGTTGTGGGAGTCATTGGATATGCAAAATACAAATCTATTTTAGATTTTATTGCGCCTTGAGCGACGGCCTCATTTCCAGTCATAACAGATATTTTTTTCTTAATATTCTTCAGATGATATTTTTGTTTCTCAGAACTAAAACCAACTTCAAGGGCGTCTATTGACTCTTTGTTGTTCAAAGTTTTTTCTACTTCATCAACGAGAATTTTTTTGTCTATGCCAAGGACCTTCATCAAGGCCCCAGTCTGGGCAATATTTAGGTTTATCCCATATTTTAAAAAATCTTTATAACTAATGATAAATCCGTCTTTTTTCAATTCAGATTTATGGACTCTTATTGTGTTTTCATCCATAGCAATAATTCCATCAAGCATTGACTCATGACTTTCAATTGGTTCATCTGAAATGGAAAGAACATTAAAATTGTGATCCCCTCTTATAACTGAAGGATAATCTCGGTAGTTAAAGACAAAATATCCGTGATTAGTCAAAGTCTGAGAAACAATCTGAGAAGTTTTGTTTATTCCCTGCCCTGCTTTCCCACCTATAAGAATATTAAACCTCATCTAAAAACCCCGACAAATTAGAATAATCACCCATTTTACTTACAAAATCCTTCGATGTTTATAAATTTTTGGAGAAGAATTTTAACCAGTATAAGAAAATTACTTGAGGAAATAAGGTATTTGACGTTCACCAGAATAGTTCACTCTAAGTCTAGCTTCAGGAATGCCTGCCTCTGACCTGTATTTTGAAACTGTCCTTCTTGCTGAATTAATTCCCAATCTTTGCTTGATTTCCATGTCAGAAAAAGGATTTGAAGGATCTTCTTCACTTAAAATTTGGTTTATTCCTCTAACCACTAAGAACCTTCCCAAATCTTCTTTAGACGGCATAAGCTGGGAAATTTCCAAAACGTACGGAGAATTAGAGCTCGCGGGCTGAACTAAAGCAGACTTATTCTTCATTAATCTTGAAACAAGTGAAGTAGAAACTCCAACTTTATCGGCTAAATCTTTTTGACAAAAAACGTTTAAAGTTGTTGGTTCACTTCTGGCGAGAAATTCTCTTTGCTGTTCTCCTATGGCTACATAAGATTCCCTTAATTTTGAATTAACATACTCTCTTTGACTGCTAATGTGAGCATAAAGTTTCTTGGCGTTCTTAAAATGATCAGGGATTTTAATCTGCTGCACAGAAAGTCTTGGCTGCTCTGAGATAAAATTTGAAAACATAATAAGAGGCTTGTCTTTTTCTCTTCCAACATAGGTCACCTCTGGAGTGATTTCGATAGTTTTACTAGAAACCGCTTCAGCTATTTCTTTGCTTGGAGGATCCATTATTAATCCAGAATTTCCTTTTTTCAAATAGCCAAGAGAAGAAGTAACCAAAGATCCAAAAACAGCTTGAACATCTGGTTTTCCAGAGGCATTACTCTCTACAAACATGTCTTCGAATTTTTGCGGGTCTCTCGCTATATCATCCAAAACATGTCCCACTGCGGTTGGAGGAAGAGAGACAAATTGATTTAAAGCTATAATCTGCTGTAAATTCATTCTCTGTGCCAATTTCGGACTCATGGATAAACTTAAATCGGTCATCCAAAAACATAAATTTCCGGTTTTTTAAACCTTTCTATGTGTAACTACTCAAGAGGTACTAGTTCCAGAACACTCAATTCTTCAAAAAATAACCTTTTGGTTGCAAAAATCTTTTTTTTATACTTTAAATCAGAAAAATTTATTTTAGGAGTAAACGAGCTAATTAATAATAAAATCCTTCCATTTTTATCCAGATGTTTTTTTGCTTGCATCAAAAATTTTATTATTATCTCATTTCCTTTTTTACCGCCAGAAGTATCTTGATTTTTGTCAAATTTATCCTCAGGCAAATAAGGAGGATTGAAAACAATTAGGCCAAATTCACCTCTAATTTTTGCAAATAAATTTGACTGGACTATTTTTGATTTTGGAAATTTTGATTTTAAATTTTTAATCACTTTTTTGTTCATATCGGCCAAAGTTATGTTTCTTGGATCGATTCCAAGGTCAATAAAAGTTTTAGCCTGAATCCCCGATCCAGAACCCATGTCTAAAACAGAATTTATTTTTCTTTTTTTCAGGAATTTCTTGATGCACTCCTGTAACAAATAAGAATCTTCAGCAGGCCCGTAAATTTCCGACATTTTTATAAAAGTTTGTTAAGAAACTCGACAATCTGTTTCCTGAAAATAAAGATTGCGAAAAGAACTCCCAAAAGTAGGGCCAGAACAACTATGAGAATCACAGTCACAGGGTCGGTTTTATTTTTTTTTGAGTAATCGGAAACAATTTGCTTCGGCATAGAAACAGCAGGAGTTAAAGGCTGATATCTTTTTTGGATTTCTTCAAGAGTTGGCAAACTCCTTGTGTCTCTGTCTGGTTCTTTCTGCGTTTGTAAAGTAGGTGAAGTGTTAATAGGTTTTTGATACGTTTGTTGTTGAGGAAGTGTTTGTGAGATTATCTTTTGAGGAGTTGGAGGAATAGTTGGTTGAGAAGGGGGAAAATTTATTTTTTGCAAGGGAAGAGGCAATTGTGTTTGCTGTTGAGACTGAGATGTTTCAGAAAATAATTCGCTTACTGCCTGTTCTATGTCTTCTTTTTTGTAGCTGGCGTTGTAAAAAGACTGCATAACATCTTCAAGTTTTTGACCTTTTGAAAGTGCTATTCTTATCCCGCCGATTATATCCTCTTTTGCCATAAGAAATTAAAGATAATTATGTTTAAAAAATGTGGGTTTTAAGAAAAGCTCAAATTTTAGATTTTCTTTTATTTTCAAAAAAGAATGCCAAAAAAAACCATATGAAAAGAAGTGAGAACATTATGTAAGGATTTTCTATAGCTTTTCTCGATGGATCCTTAAAAATAAATAAAACATAAGCGAACAATAATCCATAGGGGATCAATAAAATTGGCACCAGGGCTATTCTTAGTGGATTTTGTTTTTCTATTCCAGAATTAAAAAAGTAAAATGCTAATATGTTTGGATGCAATATAGAAAAAAACAGACCTTTTGATGCTATTTTGTTATACTCTTCAGATTTGAATTTTACTGCATGCTTTCCCAAAAGATAGTTTATAATCGACGTTAAGGTTAATGAAAATGCCACAATCAGAGAGATAGACAACAAAGAGAAAAATTTTCCATCAGAAAGAAAAACTGACAGTGCTATTATGAAAGAACCGGGAAAATACAATCCGAGATAGACAATACCTTCTAAAAAAGAAGCTATGAATAACCCAATTAAACCGAATGAATGATAAAGACCTTCTAAAAATAAAAGTATTCCTTTTGGCTCGGGGATAATATTAACATTCCAAAGAATAAAAAGAATAAGATAAAAAATAAGAGCAGATAATGGAAGCTTTGGAATTTTATTGAATAACTTCCTCATATTATAGTTTCAGTCTTCCGCCATCCTGAACTAGATGACAGGTTTTCCCTTGTTTATATCCAAGTTCTCCAGCCAACTCTAGTGCGGGAGTTATTTGTGCTGTCGAGCCATGTGAAGGAATTATATGTTCAGGATTTAATATGGATATAAGATCTCTTATGTCTTCTCTGCCACCGTGGCCTGAGACGTGAACATTATCAAATATTCTTGCTCCCATCTTCCTGAACTTTTTGTCCATTCTTTCCTTGTTTGCAATGTTTATAGGGGCAGGAATTGTTTTGGAAGAAAAGATTATGTTGTCGTTTTGCTTAAAATTAAATGGAAGGTCCCCTCTTGAAAGTCTTTCCATTATGCTTCCAGGCTCTCCCTGATGTCCTGTGCATACAACTAAAGTACCTGTCCTGTCTTTCTCAACTTTTTTTAGTATTGATGCAACCTGCTTTTTGTAAGAGCCAATGTAAATATCATTTTTGAAGGGACATATTCCCACCTCTATTGAAGACGCGACATACTTTTTCATACTTCTCCCGAGAAAATAAACTTTTCTGTTTAATTTTTTAGCATACTCAACTATGCTTTTCAGCCTTGCTATGTGTGAAGAGAATGTTGAAACAAAAACTGCAGAATTCCTATTTTCAATTGTTAACATTACTTCCTCAACCAAGGCCCTTGCAACTTTTTCGCTTGGAGTTTTTGAGTCACTTCCAGAATAAAGAGAATCGACAATTAATGCTTTGACTCCCTGTTTTGCAATTCTTCTTAATGCCTCATAATTTGGGGGCAAGCCTAAAACCGGAGTGTTGTCCAATTTAAAATCATTTGCATAAACAATTACTCCTTCAGGAGTATGCAAAGCTATCGCTGCTGTTTGAGGGGTTGAATGAGTCATGTTTATGAATTCTGCTTCGTAGTTTCTGTTTTTTCCTCTGACAATAAATTTAGAATTGGGCTGGACAACATTAATTTTGTTTGGAACTTTGATTGATTCATCTTCAATTATTTTTTTAAGAACAGAAATTGTGAAAGGAGTTCCAACAATTGGCGCATTATATCTATAGGCAAGATAAGGAAGAGCTCCAATGTGATCCAAGTGTGCATGGCTTGGCATTATTGCTCTGACTGTGTTCCTAATTCCAAATTTGTCCAGAAGCAAATCATCAGGAATTGCGCCAATACTCCTTAGCCTTTTTTCAGAATAAGCTGACTTCTGTTCTTCTTGTTCTTGAAGTTCTACAATTGCTGGAAGGTATAAACCTCCATCAAAGATAACCGAATCTTCCCCTATTTTTACGGCAGTCATATTTTTTCCAACTTCATTATAACCGCCGACTGTAAATATTTCCATTTCCTATTTCTCTTTTATTTAGATAGGAGGTTGAGTTTAAAAATTCTTGCGAATGCATTTTAACAAGTTTTTTATAATGCTTTTTCTTATATAATTTATGAAATCACTTAAACCTTCTATGAGAGAAAACAAGAGGTATCTTCTTGTTGAAGGAAAAAATTTGAGAGAAAATATTGAGAAAGCTGTCAAGGATTTTATTGGGGTTCTTGGCATGTCAAAAGCTTCACTATCAACAATAAAATATGGGGAAGGTTGGGCAGTTGTCTCAGTGAATAGAGAAAGCGTAAATCATATCAGGGCAGCGATTGTGGTGTGGCCTGAAAAAATGGAAGTAAAAAAAGTCTCGGGAACTTTGAAGGGGTTAAGATGTTAAAATGGGCATATTAGATTTGTTTAAAAAAAGAGAAGAGAAAGAGATTGATTTTAATTTAGTTAAAAAGATTTCAGGAAATTTTGATGATTTCAAAAAAAGATTGAAAAGTTCAAGCCTTATAATTTTAATAACTGGAAAAAGAGGGAGCGGAAAAACAGCCTTAGGATTCAAATTCCTTGATGTTTTGGCTGGGAAAAGACATGCTTATTATCTTGGAGAAGGAAAGTTTCCAGGATTCATAAAAAAAGCTGATGACATAAAAGATGTGAAAAATGACTCAATACTTTTAGTCGACGAAGCAGCAATCAGTTATTCTTCAAGAGACTCTATGAAAGAATCAAATAAAGTTCTTAGTGAAATAATGACAATTGCAAGACACAAGAATCTTTCTCTTATAATCATAACCCAGAATTCCGCGATGATTGACCTGAATATTATGAGACTTGCCGACACGCTTATATTCAAAGAGCCTTCTTTACTTCAAAGCAGGTTTGAGAGAAAATCCATAGCTGACCTTTTTAAAAAAGCTGATAATGAGTTCAAAAAAATCCCTCAAAAAGACAGGATAAAAAACTTTTATGTCATTGATGATGAATTTGAGGGTATTTTAAGCTCAGGATTGCCTGATTTCTGGAACGAAAAGATAAGCAAGAGCTTTGCGAAATTTGAAGGGTAAAGACCTAAATCTCGCTTCGCAAGATTTTTAAACCCATAATCTTTCTATCATTAACAGAGAAGACAAGAGTTTAAGATTATTATATTCTCTAAAATTAAGATGGATATGCCTATAGATGTACAAAATCAGGCCATGGGCTATGACAGAACAGCCACAATGTTCTCACCTGATGGTAAGATACCTCAGCTGGAATATGCGCAGAAGACTGTCGGGCTCGGAAGCTCAAGTATCGGAATGTCTTGTTCAGACGGAGTTTTCATTATAGCTGACAAAAGAATAGAGGATTCTTTGATAGTCACGAAATTTGCAACAAAAATACACGAAATTGATTCTCATATGATTGCAAGTGCTGCAGGAATTGTCTCCGATTCAAGAGTCTTAATAGAAAGGGCACAGCTAATGGCCCAACAAAACAGAGTAACTTATGATTCTCCTGTAGAACCGGAATTAGTTGTGAAAGACCTTGCTAATCTAAAACAACAGTTCACACAGTATGGGGGAGCAAGACCTTTTGGAGTCTCAATAATGATTGCTGGAATAAAAGATAAAAAACCAGAGCTTTTCACAAGTGAAGTTACAGGAAACTACTACCATTATTATGCAAACTCCATAGGCGAAGATGAAGGCAAGATAAAAGAAAAACTAAGGGATAAATACAAACAGGATTTGACTATAAAGAAAGGTGTAAAGTTAGCCTTGGACATATTCAAAGAGATGAGAGGAAAGAAATTTGAAATAAGTAAATTTGAATTAGCTTACATTAACAAAGACAAAGTGAAGATAGAAAGAGTCGAAGCTGAAGCTATTAATGAATTCGCAAAATGACTAACACTGTAGCAAGGATTAAGAGATTTGGAAAAAATTATGAGATTATGGTTGATTTGGATGAAGCCCTTAAATTCAAGAAGGGCCAGAGTTCTTACGTTGAAGCACAGGGAGACAGAATATTTTACGACGCAAAAAATGGAAAGTCGGCTTCAAGTTCTGATTTGAAAACTGCCTTCGGAACAGAAGATTGTAATGAGATTGCAAAAAGAATAGTCAAGGAAGGAGAGGTTTTAGTGACCCAGGAACACAGAGATGCTGAACAGGACAAAAAAGTAAAGCAGGTTGTTGATTTCTTGGCAACAAATTCTATGGATCCAAAAACAGGAAGACCTCACACCCCAGACAGAATAAAATCCGCATTAGAACAAGCTCATGTCAATATAAAAAATGTTCCTGTAGAAGCACAGATACATGAAATAATTGACAAGATAAGCGCAATATTGCCGATGAAAATTTCTACTAAGAAAGTGAAAATAGACATACCTGCAATTTATACGGGGAAAGTTTATGGTGTTATAAACCCTTACAAAGAAAATGAGAAATGGAAAGACGATGGAAGTTTGGAAGTTGTTGTGAAAGTTCCTGCAGGAATAATAATTGATTTTTATGACAAATTAAACGCTGTAACTCATGGCTCTGCATTGACAGAGGAGATAAAAGAATAATGACAGACGCTACCAAGTATTATTCAATAAAAGGAGTAAGCCCTGAAAGATTGGCTGATTTTTTAGTGAACAGAGAGGAATTCCAGACTGTTTGTTTATATAATAGTTCAAATGTCTTCAGTTACAAGGGGTTAGTTGCTGTTAATATAAATACTAGCGAAGAAAGGAACTTCAATCCTCTTGTTATTGACGGGCCTAACTCAAGCCATTTTAGAGAAGTAATTCCATTGTTAAAAAAAATTGTCTCAGAACATATTCCAAGATTTAAATTAGATGAGGTGGCAGCATGACAGACAGAAAAGTCGTAATTCCTGGAGAGACAATTGCAAAAGGCCATGATTTTCTTCCTGGAGAAGGAACTGAAAAGAGGGGAGAAGAAATAATCGCGATAAGATATGGCCTTGCTGAAGAGGCAAACAAACTTGTAAAAGTAATTCCACTTTCGGGAACATACATACCAAGAAGAGGAAATGCAGTTATTGGAAAAGTTGAAAATATAACATTCAATGGATGGGTTGTTAACATGGGAACAGCTGAAACAGCTTTTATAAGTTTGATGGAAGTTCCAAGATTCGTGAACAAAGATGCGTTGGAAGAAGTAATGGACATTGGTGACATGGTTGTTGCAAAAATATTCGCTGTGAACAAGAGAGGGATAGATTTAACAATAAACATGAGGGGGCTTGGAAGGATCGATGAAGGAATGATTGTTAAAGTCAATCCAAACAAAATACCAAGAATAATTGGTAGGGAAGGAAGCATGATAAAACTTATAAAAGATGAAACTGGTTGTGAAATAACTGCCGGCCAAAATGGTTTGGTCTGGATAAAAGGAGACAAAATAGAAGATGAATTGTTTGCCAAAAGAGCGATAGATTTCATAACTGAAAAGTCATTCGTGTCTGGATTGACAGATGAAGTAAAATCATGGTTTGATAAACAAAAGAAAAAATGACGACAAAAAAAACAAAAAGCGAAGTAGAAAGGCCTGATGGAAGAGAGTTTGACGAGACAAGACCAATAACAGCAAAGGTCGGAATAATACCAAATGCAGATGGAAGTGCGATGTTCTCATTCGGAGACACAATAGCAATAGCTGCTGTTTACGGACCAAGAAAAATGCATCCACAACATTCACAGAATCCAGCAAAAGGAACTTTGAGATGTAATTATAACATGTTAAGTTTTTCTGTAACAGAAAGAATAAAGCCCGGCCCAAGCAGAAGAAGCATGGAGATAAGCAAGATAACTGAATGGGCTTTGGAACCAGTTTTAATGATAGATAATTATTCTAATATGGTAATAGATGTCCATATCCACATAATCCAGGCAAATGCTTCAACAAGGTGCGCAGGGATAAATGCAGCTGCACTTGCTTTGGCTCACGCTGGAATACCGATGAGAGATTTGGTCACAAGTGTTTCGATAGGAAAACTTGATAAAAGCCTTGTTGTCGATGTTTCAAAAGCTGAAGAAGATTGGGAAGAAGGAGAGGGTGCAACTGATATTCCAATAACAATGACATCTCACGGAGATATTACACATATTCAATTAGATGGAAAAATCTCGAAAGAGCAACTGAAGGAAGCTGTTGATTTGGCAAGAGAAGCAACCAAAAAAATCTATGAAATCCAGAAGAAAGCCTTGAAAGAGACGGGGGAAGAAAAATAATGGAAACATCAAAATTAACAGCAGAAAGGATAAGACAATACCTTGATCAAGGGAAAAGATTTGACGGAAGAAAACTTGACGAATTTAGAGATATTGGAGTTGAACTGGGTGTTTCAAAGAATGCCGAAGGAAGCGTAAGAGTCAAAATAGGAAAAACTGAAGTTTTAGTCGGAGTCAAGATGGATGTTTCTAAACCTTATCCTGATTCACCTAACAAAGGAAATTTAATGGTCACCTCAGAACTTTTGCCTTTAAGCTCTGAAAGATTTGAAAGTGGACCTCCAAAATTCCCAGCAGTAGAGCTTGGAAGAGTTATTGACAGGATGGTAAGAGAGAGTAAAGTTATAGAGCTTGAAAAACTCTGCATAAAAGAAAAAGAAAAAGTCTGGAATGTTCTGATTGATATTTATTCTATAAACGACGATGGTAATCTTGTAGATGCTGCCGGAATTGGAGCAATAATTGCCCTAAAAAATGCAAGGATTCCAAAGTATGATGAGGAAGAGGAAAAAGTCTTATTTGGAGAATGGACAAGCAAAACAGTCCCATTAAGAAAAGAGATACCTCTTTCGCTCACTATCCATAAAGTTGGAAAAAACTTCATTGTTGATCCAACGAGAGAAGAAGAAGACATAAGCGAAACAAGAGTTGTAATAGGGAGTCACGAGGGAATAGTTCACTCAATGCAGAAAGGAGAACTTTCCCCGCTAACAATTAAAGAATTTGGAGAAGTTCTTGACCTAAATGATAAGGTTTGGAAATCAGTTTACAAACAGATTGAGAAGCATCTGAAATAATAAGGTTTAAGAATGGGGAAAAATTTCACATAACATGACGCACCCAAAACAAGAGTTCACAAGGTATGAAAGAGCAAGGATTATTGGTGCAAGGGCTCTGCAAACGGCAATGAATGCTCCTTTGTTGATAAAAATAAAACCTGAAGATCTTGAAAAGATAAAGTATGACGCTTTGAAAATAGCTGAAATAGAGCTTGATTCTGGAATTCTACCAATCAGCGTTAAAAGACCTTACCCACAGAAGAGAGATGAAAGTTTGAAGAGATCAAAAGGAGCAAGGGTCAGCGATGAAAAAATGGAAGAGATGGAAACTAAGGAAGAGGAAGAGATAGTCAAGGAAGGAGAAATAATGGAATTGGCCACTCCGGACGACGAACAAGAAGATGCTGGCGCAGATGATGAAGGCGAAGGATTCTAGTTTTCAAACATAGTTTTTCTTTAACAAAAAACATTATAAAGTTTGGATATTTTTCCATCCTATGAAAGTAAAAAGTGTGAATGCTAAGTCTATTTTTGATTCAAGAAAAGAGAAAACAATTTTTGTCACAATATCTACAAACGTCGGGAATTTTTCTGCGAGCTCTCCGACTGGAAAATCCACAGGAAAATATGAATCAAAACCTTACAAAAAAAGTCTTGAGGAGGATATCAAAGCTTTAAAAAATTTTACAGAATATTTTTCAAACGAAGAGATAGAAAGTTTTGATGACTTAAGAAGAATTGAAGATATAGTAGACGGACATGTAGGAGCCAACACTATTTTTGCATTGGAGAGCGCTGTCTTAAAAGCTTTAGCAAAAGAACAAAAAAAAGAAATTTGGCAATTGATAAATCCAAATGCGAAAAGATTTCCAAGACTTGTTGGGAACTGCGTCGGCGGTGGAAAACACTCGCAAACAAAAGATAAAAAACCAGACTTTCAAGAATTCTTATTAATTCCAGATACAAAAACAGTAAAAGAAGCTTCTGAGTTAAATAAAAAAATTCAGAATGAAGTTGAGGCTATTTTAAAAAAGAAAGATGAAAAATTTGAATCAAAAAGAAACGACGAAAATGCATGGATCACTTCCCTGAATGAAAAGGAAGTTTTTGATGTATTCAAAGACTTAAATGTTCCATTCGGTACTGATGTTGCAGCCTCTTCTTTTTACAAAAGGAAAAAGTATCATTATGAAAATCCTATGCTAACTAGAGAAGATGATGAACAGATTTATTACATTGAAAGTTTGATAAAAAATTATAATTTATTTTATGTTGAAGACCCCTTCCAGGAAGAAAATTTCAAGTCCTTTGCAGAACTTTTGAAAAAAGTCAAAAATTGTCTGATAGTCGGAGATGATTTGATTGTTACAAATTCTAAGAGGCTAAAGAAAGCGATTGAAGAAAAGAGTGTGAACACTATAATTGTCAAGCCTAATCAATGCGGCTCTTTATTGGAAGTGAAAAAAGTTTGTCAGATGGCGAAGGAGGCTGGAATAAAAACCGTTTTCTCGCACAGAAGTGGTGAGACTGAAGAAAGCATATTGGCTGATTTGGCTTTTGGGTTTCAAGCTGATTTCTTAAAATGTGGAATTTCAAGCCTTGTGAGAGAGATAAAGATTAAGCGCCTTATAGAAATAGAAAAAAAGTTAAGATAAATTCCCACAGCAACCTTTTTAAACTAATTTTCATCAGAATTCTTATGCCTAAAAAGAAGAAGGAAGAAACAGCAGAAAATCAAGTTAGTGAAGACTTGCCTGAAAAAGAAATTGTAAAAGTAGCAGAGAAAGAATCTTTGGAAGGAACAGAAGAAGCAAAATCACTGGAAGCTAAAAAGAAGAAACTTCTTGAGAAAGTTGCAAAGCTTAAGGGAAAAATAGAAGAAGCAAGCTCTGAAGAGATGAAGGAAAAAGTCAAGGGAAAAAAGAAAGAAGACATGCTTATCCCTCTAGACGAATATGTCAAAGCAGGAATTTATCTTGGAACCAGAGTCGTGACTCCTGACATGAAACCTTTTGTTTATAGAAGAAGAGCAGATGGACTAGCAATTTTTAACACAGACATAATAGATGAAAAAATAAGAGAGGGTGCCGAATTCATGAGCAAATTTAATCCTGAAGATATTATAGTCGTCTGTAAAAGACAAGCTGGATGGAAAGTTGTAGAATTATTTTCAAAACTAACTGGGATAAGAGCGTTCACAAAAAAATATCCTGCAGGAATTTTAACAAATTCAAAACTTCCAAATTTTTTCGAAAATGAATTGACCGTCATTGCAGACCATTGGGTTGACAGAAATTCTCTGCACGACACTTTAAGAGTAAGGAAAAAAGTTTTGATGATTTGTGATACAAATAATTTTTCAAAGGGTGCAGACAAAGTAATAATTGGTAATAATAAAAGTGCAAAAAGTTTAGGGGTTATATTCTATCTTTTGACAAAAGAATACTGTAAAGCTAAAGGAATAAAAGCAGATGTTCCAGATTTGGAATATTGGACTGGAGAAAAAGAGTGAGCTCTTTTTCAGATATTTGATAAATCAAACATAGAGAAAAGGAATAAATTAATAAATTCTGAATTGTTCAGTCAGATATGAAGACTAAAATTTCAAACGACAGTTCAAGAAGAGAGATTGGCAGAATGGAAAAGATTCTTGAAATGATTGGAGAGATAGTAAGCAGAAAGGGTGCAAGTTATGCCCACGATTCAACCCCTTTGTTTTATACCCTCCGGGAAAGAAGTTTAGCGAAGAGTTTTGGTGGAAAATACAGAACATAAGCTGAAATCAGATTATTCACTTAAGCTTCATCAAAAGCCAAGAGTTTTCTTTTCCTTCAAAATTTGTTTTTACTAAAGCATATTTTCCTTTCAATCTTCTTCCTTGCAAAATAAAAACTATTTTTGTGGGGGTTTTTTCTTCCAGCCTATAGTTTCCCTTATCCCAAATCTTGACAATTCCTTTCCCATAACCCTCTTTAATTTCTCCTTCAAAATTTCCATAAGACAAAGTGTGATCATCGACTTGAATTGCGAGTCTTTTAATTCCCTGCCTCATTGGAGGAATTTTTGGAATTGCCCAGCTCTTCAATGTTCCGCCAGATTCAAGTCTGAAATCCCAATGCAATTTTCTCGCGTGATGTTCATGTATGACAAAGGTTGGCATGTTCTAATAAGATAATTTTCTTTTATAAGAATTGTGATGGTAAAAATTTATAAAGAATAGTACCATTTAGTTGTGTGGAGAACAAAAAGGGTGTGATTGGTGAATTTTTTGAGTTCTTGAAGGAATATAAAGTAATTGGGTTGGCAGTTGCGTTAATAATTGGGTTGGCGGCTGTAGCCTTAGTCAAATCAATAGTGGACAATTTAATTATGCCGATAGTAACTCCATTTATTCCTGGAGGAGCTTGGCAGACTGCAACATTCTCAATAGGCCCAATAGTCATAGGCTGGGGAGCCCTGCTTGGGGGAATTATTAATTTTGTTATAATCGCATTTGTCGTATTCATAATTGCAAAATATGTTCTGAAAGAAGAAAAAGTCAGCAAAAAGTGAAAAAAACATTATAAACTCTGCAACAAATAAATTTAAAAGCTTAAATTATTTTTATTAATTCATAAAATAAAAGCAGGTTTTAAAATGGATCCAAATTTTGTTCAAAAAAGGATGAATGAGATACAATCCAATCAAGGATTTGTAGACGCATTCTCAAAAATAGTTTCTGGTAAAGCAGGATATAAAGCTGTGATTGAAAAAAAACCAGTGATAATAAAATGCACCGGATGTGGCAAAATTCTTGAAGAGGTAAAGTTCTGCCCTGATTGCGGGACAAAGGTTTGGATAAAACCAACAAACTGTCCAAAATGCACAAAGCCTGTCGCTGATGAAGATAAATTCTGCCAGGATTGCGGAGAAAGTTTAAGTCCGCCTGGAAAGCTGAGTTAGTATAGAAATTTTTAAAAAAGATAAATTCTAGTTTTGTTTATGTCAGACAGTAGTTATAATTTGAAAGGAACTGATTTTATTCCATGGGTTGGAGCTTGTGATTATTCTAAAAGAAATCGAGAAGACAGAACGGTGTTGAAATACAATTTGAACGGACTTGTATTGACAGCATGGAACATGCCAATTATTATTGGAGTTATTAAAGGAATTGAAAAATTAGTTTCAAATTAATTCTTACAAAAATTTCCAGAATAAAAAATCCAATTTTCCTCGAAAGGTTTATAAATCCACTAAATATAAATTTTTATCTGTGATGAAGAGAAATCGGAAATCATAGTTAGATATAACATGAGTGCCTTAATAACAAACTTTGCTACAAACATTAAGGTATGATGTATGTAGTGGCAGTCATGAAGTTGTAATTCTTATGATCTATTCATAATGTTTAGCTAAGGCCAATAGTAGGAGG
>JBBSWO010000007.1:0-28720 GCA_038046245.1 Nanobdellota archaeon | reverse complement strand
AAGAGCAGGTAATCACAGACTTAGTTATAACACTATAGTAATTCTTAAAAAAGGTAGAAATTTATTTTTGTTATGTACATCTCGACTCGATTAGAAGTTGGCCAGACTGTATCATTATATGACCGAGGAAATTTGGTTAATATATCCTTGATGGATAAAAACCATAAATGGGCCAGATTTTTGGTTGAGGGTTCAAAATTAAATAGTCCAGATTTTGTTGAAACTTTAGACATTAATTATGGAAGTTCTTATCCGATTCATCCATTAAAACACGCTCATTTTTTTGTTGGCAACGGCTTAGGAGAAAGCAATCATATATCTATAAGCATAAGAACCTCAAAAAGAATGGATTTTTATAAAGAAAGGTTAGAAAGAATGGTCTCAGAAAACGGTTTTGGAAAGGAGAATAAAAAATGAAAAAAATTGATGTTTTCAAAGTCATGGCCTTGCTCTTTTTTATGGCAATATTATTCACGCCGCAACATTCTTTTGCGTGGCTTTATTTTGCAATTCCGGGATTGATATTCGGATTCTTGTGGTTTAAAAAACTAGATTAAGTTTATTAATAGGATTCTTTTTTGTTATTTTGTGCCTCTGTAGCTCAGCCAGAAGAGCAGTTGCTTCGTAAGCAAAAGGTCATGGGTGCAAATCCCATCAGAGGCTTCTAAAATGTGGAGCTTATATAAAGGAGATAAATTTCTGGAACCTCTTCGTTTTTCTAATGGTAAATCTCAGGAAAATGTTGTTAGCGAGGTTTTGGAAGAAATAAAAAAAGGGACAAAAGTAATATTTATCAAAGGGGTTTGCGGCACTGGAAAAAGTGCCATAGCTTTGAACATTGCCAAAAAAATTGGGAAGACCTCTATTGTTGTTCCCGGAAAAACTCTTCAAAGACAGTATAAAAAAGATTACGAAAATGAAAAATATGTTTTGAAGGATGATAAAACAAAATTAAAAATAAGTGTTATAACTGGAAGAAAAAACCACAAATGCAGATTCTTGATGGATAATAAAAATGCTCTTCCTGTTTTTAAAAGAGAAATAAATTCTAAACTACATGATATTTTTGCAGGAAAAAGAGAAGAGATAGATTACGAAATAAAAAAAGATGAATCAGCAGATAATGATTCCTTACCTTGTAAGATAGAGATAAAAGAAAGAAATTGGAATAAACTAAAATCATATTTAAGTCAAAATAAGGACGTGGACCCTAGCTCTTTTACAGAATTAAAGGACATAAAAAGAATTCCTGTTGCGAGTGTTTGCCCTTATTGGTCTCCAGTCTTGCCGGCAAGATTGGAACTAAAAGGAAAAATATTTGCCAATGCCAAGAAAAAGAAATATATGGGGCTTGAAAACACAGAATTCATTTTTTATCAGAGAAAAGAGGGCTGCCCGTTTTATCATCAGTTTAATTCGTTCATAGATTCAGATGTAATAGTCTTTAATTCAAGCAAGTACAAACTTGAATCTGCAATGAACAGAAAGCCCTTGACAGAAGTTGAGATAATTGACGAGTGTGATGAGTTTTTGGACAGTTTTTCAAACCAAAAAAATCTTAACATAGAAAGGCTGCAAAATTCTCTTATTAATTATGTCAATGAAAAAGAGAAAGACCAAAAGGAAATATCCGAGTTATTAGAGATAATTCAACACATTAAAAAAGATAAAAGAATAAACGACATCATTGCGACAAAAGAAATAATTCCTCTGAAAGAAACAGGAGTCTATGATTTGTTAAAGATAATACTAAAGAGTTCTGACCTTTTCGAAGAGGCTGATGACGAAAGTTATTTGTTTGACTGTGAGGAGATAGCAAAAACATTCAAAGATTTCATGAGTGAAACTTACATTACTGCGGAAAAAAAAGAAAAAAATATAATGATTAGCCTAGTGACTACGAACCTTGCAAAAAAGTTTAAAGAGATGGTTGATAAAAACAAAGCAATCGTCTTGATGTCCGGGACTTTGCATTCTGAACAAGTGTTAAAGGACATTTTTGGATTGGATAGTTTTAAGATCATTGAGGCTGAAATTGAAAATCAGGGAAGCATAATTGTGAAAAAGACCGGATTAGAAAGAGATTTCAAATACTCTAATTTGTCTAATGGAAAGCATTCAAGAGAAGAGTATCTTAAAGCATTGAATAAATGTGTTGAAACTGCAAAAAGACCGACGCTGATACATATTAATGCGTTCATGGATTTGCCGAACAAACAAGAGATTCAGGAATATGGTTTGAAAAACCTTGTGAGCAGAGATGAAATAAAAGATTCACAGTCGCAAGATAATGAAGTTGAGACAATAAACAAGTTCAAGAACAAAGAGATAGACGTTTTGTTCTCCACTAAAGTTTCCAGAGGAATTGATTTTCCGGGAGATGAATGCAACAGCATTGTTTTCACAAAATATCCTAATCCGAATGTGCAGGATCCTTTTTGGAAAATATTGAACAGGACAAGGCCAGAACATTACTGGGAGTTTTACAGAGATAAAGCTAAAAGAGAATTGTGGCAGAAAATATATAGAGGTCTGAGATTCAAGGAAGATAAAGTTGAAGTCTTGAGCCCCGATATAAGAGTGTTGGAAGGGTTTGAGAAGAAATAACTTACTTCAAAGATTTTCTAAGGTCAGCAATATAAGTATTCATACCTTCTTCAGTAGTCATGCCATTATATAACCCTCCGAATTCTGAAGTCCAGCTTATTCTATCACCATCTACCGTCACTAAACTTAAAAGGGAATGTTTAGGATCTTTCTTTCTTAGCTTTCCCTGTAACATAGGAATTTCTTTTTCCCACATTTTATACTGTTCAGACCTGTCATTAGCCATAAAGAGCTAGATAAAAACATATATTTAAGCATTATTATGCTGCACTAATTAATCAATCTTTTTTTGAGAAAACATAAACGCCCCCGCCAGGAATCGAACCTGGAAGCCCAGAGGGCCTGGTTCTCTTGTTCAAAACTCAAACTCAAGACCAGTGCTCTACCATTGAGCGACGGAGGCTGAAATTTCATTTCATCCACTGCATTTTTGCAAGCAAAGAACGCAGAGGCATTTACAATTAAACCAACTGATGAGTTTTAAAGGTTTTGCTATAACTGGTTATAAAAATTGCAAATGCGTAATAAATCTAAATCTTCAGAGAATTAATCCAAACCTAAAAGCCTTCTCCACCAGGATGCTTTTACAGGAACAGCTTGAAAGTTTTCATCAATAATTTCGTGGGTTATTGTGGGCTTTTCCTTAAGAATTGGAGCTTCAGATGCAAGCTGTTTAGTTGCGTCCCTCATTGCCTCTTCTATGAATGTCCTTGAATATCCTTGGTTAACCAGAGCCCATTTCAAAGATTCCATAGTGTAGCCTTTTTTTAAGTTGTTCTTGAAATATTCCGCAAGCCTTCTCTTCCTTTCGTTTTCTCTATCTCCCATAAAAAATTCATGAATTTGGAGTTTAAAAAGTTAGTTGTTCTAGATAATCTTTATTGGGGTATGCCTTTTGCAGAAGTCTAAAGCCTGTCTGAGCCTTATTTTTGAGTCAGAATATATTGTGAGTATTTTGTCCCCTTTTTTCAAATTTTCTCCGACATGTTTATAGAGATAAACTCCTGAAGATTTGTAGGTTGGACAACCAGCTGTTCTTGCAAGAGAATTTATTTTCTTGTTGTCTATCTCCCTAACTCTCCCAGATTTGTGGGCAAGCACGTCGTATTTAAATTTGCTTAGTTTAGGATTTCTGACTTTTCCTTTCTGTGCCTCTATTATTTCCTTAAACTTGTTGAGCGCCTTTCCAGAAACAAGAATCTCTTTTGCCATAAGAAAACCCATGCCAGATTTGGCTTTTTTTACCATCTCCAATAATTCTCCAGCAAGGAATAAAGATTTCCGCTCTAAATCTAAAGGCCGGTCTTCGTCTTGGTGAAAAACTTTCATTATATCTGAAAGCTCCAATTCAGGACCAATACCATTACCAATCGGTTGGCTTCCATCGGTCAAAACAACCTTTATTTTTTTGTGAAAGTAATTTCCTATTTTTTCAAATTTTCTTTTTAACCTTATTGCCGTCTTTTTATCGACCTTGGCGGTTTTTCCGTATGGAATGTCTATTAGAATATAACTGCTTCCGCTCGCTAATTTTTTTGATATTATTGAGGCTAAAAGGTGAGCTTCTGGATCCAGGTTTAATATTTTTTCTATTTGAATTAATTTTGAATCTGCAGGAACTATTCCCAAAGAACCTCCCCAGATCATGAAAGCGTTAGTTTTTTTTATTATTTTTTTCAATTCTTCATTAGAAAATTCGACTTTTGCAATTGCTTCTATAACATCTGCTGTACCTGCAGCACTTGTTATTGCCCTTGAAGAACTTTTCGGCATCGTTAATCCTGCTGCGGCACAAATTGATACAACCAAAGGAGTTGTCCTGTTAGCAGGAATTCCGCCTATACAATGCTTGTCAACCACAAGTTTGTTTCTCAGAGACAATTTTTCTCCAGTTTCAAGGATTGCTTTAATTAAATAAATTGTTTCTTTGAATGTCATTCCTTGTTTGTATACAGCAGAAACAAAAAGTGCAAGCTCTGGACCAGAAAGAGAATTATTCACGACGTCCTCGATTATTTCTTTTATTTCTTGTTGAGATAATCTTCCTTTGTTGAGTTTTTTCTTTATTAAATCTAAACTATCTGGAGGTTCTGAAAGTGAGACAATTATTTTTTGACCTTTTTTTAAATCAAGCATCTTTTCTATTTCTGAAGAAACCCCGATTTCACTTTCCCTGATGAATTTTGAAGCTATATCAACGATTGCAGATATTTCTTTTGATGTAGACGAAGATTTTAATGAAGCCCTGCCTCCAGGAGGCACGCCTATCTTGTTTGCAGTTCTTTCATCTATGACCACTACTGGAAATCCTGTAGACCAGTTCAGTAGCTTAACTTTTAGTTCCATCTCTTTTAAAATAAGTAATCTAAATAAAAAAAGGATATTTGTTTTTATATTTATCTAATCTCTTTTTAACAAAGTCGAATAAAAATTCTTATGCCCCCCTCTGAGCACTTCAAGGATTATTAACAAATAGGCGAGTATCAAAGGACCTAGGAAAAGTCCAAGAACACCGAATACAAATATTCCTCCAGTCATTCCAATTAAGATTATTGCAGATGGAATTTGTAGTCTTCGTGAAATGAAAAATGATCTATAGAAATGTTCTATGTTCGAGGCTATTATTCCGAAGGCAAAAATTCCGAAGGCATCAAATGTACGATTATTAATTAAAAGGTATATAACCACTGGAACCCAGACCAACATGGGCCCAAGGATAGGGAACACACCAACAATCATTGCCACCACGCTTAGTAGCAAAGCGTTAGGGACACCGAATAAAAATAGTCCTATAGACAGAACCACTCCTTGGACAAATCCTAAAACAACCTGGCCATAAAGAATAGAAGAGGTCATATCATGAGAATATCTGAATATTTTTTCTTCGACTTCTTTTGAGAATGGAGAAAGACTTTTTACATACTCTAAAATTTTGTCTTTGTCTCTAAGAGCGAAATAAAAGGTAAATAGCACGACAAGGATGTGGAGCAGTATATTCGGCAGATTGAGAATGAAAGATGAAAATGTGTTTAACACTGAATTTGCCACTTTTGGAATAAATGACTGTATTGTTCCTGCAACTTCAGAAGAAAATTGTTCTGAAGCAAAAAAGGAAGGAGAAATTTTGTGAAGCAAACCAACAAAATCAAGTTTTTGAGCAGTGACATAAAATTTGAATGACTGATTTATTAATATTGGAGTAAAAAGCCATATAGGAATAATAATCAATAGAAGCAAAATAACTGTGACTATCGACGCTGAAAGGTTAGCTCTTTTTAAAAACCTAAAAAGGAACCTGTAGACTGGATAAAAGATGAATGCAAGAATAAACCCAACTATTATATCCATCACAATTGGTTTTAAGACTATAAAAGAAAGAGCCAAAAGGCCCACTATAAGAATTATAGTTAATGTTTTTCTAAAAGAATTTTCTTCCATGTTATTATTACTAACTAGAAGTGCATGAAATTTATAAAGGTTTTTGAACAAAAATTTACATTATGAACTTCATAAAAAAGATATTTGAGGAAAAAGTTGACCATAGTGTCCATAGTCAGTTCCAAAAATTCAGCAAAGGCGAATTTAAAAGAAGAGCTGTCGTCAAAGTAAAGAATAGTGGGGGAAAGTTCAGCATTTCGACAAGCACAGAGTTTGCAAGTGAATTTGTTAGGATATGTGCAGAAAAGCTTGGGAACAACAAGACGGCAGTCACTGGAATAATTGTGTCAACCCTTGATCTTAGCGGTCAATTGGAATTTAAAGACAAAAAACAATTTCAAGGTGTTAAAAAGTACATCATAGAAGGAGAGATGTCTGGAAAAGAGATTCTTTCTTTGCTAGACAAATTTCCAAAGGCGTTTTTTGCATTGACTTTCAGTTTCGGAAACAATACTCTAAAAATTAAACCAAAACTTCCAAAGTCCGGAAAACCGGGAACAAAGGGCGAAGATGCGATAAAACCAGATTTTTGCAAGCTTATTACTGATGATAAAGCTTTGGGAGAAAGTTTTGTCTTTGAAAAGCCAGGATTTAAAGAAGCAGAGATGACTCACGATTATATTATAACTGATATTGTTGTTTCTCCTGAACTAAAAAAAAGCAATGACTTTGCCAAGATAAGAGAAGAAGCAAAAAGAAAGGGAAAAATAATAAGAAAAGGAAAGATTGATGGAAAAGAATTTCTAAGTGAGAAGAATTTTGAGGCTTAATATTTCTTCACAGATTTTCTTGACCCTTTTCCTCTTAAGCTTGGCCTATATCTTCTAATTGAATTAACCACTGTTTTTATTCTCTGAGCAGCCTCTACTCTCTGAACTAATCCATAATCAACAAGAACTTCATCTAAACGCTCCAAAGAAAAGCCAAGGACTTTTGCAGCATCCTTTCTATCTTGGTTTACCAGGTCATAAACTTTTTGAACAGTTTCTTTAGGGGGAATTGTATAGCCTTGTCTTGATGAATAAGCATTATCTCTTCTTACTGACCTTGATAAGGCATCTTGAGGAATGTATTCTCCATTTACAAGTTCTAATAATCTACTTGTTATAACGGGGCTATTTCCAGCAATCTCTAAAGCCCCATTAACGCTCACTCGTTTGTATTTTTTTTGAACCATCAAAAGTCCCGTGAAGATTAGTTTAAAAATGTTGCCATGCTTCATCATAAAAAGCTTTATAAATCAACTTTTTCTCAGTAATTTATCCAGGGTAGAATTAAAATGATTTCCGCATCAAATATAGTAAGAAATGCCGACAAGAAAATCACCGAGAAAGGGAAGTTTACAGTATTGGCCGAGAAAAAGGGCCAGTAAGTTTTTGCCTAGTGTTAACTGGAATTCTATAAATACTGAATCTAAAGGACTTAAAGGGATTATAGCTTACAAGGCTGGAATGATGTCTGCGCATGTAAAAGACAAAACTCCTGATTCAATGACTAAGGGAAAAAAGATCGCTATCCCCGTAACAATTCTTGAATGCCCTGCAAACAAGATACTTTCTGTAAGATTTTATAAAAATGGAATAGTCGCGAAAGAAATCTGGGCGGAAAGCCTTGACAAGGAATTAGCCAAAAAAATAAAACTTCCAAAAAAGAAATTTGGAAAATTGGAAGATGTCAAAGAGCACGAATATGACGATATAAGGGCTATATTGTATTCCGAGGCAAAAAAAACTGAAATAAAGAAAATCCCTGATTTGAGCGAGATTGGGCTTTCAGGAGATATAAAAGAAAAGTTCGAATTTGTTAAGACCCATCTTGGAAAAGAAATATCCGTCGAAGATGTTTTCAAAGCTGGAGAATTGATTGACACTAGAGGTTTGACTAAAGGAAGAGGTCTTCAGGGAGCTGTAAGAAGATTTGGAATACAGCTTAAGTCGCACAAATCTGAAAAAGGAAGAAGAAGAGCTGGAAGTCTTGGTCCTTGGCATCCTGCAAGAGTAACCTTTAGGGTCCCACAAGCAGGACAATTAGGTATGTTTACAAGGGTAACATACAATAACAAAATTATAGCCATAAAAAAAACACCAGATAGTCCGCTTAAAAATATAAAAAACTATGGAGATGTAAATACAAATTATATCGTCGTTTACGGATCCATCCAAGGACCATCAAAAAGACAACTTATTCTCACAAAAAGCTTAAGACCAAACAGAAAACAATTAAAAAAAGACTATGAATTTATGGAGTTGGCATGAAATCACATATTTTAGATATCGAAGGGAAGAAAACAAAAGAAATAATTTTACCAAGTGTTTTTTCTGCGCCTGTAAGAGGAGATATCGTTGAGAAAGTATTGGAAGCTAAAAAAACAAAGCAGCCCTATGCTCCTTCACTTACTGGAGGAAAACATCATTCTGCAAGCGGAAAAATGAGGCATAGGAGACACGTTTGGCAAACGCATTATGGAAGTGGAAGGTCAAGAATCCCTAGAAAAGTCATGTCCAGAAGAGGAACACAATTCAACTGGGTGGGTGCTGAAGTTGCTTCCACAAGGGGTGGAAGAAGAGCTCATCCCCCAAAAATTATGGCTATGGTTGGTGAAAAAAGAATAAACAAAAAAGAATTGAGAATGGCATTAATTTCGGCTTTGAGTGCTACCGCAAGAGCAGATATACTCGCTTTAAAATATAAAAGGCTAGAGGAAAGCAAAATATCCAACCTTCCTTTTATCGTCGAGGGAAAAATTGTTTCACTTAAAACAAAAGATCTTATTTCTGCAATTAAAAAAATACTTGGAGAAACTTTATTTGAAATTGCACTGAAAGTCAAAACTCAAAGAGCAGGAATTGGAAAAATGAGGGGAAGAAGATACAAAAGCAATGCTGGTTTGTTAATTGTTGTAGGCAATAATGAAAAATTAAAAACTAACTTGTTTGAAACAAAAAATTTGAAAAATCTTGGTGTGAATGATCTTGCAAAAGGTGGATTGGGCAGACTTACCCTCTATACCGAACAAGCAATCAAAGAGATTGAAAACAAATTATCCAATGAAAATAAAATAAAAGTGCAGGAGCATAAATGAAAAACAAAACGTCTGAAATTGGAGAAGTAATACAGTTGAAACCTATAGTCACAGAAAAAGCAGTCATGTTGATTGAATTGCAGAACGTTTTAACATTCAAAGTTGAAAAAAGAAAAACAAAAAAAGAGATAGCAAAAGAGATTGAAGAAGTTTTGGAAGTTGAGGTGGAAAAAATAAGAACACATATAAAAGGAAACCAGAAGTATGCTTATGTTAAATTAAAACCAAAGTTCCTTGCTATGGACGTAGCAACGAAGCTGGGGCTAATATAAAATGGGTAAAAGAATAATAGTTCAGGCAAGAGGGCATGGAAGCAACAGTTACAGAGTTAGAAGGAATGCTTTTAGGTATAAAATAAAATATCCAAAAAAATTAGAAGGAGAGGGAATCATAATCAAGCTATTAAATTCAACCGGACACACAGCACCGTTGGCAAAAGTAAAATTCAAGGAAGGAGTTTTTTTCATGCCTGCATTTAAAGGAATGATGGAAAATCAGGCAATACAGTTTGGAGGAAGTGAAATTAAAACCGGTAATGTTGTTATGCTAAGGAATATTCCGGTAAAAACACCGATTTATAATATAGAATCAAGACCTGGAGATGGAGGGGTTTTCATAAGGACGGCTGGAACATCAGCTGAAATCAGCAAAGTCGTTGGAGAGAATATTTTTGTTGTAATGCCCTCAAAAAAAGAGCGATTATTCCATGGAAATTGCAGAGCAACAATCGGATCAATCGCAGGGGCTGGAAGACTTGAAAAGCCAATCGTGAAAGCCGGAAAGAATTTTTATATTAGAAAGTCAAGAAATAAATTGTGGCCTAGAACTTCTGCAGTCAAGATGAATGTAATAGACCATCCTTTCGGTTCTGGTAGAGGAAAGAGAATCAAGAGTAAGATTGCGAAGAGAAACGCTCCACCTGGTGCAAAGGTCGGATTAATAAGACCAAGAAGAACAGGTAAACCTTAAAATGGAAAAGAAAAAAGATTTCACATACCGAGGAAAGAATATTGAAGAACTAAAGAAACTTGAAGTCAGAGAATTTGCAAAACATATTAAGTCAAGAGCTAGAAGAGCGGTTCTGAGAAATTTCCAAAGCATAGAACAATTCCTAGCCAGAGCAAAAGAGAAAATTCAGAAGAACAAACAGATCAAGACTCATCTAAGAGATTTAGTCGTCGTTCCAGAAATGATTGGAATGAAAATTAACGTTTACAACGGACATAATTTTATTCCGGTGGAAATAAGTGGAGAAATGCTTGGCCATAGATTGGGAGAATTTTCATTGACTAGAGGAAAAGTAAAACACGGTAGTGCAGGAATAGGTGCTACAAAGGGAAGTAAACACAAGGCTAAGAAATAAAATGACAGAAAATAAAAAACCAAACAAGGAAGAGAAAATAGAAGAACTGGAAAACAAGCCCAGTGAGGAACTTGTTTCGGAACAAAGCGAGGCCAAGGAAGAAAAAAAGGAAACCAAAGAGAAACAGAAAAAAGAAGTAAAAAAGAAAACAAGCGCTGTGGTAAATGGATTTAATCTTCAAATGTCCACAAAACAAGCTGCTGCAATATGCAGATTCATCAAATGGAAAGAAATCAAGAAAGCTACTCAAGAACTAAAGGAAGTTTCCCAGCTAAGAAGGGCGATACCAATGAAGGGAGAAATTCCACACCGAAAAGGCATTGGACCGGGAAGATATCCTCAGAAAGCTTCGAAGGTTTTCATTAAACTGCTTGGCACTCTTTCAGCAAATGCGGAAACAAATGGGTTGGAAAATCCAATGATAATCAAAGCTGTTGCAAATATCGCTTCAAGACCTTATGGAAGATTCGGGTCCATAAGAAAAAAAAGAAGTCATGTTGAAATAACTGCTATGGACAAAAAGGAAAAAACTCATTCAAATAAAAAAACAGTCGGAGACAAAAAAAACTAGAAAAATGGAAGAAAAGAAAACAATTGACTTCAAAAAATCAGAATTTGTGTTGAGAGAGTACATCAAAAGTTCTTTAGGAAAAGGAAAAGTAAGCCGAGTAAAGATAGAGTATACCCCCGTCGGTGAAAAAATAATTATTTCAACAAATAAACCCGGATTAATAATCGGAAAGAGAGGAGAAAGAATAGATGAACTAACAAGAACAATAAAAGCCAAATTCAAATTAGAAAATCCCCAAATAGAAATAGATGAAATTATAAACCCTGAATTTGACGCACAACTTGTTGCCGACGAAATAGCTTTAGGTTTGGAAAGATTTGGTCCAATAAAATTTAAGGTCATAGCATACAAATCTCTTCAGAGAATAATGAATGCTGGAGCTCTTGGGACAGAAATAAGATTAAGTGGAAAACTACCAAGTGCGAGGGCAAAGACCTGGAGATTCGCCCAAGGATATCTTAAAAAAACAGGAGACAGTGCAAAGGTTGTTGATAGAGCCCAATCAAGGGCCGAACCTAAAACAGGAACTATCGGAATAAAAGTAAGTATCCTTTCCCCAAATGTCGTGTTAAAAGACAGAATAAACGTCAATGAAGATCTTTTGAGCAAACTAAGAGTCAATGAAAGTCTAATAGGAAGCAATAATGGAGGAAAGAAAATAAAGAAGAAATAAAATGGCAATACTAAAATCAAAAGAAATAGCTAAAATGGACAGTGAAGAGTTAAATAGAAAAATCAAAGAGCTTAAGCTTGAGTTAATAAAAGCGAAAGCTGGAGCATCTAAAGCAGGCACTTCAAAAATTAAAGAAATTAAAAAGACGATATCAAGAATATTAACAATCAACAAATCCAACAGGGAGGCGTTGAAACACAAATAACTATGGAAATATGCCCAAAGTGCGGATTACCCAAAGAAGCATGTGTATGTGAACAGATAGCAAAAAGTTCACAAAAGATAACCGTGACGACAGACAAGAAGACATACGGAAAGATAGTAACTGTCGTTACTGGATTCGGCGACGGAGTGGATGTGAAAAAAACCGCAAAAGCTCTGAAGAACGAACTCGCTTGTGGAGGCACCTGCAAAGACCGTGTGATCGAGCTTCAAGGAGATCATACCAAAAGAATAAAAGGTGTCTTGGTCAAGTTGGGTTTTGACGAAGAATCCATAAATTAGAAATACACAAAAAATGACAAAGAAAGAAACAAAAGCAAAAGAAGAAGGAACGCCAAAAATAGCTGGTGCCCTATGCAACGATATTAACTGTCATGTACATGGGGGCCTCAAAACCAGAGGAAGGATATTTGATGGACTTGTAATAAAGAAATTCCCAAAGAGAGTTGCAATAAAATTTGATAGAATGACATATGTAAAAAAATATGAAAGATACAAAAAATCAAGAACTAAGATCCATGCCAGGCTTCCTGACTGCATGAGCGACAAAATTAATATCGGAGATTATATAAGGGTGCAGGAATGCAGACCTTTAAGTAAAATAATACACTTTGCAGTTCTTAACAAAATCAAAGATAAAGATGAAGGAGTAAAAAAATGAAAGCAAATAAAATATTTTCAATCATTCGAAATCACGGGAGATCATTCAAATGAAAGCAATAAGCGCAAAAGGAACAGAAGGAATGAATTTGGGAGCCTACGCTGTGGCAGCAGATAATAGCGGTGCAAAAATTGTAAAGATCGTCGGTGTTAAGGGAAGCAAGGCAAAAAAAGGAAAGCAAACAGCTGCAAAAATAGCAGACTGGGTCAAAGTTAGCGTAAGAAAAGGGCTGCCAGACATGAGAGGAAAGGTATTTGATGCAGTTGTTGTAAGACAGAAAAAACCATACAGAAGACTTAACGGAGAAAGAATTGCGTTTGAGGATAACGCTGTTGCAATACTAAAAGATGAAAAAGGAAATCCGAAAGGAACCCAGATTAAAGGTCCAGTAGCAAGGGAGGTTATGGAGAGATGGCAGCAAGTCGCTAAAATCGCTGCATTAGTGTATTAAAATGAAAAATAAATTTTATAAAAATTGGAAAGCCTCGAAAAATCCCAAGAAACAAAGAAAATATGCAGCTAATGCTCCAATCCATATGATAAAAAAATTGGTAAGTGTTAATCTTTCAAAAGAATTAAGAAAAAAATATGGAAAAAGGAACATCCCTCTTAGAAAAGGAGACACCGTAAGAATAATGGTTGGAAAATTGAATAAGAAAGAAGGTAAAGTGAACAAGATAAAAAGAAAGAGCTTGAAAGTTTATATCGAAGGAATACAAGTGAAAAAACGAGATGGGTCTAAGGCAGACGTTCCATTCAGACCTTCAAACCTAAGAATAATTGAGTTAAATTTAGACGACAAAAAAAGAATAAAGGCTATAGAAAGAAAATCAAATGTTCCTCAAACGATAGATAAAAATAACAAGGAGAAAAAATAAAATGTATTTGAAAAGACACAAATCACCAAATAAGTGGCCTATAAAGAGAAAAGGAACAAAATACATAGTTAAACCGAACTTTAGCACAAACCAAGGAGTCCCGGTATTGATTGCATTGAGAGATATGCTAAAACTCGCAAAGAACAGGAAAGAAGTGAAAAAAGCCATTCATGAGAAACAAGTTTTGCTCAACAACAAAAAGATAAAAGATGAAAAAAACAATATTTTACTTTTTGATGTAATCACAATAGTTCCGACACATAAAAATTATAAACTTTTATTGTCAAACTTTGGAAAATTTGTGTTTGAAGAAATTAAAGAAGCTGGACATCAAAAGATAGTGAAAGTGATTGACAAAAAAATCTTGAAAGGTAAGAAGGTACAAGTTAACTTAAATGACGGCCATAACTTTTTGTATAATGGAAAAGTTAATGTTAACGATTCTGTTGCTTTTAGTTTTGGAGATAAAAAGATAATAAAAGTCATCCAATTGAAAGAAAAAGCAAAAGCTGTAGTGTATGCGGGTAAGCACGCAGGTAAGGAAGGAGTCATTGAGTCGATTGATAACGACAAAAAAATGGTTGAATTGAACACCGATGGCAGCAAAATTAATGTTTTAATTAAACAGATAATGGTGGTAGAATAAAATGACTGACAAAAATGAGAATGTTATGAGAAAAATAAAAATAGAGAAGGTTGTCTTTAACGTCGGAGGAATGGGAGAAACCTTAGAAAAAGGCTTTAGGTTGCTAAAATTCCTCACTGGAAAAAATCCTGCCAGGATGAAATCAAGTAAAAGAATCCCCACCTGGGACATAAGACCTAATCTTGCTGTTGGAGCAGTTGTAACTTTAAGGAAAGACCTAGACAATGTTTTGAAGAGAATGTTAACAACAATTGATAATACGCTAAAAAGAAGGCAAATCAGCGAAAATAATTTTTCTTTCGGAATAAAAGAATATATCGAAATCCCAGGAGTAGAATATCAAAGAGATATAGGAATTATGGGGTTAGATATAACAGTTGTCTTTAAGAGAGCAGGCAGAAGAGTTGGATTAAAAAAAATCAAAAAAGGAAAAATTCCAAAGAGACAGATCATATCCAGAGAGGAAATAATTAAATTTATGGAAGAAAAATTCCAGACACAATTTATTTAAAATGAAAGCAAATAAAATATTTTCAATCATTCGAAATTACAGGAGATCATTCAAATGACAGCAAGCGATTGGAAAAAAATACTCAAACAATTAAAAAATAAGCCAGCAGTAATGGAGAAGTTTATTAAGCACTGCAAACCAAAAGAAAGAAAGATCGGAATAGCATCGAAAAAATGCGAAAGATGTGGAAGGTTTGGAGCACATATAGGATCTTATGGTTTGCACCTGTGCAGACATTGCTTCAGAGAAATTGCCCAAGAAATCGGCTTTAAAAAATATTCATAGGAGAAAAAATGAGTCACGACGTTGTTGCAGATGCACTAAACATGATAAGGAATTCCCACAAAGCGGGAAAGGAAAATGTAAAGATAAAGATAATCTCAAATCTATTAATCGAAGTTCTGAAGATAATGAAGAAGAAAGGAGCAATAAAGAAATACAAAATTGAAAGTAAAGAGAAATCTCTCGAAGTTTCTATAGGAGATTTAACTGAATGCAAAGCTGTGAAGCCGAGATTTACAGTCAACAGAGACCAGTTAGAAAAATATAGAAAGAGATATCTCCCCTCAAGAGACATGGGAACATTAATAATCTCGACCAACAAAGGCCTCATGACGCACGAAGAGGCCGAGGAAGAGAAAATTGGAGGCTGCGTAATAGCATTCTTTTACTAAAATGAAAAAAGAAATATTCAAAGAGATAGTCATTCCAGAAGGAGTTCACGCAAAAGTAGATGGCAATGTGCTAAAAATTAGTGGAAAAGACGGAGAAATAACAAGAAAGATGAACCTAAATAAACTAGAGTTTAAAATTTCAGAAGGAAAAATAGTCATCGGAAGAAAAAAGGCAACAAAAAACGAGAAAAAAATAATCAACACAACAGCCGCACATATAAAGAACATGATAATTGGTGTGCAAAAAAAATTCGAGTATCAATTAAAGGTATGCTTTAGCCATTTCCCATTCACTGTCGAAGCAAAAGGCAATGAAATTTTGATAAAGAATTTCCTTGGAGAAAAAGTCCCAAGGAAAGTAGACGTACAAAAAGACGTTGAAATCAAGATAGACAAACAAAATATAACAATTAAATCTGCTGACAAAGAATTGGCCGGACAAGCAGCAGCCAATCTTGAAGAGGCCACTAAAGTCAAAAATAGAGACAGAAGAGTATTCCAAGACGGCATTTACATAACAAGCAAGGCTGGGAGAGAAATATAATGACAACCTTTTTGAGGAGAAGCCATAACAGATTTTCCAAGCTTGGATTAAGAAGAAAGAAAAAACAAGTTTGGAGAAGCCCAAAAGGAAGGCACAACAAGATGAGGAAAAAAAGAAAAGGATATCCGGCGGTTGTAAGCGTAGGATACTCAACAGATAAAAAAATAAAAGGCAAGATCAATGACAAAACTCCCGTAGTAATAAACAATATGAAAGAGCTTGAAGGATTGAAAAATGATAGAGTTGTTTTGATTGGTAAGATCGGAAAAAAGAAAAAATTAGAGATAGTAAAAAAACTTAAAGAAATGAAAATTTCAATGCTAAACCTTAACGTAAACAGATTCCTGAAGAAGAATGGGGGAAATGAAAAATGAACTTAAAAAAGAAAAAAACATTAGCTGCAAAAACTCTGGGTGTTGGTAAGGAAAGAATTGTTTTTTTAGAGCCAAGGCTGGATGAAATAAAAGAAGCCATAACCAAGCAAGATATAAGAGACTTGTATAAAGAAGGTGCAATAATAATCAAAACAATAAAAGGAAGAATCACAAAAAAGAAAAACAAAAGTCGAAGAGGTTATGGAAAAGTAAAGATAAATGTAAACAAAAGGAAGAAAAATTATGTTGTACTCACCAGAAAGTTTAGGGGTATGGTCAAAGATCTCCTAAACAAAGGGATTATCTCAAAACAAGATTTTGTAGAGTTAAGGAAAAAAATAAAAAATAAACAGTTTAAAAGCAAGTCACATTTCAAGGAGCAGTTAAAAATAAAGGAATATTAAAATGGAAGAGAAAAAAGTATTGAGAGATTTTGAAGAAGGATTCGGCAAGTTGAAACAGGAATTGAAATTTAAAACGAGCCTCGATGAAATTGATGAAATATTCTTTATTAGAGACATTATACTTCAAGATGATTTTGTAAGCAAAAACTTGTTCAGACAAATGGCGTACAGGATTATGGAGTTTTATTTAAGGTGGAATGACTACTTGCATGGTTTGATAATGCCAAACCCTCAGAACATATTAAATTTAAGTGAAAGCAAACTTTTCAATCAAGAAGAGAAAAGAGTAATAACAAACATGATGAAAAAAATAATGGAATTGAACAGCAAGAATATACTTATAAGCTTAACAAGAGACAAAACGGAAGAAGGAAAGTTTATTGACTACAGTGTTCACATATGGAAAAATGAACTGCAACCAGAGTTAGTAAAATTAATCAAAAAAATAAACAAAGAATGGGGAGAGAACAAATGAGGATACAGAAGAAAAGAAGAAAAGAATCTAAAACAAATTATTTGAAAAGGCTAGAGATGCTCAAAAGTGGAATACCTAGGGTAGTTTTCAGAAAGACAAACAAATACTTGATTTCACAATACATTGAAAGCAAAGAGGCACAAGACAAAATAGTCTTTGGAATAGATTCAAGAAAACTTTTGAACCATGGCTGGCCAGAAAATCTGGAAGGAAGCTTGAAGGGTGTTACTGCTGCTTACTTTTTAGGATTATTAACCGGAAAGAGGATCATAAAAGATAAATTGAAAACTCCAATAGTTGATTTTGGACTTTACAGAGTGTTACCAAAAACAAAGCTTCATTCTTTTGCCAAAGGAATGATCGACGCTGGAATAAAAATCAAAGACAAAAAAGAAAATTTTCCAGAGGAAGTAAGAGAAAAGGGCAAACACCTAGCAGGCCTTAAGTTTGAGGATATTAAATCAAAAATAGAAAAGGTATAAAATGAAAAAAACAGAGAAAAAACAAGAATTTGAAGATGTAAAAAAAACTATAGAGGCGTATGGAGCATTTTCAGAAGAAGAAGCTGTTAAAAAATCGGAAAACCCTGAAGAGATTACTATAAAGTTGATTGATGAAGAAATAAAGGATAAGAAAGCTGAAGAAATAATAGAAGAAACAGAGAAAAAAGTAATAGAGGAAAAAATAAAAGAAGAGGTAGCTGGATGGAGACCGAAGACAAAGCTTGGAAGGGAAACAAGAGAAGGAAAAATAAATAATATAGACGAAATACTAGAGAACAATAAAAAAATATTGGAAGAAGAGATCGTTGATTATTTACTTAGTCTAAAATCAGATTTAATTTCTATCGGGCAATCAAAAGGAAAATTTGGCGGCGGAAAGAGAAGGGCCTGGAGACAAACTCAAAGAAAAACGGAAGAAGGAAATGTTCCAACCTTTTCCACAATGGCTGTTGTTGGAGATGAAAATGGGCATGTTGGTGTCGGCATGGGGGAAGCAAAAGAAACTCTTCCTGCAAGAGACAAGGCAATAAGAAAAGCAAAGTTAAACATAATCAAAGTTGGAAGAGGGTGCTCCGCATTTGACTGCAACTGCAACGAACTCCATACTATCCCATTTAAAGTTGAGGGAAAATCTGGTAGCGTGAGAGTAATTTTGATTCCGGCCCCACAAGGTACTGGTTTGGTCGTTGGAAATGAATTAAAAAAGGTTTTAAAATTAGCAGGAATTAAAGATGTTTATAGCAAAACTTTCGGCCAGATAAGAACATCGTTCAATTTGGTTAAAGCTTGTGTAGACGCACTTGAAAAAACAATGGTGAAGAAAAAATGATCGCTTTAATAAGAATCAAAGGAGAAGTAAACATTGATCCGAGAATAAAAGAAACACTTTACAGAGTCAGACTCAGAAGAAAATATTCTTGTGTACTAATCAAGCCAGATCATGTCAATACTGGAGTGATAAAAAAACTGGCTAGCTTTGTTGCTTACGGGGAAATAAATGATGAAACTTTACACAAACTAATAGAAAAAAGAGGAAAACTAATCGATAAAAATAAAAAAGTTGATGTGAAAAAAGTTGTGGAAGAAATCAAAAAGGGGAAAAAATTAGAAGATTTGAATGTAAAACCTTTTTTCAGACTTCATCCTCCAAGGGGCGGAATAGACAGCGGAAAACATTTTGGGATAAAGAAAGGAGTTTTGGGAAATAATAAAGAACAGATTAATAAATTAATTGAGAGGATGTTATAAAATGAAAACAAAAAAACGTAAAAAGTCATCAAGAATGCATGGAAGAGGAATGGGAAGCCATGGAAGAGGATTCAGAAAGAAAGGAAAGGGTAAGGGCCATAGAGGAGGAAAGGGGATGGCCGGAACCGGAAAAAGAGCTGACCAGAAAAAAACTCTTGTGCAAAAACTTTATGGTCATGAATATTTTGGAAAGCAAGGAATAACAAGCAGAGGAACAAGAAGAGACAAAAGAAAGAAAATAAATTTGAGAGACATATCAAACAATCTGCATAAATATGGTAAAAAAAGCGGAGATAAGTGGGAATTGGATTTAAACGAATACAAAATACTTGGAGAAGGAGAAGTCACCCATAAACTTGTAATTAAAGCTAAAGAAGCTTCACAATCTGCAATTGAAAAAGTTGAAAATGCTGGTGGTTCAATAATCCTTTCTGGAAAAAAAGAAAAGATTGAAAAAGAAGGATAAATTTAAGAGTGTGTTAAAATGAACTTTAAGCAGATATTCAATTATATACCTGAGGTTAAAAAACCTGAGGAAAAAAAACTCAGCTTTAATGTTAAGCTCAAGTGGACTCTGATTATTCTTGCATCTTTTTTTGTCTTGGCAAACATTCCTCTTTTTGGGTTGAGTGCAAATGCACTTTCTAGGTTTGAATATCTTGCAATAATCCTTGGAACAGATTTTGGGAGTATAATCTCGTTGGGAATAGGGCCGATAGTTATGGCTTCTATTATTCTGCAGTTGTTGGCCGGATCAGGAATCTTGAACATTGACCAGACTACAGAAGAAGGGAAAAAATTCTTCCAAGGAATACAAACACTTATGGTGTTTTTCTTCATAATTTTTGAGGCGTTGATATACGTAATAATGCAAGGACTTCAGGCGGCGCCGGGACTAACGGGAGTTGTCATACTCCAGCTTGTGCTCGGAGGTTTGGCAATATTCTATATGGATCAGGTAACCTCAAAATGGGGCTTTGGAAGCGGAGTAAGTTTGTTCATCGCTGCAGGAGTTTCATGGAGACTTATTACTGGAGGATTCCAATTCATAAATCAACAAGGAAGAAACTGTCTTTTAGACTTTAGTAACACTCCCTGCGCAGGAAAAGTTCTTGTCCTTGTTCAGTCGGTTGTGAACAGAGCTCCAGTCGAATTAACCTCTGCACTGGCCGCAATTCTTGCAACAATCGGAATAACGCTGCTTGTTGTTTGGGCTCAGTCTCTTAAAGTTGAAATTCCTCTTTCATTCGGGAGAATAAGAGGATACACGGTAAAATGGCCTCTTGCATTCTTCTACGCATCTAATATTCCAGTAATCCTTACTGCTGCTTTGGTTGCAAACATGCAGTTGTTTGGAGGGTTGATTGAAAACGCGGCATTGAGCTGTGCTCAAGGAACCTGCTCTGCGTTGGCTGGCTTTGCTTCCCATTTGACATTTTTAGGCACGTTTGTAAATGGACAACCCGTTTCAGGATTAGCATTCTGGGTTGGTTCAAACAATATTTTAGATTTGATAATAAGAGGAGGACTTTTGCCCAAGTATCTTCTTCAAGGTTTGACACATATAGCGTTTTTCATAGGTTTATCGATGATATTTTCCGTCTTCTGGGTCAAGACATCTGGAATGGATGCAAAAGCCCAAGCACACAAGATTTCATCCTCGGGATTACAGGTCTCGGGATTTAGACAAGATGAAAGAATTCTTGAGTCTATATTGTCAAGGTATATAATGCCTTTAACTGTAATGGGTGGGGCTGCCGTAGGGTTTTTGGCAGCGACAACAGATTTGCTCGGAGCTTTAGTTTCAGGAACTGCAATATTGTTAGTCGTAATGATAATGTTCCAGTTCTACCAAAGTATTGCACAGCAACACCAAACAGATATGAATCCTGCAATAAGAAAATTCATGGGTAGCTAACCTTTAAAAGAGAGACTCCCTTATCACTAAAATGAACAAGATGCTACAAAAAATAAATGAAGGAGTAAATTCCTTTTCTAACGAAAATGAATAAAGAAGGAAGTTTCAAACCAGTAGTCATCGTGTTGATAATTTCTATGCTTATTGCCTTTTTCTGGAATAGCTTGAATTTTCTCAGAAATGGCGTGCACGCTGTTTTGAATCCAACTCTTGGAGCTTTGATAAACTGGAACGTCAACATAGGTATGACAATTGTAGTTTTATTGATAACTGTCATTACTACAGTAGTCCAAAAGTATACAACAGACCAAGAAACTTTGAAAGACCTGAAAAAACAGCAAAAAGAAATGAATGAAAAAGCCAAACAACACAGAAGCGACCCGCAAAAAATGCTTGAGATTCAAAAAGAAATGGCCCCTTTAAGCATAAAGATGATGAAGCTCAGCATGAGGGCATTTGTATTTACTGCAATTCCTTTGCTTTTGTTCATCAGGTGGTTCATGGACTTCTTTAACACTATAGGAAATCCGAAGATATTTGGTTTTTTCAGCTGGCTTTGGTTTTATATTTTAGGCAGCTTGATTATAAGTGCAATTCTTAGAAAAATTATGAAAATTGTTTAAGGAAAGTTTTATAACCTCTTATTTCTCTTTTCGAC
This sequence comes from Nanobdellota archaeon, assembly GCA_038046245.1. Taxonomy (GTDB): domain Archaea; phylum Nanobdellota; class Nanobdellia; order Pacearchaeales; family GW2011-AR1; genus JBBSXB01. The sequence continues at coordinate 7,270 of JBBSWO010000007.1, read as the reverse complement.
TATGGAAAATCCAGAACAGGAATTAATGTTTAAACTTAGTTACTTTGAACAGCAAATCAAGCTGTTGCAGAACCAGTTAGAAGCTGTTGAACAGGCAGTGTTTGAATTGTCTAATCTGAATGACGGTTTGAATGAAATAAAAAACGGAAAGGATAAAGAAATTCTTGCAAATATCGGAAGAGGTATATTCGTAAAGGCAAAACTTTTGTCAGACGACCTAATAGTGGACGTAGGTGGGAAAAATTTTGTAAAAAAGAGCATTCCAGAGACAAAGAACATTATTGAAACTCAATCTGAAAAATTGGAAGACATAAAGAAAGAACTTGAGGATAGCCTTGAAAAGGTCAACGAAGAGATTACCAGAACTTTCGAGGAAGCGCAGAAAAAATCTAGATAAAATTATTTGATTCTCTTTACAAACCCACCATAACTTAATATTCCTAACTCGCTGATTATCTTTGTTATATACTTCTTGGGCACAAACTCGAACGCAGGATTTTTTATTTTAACATTTCTCGGAGCTTTGTCCCAAATTTCATTCAAAGATCTTTGTTCAATAGGAACTTTATTTTTTGAAAATTTCCACGAGTCGGCAATAATGTAAATGGGGATTTTATTGTCGTACGCTATCTCGGCGAACATCCCACTGCCAACTTTATTTATTATTCCGCTTTTTAGCAAAGCATCTGCTCCGAGAAAAACTTTATCAACTTGCACATTTCCTTGGCCTTTTACAATTGCGATTCTTGCTGCAGCGTCGGCATATTGGGTAACATTTATCTTGGCTTTTGCAAGCTCCTTTGTTGTTTTTCTTCCTTGGAATAGGGGACGAGTTTCGGTGTTCACAACTTCAAATTTCTTTCCTTTCTCTTTGGCAAAAATCAAAGAATCAACAACATTTGTCGAATGACAGTGTGTAAAAATCTTATCTTTATTTTTTATGACACTCAAAACGTTTTTGTTAATTTTGTTTTGGGTTCTATCAAAGTGAGAGACAATATCTTTGTAAGGCAGTTTGTTGTACAGATCCAAAACTTTAGCCAACATTGGTTCTGTTGGTCTTGAAGAAAGAAGTTTTTTCTTTGAATCTTGCGTAGGAATTAAAGAATAAGCCTTCAAAGCAGCCTTTGCAATGTTTCTGGCTCCTTGAATCTTAACTGATTTTATATCTTTGATAGTTTTATCAAGAATTCTCTTTTTTTTTGACATATCCATGACATTAATCAATTACGAAACTTTAAAAATTCTTCTTGCGTGCTAGAGGAATGCTTGAGTCTATTATAAATCCAAAGAATGTTGAAAAAGGATCATGGAAGATGCTTTTCATAGGTTTGATATACGGCTCTCTTTCATTATTATTGGTAAAATGGTTTTTTGGAGGGGATGTAGTCCTTTCAAAATTTTCTGGAATGATAACTGTAACTTTTTGTGTCATGTTTTCACTGCCATTTATGTACTATCTTATAAAGCAGGAAGAGGAAGAAGACGAAGAAGTTGAGGGTTTTTTTAGCGTATGGAAAATGCACAAAAATGCAATATACTCTTTTATGTGGCTTTTTTTGGGATTTATCATATCTTTCGCATTGTGGTACATGATATTGCACGATTCAAATTTATTCAATGCACAAGTAGAAACGTATTGTTTGATAAACAGCCCAGGAAACATAGAGGGATGTGTTGCAAGATACAATATAGAAAACACCATTTCTCCAACCGGTGCTGCAACAAAAGAGCTTAGACTTCTTTCGATTATAGAAAATAACGTCTACGTTATGATATTTACCCTTATCTTCTCTCTTATTTTTGGTGCCGGAGCAATATTTGTTTTAGCGTGGAACGCGAGTGTCATATCTGCTGCAATTGGAATTTTCACAAATTATAAGATTAGCGAGATTCCTTTTGGACTCTTAAGATATATGATCCATGGATTCCCAGAAATAACTGCTTATTTCATAACAGCTTTAGCTGGAGGGATATTCGGAGTGGGAATAATAAGAAACGGGGTAAAAAGTCCAAAATTCTTAAGAATAGTTGAAAATGTAGTTATTTTGCTTTTTATAGCGATAATGATATTAATTGTAGCAGGAATCATTGAAGTGTACTTCACTCCAATACTTTTTAGCTGATAGGACAAATAAGTAATCTTTAAAAATAATCTTTCAAGTTTATACCTATGGAGATGCTTTTAATTCTTACGATTTTTATAAGTTTTAGTATTACGTTTTTGATAATTCCTTACTGGATAAAAAAGGCCAGAGAGAACGGAATGACTGCAAGAGACATGCACAAAAATGATAAAAATGGAGTGGTTGAGCATGGAGGAATTCCTGTTTTGTTCGGGCTAACTATAGGGATTTTGTCATATATAGCCCTAAAAACATTCTACTTTAAATCGGATGGAGAAACTGTTTTTATTTTTGCACTACTAAGTTCTGTTTTGATCAGTGCTATTGTCGGGCTTATGGATGATCTTCTTGGCTGGAAAAAGGGATTGTCAAAGAAAATAAGGCTTATTGTCATAGCTTTTGCGGCAGTACCATTAATGGTAGTGAATGCGGGAATAGACTCGGTTGGATTGCCTATCATAGGAGGAGTTAATTTTGGGTTATTGTTTCCATTGGTGATAATCCCTCTAGGAATTGTTGGAGCTACAACAACATTCAACTTTTTGGCTGGGTACAATGGGTTAGAGTCAAGTCAAGGAATTTTAATTCTCGGAGCCCTGGCTTTGGCAACATATATAACCGGAAATAGCTGGGTAGCAATTATCTGTTTATGTGGAGTGGCCGCCCTTAGCGCTTTTTATATATTTAACAAACATCCTGCAGATATATTTCCTGGAAACATCCTAACATATCTTACAGGAACGATGATAGCAGCAGTGGCTATTGTGGGAAACGTAGAGAAAATAGCAATAATCTTCTTTGTTCCGTATATTATCCAAACTGTGTTAAAAGTGAGAGGAAGATTGAACAAAGAAAGTTTTGCCAGCTTAAACAAAGATGGAAGCTTAGAAATGCCTTATCCAAAAATATATGGGTTAGAACATGCTGCCATTGCCGTGCTGAAAAAAATAAAGCCAAGCAAGAAGGTTTACGAGAGAGATGTTGTTTATTTAGTAAATATTTTCCAAATCGTATTTATTGTTATTGGATTTTTGACAGTTCTATGATTATAGTGATGTAAATTACACCTTACAAAATCCATAAACCTTTAAAATGCCTTATTCTTAATGTCTGAATGGCCGACGAAGAAAGTAATGCGGAAAACGAAAAAAAAGTTCTTCATGAACATGTTCACCACAAAGCAAGTAACGATGAAATTGATTTTTCCAAATTTGTTGGAGTAATAAATAAAAATAATTATGTCTTGGTTTTTTCTATACTCTCATTTTTAGTTTTGATAATTAGTGTTCTAAGCCTAGTCAAGGCAAATCTTGGGAATAATGTTATTGGTAGCCTGGTCAATTTATTTCCAACTTGGATTTTCTGGTTCCTTTTTGCAATGTTGATTTTATCTACGGCGTGTGCTTATTTTAAAAAGTATTCACTAATGTTTTTGCCATTGTTAGTCTGGATAATGCTCACGACAGCTTATGTAAGAACATCAAATCTTGAACAGCTTAAGGATATAACTACTGGAAACTATACCCTTGGGCCAGATTTGGATCCGTTTCTATACTTGAGACACGCTAAAGAAATATTGAGCGGAACTCTTCACAATCCAGACATGATGAGATACGTCCCTCTTGGTTCGGAAAACTACGCTTTTGGTAATCTAATGCCTTGGGCGCTTGTGCTTGTTTTCAAAATAACCTCTATATTCAGCAACATTTCATTAGAATATGCTTCAAACATAGCCCCAGTGATTTTCTTTTTGGTATCAATAGTTGGCTTCTTTTTATTTAATAGAAGTGTTTTTTCAATAAAATTCTCTAAAAATTTCTCAACATCTGTGGCCATATTGGCTAGTGCAATTTATGCATTTTTACCCCAGATGCTCCACAGAACAACTGGGGGAATTCCAGAGATTGAAAGTTTGGGAATGGTTTGGTTCTGGTTCGCGTTGTTATTCTTCACTCTTGCTTGGAAAAATAAAGACAAGAAAAATTGGATAATTTACGGGATTATCGCAGGAATTTTTACTGGATTAATGTCTTGGACATGGGGAGGATATAGATATCTGTATATGGCAGTAAGTGCAACTTCTTTTGTATTCTTCCTATTCGAAAAAAACAGAAAAAAGAATTTTTATATATTTTTGTCGTGGATTATTCCGGCATTGATACTAGAATTTTTAAGACTCAAAAGTCTTTCAGCAATAATAATTAAGGTAAGTGACACAGGCTCTGCTCTTTTTATATTATCAATATTCCTCGTAGATATTTTAGTTGTCAAGGCAAGATTAAAAGAAAAATTTTTCAAAAAGATACCTTTAAGCGGAAGTCTTCTAAGCATAGCGCTAAACATTTTACTGGTAGTTCTCTTGCTGTTAGTGTTCAATCCTAGTTTTTTAATAAATGCTGCTTCTGGGCTAACTCAAGGCCTTCTTTATCCGTTCGGGCGAGGAAGAGTTGGAGTAACGGTCGCCGAAAATAAGGTTCCATACTTCTCTGAAATATTGGGTAACTTTGGAAATCTATTTTGGATTTTCCTGATAGGAAGTTTGGTAATATTCTGGGAGGCAATGAAAGGGCTAGATAAAAAAAAGAGGATAATACTTACCGCATTTTTTGTGTTATTGTTGGCAGGATTATCATTTTCAAGAATTTCAACTAGCAGTTTATTAAATGGTAACAACAGTTTTTCTGATATATTTTACTTGAGTGGGATCATTTTGTTCATAGGAGCAATAGTTTATACTTACCACAAAGCAAAAAGATCGGGAGATGAAAAGACTCTCGAAGGATTCAATAAGATAGACGTTGATGAAATTCTAATTTTGATGCTGGCATTCTTTGCATTAGTTTCAACAAGAGGAGCAATAAGATTATTTTTTATAATTGCACCATTGATTACGATAATCGCCGCATACATTCCAGTTAGGATAATTCATTCAATAAAAGTAAAAAAAGAAAAGGGAAAAGGTAATCTTTTCCTTTGGATTTTATTTTTTGTGTCTGTATTAGCTATTTTAGGAGTTTGTATAAACAATGCTAGCAGCACGTACTCGGAAGCAAAATCCACAGTTCCTGGCATTTATGAACAATACTGGCAAAGAGCAATGTCTTGGGTCAGAGAAAACACTACTGAAGGAAGTGTATTTGTACATTGGTGGGATTATGGATATTGGGTGCAGACCATAGGAGAGCGGCCGAGCGTGACTGATGGCGGGCATCCAATAAGTTATTGGGATCATTTAATCGGAAGATATGTATTAACTACCCCTTATCCAGAAACTGCACTTAGTTTCATGAAAACACATGACGTTTCATATTTATTAATAGACCAAACAGATTTGGGAAAATACTCTGCATACTCTAGCATAGGAAATAATCAAGACCAAAATGACAGAATGTCTTGGATCCCAATGATGTTGCTTGATCCAAAACAAACTCAGGAAACAAGCAATTCCACAGTAACTGTTTACACTGGAGGGACCGCTCTCGATAAGGACTTATTTTACAAACAAGGAGATAAAGATATTTTCCTTCCTGAAGGCAAAGCAGGTCTAGCAGCAATTATATTTGAATCAAAAAAGTCTAATGATAGTGATCAAATTGCTCAGCCGATGGGAGTTTTTGTATATAATGGGCAACAGTTTAGAATTCCTATAGAAAAGCTTTACATAAACAGTAAGTTGATTGATTTTGGAAGCGGGATAAATGCTACAATATTTTTGATCCCAACTTTGGACAACAACCAGAATGGAGGTTTGAGAATAAATAATATTGGTGGAATAATTTACTTGTCTGAAAAAGTGCAAGATGGCCTTTTTGCACAGCTTTACCTCATGGACGATCCTTCAAAAAAATATCCAACTCTAAACCTTGCGCACGTTGAGCCAGATCCATTAATAAACAGTATAAGATCGCAAGGGGTTAGTGGAATAGGAGACTTTATTTATTATCAGGGATTTAGAGGTCCAATGAAAATTTGGAAAGTCAGTTATCCGGACAATATAATAAGCCGAGAAGAATTCTTGAGAAAAGACGGGAAATTTGGAGAGTTTGACAACTTAACTTTTACGAAATGACTTTCTCAGATACATAAAGCTTTAAAATGAGTTTTGTCAAAGTTTAGTATGCAAAAAAGTCATTCTGGAATAGCTGTTGTTATAGGTACAAAAGCTGAGTTAATCAAATGTATGCCGATAATGGTAGAGCTCCAAAAGCAAAATAGGGATTATTTTCTTGTGAGTACGGGTCAACATCCCCTCGGTAAAATGTGCCTAGAACTAGGGTTGAAAAAACCAGATTTTGTTTTGAGCCCTGAACCAAAGATAAGTACGAAGTTTTGGTCAAAAATTAACAAAATTTCTTTTTTATGGTTTTTTTCTATGATATTTAAGATTAAAAAAGTTGTAAAAGAAATAAGTCCAAAATACGTTGTGTATCATGGAGACACCATGAGCACTGCCGCTGCTGCAATTGGATCAAGTAAAATTCTTAATCCTGGAAAGGCTTGGAAAAACGTACATCTTGAAGCTGGATTAAGGTCTGGGTCTTTATGGGAACCGTTTCCTGAAGAAATATCGCGGAGAATCTCTGATTCTTTTTCTGACATACTCTTGGCAGTATCAGATCTTACAGAAAGTAATCTGAAAAAAAGTTATGGGAATAATAAGACAATCTTAAAGACGGGAAATACTATTATTGATTCTTCTTTGTACGCATATAAAAAAATAGAGAAAAAATTCAATAAAGAGAAAAAGGAGTATGTGTTAATTAACATTCACCGGCATGAACATTTAAGAAACAGAGAAAATTTGAGAAAAATTGTGGAGATTATTAATTCTATAAAAACAAGAGGCATATGGCCGCTTCACGACAATACAGAATATTACTTAAGGAAGTATGGCCTTTTTGACAAGATTGATAAAAAAAGCATTTTAATAACGCCGTTAAAAACCTATGACGAATTTATTTTTTTGTTGGCAAATTGCAAGTACCTTATTGCAGATGGAGGGTCCATACAAGAAGAAAGCCTTGTTTTTAAAAAACCTTGTTTAGTCCTAAGAAATAGAACTGAAAGACAAGAAGGACTTAAAACAGGGATTAATTTTCTCACAATGGATGTAAAAAAAGCAAAGGAAATAATAAAAAGTTTAG
>JBBSWO010000006.1:0-69324 GCA_038046245.1 Nanobdellota archaeon | reverse complement strand
GTTGGTGTTAGTGGCCGAAAAGCTGCGAAGCTTCGGTGCTGTCTCTCATTTTTTTCTTAAAAAATTCGTAAGTAATATAAAACCAATTCAATTTATAAATTAATGAAGAAGAAAATAACAAAAAAAGAAGCTGAAAAAGAGATAGAAGAATTCTTTCACCACATTCATGAAAAGAAATCCAAAGAGGTCAAGAAAATAAAAAGATTAGCAATGTCTTATAACATTAAGCTTGGAGAAAAAAGAAAGTTGTTCTGCAAAGAATGTTTAACTCCTTACAAAGAACCTAGTATGAGAATAAAAAATGATTTCATAACAATAACTTGTGATAAATGCGGACACAAAAACAGATGGAAATTTGAGGGAGAATTAGACCTTAGTTCAATGACTCATGAAGAAGATGAATGCGAATGTTAATTAACTTTTCTTGAATTTACCGATCAACTCAATATAATCTGCTTGTCCTAGAAACATTGACCTGCAGCAGTATCTTTCAATTCCGAGTTCTTCGAAAACTTTTTGGGCAGACTCGCTGTTTTCGCTAACTCTTTTCTTGAATTCTTCCCATAAATGTCCTATGGGTTTACCGCATGAAAAGCATCTGACTGGAACTATCATAATAATAAACCTGGATGTTGGTTTTTAAAGTTTACTATAGATAACTTTAAATAAAATGGGTGGAAAATATTATTATGACGCCGGACAAATTGATAGAACTGAAAAATGTTGCAAAATATTACGAAATGGGGGAGGCGATAGTCAAAGCCTTGGATTCTGTTAATTTAGTCATTGAGAAGGGAGATTTTGTCGCGATTATGGGTCCAAGCGGATCTGGAAAAAGCACAGCGATGAATCTTACTGGAAGTCTTGACCGAGCGACTAAAGGGGATATTTTTCTTTCTAACGAGAATATTGAAGAGATGACAGAATCAGAACTTGCCCAGCTCCGTGGAAAAAAAATAGGATTTATTTTTCAGCAGTTTAACCTTATCCCTAATTTGACGGCAAAAGAGAATATAATGCTGCCAATGCTCTTCCAGGGAATAAGCAAAAATGAAAGAGAAAGAAAAGCTGAAGAACTTTTGAAACTCGTAGAGTTGACGGACAGGGAAGGGCATTATCCGAATCAACTTTCAGGAGGGCAACAGCAAAGAGTTGCAATTGCCCGTTCAATGGCCAATGATCCAGAAATAATTTTGGCGGACGAACCAACGGGAAATCTGGATAGTAAGACGGGTAAAAAAGTTATGGAATTTCTTAAAAAACTTAATGAAAAAAACCGAACAATAATAATTGTAACGCATGATCCAAACTTAGCAAGAGAGTATGCAAAAACAATTTATTCTTTAAGGGACGGAGTCATAGAATCTGTCGAAAGAAAGGTAAAGAATTCTTGGAAAAAAGTAAGTGAAGAAAAAAAGAAAAAAGGAGGATGAACTGCCGAAATTATTCTGGCATTAACTTCAGATGATAAAGGATTATTTTACTCTTGCCCTGGGAAGTGTAAGGCATAGAGGATTAAGAAGCTGGCTCACTATGCTCGGCGTTTTTATAGGAATAGCGGCTGTTGTTTCTCTGATTACTATGGGCCAAGGATTAAAGACTGCGGTGACGGGACAATTTGGAGCTTTGTCTGTAGACAAGTTGACAATACAAAACAAGGGAACATCATTCGGACCTCCAGGTAGTACAGTTGTTGAAAAATTAAACGATAGAGATTTAAGAATTATAAAAGAAACAAGGGGCGTTGATAAAGCAGTTACAAGACTCATACGGGTCATAAATCTGGAGTACAACAAAGTTTCTGAATTTACTTACATATCAGACATCCCAAACACCCAAGAAGGATCAAAAATGGTTTATGACAGCATTAATGTCAAAGCAAAGGAGGGTAGACTTTTAAGGCCAGATGATAATGGAAAAGTTGTTTTGGGAAATAATTTTGAAAGCGGCGAGAAATTTGGCAGAAAGATTCAGGTTGGAAAGACAATACAATTGAACGGAAAAGACTTTGAGATTGTCGGAATTCTTGAGAAAAGCAGCAGTCTACAGCTTAATGGAGTGGCTCTAACAACCACTAAAGACTTAGAGGACTTGCTTAACATAAAGAACGAATATGATATTATCATTGCAGAAGTAACAGACCAAGAAGAGATAGAAAGTGTTGCTGCAGATATTGAAAACAGGCTAAGAAAAGATAGAAATGAGAAAATTGGTGAAGAAAGTTTTAGCGTACAAACGCCTATTGAATCACTGAGCTCTGTCACCACAATATTGAATATTGTGAATGTAGTCGTCGTTGGTATTGCAATGATCTCTTTGCTTGTTGGAGGAATTGGAATCGCAAACACAATGTACACTAGCGTAATTGAAAGAAGGAAACAGATTGGGGTGATGAAGGCCGTCGGTGCAAGGAATAAAGATGTCTTGATGGTTTTCGTTATAGAAGCGGGTTTGCTTGGATTAGTGGGAGGAATTATCGGGGCACTTATTGGGCTAGGGGGAGCTTTGGGAATTTCCTTGATTGCAAATCAAGCTTTAGGAACAACATTACTAAAAGTGAGTGTATCAATTCCTTTGCTAATGGGGGCTATATCTTTCTCGTTTTTGGTTGGAGTATTATCTGGGCTCTTACCTGCAGTTCAAGCTTCAAAGTTAAATGTCGTTGACGCTCTAAGGAATTAAAATGATAAAAGATTTTTTTATTCTGGCATTGAGGAACTTGAGGAAGAGAAAACTTAGAACCTGGCTGACCCTCACCGGAATTTTTATTTCTGTTGCAACAATTTTTATGCTTGTAAGTTTATCATTGGGATTGCAGAATGCAGTAGAAGAGCAGTTTAAAAGTTTGGGGGCAGATAAGTTTTTTGTCCAACCAGGAACTGGTTTTTTAGGTCCGCCTGGCAGCGTCGGAGGAACAATACTCACTGAGAAAGATGCGGATAATATAAAAAAGGTCAGCGGAGTAAAAGATGTTTCCGAATCGATTTTTGGAAACGCGAAGATTGAAGTCGGGACGACGATAAGATACCAAAGCGTTATAGGAATGTACACCAAAAATGATCTTTTTATTGAAACAGGGACTTACAAGCTGAATGAAGGAAATTTTATAAGAGGCGATGAAAAAAGTGTGCTACTGGGAAATTTACATAAGACGGGCAATTTATGGGGCAGAGAAGTTGTAACTGGAGATAGGATGACTATAAACGGCCAAAGTTTCAGAGTCAAAGGAATTTTGGAAAAGATTGGGAATCCAGACGACGACTCAATGGTTTTAATGGACATAAACACATTCAGGGGATTTTTTAACATCACAGAAAGAGTTGATTGGATTGTTGTGCAGGTCAACACTGGGGAAAATGTGACGGATGTTGCCTCGAGAGTAGAAAAAAGGCTTAGACAGACAAGAGATGTAACCGAAAAAACACAAGACTTCCAAGTCTTGACGCCAGAAGAATTATTGTCAAGTTTTCAAAGCATACTGGGAATAATAACTGCTTTCTTGGCTGGAGTTGCTGCAATATCTTTACTTGTTGGTGCAGTTGGAATCGCAAATACAATGTATACCTCTGTTCTTGAAAGAACTAGAGAAATTGGAGTTATGAAATCCATTGGGGCAAGAAATAAAGATATATTTTATATTTTCTTGATTGAATCTGGGTTGCTTGGATTAGCTGGAGCGGCCATGGGAATTTCTCTAGGATTTATTGTCAGCAAAGGAATAGAGTATATTGCAATTAATGTGTTAAACACAAATTTGCTGCAAGTTGCCACACCATTTTATCTCATATTTGGATGCTTGACTTTTGGTTTTTTGATTGGTGCTGTTTCCGGGACTTTTCCGGCGATAAGGGCATCAAAAGTCAATGTTGTTGATGCTTTACGTTACGAATAATAAATAAAAATATCGGCAGCCAGTGAACACAAATCTTTATAAACAGGATTTTACTTTGAAAGACTAATAAAAAGAAGTTGGAAAACAAAATGAAAAAGTGTATCTATTGTGGTGCTGAAATTTCATCTGAGAGTGTGATTGATTTCTGTCACAGATGCGGTGTTGGCGTTTGGGGTGAAAAAATGTTTAAGGCAATACTCCAAAACATGGAAGACGCGAGAGACAAAGGCGATCTTTGTGACCCCAGTAATACAAGATAGAAGAGTTCTGGAGAGAGTAAATCAATAGTTTTTTAAAGGAACTTTTTCTGACTAATTGATGAGAAAAAAACCTGTTTCACAAAAAGGAAAACTAAGCTTTAGTAGGTACTTTCAGGAGCTAAATCCTGGAGATTTTGTCTCAGTCATAAAGGAAATGTCAGTTCCATCAAACTTCCCAAAAAGACTTCAGGGCAGGACAGGAGTCGTTGAAGGAAGAAGGGGAAGAACATACATGATTAGCATAAATGACCAGGCAAAGGAAAAGAAATTTTTGATAGAAGCCATACATTTAAAAAAAATAAAAGCTAAGGAGAAAGCATGATAAAAAATACTGAAGCAGTAAGTATGGTAGAGGCAATAGAATACTTAAAAGAAGCGAAAGATGAAGGAAAGGAAACGGTAGCATTCATAAGAAAGTTCAATAAGCTTTTACCAAAAGATGGAAAAGAAATGAGGGAGAAACTAAAAAAAGCAGATATAATAAAGCTTGATGAAAAAAGTATAAGCAAAATAATCGATGTTTTGCCAGAGAATGCTGAAGAGGTTAACAAAATTTTTGTTGGAGTAAGCTTGGATGAAGAAGAAAGCAAAAAAATATTAGAAATTGTAAAGGAGATTAAATGACAGCAAATGGAACAACATCAAAGATTTTCAATCACCAAAATAAAAGCGAAAGGATTAATTTAAATGAAAGAAGAATATGCAATAATACTGGAATTTTTACCGAATGGTTATCCATTAGAGAGAAAAATGATGCCGATAGCACAGGCTATAGGAAAAAATCACTTGACTCTTTTAGAGTTAGTGCCTAGAAGAGGGATTTCTCTGGAAATTGGGGAAGAAGTCTATATCGGTGAAGGGAAAAGACCAAAGATTTATTATATTTTTGGTAGATTGGATCGCGAAAAGCTTACTGAGGCCGCAAAAGCGCAACTTCAAGAGTTCATAGACAAAGTTGTGGCGACGAAAGAAAAAGAATATGTTGACTTTTTCAATAAGGCAGAGGCAATAAATAAAAGGATTCACCAGATTGAACTAATCCCTGGATTAGGAAAAAAACACATGCAAGAAATAATAAAACAACGGGAAGAAAAACCTTTCGAGTCATTCGAAGATTTAAAGAAAAGAATACCAAATCTCCCTGACCCTAAAAAAGCTATAGAGAAAAGGATTTTTAAAGAGCTGACAACACCCGAAAGATATAATTTATTTGTAATATAAGATGGAAGCAAAAATAAACACCCCGAGAGATGAAGGAAGAGTAGTGAGACTTCTGTCAAAAGACATAGAAGGAAAGATGAAGATGTATGTTGGATTGACAAAAATAAAGGGAATATCGTGGAGCCTGTCCAATGCTATTTGCAAAAAATTAGGGATTGAAAAAAACAGGAAGGTTGGATCTTTGAGTGATGAAGAGATAAAAAAGATTTCTGAATTTGTAAAAAACCCAGATTTGCCGAAACAAATGTTCAATAGACAAAAAGATTTTGAAACTGGAGAGAATAAACATCTTGTCGGAAGTGATTTCGAACTAAGAAGAGACTTTGATATTAAGAGACTTAAACAGATCAAAAGCTACAAGGGAGCAAGACATACAAGCAAACTTCCAGTAAGAGGACAAAGAACCAAAGGTCACTTCAGATCAAACAGGAAGAAAGGTTCTGGAATTAAAAAGAAAAATAAACCTGAAGGAAAGAAAATATGAAAACAAATCAAATATTTTCATTCATTCAAAATAACAGGAGACTATTCAAATGAAAAGGAAACACAAAACATATTCAAGGCCAAAAAGACCATTCGATAAAGTAAGGATTGAAGAAGAAGGAAAAATAAAAGAAGAATTTGGATTAAAAAATAAGACTGAGATATGGAAGGCCGAGGCAAGAGTGAAAGATATAAGAGAGAAAGCCAAGAAACTTATCAAGTCATCTTCCGAAGACCAGAAAGTATTGTTCGAAAAACTTCAAAAGCTAGGGTTCAAGGTAAGCTCAATAGGTGAGGCACTTTCTTTGGACAAAAAAGATTATCTAAACAAAAGACTTCAAACAATCGTGGCCAAAAAGAAAATTGCACCAACGATGAAATCTGCAAGGCAGTTAATAACTCATAGAAAAATATTAGTCGATGGAAGGGTAGTTGACAGCCCATCATATATTATTCCAGTAGATCTTGAAAACAAAATAGCCGTAAGAAAAAGTAATAAAATTAAAGTAGCAGAAAAAACTGAGGTGGGAGAATAATGGAACAAGAAGCTGTAGAGATAAAACAGGAAGAAACCGAACTTGATGCTGAAGCAAAAAACATAGACAAGGAAAAAGCGAAAAAGAAAAGCCAGGAGATAGAAGGTGTTGTGAATATTTACACTTCTTTCAACAACACAATCGTTCATGTAACTGATATGTCTGGAAAAACCATAACAAAAGTCACTGGTGGAATGATAACGAAACACGACAGATTAAAGGCTAACCCCACAATAGCTATGTTTATTGCAAAAAGAGTTTCTGAAAATATAAGAGACCTCGGAATAAAATCCCTTTACATAAGAATAAGGGCAAAAACAAACAGCCCTGCACCAGGTCCAGGAGCCAACGCATTAATAAAAAGCCTTTCAAGAGAAGGATTTAAAATTTTGAACATCCTCGATACTACAAGAATGCCTAGAGGCGGACCAAAGAAAAAAGGAGGCAGAAGAGGTAGGAGAGTTTAAAAAGCTCTTTTATCAATTTTTATGATGGAAATAATAGAAAAAAAGGAAAACAAGATAATTTTTAAGACAAAATTAGACACGGGTCTGAGCAACGCAATAAGAAGATATGTTTATCAGATACCTATTTTGGCAATTGATGAAGTGGAAATACACAAAAACGATTCTGCTTTGTACGATGAAACAATAGCCCACAGACTCGGGCTTATTCCATTAGATTCAAAAAAAGCTTCCTCAAAAAAAGAAGCCAGTCTTAAGCTTGACGTGAAAAAAGAGGGAGCAGTTTATAGCGGAGAATTCCATGGAGAAGTAAAGCCTGTTTATGATAAAATCCCAATAACCTCTTTGAGCAAAGGACAAGAGATTGAATTAACTGCAATAGCAAGAATGGGTAAAGGAAGCACACATGCAAAATTTTCCCCAGGATTTATAACTTACAGAGAAGCGATGGACGTCAAGATTGACAAAAATATTCCAAAAGAATTTCTTGATGAATTGCCAGAACAAGTTGCGAAAAAAGGTGAAGCAATTGTTTATGACCCATCTGTTTGGGAAAGAGTGGAATATTGTGCAGAAGTGGCAAACAAAAAAGATAAAGAGTATGTGAAAATAACCCCTAGCGGAGAAGTTGTCTTGAGCATTGAAAGCTTTGGACAAATAACTCCTGAAGAAATTTTTAAGAGGGCCATTGAAGTCTTGAGAGATGATGTGGAAGAATTATCCAAATCTGTTTCAAAAGCTTAATTCTAAAGGTTTTTATACATAAGAGACGCGTTTTTTATATCAAATTTGCAGGAGTAGCGAAGTGGTCAAACGCGTAAGACTCAAAATCTTATGGCTTAGTGCCTTCAGAGGTTCGAATCCTCTCTCCTGCATTACATGACAATAATTCTTATAAAGATACTAAAAAATAAATGTTGATGAGATTTAGAATTACTGAGAAAAAGAGGAACGGGGCTTATTATGAATTTATTGTAAAAAGTGAGGAGAATTGGGACTTTAACCTTGAGGACTTGAGACCCAATATGGAAAAAATTTCTAAAGAAAGTAAGAATTTCTATTTGGAAGTGAGAGAGGGAGAAATATGTATTAGAGACCGCAGATTTCCAACCTATTTAGCTAGAATTTCATTGCAAAAAACATTGGTCTCGGGAATACAAAAATTAGTTGTGATAGATTCTGGAAATTTCAGGAGTAATACTTATATAGGAAGCACAATGATTCATAAATATGTTAGATCAATAGAAGGAAAGGTTACATAACCTTAACCAAATAATTTATAAACCCATTTCTTCTCCAATTTTTACAACCTGCGAGCTAACGCGATAGTAGGCAAAACTTACTTCTGTTAGCAAATTGAACATGAAATCGAAAACAAAAATAAACAAGCAATTGCAAAGAAAGACAAATTCCATACTAGTAAAAACTGTAAGAACCACTGCAAAAAATGAAAAGTGGGCTGAAATAGCAACAATTTTATCTTACCCAAGAAGGCAAAGGATAGAGGTAAATCTTGATAAATTAGAATCAGAAGCCAAAGCCGGAGAAGTTTTAGTCGTTCCAGGCAAAATTCTTTCTAATGGAGAAATAAACAAAAAAATAAAAGTTGCTGCATTTTCATTCTCGCAAAAAGCCAGAGAAAAGTTATTAAGTGCGGGCTGTCAAGTCTTAAGTATTGAAGAGGAAATTAAAAGCAATCCTGAAGCAAAAGGAGTAAAAATATTAAAATGAAAATAATCGACGGAAAAAATGCAGTTCTTGGAAGGCTTGGAGCATTTGTTGCGAAAGAAGCACTGAAGGGAGAAGAAATTGTGGTTTTGAATTGTGAACAGGTAATAATTACTGGAAACAGAAAAAATATTGAAGAAAGATGGAGAGAGAAAAGAGAGAAAATTGGAAGTGGGCAAACTGGGCCAAAACATTCAAGACTTTCACATCTGATTGTAAAAAGGGCTATAAGAGGAATGCTGCCAAGAGCAAGTTTAGGAAGAGGCAGACAAGCATTCAAAAGAATAAAATGTTATTCAGGAATTCCCAAAGAATTTGAAAGTGCAAAAAAAATATCTCTTGGAGAAGAAACAAAAAGAAAATTCATAGAAGTTAAGGAGATTGCAAAATGAAACAAATAGTCAAATCAGGAAAAAGAAAAATGGCTGTTGCAAGAGCAGTTTTGATTGATGGTACTGGAAGAATTACAATAAATAAAAAAGATTACAAAAACTTGCATATTTTTGACAAACTTAAAATTGAAGAGCCATTAAGAATATACCAGGCCATGGTCGGAGATTTAAACTTTGACGTCGAGATATTCGCAAGGGGTGGAGGAGAAAAAGGACAGATAGAAGCATCAAAGATTGCATTGTCAAGAGCTCTTGTGGAATTTTCAAAATCTGCTGAATTAAGAAAGGCATTCATAGATTATGATAGAAGTTTGCTTGTTGCAGATGTAAGAAGAAAAGAAGCTTATAAACCTGGAGACAGTAAGGCCAGAAGTAAAAGACAGAAGTCTTATAGATGATCAGTCTTTTATTTTATTTATCCCCAAAGTTTCAAATTTATTCTGAACGTGATTGAACAATGTTGAGGAAATTAAAGGTTGATGCGCTCCGGGATGAGTTTGATTGTCAAATTTCACTTTTCCCAAATAAGCCTGATTAGTAAGAATTTTCTTCAGGCCATTTACTGAAAAACCATATTTTTTTGCCAGCTGGGTCAAACTTATTTTTTGATTTAAAAAATCCTGAAATATCTCATTGACAAGATAAGAGTTTTCTGAAGGAATTAGTTTCTTTTCAACAATTTTGTAACCATAAGGGGCTCTTGTTATTGGGTTCCCATCACGCGCTTTTTTATCCATGCTGAACTTTGTCCTTTCTCCAGTAACATTTCTCTCAAATTCTGCGAAAGCCGAAATTATATGGAACATAAGCTTTCCTGAGGCACTTGTTGTCTCGATTTTATCCTGAAGGGAGACAAAATCTATATTCCATTCTTTTAATTTTGCAATTGTTTCTATTAAATCTCTTAGAGATCTTGAAAATCTGTCAAGCTTGTAAACAAAAATTGCCTGAAATTTGTGTGCTTGGGCATCTTCAAGAATAGCCATCATTTCGGGTCTACCCTTTATGTCTTTTGCAGATTTTCCCTCGTCCTTGTAAATTTTTAATACTTCATAGCCAAGAGCAGATGCGTAGTTCTTCAAAGCCTCTTCCTGAGCAGACAGCGAAATTCCCTGCTTTGCCTGTTCTTCTGTTGATACTCTTATGTAAATTGCTGCAAGGGGTTTTGTATTGTTGGGGGTCATTTTTTAAGAAGAGATATTTGTTTAGTTATTTTTAAGTCTCTGATAAACATGTTGTCAATGTCCGAGATTCCATTAAGAATAGAGGTAACTAAAGTATTATTGGCTTTTAAATGGTCTTTTACTTGTTCCTCGCTCATGACACAGTAAGAGCTAAATTCCAAGATACTTTCGGTTTTAGAGGTAATATTTAACTGATGGCTTCTTTTATTTGGATGTATTATGTTAGACATGTTATCTATGTCTTTGAGTACATCCCATCCAGGAGGAGTGTTCTTATGTAGTTCTTTAATCATGTCGTTCACATGGACTGCTTCTATCTGGGCCTTGCCTTTTTCCGAGTATCTTTCACCAAATGTTAGATTCATTCTTTTTTCAGGATGCCTTGCAAAATAATGAATTGCTGCTAAGTTTTCATAGTGGGCTCTAAGCACCATGTTAGAAAGGTAAGGATTTGGTTTGTCAAGTTCAATGAGTAAACTTTCTAAAAGAGCTAGAGTTTTGACTAAGATACCGTATAGGAAAAAGTGGTATTCTCTTATCTCTTTTTTTACATCTCCAAGTAGAACCCATCTGAACAGTTTTGATGCTTTCTTCTTGCTATCTTTGACTTTTCTTAGCTCTTTTCTTAGTTCAGGGTACTTGACCCCTAAAGAAACTAGTGCTCTGTTAAAATAAGTTTTTTCAACCATCCTTAATTCCCAACCACTCCGGAGTTCTTATTTTAACTATAATCAAGACTATTGCTAAAAATAGGGCAAGAGCTGCTAGAGTTAGCGATGTGGGAATATCGCCTGTAGTTTTGTAAATTTCAATTGCAGCCTTCCAACTAGAATCTATTGCTATTGGAAGCAAGGCACCTAAAAGTACCAGTACAATAATTCCAACCATAAAAATCAAAACAAATTCCATTTTACCTCTTCTTTATTACTATATTTGTGCACTTAGGTTTAAAAAGTTATTGTGCACGTGGATTTAGGACACCCTTAGTGCGTGTTTTTAACGAGGAAAACGAGATTTTTGGAAGTTTTGGAGGATTTTTATGAACTAAAGAGGGGAAAGTGAATGATGTTGAATGCTTGAAAGAGTGTTAACTATTTCTCTTAAATATTCATCCTTTAATTCGTCTTCTAAAGTCCAAATTGTTCCATCTGAACCCCGATAAGCTAGTGGCCACACAATTCTATTAATTCCAGTTACTTCATTTGTTATTCTTGTGCTTAGTCGATCTAAAAACTCGTAAAATTCTTTTTTATTCCTTTTTGCATAAAACAAAGTTCCGTCACTCTTCCTTAATTGATTAAAAGTAATTTCAGCAGGATAACCATATGTTCTTTCATCTCCCTGAACTCCAACTGTTTTTTGGTCATAAATATAGGCTGTTGCAAGTTTATAAGTTAGTTTGTGAGAAAGCAGTTCTTCTTGAAGAATGTTGTTTGTTTTTATGGCAAGATTTTGTAATTCTTTTCTGAGTTCTTCTTCCATAACAAAGAAAAAATAACTATTTTATAAAAATTTCCATATTTTCCCACCCCCTTTTCGGCATCAATCCCTCTGAGCCTGCCGCAGTTGTGCACTTAGGTCGGCTAAGTGAAGATGCAAAATATGGAGAGATAAGAAAAAGAGTTTGAAATAAGTTTAAATAAAAAGAAAAATTAAAGATTGAATCGGCAACTATTTCTTTCTTGACTGATAGTTTCTCATCAACTTGCCTATACCCACAATAAGCCAAGCCAAAGCAATTATCCATGCAGAAAGTGTAGCGCCAATATTAAGACCAATAAGTGGTAGTATAAGTAAAACACCGACCAAAGTTACTAGCCATGCTGTTAGTTTTGCCATTTCAACCCTCCTTTGATCAACTGCTAAAGAAACGTGAGATTATAAGGCTTTTGATAGGTCTACAAAAAATTGATTAATTTGTTTAGCTACAAGAGAAAAATAAAAAAAGTTTAAAGAAAGATTAACCCAATTTTTCCACCCTTTTTCGACATCAATCCCTTTAGGCCTGCCGCAGTTGTGCACTTAGGTCGGCTAAGTATATGTTGGATCAGAAAAATGTGCTAGAAATTGTTGCTTAAACAGGTGTTTTTGCGCTTTATCGACGGAAAAATTTATTAGAAAGTATTACAAAAAACAGGTGTTTATTTAGGTGTTTGTCTGTTTAAACAGTGTTTGTAACTGTTTAAAACAGTTGATTTACATCACAAAATTATGAAAAACAGCCTTTTTTATGTAAAAAAGGACTAAAAAACTAAGAGAAGTGTTCTACAAAAAGTTAGCAACAAAGTGAATAAAAAATAGGTCAATCGTTAATTTTGCGACGCAAAAAAAGAAATATTTATAAAGGAGAAAAATTTATAATAAATATGTTTGATTGGTTCTTTAAAAAAAGTGAGAAAAAAGAGATAAAACACATAGAAGAAGATACAAAAAAAGGTTTTGAAAGTGTTAAAAAAGATATTACTGCTGTAAGTGGTTGGATTAAACACCTTGATTCTGAAAAAAATATGCATGAAAAAGAAATAAACAGCATAAAAGAAGATTTGTCGACGATAAAAGAAGAGATTGACGGATTGAAAAATGTGCTGACCATGATGAACGAACTTAAATCTCCAAGGCTGTTTAAAACAAACAGACAGGTGTTTAAAGAACAAACACCTGTTTATGCTGTCCAAACAGGCGACCAAACAGGTGTCCAAACACCAAATTTAGACCAATTTTCAGTAACAGAAAGAGCAATACTCTGGATACTTTTGAATTCAGAAATGAAACTAGGATATGAGGATCTGGCCGCAATGTTAGGAAAAGAGAAATCTACAATAAGAGGGCAGATAAATAGCATAAAACAAAAAAGTGAAAGTTTGATAAGTGAGATTACTGAGAAAAATGGAAAAAAGAGGGTGTATATAAGCGAAGAAATGAGGGAAAAAATGCTAAAAAAGTCGAAAGTGAGGGTTGGGAATAAGAAGAAAATAGAGAAAAAAGAGGAAAAAACCTAAAAAGTGAGGAAGAACACACAAAAAAGCTCTAAAAAAACGAAAAGTGAGAGTTAAAACAACAAAAAATGTCTAGAAAAGGAATAAAAAGACCGAAAGTGAGACTGAAAAATTGAAAGAAAAATAAAAAAGATTGTAAAAGTCAGAAAATGAGAGATAAAAAATTTGAAAAAACATGGTTAAAACCAAGAAAATGAGGCCTAAAATAAAACTTAAAATCAACAAATAGTCGAGAAGTCAGAAAATAACCTTTTTAGACCTTAAAAAGGTAAAAAATTTATGAAATAAGGAAAGGGAAAAAGAAAGCGATATACTTATAGATGTCTTGTTAACCGAATAACTATTTATAATTCTCTTAATTTTAAGATTGTTTGTAATGAAGCAATCTTTTTCAGACCTTCTGAAACATTCAAATGGACGTTCTTATTGTTAAGTTTGGTTTTATCGACGGGAATTCCTTTAGAAATGATCTTGCTAATATAGTCCCGTATGGAGCTTTCAGTAAGGTTAAGTCTTACGGCTATAGCCTTATAGTCTGCATACCCTTGCTCTTCCTCAAGTTGGTACAGCGTCGAAAATACAAGGATTTCCTTCTCAGTAAGCCTCTTAAATTTTAACCTTATTTCTTTCTTTAAAGTATCTAGTGAGTCTAATATTTTGGAAGCGTCCTTAAGTGTTGTTTTTTGAGGTTCTAAGGGAAAAACTGGGCTATTTTGTGTCTGCTGGTCTGTCTGTTCGTTTGTCTGTCTGTCTGTTGGAACCCCCTCATTTCCTGTGGAAATAGCTTGATTTTGGGGTTTTAAAGCCTTAAAAGAGTCGTTATCTGCTGGGTTTTGTGCCGGAACCGTCTTACTTTCAGAGTTATCTGCTGGAGTTAAAAAAGAGGTATTTTGGAGTATCTTAGAGGAGGTAGAAATCAAATCTTGGTTTAAAGACTTCAATTCTCTTACTTCTCCACTTAAGCCAGAAAGCTTCAAATTTAGGTCTGCAAGGCTATTTTTTAAGGAGTCCAGCTCATAAGCGAGAGTAGAAACATCTTGTTTAACCTTCTGAAAAGCCTCTCTTATCTCATCCATTTTAGATTAGAATAAAAGGAGTATAAAAAGATTATAGTAATAGAGAATATCAAAAATTGGAAGGCTGGTTTTTTTTGTATGATAAATATGCCTCATCAGTTAGTTTCCACCTTGATCTTCTTAAGTAGTTCTTTCCTTGGGGATTCTTATTAACCTCAACAACGAGTCTTTTAGCTTTTAACTCTTTGAGAAGCTTTTTGATGAATTCTTCGTCTCGTGCTATCTCTCTCGCGATGTAGTATGTAAATGTTGGTTGAGGAGATATAGAATATAGAAAAGCCAATATTTGCTCAGATATCTTCTGCTTTTTCTCTTTTGAGATGTACATTGAGAGAAAAATGAAGGTATTTATATAAAGGTTTTTGAAAGAATAATAGGGTCAGTTTTCAGTCTCTTCTTTTTTTAAAGAAGGCAATTGAAGATGTAAAGGCATGCCCAGTTCTTCTTCCAGTTGAAGAGCCCTAAGAGTTGATTTCCTTAGAATTGAGTTAAGAACAAAGATATTAAATTCCTCAGGAGCATTTTTGTCTTTCCACTTGCTTAAGACTTCTTTTGAAAGTTTTGGTTCAACGGCAAGAAGCATATTCCCTTCAAAGAAGAGTTTAGCTATGTCCGGGTCATAATTAAGGCCAAAAGTGAATTTTAGGCTCAGAAAGGCCTCTTTGGAATTGAAAAGGTCTGCCTTGGCTTCGCTGACGTCAACAATATCTATCTTGGTACTTATGTTTATGCTCTTGAAATTACTAGAAATTCGTTCTGCACTTATTTTCGTAAAATTAAATCCTATAATTTTCATATTAGATGATAAAAAATATTATTTTTAAATATTTAGGTTGATTTACACACTTTAGGAATGACTAAACTTAACTTGATGTGATAGGGGGTTAGATTAAGTCTTCTTCTGAAACTATCACAAAATCACCTATGGCGATTATAGCACTATAAGGAACTAATAAGTCATTTGAAGAAGTTTTTTCAAGATTTAAGTTCCTTGTATAAGGTGTTGCATCCTTGACGACCAGGCTTATAAGTTCACCAGATCTAGTCTCAAATGTAACGTCCTTGACAAAACCAAGTCTTTTACCCTCTTTTGTGACAATCATTTTGCCTAAAAGCGCACTAAATGGATTTTTATTGTCTTGCATGCTAAGCATAGAAGAGATTTGTTTATAAATTTTTCTGTGCCAATAAATAGATTTGGAAAGATATAGATAATGGACTTGATTAAAAGGAAAAGAACCTAAAATCTATGTATCTCGAAGGAAATTAGATAAAAATAAAGTGAACAGACAGACCCCATGGTTTCTATTGGAAAAGATTTATAAAGATTTTTTTGATTTTTTTAGTTTTTGTTTTATTTAAAAATTTTTCTATATAATAATAATAATAATAATAATAATAATAATATAGTACTAACTTAAATAAGATAATAAAAAATCCAAAGGTAGTAGAAATAAGAAATTAACAATATATTAATTAAGTAAACTTTGAAGTAGGCTATAATGTAAATAAATACGTAAATAAATTAATTTTTGGCAAATAACATGATAAACAACTAACTTATTGAATTAATTAAAACACAAATAGTTGGTTTCCATCAGAAATTAAGGTGTTTTTCTTTCTTAGTAGTCATAATCCTTTATAAGAAGGGTTTTTCTTTTTCCGTTGAGAAAATTTTTGAATAAATATTCTCCAGTGGAAATTAGAGTGTGGGTGTGAAAAGAATAAAATGACAGATGGGTTAGATCAAATTTTTGAATCGTTTACAAGAAACAACATTTTCAAAGATAAATCTCTATTGCAGGCCTCTTATAAACCGGACAAAATTCTTCATAGGGACCAACAGGTTAAGCAAATCGCTTCCATCTTGGCACCAGTTCTTCGTGGAGAGAAAACGAGTAATCTCTTTCTTTATGGTAAAACCGGTACGGGTAAAACTCTCTCTGTTTATTACGTCAGGGATGAGTTGATGAAAAGAGTCAGCAAAAGCGAAGATTTCAAGTTAAGGATAGAGTATCTTAACTGTAAATTAAAAAAAGTTTCTGACACAGAGTATAGAATTCTGGCGGAATTGATAAAGAAATTTGGGGGTGAAGTACCTGCAACCGGACTTCCTACGGAATCTGTTTATAATAGGTTTATTGAGCTTATAGATCATGAAAAACAACTTATAGTTCTTATATTGGATGAAATTGACCAAACTGTGAAAAAAATTTCAAGCGATTTTTTGTATAACCTGACAAGATTGAATTCAGAACTCTCTAAGACTCAGCTGTGTATTGTTGGAATAAGTAATAATTTGACTTTTTTAGAGGAACTTGACCCAAGAGTAAGGAGTTCGTTGTCTGAAGAAGAAATTGTTTTCCCACCGTATAATGCCTTGCAGCTTAAAGATATACTAAATAGGAGGTCCGAGCAAGCATTCAAGGAAGGAGTTTTGCAGCCAGGGGTCATTGATAAGTGCTCGGCTTTTGCGGCGAGAGAACATGGTGATGCGAGAAGAGCCTTAGACTTATTGAGAATTGCTGGGGAGTTGGCGGAAAGAGAAGGAAACAAAAAAATTTTGTTAAAACACATTGATGAGGCAAACGACAAAATAGAGAAAGACAAGATATTAGATGTCATTAAAACAGAACCAAAACAATTCCAGTTTGTCCTTTACTCTATTATGAGGCTTTCTGATAAAAAAAGCGGGGAGCCTTTGTTTACTGGAGATGTTTATAATTTATACCAAGAAGTTTGCCTGAAGAATAAGCTAGAGGTTTTGACCCAAAGACGAATGAGCGACATAATCCAAGAATTTGATATGCTTGGAATTATTAATGTTAAAGTTATTTCGAAAGGAAGAGGGGGAAGAATGAGGGAAATTAAATTAGCCATCTCTAAAGATGTTCTTTCCAAAGCAAGAGAAATTGTGGAAGACTCTTTGGATTACAAATAACCAAAATGGATGCAAAAGAAATATTGAAGTTTTGTCTAGAGAGAGGATTCTTAGTCGATCAGGAAGTCTTAAACATGCTTAGTGGTGAGTCTGATATAGATTCTGTTAAGCTGATGATTGAAAGAATAAAACTTCACACCCAGAAAAAAATAATAACAAAAGACCTTTTTGTCCAAAACCAAGATAAAGCCGGAGAATTTTTTTTAACACTCCCCGAAGAGAACCAACAAAAATTGGAGAAGCTGAAAATAAAACTTGGGTTAAGCATAGAAATTTCTAAAGAAGTCTCAGTTTCTGCAGAGAAAACAATTTCTGAAGATGATGACAGCAAAGGCGAGGTAAAAATTTTATCTTTGAGCGGTGCTTTGGGCAAGAAGTTTGGGGCTGGAGATTTTGTTAATTATTTTAGAGGAAGATTTTCCGAGATGAAAGGATTTTTGCAGGACCATCCTCTCCTTGAAAATTTAGTTTCGATAGACAAGATTTCTGGAGTCAGACATGGAATATCTGTTATTGGAATGGTTTATGATAAAAGGGCTACCAAAAATCAGAATATCATCTTAGATATTGAAGATTCTACTGGAACAACAAAGGTCTTGATAAATAAAGACAAGGCAGAGCTTTTAAAAAAGGCTGAGGAAATTGCGTTGGATTCTGTTATAGGATTTAAATGCTCTGGCAGTAGGGAGATGCTTTTTGTTAATGATATAATTTTTCCTGAGGCGATGCTTCTTGAGAAAAGGAAGTCTCTTATCGAAGAATATGCTTTGTTTGTAAGTGATGTTCACTATGGCGGAAAAAATTTCATGAAGAACAATTTCATGAGGTTTATTGAATACTTAAACAGCGACGATCCTGAAGTTGCAAAAATAAAATATATTTTCTTTATTGGAGATTTGGTTGCTGGAGTTGGTGTTTATCCGAATCAAGAAAGAGATCTGACTGTTGTTGATTTGGAAGATCAGTATACGGGGATTGCGGAACTTCTTGGAAAAATCCCCAAAAGAATAACTCTAATAGTTTCGACAGGAGATCACGAGGGAGTAAGAATAATGGAACCTCAACCTCTTTATGACGAGAAACATGCATGGGCTTTGCACCAAATGGATAATGTTATTCTCACAGAAAACCCTGCTTTAACTAGCATAGGGGTAAGAAAAGATTTTTCTGGGATTAAAGTTTTGTCTTATCACGGGCATTCTTATCCCTTTTATGCCAATAGTGTACCGAGACTCATGAAAATGAAAGCAATGAACTATCCTGAGAAAATTATGGAGTATCTCCTTAAGCACAGGCATTTGGCCCCAACCCACGGTTCGACACAATATTTTCCAAATAAAGATGCTCATATGATAAGGGAGATCCCAGACATTTTTGTTTCTGGGCATACACACAAAAGTGGGGTTACCTATTTCAACAATGTGCTTATAATTTCTTGCTCTTGTTGGGAAACGCTTACCTCATACCAGGAAAAAATGGGAAATCTTCCGGATCATTGTAAAGTCCCTTTAGTAAATTTGAAGACGAGGGCTGTAAAAATTTTGGATTTTGAATAAAAATGGATAACAAACATTACATAATGGTGACTGGAATTATAATAAAAGATGGAAAGTACCTAATTACTAAAAGACCTTTGACGAAAAAAGCTTTTCCTGGAAAATGGACTGTTCCTGGTGGAAATTTGGAAGTTAGTGATTATATTGATTTGCCTAAAGACACAAAAGATCATTGGTACAATATTTTTGAGAAAGTTCTTAGACGAGAAGTTCAAGAAGAAGTTGGCTTGGATGTTTCTAATATAAAATATTTAACAAGCATGACTTTTTTGAAAGGTGAAGATCCGTGCTTGATTGTTAGCCTATACACTAATTGGGATAATGGGGAAGTTGTATTGAATGAAGAATCTGTTGATTATGCTTGGGTTGATTTAGGCGAAGCCGAAAATTATGATTTAATAGAAGGAATTTATGAAGAGTTGGTTATGTTGGATAAAATTTTAAAGGGGGAGAAAGTTGGGGAGTGGGCAAAGAAAGAGGTTAAGAAAAAAATTGGGGCTGGAGTCGGAGTAATACTTTTAAGAAATGGAAAAATCTTACTTGGAAAGAGACACGAAGATCCAACAAAAGCCGATTCTGCTTTGCATGGTAGTGGAACATGGACTATGCCCGGAGGTAAATTGGATTTTCATGAAAAATTTGAAGAGTGTGGGATTAGAGAGGTGAAAGAAGAAACTGGGATAAATGTAACAAAACTTAAGGTAATTTGTTTTAATAATGATACGACCGAAACAGCGCATTTTATAACTGCAGGACTTTTGGTGGAAGAATTTGAAGGAGACCCTAAAGTCATGGAGCCAGATGAAATAACTGAATGGAAATGGTTTGACTTGAATAATCTTCCCGAAAAGATTTACTTTCCTAGTGGTAAAGTTTTAAGAAATTATCTTGCAAATAAATTTTATATTGGAAACAATTGAGAATGAACACACAACAGTATTTCAAGCATATCGAGAGAGAGGTCAAGAAAGTTTATGAAGTTGCCGAGGCTGCAAGAGCCAAAGGCTTGGATCCTGTCGACAAAGTTGAAATCCCTCTGGCTATGTCAATGGCTGAAAAAGTAGTTGGGCTTATATCAACAATTTACCCCCAAATGGAAGGAAGCGGCATAGCTAAAAGAATTTTGGATTTAGAAAAAGAATACGGCAAGCTGGATCCCGCTGTTTGCTTACAAATCGCTGAAGAAGTGGCCAAACAGAAATTTTGCAAATTTTCCAGCATTTTGGAATCTATAGATGCCGGCGCAAGAATCGGTTTTGCTTATATTACTCTTGGTGTAGTTTCTTCCCCGATTGAAGGGCTGACAGAAATTAAAATTGTTAAGACAAGAGATGGAAAAGATTATTTGTCTGCTTATTTCTCTGGGCCTGTAAGAAGTGCGGGTGGAACCGGCGAGGCCTTTTCTCTTGTTATCATAGATCATCTTAGAGAAATTTTTGGTTTTGAAAAATATGATCCGACTGAAGACGAAATAAAAAGAACAGTGACAGAACTCACAGACTATCATGAAAGAATTACCAATCTTCAGTACATGCCTACAGAAGAAGAAATGATGTTTTTAGCCAAAAAAATTCCGATTCAGGTTAATGGAGAGCAATCTGAAAAAATTGAAGTTTCGAATTATAAAAATCTGGACAGAATCGGCACAAATTTTTTGAGAAGCGGATTCTGTCTTGTTATCGGCGAAGGTATCGCTCAGAAAGCCCCGAAAATAAAAAGGTACGTCACCGCTTTACGTGCTAAAGGGTTTAAACTAACTGCCTGGGATTTTTTGGAAGAGTATCTTAAAATTCATGACAAAAGAGAAAAGGGAAAGTCGGACGATTCTCCAACTTACATAAAAGATTTAGTTGCAGGTAGACCGGTATTCGGGCATCCCGGCAGAAGCGGAGGGTTTAGATTCAGATACGGGCGTTGTAGGACTAATGGATTCAGTGCGACTTCGATACATCCCGCGACGATGGGAATAACTGAGGGATTTATCGCGATAGGCACACAATTAAAGATTGAAAAACCAACAAAGGGGTGTGCAGTAACAAGCTGTGATGGAATTGACGGTCCAATTGTAAAGCTGTTTAGTGGCAGCGTAAAAAAAGTGAATACCAAAGAAGATGCAAAAAGGATTTATCCTGACGTTGAAGAAATAATATACCTTGGAGATATACTTTTTCCTTTTGGAGATTTAGCTAATAGGAATGCGGAGCTAATTACTCCAGGTTATGTAGAAGAATGGTGGAAGCTGGACTTAAGGAAGGCGAATCCAGAATTTGAAAAAAACATAAATCATTTAAACGTCTCTTTTGATGAGGCTGTAAAAATCAGTGAGACTTATGGAATTCCATTACATCCAAAATTTATTTTTTACTGGACACAGATATCTAAGGACGAATTTAAAGACCTAATAGAATGGCTTAAATTCGCTAAGTTTGAGGAAAAAATAATTTTTCCATTTACAAAGAAAGACCAGGAAAAGTTTGCTGTGGGTAAGAGAGCTCTGGAGATTTTGGGTGTTGAGCATGAAGTCACAACGGAAAATGTGGTAATTGAAAAAGAAACCAGCAAGGCTTTGCTTTTTAATCTTGGGATTGGTGCAGAAATTTTAGTTAATAAAAACACTTTGAAGGAAGAAGTGAATCTTGAAATTTATGATTTTGAAAAATCTCCCTTCGATGCGATTAATTCTGTTTCAAAAGCTAGAATAAAAGACAAGGCTGGAGAATTTATAGGCACAAGGATGGGAAGACCTGAAAAAGCGAAGCTCAGAAAATTGACGGGAAGTCCAAATGTTTTGTTTCCTGTAGGTAGCGAAGGGGGAAGATTGAGAAGTGTGTCTGAGGCCTGTAATGCTGGAAAAGTAAGAAGTTCCTTTCCTTTATTTTACTGTCAAGCCTGTCAGAAAGAGGGGATTTATCCTTCATGTGACATCTGTGGAAGTAAATGCGTTAAGCAGTTTTTTTTCTATGAAACAAAAGAAAAGAGTTTTTCTAGCCACGTAAGTGGTTCTGAAAAAAAGGGAGTCCCGTATTCAACCCAAGATTTGGATATAAATCATTACTATGCTGCTGCGATTCAAAAAATTAAACTTTCTAAGGACGAGATTCCTGTATTAATTAAAGGAATAAGAGGTTTGAGTTCTAGCGATAAAAGCGTTGAAAACTTGGCTAAAGGATTTCTTAGGGCCAAGTATGATCTTCAGGTGAATAAGGACGGCACTATCAGATATGACATAACTGAATTGCCACTGGTTGCGTTTAAACCTAAAGAAGTTTCTGTGAGTGTAGAAAAACTTAAGGAGTTGGGTTATGCTGAGGATATTTTTGGCAACTCTCTTGAGAGTGAGGATCAAATTTTGGAATTAAAACCTCATGATATTTTGTTGCCGAGCTGTCAGGATTCATTAGATGAGAGAGCTGATGATGTTTTCATGAGAATATGTGACTTTATTGATGAAGAGCTAGAGCGATTTTATAATTTGAAAAGTTTCCATAACATCCATAAAAAAGAAGACTTAGTTGGGCAGATCGGTGTTTGTATGGCTCCCCATAATTGCGCAGGAGTTATATGCCGATTTATTGGTTTTTCTAACACTTTAGGGCTCATGGCAAGCCCATTTATGCATGCCGCCATAAGAAGGGATTGTGATGGAGATGAAGCAGCAATAATGCTTCTTTCTGATGTTCTTTTAAATTTTTCAAGGAAATTTCTGCCTGACCACAGAGGCGGAACACAAGATGCTCCTTTAGTTTTGAATGCAAAAATGGATGCTGGTGAGGTTGATGAACAGATATTGGACTTGGAGATAGTGGAAGAATACCCTTTGGAACTTTATGAGGCTGCAGAGAGAAAAGAGCATTCTTCTAAAATAAAGATTAAGATGATAAGAGATATCTTAAGAGGAGAAGGAGACCCATTCACTCATTTATTTTTCACTCATAACACCTCTAATTTTAATGATGGGGTTTTGTGTTCTAGTTATAAAACTTTGGCCACTATGAAAGATAAGGTCGAGCATCAAATGAATCTCGTGGAAAAAATAAGGGCTGTGGACACTTCTGATACTGCTAGACTAATCATAGAAAGACATTTCATAAAAGACCTTAAAGGTAATCTTAGGAATTTTTCAATGCAGAGTTTTAGATGCGTGTCGTGCAATGAAATTTACAGGAGGCCGCCATTGAAGGGAAATTGCAGAATGTGCGGGGGAAAATTAATATTTACAGTCAACGAGGGGGGAATAAAGAAATATCTTGATCCTGCTCTTGAATTGGCAAAGAAATATGAACTTTCTCCGTATATAAAACAAAACTTGGAGCTCATAAAAAGTTACATTGATAGCATTTTTGGAAAAGAACTTGAAAAACAAAAGACAATGGCTGATTGGTTGAAGTAGTCCTAAAATAAATATAGGATTATTGTTGGGATCAATAAACAGGCCATCATGTTCGTCCTTCTTACGCCCAAGGAGATGCAATAGAATCCAGTTAAGGTTGCAACTGCGAAAATAATGAATCCTAGGAATCCTGAAAATAGAATCACAACTAATGTTACAAATCCTAAAACTAAATATTGGAGTTTAGAATAATTTATTTTTTCAAATATTTTTATAAATCTTTTTGCCAAGAAAGATGTCCAGAAGAAAGAGATTATGCCCACTATCAAACAAGTTGCTATAATAAGAATTAAGATATCTTTATCCAAAGCTCCAATAAGATTGTTTATTGTTGCCGCCGAACCTGTTCTCACTTTGTGGATTGTGTAGAGGGAGATGAAAGAAAACCCCATAACCAAAGTATTTGTTGCCCCTATAAGAGTCAAGAATCCTTTTTTGTCGGAACCGATTATTGTATTTCCCACGGTTGCCGCCTGACTGCTTCCCAAGCCAGGAAGAAATCCACAAAGAGGAGAGGCAATCATTGCTGCCAAGATTGGCTTTAAGAATTTTGGCTTTGCTAAGGAGATTTTTTGTTTTGGAATTTTTACTTTCGTCTTTATAGAGATTATCAATGAAGATGCTCCGAACAATCCTGACAATAATGGAAGCAAAGATTCTTTCGTGTCCAGATTTAAGGCCATGTAACCTAAAACTCCTGTGAGAAGTATTACCCAGAGTGCGGAGACTTTTTTCCTTTCTGACAAAACCATAAACAAAACCACGAATATCAACACATATGGGATGAAATTTTTTATCAGGTTATATCCTCTTTCTACAAACAAGACTAATGGGATGGAAGTCAACACTAAGAGGAAAACAGCAATCAATCCTCCATAAATTGCGAGCATTATCGCTTCATAACCTTTTCCTTCTTTCAGCATTTCGTGGCCTGGTAAAACTGAAAGGGCCGTGTCGGTATCTGGGCAACCAAGAAACACTGACGGAATGAAGTCTGTGAAAGTGTGGGTGATAGACATTGTTACAACAAATACGACCAGAAAGATGGGGTTTATAGGGGCAAGGATGCCTATGGATAAAGAAACAAGGATTGCTCCAACAAGGTTTATGTGTATTCCTGGGAGTAAGCCAGTTATCGTTCCCGCTATAAGGCCCGCAATTAGGGCCAAAAACAATTCAAATAGCATTTATCAATATTAGGCTTATAATCCTTTAAAAAGATTAGTAACTTTTATAAACCGTGTTTATACAGGTAGACTAGCAAAATGAAAAACCACAAATATCCCAAGATCGCCATCGCGCAAATAAAATACTTCGATATCTCCAGAAGAAATAATGTTGAAAAAATAAAGAGTTACATAAGGAAGGCAAAAAAATTGAGGGCAGATATAGTCTGTTTTCCAGAGTCATGCGTGCATAAGAACGAGACTCTTTATTTTAATGACACTTTGATAAGAGAGATAAAGGAAGAATGCAAAAAAAATTCGATATGGTGCATAATAACCGAAGATTTGGAGATAAGAAAGAAAAAATACAATACTGCGATTTTGATAGATCGGGAAGGAAACATAAAAGGCGATTACAAAAAGATACATCTTTATGGAGACAAGGTTGATCCAGGCTCAAGAGTGAAAATTTTCAAGACAGAGTTCGCGAAAATAGGCATAGTCATATGCTGGGATTTGGCATTCCCGCAGATGTTTAGGAAACTCAAACAAGCTGGAGCAGAGATAGTCTTTTGCCCGTCACAATGGGAGTATGAATCCAGAGCCCACAAAGAAAATCCTAAAGCCATGGAGGAAAAACTTTTAGAGTCTCTTATAATGGCAAGAGCGTTTGAAAATATTTATTTTGTTGCGTTATGCAATCCTGTTGTAGACTCTAAGTTTCAGGTTTCATATTCAGCTATAGCGGGTCCGCATAAAATACTTAAGAAAATAGTCGGCAGAGAGGGGTTGATAGTTGCAAAAATAAATCTTGATGAAATAAAAAAGGTAGAGAAAATATATAATGATTAGTGCTTTGCCTCTTTTTTAAGAAAATCCAGAACCTCGCCGAGTAATTTTTTTCTTTCTGACTCAAAAAAATCAAAACCAGGAGCAGAGTTTATCTCAAGTGCGAGCCATTCACCATTTTTTTTAAGAAAGTCAATACCGCAAATTTTTATCCCGGAAAAATTGTTTATCTTTTTTACTATGTCTACTAGATTCTTATCTAGATCAAATTTTCCAATATTTTTGGCATAGACTCCTGTAGCTTTCCATCCTTTACTTTGCTTCAATGCTGTTTGCACAATTTTTTTGCCTATCGTGGTAACCCTATAGCTCGGCGATTTTATAAACTCCTGGGCTATTATAGGGATGTATGAATTTTCTTTTTTCCATTTTTTTATTATTCTTGTGGATTCTTTTATGTTTTCGGCTTTCTCTACAAATTCCCCACAAGTTCCTTCAACTCTTTTTAATATTACTGGCCATCTTCTGAATCGGCTCAATTCTCCTTCTGCAATTTTTATGTTTTCTGAGAGGAGGATAGTTTCTGGCGTGGGGATTTTGTGTTCAACACACTTTAAATAAAAAAACCACTTATC
The DNA here is from genome assembly GCA_038046245.1 of Nanobdellota archaeon. Classification (GTDB taxonomy): domain Archaea; phylum Nanobdellota; class Nanobdellia; order Pacearchaeales; family GW2011-AR1; genus JBBSXB01. The sequence continues at coordinate 43,615 of JBBSWO010000006.1, read as the reverse complement.
TTCTGTTTTATAATGGGATTTTGTTGAATCTATAACTTTTTTGCCAAGTCCTTCGATTGTCTTTTCAAATTCTATAGAAAAATCTTCAGCACTATTATTGTATACTATGTCACATTTTTTTAATCTATCTTTAAGTTCTTTTATGTCTAAATCTTTAGTTAAATCGAAGAAAACTACTTCAACGTTTTTATCTTTTGCAATTTTCAGAAAAGTTTCTTCGTCCTTTCCGAGGTATTTACCTTTAAATATAAATCCTATTACTGTTTTTTTCATAATCTTTTATAAATTTTAAATATATGGTGAGATATAAATTTCAATAAGTCCGGCGATTATAAGTATAAAGATTGATGCGGCCACAAGTATGAGCACGTCTATCATTAGTTTTTTCTTCTTTTCTTCCGTCTTTAGATTGCCTCGCCAAATTGCAGAGTATATCAAACCCCCTGCGAGTGCAGTCACTAAGTATGCTAGCATTTCCGGAATACCGTGGATGAAATATTTAGCAAAAGAAATGGGCAAGGCCGATATTCCTAGTGTGTTTCTTGCGAGATTACCTATCACAAAACCCATGACGCTGGCATTCCAAACCAAAACATACATTGCACCCGCCCCATAAAACACTGCGAATATCAGAGAAATAAGAAGGACTTTCAGATTGTTGAAAAGAATCGCCATAAATGTTGAAGAGGATGAGAATGATCCAACTATTGCTGCCCTTATTCCTTGGACTGTTGTCTCTTGGAATGAAAAAAGGCTGGAAGCTTTTTCAACCGGCAGTAAGAAACTCCATAATGTGAATGAAACTGTGAAGCCTAAAAATAAAAAGAACAATAAAGAAATAAGTTTGGAGTGCTCTTTCAATAAAGATTTTTCTGGCTTGTTAGCCTCTTTCTTTTCTTCTATGTTTATTGCTCTCTGAATAAGATAAAGACAAGAGAACACCGTGAGGAATATCATTGCTATGGAAGCATAGCTTGGAAATATCCATAATGCAAACAGAATTGAAAATGAGGAGTAAACTATTGCCAAGAAAAAAACTTCCATGGGATGTCTCTCTGCTTTTTTTGGGTTAAAAATAAGTCTAAGCATAATTTGCTTTGGCAATGAAAATTTATAATTGTTTGGGTGGAAAGTTTTAATAACTAAAAAGAGTTATTTTTTTTATGGCGATGAATAGTGAAGAAAAGATTGAGCTAATAAAGAAAAACACTGAAGAAATTGTCAGCTTAGATTCTTTAAAAGAAGTTTTGAAGAAGAAGAAAACCCCAAGAGTATATTGTGGCTATGAACCTAACGGGCCTTTACATCTGGGGCATTTTGTCACGATAACAAAACTGATGGACTTGCAGAAGGCAGGGTTTGATGTTGTGATACTATTGGCAGATATTCATGCCTTGCTCAACAGGAAAGGCCAAGAGTCTGAGATAAAAAAAGAAGTAGACAATTGGAGAAAAACTTTGAAGGCAATTGGTGTCAAAGCCGAAATTGTTTTGGGAAGTGATTTTCAGTTCAATAAAGATTATCAGTTGGACGTAATGAAACTTGCACAGAATTCTACCATAAACCGAGGCTTAAGAAGCATGCAGGAAATTGCAAGGGATGTCGAGAATGCGACAATTTCCCAATTGTGGTATCCTTTAATGCAGGTTGTTGATATAAAACATTTGAAAGTAGACGTCGCTTTGGGAGGAATGGAACAGAGAAAAGTTCATATGATCGGAAAAGATATGGCAAAGACTTTGAATTACGAATTCGTTGCCTTACACACTCCATTAATAACTTCTTTAAAAGGGCCTGGGCAAAAAATGTCCAAGAGCATCCCTGGTTCAGGAATTAGCATAACTGATTCTTTAGAAGAAATAAAAAAAACAATAAAAGATGCATATTGTCCTGAAAAAGAAATCAAAGATAATCCCCTACTACAAATTTCAAAATTGATAATTTTTCCAAGGTTTGAAAATTTTGAGATTAAAAGACCTGAAAAGTTTGGTGGAAATTTGGAGTTTGACAACTATGAAGAATTGGAGAAGGTTTACAGTCATGGGAAATTGCATCCCCTTGACCTGAAGAATGCTGTAGTTGATTACCTTTGGAAGATAATTGAACCTATAAGAAAGAAGTGGGTGTGAAAACTAGAATACTCTTGACGTCCAAGCTCTGATTTTTCTGACCAATCCATAATTTCCCTGAAGTATATTTTTTGCCTTTTCTCCAGGCTTTCCCAAATAAATTTCTTCTGTTGGAACAGCTCCTCTATAAATAGTTCCTGCTTTTACATAACCCATTCTGACTAGATTACCAATTTCATTTTGCCTAAAATTTGTTACGTCTTCTGGAGTTTGGATTCCTAATACTAATGCTAGCGATTCTAAACCCATCTTATTTCCGGTTTCACCGTCTAAAACAGTTATTATTCTTTTTTCTTTGCTTGACAATTTGTTTACTCTCATATCTTAATCTATATTTTTAGTTTTAAATCAATTATTCTTCTTAGAAATATATATTATTTTATCTAGTCTTAAACTCAACAACATCTAAATCTTTCAGTTCGTGGGATAAGGAAACTTTTTGGCCGGGGAATTTAGAACTTGGGCCCCATATTTTTGTTTCCTTTATTTTTTGCGAGAACCCTTTGAATATTTTTTCTGCTATGTCTTTTATTGTTGAACCTGGTTTAAGTACTATAGGATTGTTTGATTTTTCTTTCCCAGGCTCTTTAGTGAAAACTCTTATTCTGTCAAAACTCAAAAACAATTTTTCCTTTAATTCATTTATTCCTTCTTTAGTCTCTGTTGAAATCAGAACAAAATTGTATTTTTTGCTTTGCAAGTTTGCCGAAATTTTCCTTTTCTCTTGTTCACTTAATAAATCAATTTTATTGAAAACAATTATTTTTTTTCCTGGGAGGTTTGAGGTTAGCTCTTGTATTTTTTGAAGTTGAGATAAATTATCTATCAAAATTAAAATTGAATCTGCGACGTGAGTAACACTCTTATCATAAAATTCTGACTCTATCGCTGGGATTTCCACTAATTGTATTTGTATACCTTGATAAGACATCATTCCAACAACCGGCTCCCTTGTTGTGAAGTCCACGCTTGATATTCTTGGACTAGCGTTGGTCAAGAGAGAGACTAATGAGGATTTTCCAGAATTTGTAAATCCAATAATTGCTGCCTGTATTTCCTCTTTTTTTATGCCTGGCTTTTTTGAACTCTTAGAACTTTTTTTTAAAGTTTGTATTTTTTCTTTTAACTTTATATATCTAGTTTTAAGATTGGCAAGCATCTTTTCACTTGATTTATGTTTTGGGCATTCTCTTATCATTTCTTCAAGCCATTTTAGTTTTTCTTCATTTGTCTGCGCATTCAGAAATTTTAACTCTGCTTGCTTGTAAAAAGGAGACTGGTTTGTTGACGCCATGTTATTTATACATAATTTATAAATAATCAATGATTAAAAATTTTGTCAATATGGTCAATAAAGAGATAATCAAAGAAATAATGAAGAAAAGGGAGTTTTCTGAACTTCCTCTTAAAGATGTTGAAAGGGCTTATTCTATGTTTGAGAGAAGGCAGGTAAGTGAGGAAGAGAAGGTTAGATTGACTCGTGAGCTATTGCATAAAATTTACGGGGCCTTTGTAAGCAAGAAACTTCTGTCTTTGAAGGATAAAGATGCTGAATGGATTTTAAGGAAGCATCTTTCAACAAGGGAAAGACTTTCTTATTATCAAGAGCTATACAAAAGAATTTTAGAAAATTTTAATGGAACTATTTTTGACCTTGGTGCAGGAATAAATGGATTTAGCTATAAATATTTTGATAAGAAGATAAAATATATCGCAATTGAGGCTGTTGGGCAGCTAGTTGATTTGATGAATCATTATTTTAAGAAAGAAAAGCTTAATGCTGTGGCAATTCATGGGAGCTTGTTTGAGCTGGAGAAAATAAAAAAAACAATTTCAATACAAAAAGGGGAAAAAATTGTTTTTTTGTTCAAAGTGTTAGATGCTTTGGAAGAATTTGAAAGGGATTATTCTAAAAAACTTTTGAGAGAAATTGCTCCTTTAGTTGATAAAGTTGTGGTGAGTTTTGCGACAAGAAGCATGGCAGCTAAAAAGAAGTTCAAAGTTAACAGGAGTTGGATATTTGATTTTATAAAACAGGAATTTAATGTTTTGGACGACTTTGAGCTGGGCTCTGAAAGATATATTGTGCTTGAGAAAAGAGTTTAAAAACTGAATTTCCTTCTTTGCTGCATGAAACCAAAATTCTTCAGAAAAGTTTTGAAAAACGGAATGACTGTATTGTTTGAAAAAAGAGACCTTCCAGTTGTCAGCGTTGCCTTTGCAGTAAAATGTGGGGGAATCAATGAAGATGTCAAAGAAAAAGGGGTATCTCATTTTATTGAGCATATGCTGTACAAAGGGACCCCGACAAGAAACGCTCAAAAGATTCCTATGGAGATTGAAAAAAACGGGGGAGTGCTAAATGGTTTTACTTCTGAAACGCTTACTGCCTATTGGTGCAAAATGCCTTCTAATAAGATAAATGTTGCATTGGATGTTTTATCTGATATGGTAAAAAATCCATTGTTTGATGAAAAGGAAATGGACAAAGAAAGAAAAGTTATATTTGAAGAAATAAAAATGAGAAAAGACAATCCCCGAATACACGTTGATGACAGAATACAAAATTTTCTTTATGATGCTCCTTTGGGAATCGATTTAATCGGAACTCATGAAACTATGAATTCAATAAACCGAGAAAAAATGGTAAAGAGGTTCAAGGAAATTTATACCCCCAATAATATGATTCTATGTGTTGTCGGAGACACTGACTTTGAAAAGCTTGTTAATTTTGCCGAAAAGAATTTTGAAAAGAAAATTGGGAAAGTTCCAGAATATAAAGTAAAGACAAAAAATAATTCTGAAACTGAAAAAAGAAAAGGTCTTGATCAGGCAAATGTCGTTTTTGCTTATCACACTCCTTTAGCTTACGATAAAAAAAGTTATGCAGCAAGAGTTTTAAGTGCTGTTCTTGCTGAAGGCATGTCTTCAAGGCTATTTTCTGAAATAAGAGAAAAAAGAAATCTTGCTTATTCGGTTTCTGGAGAAGCCACATCGAGCAAATATTTTTCATATAACAAGATTTATGTTGGAACACAAAAAGAAAATGTTGAGAAAGTCAGAGAGTTGATTGTTGAAGAGTTTAAAAAAGTTGGAGAGGGTTTGGAGGAAAAAGAACTGCAAAGCATAAAAGATCAGTTAATTGGCAATTATAATATTGCTATGGAAGAGTCCATGTCCCAGATGGCCAATCTTCTTTATCATGAGGCTGACGGAAATGCTGAAGAGTTTTATGAGTTTGAGAAGAACATCAAAGAGGTTAAACTTGAGGATGTCAAGAAACTTGCTAAAGAAGCCTTGAAGGTGTATAGTTTTTTTGCGTTGGTGCCTGAATAAAATTTATAAACATCGCTAACGTAGGCCTATTATGAAAAAGAAGAATAACAAATTATTTTGGTGGGTTTTGGTAATTACTATACTTATTATGTTTGCTCTTTTCCTTATCTTCAATGTTTTTCTGCGTATTAAACCTACAGGGGACGCTTTTAGTAGCGTTTTGAATTCATGCTGTATGAAAACCTGTATTGTAGATTATTCTTGTAGCAATAATGCTTATGGCGATATTAGTTCTGGGTCAAGTGATTGTACTGTAAAAGGTACTAAAAATTCTTGTGGCTCTGAATGCATGCCCTCAATTCCTGCTGGATGCAGCTATGACAGCATAAGATGTTCCAATTCTTTGTATGACTGCGGTGCTGATAATTCTAGAAGTTTGGTTTGAGAATATTTATAAAGATATGATCTGTTGACCTATTATGAAGAGGGGGAGTAATTTATTTTTGGTTTTAGGGATTCTAATTATTGTTTTATCATTATCTGTTGTTTCTGCGTCCTGGTTCTCTGATATTTTCGGCAAGATAACTGGACAGCCCGTTAAAGTTGTAGATGATGGAAGTTTTGTTGGTTCAACAGCATCAACACCGTCTTGCACTGATTCTGATGGTGGGTTGAATTATATTCTGAAAGGAACTGTTTATGGGCAGGATTCTAATTTTACGAATTATTTTTTTAATGATACTTGTTCAGGTAATTATGTTGTAGAATATTATTGTAATCAAAATACGTCCGGCTTTGCTTATGTGACTTACTCTTGCGCTAATCTTGGAGCTAACTATGTTTGTAGTAATGGTGTTTGTCAACAAACTACTGGATGCATAGATAATGATGCGGATACTTTTTTTTCAAATTGTGGTTCTTTTCTAGATTGCAATGATAATAACGCTTTAGAAAGACCAGGACAAATATGGTATAGTGATCTTGATAAAGACAGATACGGTAATGGTGCTTATTTAGTCCAATGCTTAAGGCCTTTGAATTATTACACGAGCAGTGAATTAATAAGCGCTACTGGTGATTGTGCGGATAACAATGCTAATATAAACCCTGGGAAAGCTGAAGTTTGTAGTGATGGAATAGACAATAATTGTAATGCACAAATTGATGAGGGCTGTGGAAATTCGTCAGGAATTTTTGATTTAGCAACAACCTCAATTACATTTTCAGACAACACTCCTGAAGTTGGGCAATTAATCATGATTGCTAAAACAGTCAAAAATCTTGGAAATGTTAATGGGTATATCACTGGGGGATCTGCTTCAACATGTCTTCTAGGTGATCCTAGTGGTTGTGCTGGAGGAGGTTGGGGTGGAAGCCCGGGCACATTAATCTTGGCTGGAGAAATCAAAAATTATTATGAAAATTATACATTCAACAAAGCAGGTACTTGGGAGTTAAAGAGAAGTTATAATGGAAAAGGGATACATAACGAAAGCGATATTAATCCAGTGAATAACTTGAAAACAGTTTATATTAATGTTTCTGGAAACACAACTACTGTAACTTGTACTGACAGCGACGGCGGTTACGATTACAATATTCAAGGAACAGCAACTTATCAAGGGCAAACTTACAATGATTATTGTGTCCTGAATGGAACATATGCGGGATGGGTTTATGAGTATGCTTGTAACAGTGGAGTTTTAGGAACGGGAGTTTACAATTGTGCTTCTAGTGGTGGCGTTTGCAGTAATGGAGCTTGTGTGAGCTCCAATAATACTTTCAGTTGGAATCCTTTCTATTTGACTTACATATCTTATCCGGGTTCCTCTTTTTTAGATGTTATATGGTTAGGAGATGTCCAAACCTATTTGAGTAATAAAAACATTCCTTCTTTGATAGTTGATAGTAGAAATGTCACGAGACAAATAATGTTAAATACTACTTCCGTAATCGTTACTAATAAAAGTAGCCTTGTTGTTTATCCTAGAAATTGGGTGTCATATTTATATGCTATTGAAGCAGGAAATATCCAAACTTATCTAAAATCTTATGTTGATTCTCATCTAGGGTTTAGAACTTGCAATCAACTAATTAGCGCAGAGAGTTTGACAAGTGATAACTTCAATGATGCCTTTAGTTTGTGTACATCTTGGTACGGCTTTTCTAATAATCAAACACTTTCTTGCTCAGATTCAGACGGAGGATGGTATCCATATGCAAAGGGAACAGCAACAATAACGAGCGGAAGCCAGAGTTTGAAATATGCTGATTTCTGTGTGGCTGGAAATGGGACTGGAAACACTTTGCATGAATATTCCTGTTCTGAGAATAATACTCTAAATGGTGGGAACTTCAATTGCCCTTATGGCTGTTTGAATGGAGTATGTAAAAGTTCTACTTCAAAGTGCACATTCTTTGGAAGAATCTTTAAATCTGCAGCATGTAAGGCTGTTGCGGAAAAAGATGTTAGGGCAGGAATAGACAATTAATTCTAACAGTTATAAATAAAAAAAGAAAAATAAAAAATTACTGCCTTATTTTGCAGTTATCTTGATTATACCTATTACAAGGAATCCTAATGTTATCAACCAAGTCCCTATATTTCCTAGGCCGATTCCTATTAAAGGAAGCAACATCAAGATACCAATAACCAAAAAGATCCAACCGGTTAGTTTGTGCATTTTTTCTCTCCTCCTTTCAAACCCTATTATTTAAAGGAAAGCACGTTTTAAATGCTTTTTGCTTCTGCCAGGTAATTTTTTAAAATAGGCTTTCTTATGTGTATAATGTTTGTTGTTAAAGTTCCAGGAGTCAACGGGAATAAGGGTTGCAAAGGCGCAGGAAATGAGATAATAGAAAAACTTGATGAAATAGGAAGTAACGAACAGGGTAAGCTGATAGACAAAAACTTGCTGGATTTGGAAGAGATACACCTTGACAACAAAAATCTAGAGCTTACAAACAAATTAATTTATGAAAATGCTTTTGAGACTTTTGAGGCCAAGCCAAGAACTGTTTTTTTAGGTGGGGACCATTCCATAAGCTATTCTTTGGTAAAAGCTTTCTTAAATTATTGCAGAGAAGAGGGCGATGAGCCGTGCCTTATAGTTTTTGATTCCAACCCTAACTGCGAAAATCCAAATAATTTTCCAAACAACAAACAATGGCTTAGGAAAGTTATTGATGCTGGTTTTCCTGAAGAAAACATACTTCTTGTCGGGGTTAGAAATTCAAGAATAGAGGAAATTAATTTTTTGAAGGGGCAAAGGATAAGGATGATAGACACAAATAAGATTACTTTGGATATTGAGAATATTTGTGATACTATAATGGAATTTTCAAACAGGAAAGTATTATATCTTTCAATAGATGTTAGCGTTGTTGATTCCGCCTTTGCACCGTCAACTTCCTTCAATGAGCCGGGAGGTCTAACAAGCAGGCAGCTTATTTATCTAATCCAGAGGTTGAACAGAGTCAAAGGCCTAAAAGCTGTTGACATTGTTGAGATTGACGCGGAGAAAGACAAAAATCACGATGAAAAGACAATTAAACTTGGGGCTAAGATTTTAGCAGAGTTTTTATGATAAGGAGCTTTATTGCCATAGACCTGCCTGAAAATGTCAAGAAGGAAGTGCAAAGAACCCAGGGCCAACTTCCAGATTTTTTTGGCAAAAAGGTAGAGCCTGAAAATCTTCATTTAACTCTTAAGTTTCTTGGAGAGATTGATGAAGAGAAAATTAAACTCGTAAAGGAAAAACTTAAGATAATAAATACTGCAAGCTTTGATTTAGAACTTGACGCAGTAGGTGTTTTTTCTCCTTCTTACATAAGAATAGTCTGGCTTCATATCAAGGGAGCAGAAGTTTTGCAGAAAGTTGTTGACAGTGTTTTAGGGGATATATTCAAGCCAGAAGAAAGATTTATGGGGCATTTGACTGTTGCAAGAGTCAAGAACATAAAAAACAAAAAAGAGTTTTTAGAAAAACTAAAAAAAATTGAAATTCCTAAGATGAAATTCAAAGTGAGTCGCTTCAGACTAATGAAATCCGACTTACGCCCAGAAGGTCCAGTGTATAGTGTTTTAGAGGAGTATGACCTGAAATAAAAAATAATAACGCATTTTATCTTTTATACAATTGTTGAATTCTAAAATATATATTGCAGTATATAGGTTGTTATAAGGTGGGGGAATCTTGATTTATTTTAATGGTTAGCAGAGATGATTTTGTTGGAAGAGATGTTATTTCTATTGAAGATTTTTCTAAACAAGAAATTGATTATGTTTTAGATAATGCTGCAGAAATTAAGGCTAGGATGGGTAATTATTCTCAAAGGTTGGCTGGGCGAATAATGGTTCCAATTTTTGTTGAAGATAGCACTAGGACTGTAATGAGCACGCAAATGGCAATGTTAAGACTTGGAGGCAGTGTTGTTGATTTTGATGTTGGTAAAAGTTCTTTTTCTAAGGGTGAAACTTTAGAACATACCTTTAAGGTAATTGATTCTTACAACCCCGATGTTGTTGTAATGAGACATGATAATGATGGTGTTGCTCAGTTGGCGGCAGATCTCATCAAGGCACCTTTTATTAATTGTGGGGATGGCAAAAATTTTCATCCTACTCAAACTTTTCTTGATTTATTCACAATTAGGGAGCACAGAGGGAGTATTGATGGTTTGAAAATTGCTATTGCAGGAGATCTTATGTATGGCAGACCCGTTCATAGTTTGGCTGAAGCTTTAGGTCTTAAGTATGAAGGATGTAACATAAAATTTATTTCACCTGAGCAATTAAAAATGCCCAAAGACTTATTAAAAAGACTCAAAACTAAAGGCGCATTTTTTAGTGAACATGATTTAGAAGATTTAGAATTAATTATTAATAGTGGAGATGTTGATTTTTTGTATATGACTAGGGTGCAAAGAGAAAGGTTTCCAAAGGGGCCTGAAGGAGATCAGATGTATGAGGATGTTACATCAAGGTATAACCTTAAACGTAATATAATTAAAACCCCTAAACCGGGATTTAAGATCCTTCATCCTATGCCAATATTTAATGAAGTCGCTCGAGATATTGATGATACAGAGTATGCTCACTACATTCCTCAAGCAGGAAATGGCCCACCTACTAGAATGAGCCTCCTTGATTTAATCGTGGTATAAATTTTAAAATAATTTAATAGAAAATGGCGAACGAGAAACAAAGCATAAGAAGAATTGATGATGGATTAGCAATAGATCATTTGGATCCGAGTGTAACTTGGAAAGTTGCCCGACTTTTAAAATTAGAAGAGCATGATGGAAGGGTTTCTTTGGGGAATAGATATGATAGCCAGAAATTAGATGGAGGAAAAAAAGGGTTTTTAAAAATAGAAGGTAGGAAACTTTCTTCTTATGAGATAAACTTAATAGCGCTAGTTGCACCAAATGCTACTGTGAACATTATTAGTGGTGGGAAGATTGTTGAAAAAAGAAATGTTGAGATTCCAGGCGTTTTAGAGGGAATTGTTGCGTGTGCGAACAATGGTTGCGTTTCAAACAGATCTACTGAGAAATTTCCGTCCAAAATTTATTATAGTAATGGTGTTTTTAGATGTCACTATTGCAGACATGGATTTTATAGAGGGGACATAGATCTCTAATACTTCTCATCGAGAATCTTGAATATCTCTGCTTTTTTTCCTATTAGTTCCTGAAGTTCTTCTAAAGGCGCGCTAAAAACGGCGTGCAAAGTTTTGTATTCATTAAGAATTTTTTTTGCGGTTTTTGGGCCTATTCCTGGAAAACCTTCAAGAATAAATTGCATCTGCTCTTTTTTATTGAATGATTTTTTCTTGGCGTTCAAAGATATCTCTGTTTCTTTCTTTTTCGCCAACAGAAAAATAAATTTTGCAGTATCCTCCGAATTCTTTGAAAAAATTATTGGGACTTTGTGTCTTAAAACTATAGAAAGCAAAAAACCCCTTATCGCATTTCCATTAACTCCCTCTGCTTCATCATTGTACAGATCTTTTTCATCTATTCCCTCTATGATAAGAAGTTTACTTGCATACTGCTCCAGTTCTTCTAGCTGTTTTACAAGTCTTTTATTGATCATTGAAGAAACAAAATCTGAGACTGTTTTTCTTTCTATAGCGACGTTGTTAACTATATAGTCCGCGACTTTCAATTCCTTGACCTCAACATCTGCCCCTAAAGAAATAAGTTCTGATATGACTAGGGAGTTTTTCTCTCTGTAATCTGCCGTGACTTTTATCGGTTCTTTTATTATTTTTTCTGGTCTTTTTGAGAAGATATCCAGGAATTTTGATGTCATTTTAAGAATTTTAAAATTTTGTTTACTACTTCCTCTATTGAAAGATTGGTTGTGTCAATCATCAAGTCATATTGAGACTTGTCTAAAAAATTAATTTTATAATATTTTTTGAATTGTGAATCTGTCTCGTTCATCCTATGATCCAACAACTTTCTCATTTCCTCCAACGTTTTACAATGTTTCTCATCTTTCCTTTGGTCTTTGAAAATTCTCTCTGCCCCCACATTTTCACTAACATCGAGAAAAATCTTTTTTGAATTTGGAATAAAGTAATAGGCTATCCACCCTTCAATTATAAAATTATCCCTAGCCTTTCCAATCTCAATAGTTTTTTTGTCTGCCTCTTTGTGCACCCAATCTTCTTTTTCACCAATCTTGTTCAATTCATCTATCGTAAGCCCTTTTTCCGTTGCTATTTCGCCCCTCAAATCCCCTATAGAAATAAATCTGTAACTGAGTTTCTTTGCCAATCCTTTACCAACACTTGTTTTTCCTGCTCCTTGCTTTCCAGAAATTGTAACTATCATAGTTTTTGTTGTTTTTCTGTTTTATTATTCAACCCTAAAGTTTCTTTTATGCTGCTTATTGCTGTTCGCATTTTTCTCTCCCTTGACCTTGAGACATAGTAAAATGCCTCATCTCTTGTACCTTTTGTTATGAGGATTATGAGTTTTCCTTTCATTAAACGGGCAGTTCTTCCGGCTCTTTGGATTGCTCTTATTGCAGATGGCACTGGTTCATAAAAAATAACCCCATTGACTTCAGGAATATCCAATCCCTCTTCGCCAATTGAGGTTGCACAAAGAACATTCGCTTCCCCCCGCTCAAATTCGGAAATTATTTTTTTCTGGTCTTTTTGGCTTAATCCAGAACCTGCTTTTTTTGTCTGTCCGAGAAAAACCTTGGCTCTTACTCCAGAAATTTTATTCAATCCTTTTGTTATTTCCAAAGCGGTTTCTCTGAACTGCGCAAAAACAATCATCTTGAAGTTTTCATTTGATTTTTGTTCATTTGTTATAATATCCCTCAATATTTTCATTTTTGGATGTTCAAAATCCTTTGCCAAAAGTTCGTTTACTTTTGAATAGACAAAATTAAACTCCTGTTTTGAAACAAGTTTTACCACTCCCTTGCTTTGTTTTTTTGCAGCCTGCTCAAATAACGCTTTTAGATATTTATTCAGGCTTGGAAGAGTCTGGGTTTCTAATAATTCTAAAGCATGCTGTAACTTGATTGCTTGAGCACATGCACTTGCCCCCAACAAATACTGGAAATTGCTATTGCCTCGAGATATCGTTGCAAAAATCTTTTTCTGCAATTCAATCAGGCCTGTTTTTGTTGCTGGCCCAAACAGAACTTTTCTGCTTCTTAATTCTTCTATGTATCCATCATAGATTTTTCTTAAAACATGTCTTAGTTCCTGAAGCTCTACAGGGAAATCTATCAAGACTTTTTCGAACTCCAACTCTTGAAGATAATTTTTTACATCTTCACTTTCTCTTGTTCTTAATTCTACAGCTTCAATGGAGAGATTTCTACATATGTCTTTTATCTTTGAAATTTCTGACCCTGGTGAAGCAGTCAGCCCAATTATCCTTGGATGTTTTGAACTTTCTGTGTATTTTTTTGCAATATAATTGTAATCATAATTTTTTATACACCTGTGGGCTTCATCTTCCACAAGGAGACAGACATCGTTCAGATTGTATAATTCATTCCTTAAATCGTTTGCAATGCATTGGGGAGTTGAGAAAATTATGTTTGTGGTTTCCCAGATTTTCCTTCTTAGCATTGGAGCCACCGATCCTGTGAAAAGTTGCAGCTCGGCAAAAAGTTCTGTAAGGTGTTTTTTAAAATAATTCAGATGCTGTTCTGCTAATGGTTTTGTCGGCGCTAAAAAAACAACTTTGTCTTCTGGAAACTTCTGAAGCCTTTCTACTGCCAGCATCAACGCTATAAGTGTCTTGCCTATTCCTGTCGGGAGAACAACGAGACAATTTTTTTCAGAACAGGTTTGATATATTGCTTTTTGGTATTCCCTTGGCTCTATTCCTACGAGAAATTTTGTCAGCATTTCCCAAAAAAATTATTGAACTATAAATAGGTTATTCTTTTCTATTACTCTTTTCTGACTATAGAGTAAATTATCAGGACTGCTGAACAAAGAATAAGCAGAAATCCCAGTATCGGGAAAAAGTCAAAAAGTCCAGAGCCACTTGAAACGTAATTTCCTGTGACCTTTCCTGTGAGATAACTTTCATTTAAGAAATAAAATCCTCCTAAGAGTGCCAGAATTCCGAATGTTGCTACAACGCTTTTTCTCTCGAAAAATTTTTGGTTTGTCATGTTATATCAGCAAGAAGGCGTACCCTAATCCTATAAGGGTCAAAATTGCTAGGAAACTCCAGAAGACAATGCTTCCGAAGAATATCTTGTTCCCGTCAAGTTCTGAGATTGGGAGCATATTGAAGAACGCGTAGAATATGCTTATTTTTGCAAAGCTTTCAAAGCCGAGAAGGTACCCCACCAGTGCGAAGAATAAAGTGGCTAAAATCCCTGCTCCGGCGATTATCCCTATATGGCCTTCAGTCATTTCGGAGAAAGCGTAGGTCCCCCATCTTTTCGCTGTCCTTGAGACATTCGCCTTTACTTCAAAGACCAGCGAAGCAAGCCAATAGACCTTTCCTACGGTTATGAACACTATAAGCAAGGGAAATATGATTCCTGCTGGAATTGGTTTTCTGAACATTTGAGAAGGCTTAAAACCATATCTGCTTATTTCCCAGAGCTTTATGTCTATTCTTGAGTCAAGGATAAAAGCAGTGATTTTTTTCACCAGCACATTTATCAAAATTATCACAAAAACTATGAGAAGAAATGTAAAAAAAGAATTCAGCGACGTCAATAGTGTAATCGTAAATGCTAAAACAATTGATGCCAACACCATAAAACTGATTTCTTTTACATTCATCATGATAAAGCTAGTTTTTAGTTTTTTATAAATTTTGTTATTGAATATCTTATAATGCATTACGGAAAAGTATTTAAATAAATAAATAGTGAATTTTGTATGCGATTAAGAAAAATAAGTGAAGTTATAGGACTTAAGGTGTTTACGGATTCAGGTGAATACTTTGGAGAGGTTGAAGAAGCCAATCTTCTTGAAAACAAGATCGATGGTTGGAGAATAAGAGTTGGCGGATCTGTTACTTCTTTGATAGGCGGGGCTAGAGGAGTCATAATTCCTCACCATTTTGTCAAAGCTATAAGTGATGTTTTCATTATAAGCAAAACCGCTCTTCCAAACCCAATAGAATCTGAAATAGATGAAGTTCCTGAAGAGATGCTTTAACAAAAGAGAGGTATTTGCTAAAAGCTTAGTATATTCGAAAAGATATAAATAGTGAGCTTACATTTTTTAAACATAATGGCAGACAATATTTTACAAAGTCCTGTTCTTACGAATTTTATATATCCGTTTTTGTTGATATTCTTCATAGCTTTCGCCATACTCGAGAAGACAAAAATTTTCGGAAGCGACAAAAAGCAGGTTAATGCATTCACTGCTCTTGTTATTGGACTAATTTTTGTCGGAGCTATTTTCCCAAAATATATAGTTACGCATCTAGTCTTGTTCTTATCTGTCGGACTGGTCATAGTATTTGTTGTTCTTTTGCTATGGGGATTTATAACTGGCGGTGAAGCTAAATTCGAAGGTAAGGGCATAAAAATTGGTGCGGGAATAGTTGTTATCCTTGCTGTTCTTATTGCTATGTTCTTGATTACTGGAATTTGGGACGATGTTATTAATGCCTTGTTCAAGCAAAGCTGGAGCACTGATGTCTGGAGCAATATCATTCTTGTAGTCTTGATAGCTGCGGCGCTTGCAGTTGTTCTTATGAGTGGTAAAGGCGGAAAAGGAAAGTAATTCTGAATGTTCATGGAAAGTTTTTTAGGGCTGGGTTGTGGTGATTATTTTGTTTATTCATTTTATTTACATTTCATATGAAGAAAACCAATCGGATTTTTTCAAAAATCCAAACATAGAAACATATTTAAAATAATTTTGTTTAGTAACAGCATGATAGAGGTGGGCTATTTGGCATGGAGTGGGTTTTATGGTGGAACAATCGGGAACTTGCTTCTTCAATGGGAACAGTTCGGAATCTTTAGTTATCTTATTCCTTTCTTGATGATTTTTGCACTTGTCTTCGGTATATTAAATCAGATGAAACTTTTCCAGGACAATAAAGCGATCAATTCTATTCTTGCTTTGGCTGTCGGCTTAATGTCGTTGCAGTTTGATTTTGTGCCGAGATTTTTCTCAGAAGTCTTTCCTAGAGTGGGAGTGGGATTAGCTATAATACTAGTCATAATTATTCTTGCTGGATTATTCATTGATCCTTCAAAGCCAGGAATCGGTTGGACGCTTTTGGCTATTGGGGCAGTGATAATCATCGTTGTATTGATCAATACATCAACGTCTTTAGGATGGAATATTGGATCTGCTTGGTGGCAGCAGAATTGGGATGTCATACTCGGGCTGATAATATTCTTAGTTATAATCGGAGTGGTTGTTGGTTCTAGCAATAAAAAGGATCCTATGAAACCTTATGCTCCAGTAATGTTCAGACACTATAATCATTAGTTTTTAGAAAAATTTATTTTTTATCTTCTGATATTTCTATCCGCTGAAGGATTTACCATCTTGGTGAAAGATGACTGCATCATTTCCATCTCTTTCTTTATAGAATTAAGGTTGCTTCCATATGAGCCGATTTTGTCGAGTATCGAGATCTGAAGACTGTCTATTATCGATTCTATCCTCTGCAGTTTTTCTTCCATTATTTTTAATTTTGTTTCTGACAGGGCTCTGAACTCATTTAGTGAATCTAACGGCTTTTCAATCTTTTTTATTTTGTCAGAGAACACCTGCTCTGCGACTTCTATAAGTGTTGAAGTGTCTGTTCCGGACGAGGTATATTCTTGCTCTTGAGGATAATACTCTTGTGTCTCTTGGGGATAGTATGTATTGTCTTGTTGTTGGTATGT
This sequence comes from Nanobdellota archaeon, assembly GCA_038046245.1. Taxonomy (GTDB): domain Archaea; phylum Nanobdellota; class Nanobdellia; order Pacearchaeales; family GW2011-AR1; genus JBBSXB01. The sequence continues at coordinate 26,839 of JBBSWO010000006.1, read as the reverse complement.
TTGATATTGCTGTGGAGGTTGTTGGGGGTATTGTTGTGGCTGATAAACTGGCTGTGCTGTCTGATTTTGTGGGAGATTGTTTGGCTGAGGAATATATGTGTCCTGATTTGGCATAGGATAAGCTTCAGGAGACTGAGAATAATCCATTATTGACTGCTGCATGTCTTCTCCATAAACTGCATTTTTTATTTGCGCCTGGTTTAATGCGTCTTGAATCTCTTTTGGAGGAACTCCCTGATTTTGAAGAAATCTAATTATCTCAGAGTCGCTATTTCCAGAATTTTTCATCTGCATCACGTAATCTAAAACTCCCATTTTTCTTTTTTGCCTTTTTTGTTGATTTAATCAGTACTTAGTTCTTTTTTAATTTTTCTAAGTCTGATTTTCTTAGTAAATCTAATGGTTGAAACATTCTTGCCTGTTTTGAGAGGATTTCCAGATCTTCTTTTCTTGCAAATTTAGAAAATTCTGATGAAGCTGTTTCAATAAAATTCTTTAATCTGTTCAATGTCGATTTAATCTCCTCAAAATCTTTTTTTAAAGTCAGCAAATCCTGGGTGAAGTTCTCTTTTGTTTCAACAAGATTCTCCCCAATCAGGAGAAGCCTGTCTTTCAATATCCTGTTCTTTTCTTCAAGGTCCCTTAGCTTCAGATTTATGTCAGTGTAGTATTGGAAATTATAGTCTTCAGGCATTGTATAGTCAGTATTCATGAGTTTAAAATGTTTTTTATGCCGACACAAAATAATTTAAACTTTCAAATACTCTTCTGGCAATGATACCAAAAGAGTCGCAATTATACTCCACTGAGGTGAAAAGACAAGGAGGTGAAGACGTTCTTTACATTAATTATCTTGGGGCACCTTTTGTTCCAGATGTCGCTGAAAGTCCAGAAGTCATGGAAAGGGTTGTTGACTCTTTAATAAGAAACCCAAATGTTTCAAGAGTTGTTTTGGTGCAGCAAAAAAACTACAATTATGATGCGAGAGAGGTCAATTTCCTTCTGGAGACTGCTCAGCTTTATGTCTTTTTGATAAAACAAGAGAGAATCCTTTCACAGGACAAATTAGTTACGAACGTTCCTCAGTTTTTTTCTGAAAGATACAACAGACTTTTTGCGTTTTTGTTTTTGCTCAAGAAAGATCCAGTTTATGCTTATTTTGAATTGAAGAAAGATCTTATCTCTGCAAGAGTTTTACTCGAAAGAGTCGATTCGTTTTACAAGTTAGATCAGGCGAACTATATCCATTTTTTAGAAAAGATATTCCAGCTGCTTGAGAATTCAAGACTGATACAATTTCTTTTTCCCTATTTTGAGAATTACAAGAATGGAAGCAGAGAAATTTACCATAAAGTTTTCAAGCCAGACGTCATTCCCAACTTTACTTTTACAAGATTGGTTTCTGACCTTCCCGATGATGCTGAAATAGTGGACCAGTATAAAATTAATCCTGAGAATTTTGAGGAATCTATTGTAACAATCTTAAGGAGAAAGGATGATGCTAAACTTATTTATCATTTGGTTCCACCTGAAAATGCACTTCCGGAAGAGCATAACCTTCTTTTGAATCTTGCAAGGAGAGTTCTTATAGAACATCAGCCAAAAGCGGAAGAATTTACCGATACTGAAAGAACAAGGCAGGTTTTTTTCAACATTTCTAAAGACTTGTTGCAGGACTTAGCACAAAATCAGAGAATAAAATTAAGTTATGGGGACCTTAATAAGCTGGCAACTATTTTAGTTCGACACACCATAGGCTTTGGTGTTGTTGAAGTTCTGCTTCAGGATAAAAATCTTCAGGATATTTCTCTTAATGCCCCTACCCCTCAGACGCCAATTTTTGTGAGACATCAAAAATATGATGAATGTGTGACTAATATTCTTCCAAGCCAGGAAGATGCTGATTCATGGGCTGCGAAATTTAGAGTTATCTCTGGAAGACCTTTAGATGAAGCTAATCCTATTTTGGACACTCAACTTGAAATTGGAAAAATAAGAGCGAGAATTGCGATTATTCAGAGGCCTCTCTCTCCTGATGGACTGGCCTATTCAATAAGAAGACATAGAGATGAGCCTTGGACTTTGCCACTGTTTGTTCAAACCAAAATGCTGAATCCATTTTCTGCAGGGCTTTTGAGTTTTTTGATTGATGGAGCAAGGACAATGCTGATTGCAGGGACGAGAAGTTCAGGAAAAACTTCTTTGCTGGGGAGCTTAATGCTAGAAATCATTCCAAAGTACAGAGTGATCGTTATTGAGGATTCCTTAGAACTGCCTTTTGATTCTTTGAGAAAACTAGGATATGACATTTTGAGAATGAAGGTCAGATCGTCCTTGTTAAAGGAGACTTCAGAGGTTTCTGCAGATGACGGAATAAGAACTAGCCTAAGACTTGGGGATTCTTGCCTGATAATTGGGGAAGTCAGAAGTCTTGAAGCTAAGGCTCTTTACGAAGCCATGAGGGTTGGGGCATTGGCGAACGTCGTTGCTGGAACTATACATGGGGCCTCGCCTTATGGTGTTTTTGATAGAGTCGTGAATGATCTTGAAGTACCTGCAACAAGTTTTAAGGCAACAGATATAATCGCTGTTGCAAATCCAATAAAGAGCGCGGATGGCCTGCATTCATTTAGGAGACTTGTTCAAATCTCTGAAGTCAGAAAACATTGGAGGAAAGATCCTTTGGAAGAAAAAGGATTTGTTGACTTGCTTAACTATAATGTCGAGAAAGATGATCTGGAAGCCAGCGAAGATTTGATTAATGGAGACAGCGAAATAATAAAATCTGTCGCTTCAAATGTTAAGGGCTGGGCTGGAAATTGGGATGCCGTTTATGACAATATTTTGCTAAGGGCTAAAATTAAAAAAGAAATTGTCAATGCTGCTGAAAAAATAAAAAACCCCGCGATTTTAGAGGCAGGGTTCACTGTTTTAGCTAACGATTCTTTTCATAAGATTTCTTCCAAAATTAGGGAGGAGATTGGTCTGCCTTTAAGCGAGAGAGTCTTTCCCGAATGGCAAAAATGGTTGAATGCTCAGATAAAAAAGAAACAAATCTAATCGTTCAAATTCACTAACTTTATAAATTCTCTTCGCTATTAGTCTCAATGAAGAGGTGGTTTGGTTTTATATTCAGCTTTATTGTAGTGGGGGTGTTGATTTATTTTTTAAGAAAAGTCAATCTTTATGAAATTTATCTTATCTTTACTTATTTGAACCCTTTTTGGCTGACTTTGGCCTTTGTCGCAATGTTTTTAACTTTCATAGTCTGGGCTTTAAAACTCATATATGTTTTCAGGCCGTACATCAAAGGAAATTTTTGGTTTTTCTTACAATCGGTTTTTGCAGGAGCGTTTTTCGCAACATTAACACCAGACCCAGGTTTTAGTGGTGAGCCAGTTAAAGCTTATTTTATATCTGAAAAATATAAAAAACCAAAAACTAAAGTTTTCAGTTATGTTTTAGCCGATGCTTTTTTTAGGATTTTAGCTTTGGTTTTTTTAACGTTTATTGCCATCTGCCTTGTTTTTGTGTACATCAATATCTCTGATACCTTGAGAATTATTTTTTATTCGTTGCTGTCTACTCTTGCCATTGGGCTCGTTGTAATCTTTTACTTAATATTGAGGAAAAGCCATTTTAAGATAGGAGTATTCTTCAAGAGATTACATTTTTTTAGTTTCATAAGAAAGAGATTTAAAACTTCTGATGATTTTGAAAAGTTTATCAATCATCATGTGAAGAGCTTTACAAATTCATTTAGGAAAATTGTTAAAGACAAGAAAAAAATAGGCATTGGGTTGTCTCTTTCAATTGTTTTCTGGGTATTGAACTTTCTTGTGGCTTATTTTTTATTCCTGTCTTTTGGAAAAGAAGTTAATATTTTTGCAATAGCTGTGGTTTTTGTCATAGGGGGCCTCATAGGTAGTTTTTCACCGGTGCCTGGCGGTATAGGAATCACCGAAGGAAGCATGGCTCTCCTTTATTCTGCATTAGGGATTCCATTGGTTTTTGCTTTAGTAATATCTTTCTTGCAAAGAATAATATATTACATTTTTTCGTTAGTTGTTGGAGGAATCTGCCTGATCAATTTAAGAAAAGTAATTGGCTCGAAAGAATAAGTTTATTCTAAAGATTTATTAATTGTTTTTGGTTTGTTTAATAATAAAAATTGGTGAAAAATGCCTCCCAGAAAATTCAGTGTTGAAGACATTCTTAAAAAATATGGGGCAAGAATAGAAAGTCAAATACAGACTTCTGATTCTGGCTATAGCAGCGAGTATACGAAGTTTAAAGATGAGCTCTCTCCCCAACTAACAAGATATGAAAAACTCTGCAGGTCTTTGGGAAGCTTCATAAGACTAAACATTTCTGAAAAAGATAACCAAGAAGTGAATGCACAACTGAAAGCAGCCCACGTTGATGTTGAACCCTGGCAGGCCTTGAACTTAGCAGTCATGTCTTTTGTCTTCGTGTTTATAATAGGGATTTTGTTTTCAGTTGGAACTGTTTTAATCAAAGGGGATTTTGCAAACTTTCCATTTTTATTTTTTCTGTTAACTATGATACTTGCAACATTCTTATTCTATTTTATGAAGGGATACCCTGCAAGACTCGCAAACAGATGGAGACTTAAAGCGTCTTCCCAAATGGTTCCAGCAATACTTTACATCGTGATTTACATGAGACATACTCCTAACTTGGAAAAAGCTATCGCTTTTGCTTCAGAAAATCTTCAACCCCCCTTATCTCTGGATTTCAGAAAAGTCTTCTATGACGTTGAAGTCGGTAAGTTTTCAAGTATAAAAGACAGCTTAGACAATTATCTTGAGAACTGGAGAGGATATTCTAGCGAATTTATAGAAGCCTTTCATCTTATTGAAAGCAGCTTGTTTGAACCAGACAATTCAAGGAGAGTAACCGCCTTGGAAAAAGCTTTACAAGTTGTTTTAGATGGGGTTTATGACAAGATGCTTAAGTTTACACACACTGTGCGATCGCCTCTGACTAATGTTTACATGCTTGGGGTTGTTCTTCCAACTTTGGCGTTAGCTTTACTCCCACTGGCTTCTGCAATGCTTGGAGGAGTTTTAACTTGGATTCATGTTTTTATAATATTCAATTTGATAGTTCCATTTTTCGTTTTTTATTTGACTGATAAGATTATGTTTTTGAGGCCAGGGGGGCATGGAGAAACTTCTTTGCTTGAGAAACATCCTTTGTATAAAGAGTATTCTAGCAAAAAACATTATGTCAATGCGTTTATTTTAAGTCTGCCGTTTTTGATTCTAGGATTATTGCCGTTAATTTTCCAGTTCACGCCAGTTCCAGCAGCATTGGGATTGCAGAAAGATTATACATTTTCACAGTTGGGATTAAATCTTGGGGAAGATTTTGGGAGCCAGTATTTTTTCGGATTTACTGATGGAAAGGGCCCATTCGGCGTCGGTGCTTTAATCTTGGGAATGTTCTTTCCGTTGGGAATTGCAATGTTTTTTTCAATAGCTCACAGGGACAAAACCCGTAAGATAATATTGGAAAGAATAGCAACGAAGGAACTTGAAGAAGAGTTTAACAATTCTTTATTTCAATTGGGAAACCGAATCGGGAATGGCCTGCCTCCTGAATTAGCTTTTGGGAAAGTCGCCGAATCTTCTAAAGGGTTAAGGACTGAGGAATTTTTCAAAAGAGTCAACTATAATGTAAGGCAGATGGGAATGAGCGTTGAGAGTTCTTTGTTCGACAAAGTTAGAGGTGTGCTAATTTATTATCCTTCGGAATTGATTTCTTCGAGCATGAAAATACTTGTAGAGTCTTCCAAGAAAGGGCTTAAGATTGCGGCTTCTAGTTTGATGAGCATTTCGGAGTATGTTAAGAATATACAGAAAATTAATTTGAGGCTTAAAGATATGCTTGCTGAAATTACCTCTGACATGAAAAGCAATATGGCTTTTTTGGCCCCTTTACTTTCCGGAATTGTTGTCGGACTCTCAGCAATGATAACCACAATACTTGGGAAATTGAACTTTGCACAAAATTTGGCTGGTACCACTGCCGGATTTAATCTTGACCAGATACTTTCTTTGTTTAATTTTAAGGAAATGATCCCTCCTTATTTCTTGCAAATTTCAATAGGGATTTATCTGATACAAATTATTTTCATTCTTACAAGAACCTTGGTGACTGTTGATTCCGGCGAGGACAGCCTTGAAAGGTCGAATCAACTTGCGGGAAATTTGAGGTCTGGAATTATGCTTTATTTCTTGACTGCTTTATTTGCAACTATGGCCTTGTTTATACTGGCAAGCGTTGTTTTGAGCGGAATAGTTGGCAGTTAAATTTATTAATCCTTTTTTCCTTGGTGTTGTATGAAAAAAGTGGTGAAAAAAAGAGCTGTAAAATTTTCATCTCGAAAAGAAAGTGTTCCTAAAGGCGTTAAGATTATTTCCATTCTTTATTATATTGGGGCGGTGCTTTCTTTTGTTTCAGCTTTGGCTTTTATTGTCATAGGGGTTTGGATTTTAATTAATCCTAGTGCTAGTTCGCAATTCAGTTCTTTAATGCAAAGCTTGTCTTCAACATTTGGGCCGAACTTTTCTTCTTTTAATATTTTCTTGATTATATTTGGGATTATTCTTGCAGGGATAGGAATATTTGATTTGTTCGTGGCCAAAGGTCTTGTCAAGGGCAAAGCCTGGACGAGAATTGTTGTTGTATTGCTTTCCGCATTTGGGTTTTTGTCTTCACTTAGTTCTCTTGTTGGAGGAGACTTCAAAGAGGTCTTTGGATTAATCATCTCAGGATTAATTTTTTGGTATTTGGCTTTCTCTCATTCCGTGAAAAAATTCTTTGGGTGATTCTAGACTAACTGTTCTTGATAAGAAGATTTATTAAGATTTTTCTACTGTCTTGCATATGAAAAAGAAGGGCATGGAAATACAAGCCATTGGGTGGTGGATTTTGGCCATTGTAGCTTTATTTATCTCAATAGGAATAATAATGGTGCTAAAAGGAAAAGGGACTGGTGCACTGGATTTTGTTAAGAACCTTTTCAGGTTTGGTAACTAATGGGAACACAAATAGGGATAGATAAAATAATTACTATTATTTTGGTTGTGCTGGTAGTTGCAGCGGTTTTATTTTTTGTTTTTAAGACAGACGTAATAAAATGGGTAAAACAAATTTTTCCTGATTTTATTTTTGGAGGAATAATATGAGTGATGAAGACTTGATTACTCCCGAAACGATTAAAATATTTGTTTCGGTTATAGGAATCACTTTATTGCTTGCTTTGGGCGCTGCACTGTATTCAGCTTTTCATTCTACTACAAGAATAAATCAGGCAATTTCTACCTTGGACCAAATTTCACAAGTTGTTCGTAATTTACCAGAAAATGACTCAAGAAATTTTTTAGTGGAAAGTCCGGCAGCATGGAATTTAGTTTATCTTTCAAAGAATGATGAAAAACCGAGTTCATGTGAGTCAGATACATGCCTTTGTCTCTGCGACAGTTCATGGTTGGATTATTATGATGCGTCAAGCTGTAAGGATAAAAAAGGAATTTGTAAATCTGTTAATATTAATGTCATTTTTGAAGAGAGGAATTATTTAAACTTTAATCATTTACCTAGGGAAATAGTCGTCAACAGGACAAAAGGAGAGGTTTCAATAAAATATCTTGTACCTAATGATAATCCACAAACGACTAAGCTTTACGGAGAACCAAAATTGTAAAATGAAAAAAATATTCTTTGGCAAAAACGCGGAGATGTCTAATCTGGCCATGACAATAATCTGGATTTTGGTATTTTTGGGAGTTTTAGCTGGACTTTATTTTTTAACTAAAAAACTTTTTAACGCAGGATGAAAAAATTTAAGTTTGGAAAAATGGGGGAAGAGCCTGTATCTGGCAAATTGATAGGAGTAGTCATCTTATTAGTTGGATTTGCGATTTTACTTTTTTTTCTATACAGAAATGCATTCCCCGATCAAATTGATAGATCAACATGCCATCTTTCTGTTGTTGAAAGAGGTTCACTTCCAGATACAATTAGTGTAAAAGATTTGCCTCCACTTAAATGTGGGACTAGAAAAGTTTGTATTACTGATAAGCTCATTGGTAAGGGAGACTGTGAAAAGGAACTTGGATCGACCTTTGATACTATCAGAGTGAGCAGTGATAAAATAAAAATGCAGGAAGACATAAATAAAATTGTTGCACAGGAACAGGCCGATTGTTGGAGCATGATGGGGGAAGGAAATATACAAGTTTTTACACGTGGTGCCCTCAACAATAATCGCTGTGTTGTATGTAGCAGAATATCTTTTGACAACACTGTTACAGAAAAGAATAAAGAAATTGAAGGAATCGGAAAATATATGATAACAAATAATGTGCCTAATCAGAACATTTCTTATTGGAATTTTACTAGCGGGGGAATTGTTCCTGCTAATTATAGCGCAAGTAATGATAAGTTTACCACAACTGAGAAAGCCGTATTATTTATTGAAGCAGACAAGACTGCTGCTTTGAGAATGTTTCAAAGCAGTACTGGGGTTATTGCTGGATGTATTGCTGGGGCCAAGGCTGGTGCAATTGGGGGCGCAATAATTGGAGGTTTAGCCAGTGCAGGAGTCGCTTCTCCAGTTTCGGGAGCTGCAGGAGGAGTTTTAGGATGTATTGGCGGAGGATTCGCCGGAGGTTTTGTTGGTGAACAATCGAGTGAAGAGATGGAGTCTTGGTTTGGCGCGTCTCCTTATCTCTCAGGAAATTTCTTGATAGATTACAACAGCGAGGGATTTAAGAACCAAAGTTGTGATTCTTTGGAAAGCGTTCCCTAGTTAAGTTTATAATATTTCTATTCCTTTTTAAAAAATGCACAGAAGAGGTATAATCAATGATAAATCTGGTGAGTCGATTGTGATGCCTGAAGTCATTTTTATTATTGTGAACTTGTTGTTTTTTCTCGCAATTATTTATTTTGTTAATACTTCTTCAAAGGGTGCTTTAGCTTATGAGCAAGTCTATGCAAAGCAGATTGCTTTGGCAATTGATTCTGGAAAGCCTTACACTCAAATTTCTATAAATTTTGAGAAAGCTTTAGGTATAACTAAAGGAAGCACGGACAATATAGTCTCTTTCAACAACAATGAAGTAATTGTCAATCTAGGAGGGAAAGGGGGTTATGGTTTCAAATATTTTTCTGATTATGAAATTGAGCATTTTTTTGCTGGAAAAGAATTAGTCATAACTTTGAAAGAGAAAAAATAATTTAAAATGAAAAATATAATAAAAAACAAAATTGGCGATGAGAAATATTTCTCCCTTTGGTGGTTTTTAGTAATATCAATAGTTGCCATTGGAATAATTGCCGGAGTGTTTATTTTTTACTCTTCTCCGATTGACGCCAGAGATGTTGAATCAAAAATCATGTATGATAAAATTTCCAACTGTTTAGTCAGGGGAGGATTTTTAGAGAATGATGTTCTAAACAGCAATTTTGATATTTTTGAAAAATGCGGACTTAAGAAAGAGATTTTTTCTGGAGAAACCAGTTTTTATTTTAATTTGGGATTTGTTAGTGATGGAAAAAAGATAAGAGGGGACATAACTCAAGGCGATTTTTCTTATGGAAAAGACTGTGAAATAACGCAGAGCATTGAAGCAGACAAATTTCCAGTATGTTTCAATAATATTCAACCTTTCCTTTATTATGAAAATGGTGATATAAAGAAGGGAACGTTAGAAGTTTTAACAGCATCAAATCAAGAAGGGAGGAAAATTCCTAGTGTTGGAAAATGAAAAAAAATAAAGGGACTCGTGTCTTGACTTTGAAATCTGCTAGTGATTTGTTAAAACCGAAACACTCGCAAGTTGGTTTAACATTAAGTTGGTTTGCTGCATTTATTGTTATTGTTTTTATAATGGTAATTTTCCTTGTTTTTACATCTTTTTTAGCAGCGCATAAAGTTGTTCCAGATTTGGCTATGGACAAGATTGTAAGCATTGAATCTGTGGAGAAAACTACTGGCATGGGAAATTTGGAAAGTGAGCAAAAATTTCTTTATTTACTGAATTATCCTGTTGGCAAAGGAAATTTTAGGGATTTAGTTTTAAGATCCAACAAAAATTCTGATTTGAAGGATGAAGTGAATGAAAATGCTTCTTATATTTTGGAAAGCAGTATTTTGTCAGACAGGTGTTTCATATTCAATTTTGACAACAATTATTTAAGAAATAAAAATTTTGAGGTTAATAACAGGATTTATCCTCAACTTCTTGTGAGAATTCCTGAAAATAAAAATGGAAATATTGTGGGGTTATATTCTGGAAAATGTTAATAAAAAATAAGAATGGAAGTGTGCATGTGCCTTTGATAGTATTCATGACTGTGGCTACAGTAATTACTGCTATTTTCATTTTTACTATAAGTGCTTCAAATTTTGAGGCTAAAATCTCTGATGCAAGAGTTGTACAGTTTACCTCAAACGTTTATGATTTTGGGGAATTTTATATAAACCAGGCTGGAGAGAAGGCTTTTGCTGATTCATATTTTGAACTTATAAACGATAAGTCTTTCTTAGAAAACCCAAAAATAAATTCTAATGGAGATTTGGAATTTGCAAAATTGAACTCTAATCTAAATGATGAAATGTTAAAGAAGATTTCTCCAAAATTTAAGGAAAATTTCAATTCATATGAGTTTACAAATGAGTTTATGGTAAAAATTAAGGAGTCTATTAGCACAGACAGATTTAGAATTGTGAACGAGAATGGAAAATCTCAAATTGCTGTGACCAATTTAGAATTTAGTTTTTCTTCAAACAATATCAATGTTGTTTATTTTCCAGAGATATCTGCTTTATTGGATACAAACAAAATAGGGTTGGATAGTTTTGAAGAAATTTATACTGCAAAAGAAAAGTGTAAAAATGATGAAGAAATAAAAGAGTGTTTTGAACAAGAGCTTAAGAGTTTCAATGTTGACGTGGGACAGAAAACAGATAATGGGAACAGATATTATCTGGTCACGTTGACGAGTAAACAGGAGTTCTTTATTGATGGGGAATTTATGAGCCTTAAACTCAGTTTTGTTGGCGTTTGAAAATATTTATAAATGAGAGTTTACTATTTTAAACATGATAGGAAAGAGGGATAAGAAAGGGCAGGGTCTGTCTTCAGAAACAATAATTTTACTTCTTATAGCTGTTGTAGTTTTAGTCATAGTAATTTTAGGATTCACAAAAGGGTGGGGCTGGGTGTTTGGAGGATTTGGATTGTTGCCCGGAGATTTGGAAAAGTCAGCACAGGCCTGTGATCTTGCCGGCCAAAATAATCTAAAGACAACTTACTGCAATGAATTCAAAGAGGTCAAGATTTCTGGGAAAACACAGTTTCTTAATTGTGAGGAACTTACCAAATATGCTACCTTTACAACTTTAAGTGAAGCTTGTGATGGCACCCAGGTAAAAAATTTAGCCAAGCAGCTTTGTGTTAATCAGAGGTTGGATAACTCTACAGAAGTTAATGGTATTTCTTGCCAAACCTTGAGAGCTTAATTCTGAATAAATATTTATAAATGATTCTAGGCTAATATTCGCATGGAAAAGAACAGGTATGTTTTTTTGTTTTTTGAATTATTAGTTATTGGAATTTTTGTTATGGGGCTGGTGAGTGCTGACATCTACTCTTTTTTTAATGGATTTGGTTCAGACCCAAAAAATCTTGTTCTTATGTTAATTGTAATAATTATTCTTTATGCAGTGATATATGATGTTACTATGTTTTTTCCATTTATCTCTAGCCCCTGGGTAAGATATGTTCTTGCTGGTGGTTTGACTTTAGCAGTTTTTGTTTTTGGATGGGTTCAATGGTTGGCTGATAATGCACTAGCTTGGGCCGCATGGCTCGGAGCATTTAGCGTATTCTTTTTAATCATTGGAGGATTTTTGATGCTAATAGCTTTAGGTATAGGCCACAATGCAATAACTAGATGGGCAATGAGAGTCAGAATGGGGATGGAAGGAATGAGGGCTGATAGGGCGGCTCATGAAACTGCTCAGACAATAAGGAGCTTAAGAGAGATACATGACGAGCTTGAGAATTAAATGAGCAAAAACTATTAAAACTTCTTCAGACTTTTTAGGATATGAAAAAGAGTGGTCTTGTCTTGATATTTGTTCTGTTATTAGGATTCTTTTGTATAACTTTTGTTTTGGCTGCAAATCCGACTGATGCGCTTGAAAATGCTAATAATCAAATTCAAGCTGGTGTTGATAAAGCAGATGATTTAGGAAATAAAGCAAACTCTGGGGTGTCTTATGTTTTTGAAGAATGGAAAAAGATTATTTTAGAAAATCCATTTGTTCGAGGAATTAACAGTCTGCTAACTGGAATAAGTTTTATTTTTGTCATATTGCTTGGACAACCTTATAGCCTTTCTTTAGTATTTGCTTTTAGCATCGTGTTCTGGTTTTTCTTTTTTTCCTCTCTAAAAAAACTATTCAAAACATTTTCTCCATTTTCCCCAGTCGTTTCTTTGGCTGTTTCAATATGTTTGACTATAGCTTTGGCGCAGCTTGGGCTTTATAGTCTGCTTGCCAATCTTTGCATAAAATTGGCTTTTATGTTTGGAAATACTTTAGTGGCAATAATCATATTTGTAGGGATTATCATTGGACTATTTTTCGTTTCGAGAATTTTGAAATTTGTTTACTTTGGTGGGCAAAAAAACAAGGAAAAAATTGAAAAAGAAAAGGAGAAAGCAAATAGAAGAGCACTCGATCATTTTATTACAACTATTACTGAGGGAAATAAATAATGGATTACGGATTCAGCGAAAAAAGGAACAAGAAGAAAAGCAAGTTTCGAGAAAAGAAGAAGCATCCTTACAGACTTGGCGGTGGAAAACGAAGTGCGAATGTTTGAAGGGACTTATCAAACATTTTTAAACAAGAATTACTTTTAAAAAACATGATAGAGGTGACATTTTTAGTACTGCTTGCTTTAGCTTGGATTATATTCGCCAGCGTGGAAGATCTAAAAAAAAGAGAGGTTGCGAACTGGCTTAATTTTTCTTTGATAGTTTTTGCTTTGGGCTTTAGATTTTTTTACAGTCTTTTTAATGGGAACTACAGTTTTTTCCTGCAGGGACTTTTTGGTTTGGTGATCTTTTTTGTGATTGGGAATCTTCTTTATTATTCAAGAATGTTTGCTGGGGGTGATGCTAAAATGATGATAGCTCTTGGGGCCATATTAGGTTTTAGCGGAAATTTTTTAATCAACCTAAAAATTTATTTTTTATTTCTGTTCTTATTTTTGTTTGGGGGTGCAGTGTATGGAGTTTCGGCCACATTGTATCTCAGCCTGAAATATAGGATGAACTTCAAAAAGGATTTTGTAAAAAAAGTAAAGGAGAATAAAAGAATTATATTATCGATAATGGTTTTGGGATTGTTTTTTATAATTTTGGGCTTCTTCCAAACTCCTCTGCTGATATTTGGAGCGTTAGTATTTATCCTTCCTGTCTTTTATGTTTATGTAAAAACTGTTGATAGTGTCTGCATGGTCAGAGATGTTGAAACTAAAGGGCTTAGCGAAGGCGAATGGCTTTACAAACCTGTTAAGATTGGCAGAAGAGTTATAAAACCCAGCTGGGAAGGCTTGAGTGCGGAAGAGGTAAAACTGATAAAGAAAAAATATAAAATAATCAGAATAAAAGTCGGAATAGCTTTCCTTCCCGTGTTCTTGATTGCCTTCTTGGCTTTGTGGTATCTGTGGGAAACTGGATTGTGGAATCTTTTTTGGTAGTCAAGGAAATCTCTTTGGCAACCAGTGAGTTTTGTCAGAAATTATGTTTTGTTTCGGTTGCTCTTTAGCAACCGGTTTTTCTTCATCGTGTTTTATTTCCTTCTTGGGAGATTGTTTTTTTGTCTTAGGCAATAATTTTTCCTGAAGTTTCTTTAATTCGTTTTCAGATTCTTTTTTTCTTTTTGACTTCAATGATTCATCTTTGTATACTGGGATAATGTTAAGAACCTCGTGACCAAACATTTTGGAAGGGACTATGTCGATTTTTTCCGGTTTCAGAACTTTTAATCTCTCAGCAATTTCCTTGGCAAAATCTATTGCTTCTTTTGTTGATTCTTCTGCATGAATTTTCGGTATTACCATTGAATGTCCTTTTGACACGGGGTTTATTTCTAAAACTCCCATTGCATGATTATTTTCTCCTATGGCGAAAGAAGGAATTTTTTTCTGAATTATTGAGCAGAAAACACATTCACTATCATCACTAACCAACTTATTTTGTTTTAGAAAATTCTCTAGTTCCTCAGAGGCCATTTTTTCTATTGAAGAAATCAATTCGTCTTTGTTGGGAATTTCTGAATCTTGGATCTGGGAGATTAATTGTGACTTTATTTGTTTTATTTGGGATTCTTCTAACATTTTATGCAATTTTTCTCATGTCAATTATCTGAATAGAGCTTACATTTTTTATTTTTTTAAAAGCTTCTTCAACATGCTCAAGTTCTTTTTCCTCCGGCCATTCAAAAAAAGCTATTATTGCCTTTAATCCAAATGCTATCGGTTCTATTTCATAATCTCTGTTTCTCCCACCACCTTTCTCAACAATGTGCATTGCTGTCTTTTTTATTGCTTCAAGATCTGTCGAAGGAGATTCTGGCATCAATTTTATTTTTACTCCAATTATTCCCATAAATTATTATTTGGGAGATGGTTTATAAGTTTTTGGGCGCAGTTTTATGAGGAGCAAAAGGATTATGAAGAAAAATGCTGATATGGCCAAAAGACCTCCAGAAACTATGCCTGCCCCATTTACTGCAAAGCCGGTTATTTGTGTGCTTGCAATGAAAAGCAATGTGAGGGGAATTATGAAAGCTATAAAAATTTTAAGACCCACTTTGAAAAGATAATCTTTTTTCATTCTTTAAGAAGTCATTTATTTATTAAAAATGTTTGGAATTAGCAATTTTTATAAAGAACAAATATCTGGTTTGTTTATGGTATTCTTAATCGGTGCTGCCTTCTTAATGCCTTTGATTTTGATAGGTGCACTCTTATTTGTTTTTTGGCTTATAATGCTTATTGACTCCATAACAAGAAAATTCAAAGACGGAAGCCAGAAAATAGTGTGGGTTTTGGTGAATATCCTGCTTGGATTTTTGGGAGCTTTGATTTATTATTTTGCCGTCTTCATAAGAGATAAGGGAAGGTCGATAAAATGGCTTTGGTGGTCATTGTTGATTGTTTTTTTAGTCTGGGCTATTTTTGTTGCGTTCTTCTTTTCTAGGCTGTTTGGTTGATTTTATTTTGTCTTAGGCATTATACTGTAAAAATTAATGAAATTATGCAGTCTTTTTCTACAACAATGCTTAAAAATAATGGTTTTTTATCTGAGTAATGACAGATGAAAATTATGAAAGAATTCTGGAAAAGATATCCAAGACTTCTGGTGTTGCAAAAGAGGAGTTAGAGAGGAGAGTTGACGCAAAAAGGTCGAAGCTTTCCAGCCTTATAACTAAAGAAGGTGCTGCCCAGATAATTGCTGCAGAGCTTGGAATTTCGTTTGACAATGAAAAATTAAAAATTGATGAACTCTTGCCTGGAATGAGGAAGATAGGAATTACTGCTAAGATAATAAGTACCGGACCGATAAGGTCATTCACTGCAAAAAACGGAAGTGAAAGCAAAGTCACGAACTTGGTTGTTGCTGATGAGACAGCAAATATAAAAGTTGTCTTATGGGACACCAACCACATATCTTTAATAGAGCAGGGAGTCCTCAAAGAGGGCAGCGTTGTGGAAATAGGTAATGCCAGCATAAGAGACGGAGAGATCCATCTTGGAAGTTTTTCAGATTTAAAGCCCAGCAAAGAAATTCTGGAGAATGTCAAAAAAGAAAAAAGCGTCAAAGAAAAAGGAATAAAAGATTTCAGAGTTGGGGATAACCTTAAAACAAGAGCGTTTATAGTGCAGGCCTTTGAGCCGAGATTTTTTCATGTGTGCCCTGAATGCAAAAAGAGAGTTGTTTCTGGTTCGGAGGGGTTTATGTGCGCTGAACATGGAAAAGTGGCTTCTGAAAAAAAGGCTTTGATGAATTTTGTCATTGATGATGGTACAGAAAATATAAGGGCTGTTGCATTTCACGAATCTTTGAAAGGGTTGGGAATAACCGAGCTAGATAACAATGAGGTCCTTATTTCCCAAAAACAGTCTCTTCTTGGGAAGGAAATGGTTTTTTCAGGTAATGTCAGGATGAACAAGTTCTTTAACAATCCAGAGTTTATAATAGATGGAATTAATGATGTTGGTTTGGATGAGATCATAGGGCAGCTGGAGAAACCATAACAAGATTAATAAACAATTTTTGGCATTTGTTCTCATGGCTAAGTTATTTTTAAAATTTATACCCTTCTTTTATTTTCCTGCGTTTGTTTTTTTGTTACATATTATATTAATCTCTTTTGGTGTCTACCAACGCTTGCCTTGGTTTGATATTCCTATGCATTTTTTAGGAGGTTTAGCTATTTCATACTCCAGTGTTTTATTTTTTAGGTATTTCAAAGAAAAAGGATTTTTTAGTATTAACAGAACTTTTTTATTTGTTTTAATTATAGTTTCAACAGTTTCTTTTGTTGCAGTTTTGTGGGAATTCTTTGAATTCTTCTTGCACCTTTTTGTTAGTGTCTCTTTTCAGCCTAGCGTTGCTGACACAATGAAAGATCTTTTTATAGGGATGCTTGGAGGATTAGTCTGGGGAATTTTGTGGAGAAAATAAAATGTTACTGAAAACCCATTATCTTATAACTTTGTTTTTTATCCTTTTGCTTATTCCTGCAGTTGAACATAAGATAGTTTTTGTTATTGTTGCTTTGATCGCGACACAACTTCCTGATGTGGATGCAAGATACAGCAAATTAGGGAGCAAAAAAATTGCAAGAATTCTGCAATGGTTTACAAAGCATAGGGGAATGATACACAGTTTCACTTTTCTTTTGTCTCTGACAATTATCTTGGTTTTAATCTTTCCAATAGCAGGTTTTGGATTTTTTTTGGGGTATGGCTTGCATTTGTTTGCAGATAGTTTCACTCCTGACGGAATAAGGCCGTTCTATCCTTCAAAAAAATCTTCAAGTTGGAAGATAAGAACTGGGGGAAAGATTGAGAAGGTCATTATGGTAATCTTGATTGTTGCAAATGTTGCCTTATTACTGAAGAGGATTGGGATTTTGTAACTATATTTTCTGCATCATAAATCCTTAAAAAGCTTGAAACTTTGAAATTTCATGGCAAAAAAAAGTGATGGAGAAGATGAGGAAAAACCTGAGAAATCTAAGGATCCGCAATTAACAGACTTGCCTGGAATAGGGGCTGCTGTTGCTGCGAAGCTTGAAGGTGCGGGTGTTTTTGATTTAATGAGTTTGGCTGTGATGAGTCCAAATACTCTTGCTGACGTGGCTGGAGTTGGAAGTGCTGTGGCAAGGAAGGCAATACAGGCTGCAAGGAACATGCTTGACTTAGGCTTTGTAGATGGTTCAGAATTTGCAGAGAGGAGGAAAAATATTGCTTATATTACCACTGGAAGTAAGGCCTTGAATGACTTGCTTGGAGGGAAAGGAGTTGAAAGCAGGGCAATTACTGAAGCTTTTGGAGCTTATGGTTCTGGAAAAACCCAGTTAGGATTATCTCTTGCCGTAAATACCCAGCTTCCTTTGGAGCAAGGTGGGGCAAATGGGAAATGTGTCTTTATTGACACAGAAGGAACGTTCAGACCTTCAAGAATAAAACAGATCGCCGAGAAAATTGGTGCTAATGGAGAGAAAGTCTTGAAAAATATTTTAGTTGCAAGAGCATTTAATTCTGACCATCAAATTTTACTTTTGGAGAAAGTTACTGAGATGATAAAAAAGGGTGAGCCAATAAAGCTTGTTATTATTGACTCATTGACTGCTCATTTTAGGGCCGAGTTTGCTGGAAGAGGGCAGTTGGCGGACAGACAGCAAAAACTTAACAGATATATGCACGACTTAATGAAACTTGCAGAGACACACAATCTTGCTGTTTATGTCACAAATCAAGTTATGGCAAATCCTGCCCAGATGTTTGGAGATCCAACAACACCTATTGGAGGAAATATAGTTGGGCATGCTTCAACTTACAGAATGTATCTGAGAAGAGGAAAGCAAGGAAGCAGAGTTGCAAAGTTAATCGATTCTCCAAATCTTCCTGACAATGAATGTGTTTTCTGGGTAACTGATGGTGGTGTTGGTGACGAAGGCAAAGAGGATTGAAGATGAAAGATGATTTTTCAGCTTTAGAGAGAATGACTTATAGTGGAAGAGGAATAGTTATGGGGATGACTCCTAATCACAATACTTTTGTCGGATATACTTTAACTGGGAGAAGCGCTTCAAGTCAGGCAAGAAAATTAGTTTATGATGAGAAAAATAGCGTTGTAAGAACAGAAGTCACAGATAAAGAGCAATTGGAGAAAGGGAGTCCTGCTTTGTTGTTATATCCTGCAATTGTTTTTACTAACGACAAAATTGCTGCAAGTAATGGAGCGCAGACAAATTTGATGTACACAAAATTAATTGTAAAACAAAAAGATTATGAGTTTAATCCTGGCCATGCATTGGGTAAAATATTTTCTCAAAGCTCTTTTGTTTACGATTCTAAACTTGGATGGATTGACCTGGCACGTCATGAACCAGATTCCCCTAATTTTACTCCTAGAATAAGTGCTTATTATGAGAAAGATGGTGGTTGGGCATATCATAAAGCATCCAAAGGTTTAGGCGGAAGTTATACTCATTTTGGAATTGACGTTTCTCCAGGAAAGAGCAAGTTAATTACAACTTATAAAGGTGGAAATGAAAATCCCTTACTCCCATCTGGAAGAGACCTGTTAAATGTGGGAATTAGTTCTGAAACTGCTAAAGAAATTGCTGATTCTCTTTACAAAGCAATTAGCCATGGTGCAACCCCTCAAGAAAATTATGCAGTATCTGCTGCCGTTGTGTTGCTGAATGGAGAGAAACCAGAAGTTGTAATAAGAAATAGATTTGAATGATCAAACTAACTCATCTTTCTTGAACCACAAAGCAATTTCTCTGTCTGCACTTTTTGGAGAATCTGAAGCATGGATGACTGTTTCGTGCCAATTCGTTTTCGTGTGAATCTTTCCATATTTTCCTCTAAGCGAAGAGGGATGAGCTTCATCAGGATTTGTTGCTCCAACAATTTCTCTAATTTTTTTTATTGCATCTTTCCCTTCATAGACTATCGCAATGACTTTTTCCTGATTATGCAATTCTCCCATTATGTATTTTATTAAGCCTGGAAAAAAAGGTTTTCCTTTATGCTCTTCATAATGTTTTTCTGCAAGCTCTCTTTTAACATTAACAAGTTTTAGTCCTATCATTTTCAAATCTAAATTATAAAGTTCAGAAATAATATTTCCTGCCAGCCTTTTTACCATTGCGTCAGGCTTGATCAAGACTAACGTTCTTTCCATGAAATAAATTTTATTAACAAGTTTATAAGTTTTTGGGAAGTGATAATATTTATATACTCTTTTTTGTTTAGTTAGGAAGGTTAAAATGGTTATGGAAAAAAGGGCGAGGGTGAATTTATTTTCTTTGTTGGCTTTAAGCTTGTTATTAATATTATCTATCTATTTTGTTTTTGCGGCGATTGCAAATGCTCCTGCAGGATTGACAATAAGCAGGAACGCGTCAACTCTTTATGATGAAGGAAATTTCTCTGTTAATTGGACACAAGACACGAGTTCTGGTGATGGTGTAGCAAATTATACTCTTTTTATTTATTCTAATGGGGTTTTGTACAACACGACTGCCAAAAATGATAGTGCTTTAGGATTTACTTTCAATAACCATACTGAAGCAAATTATACTTTTTTCATAATAGCCCTTAATCTTACAAGCAATCAAAAGAATGCCACATCAAACATTTCAATATATGTTGATAGGACTGCTCCTTTGATAAACTTGACAACTGCCACAGCTCCTTACACTAATGGAACTTTTAAACAAAACACGAACACTTTGACATTGAACATATCTTTGACTGATGGGTTATCTGGACTAACTGGCAGCGCCTGTTTCATAAATATCAACGGAACGAACCAAACAATCTCTGCAAGCAATGGCTGGTGTAACACCACCAATGGAAATTTAACAGGATTATCCGACGGAAATAACACGATAAGAATTTATGCCAATGATACTGTTGGAAGCTTGGCATTAAATAACTCTTTTGTAGTGCAAATTGATACTAGCGCTCCAACGGCAACCCTTCCTGCTTATACTAATGGAACTTCCAAAAAGAATACTGGAACTTTAACGTTAAATATTTCTTTAACAGATACAGGTTCAGGTTTGACTGGCAGCGCCTGCTTTGTTGATATTAACGGAACAAATCAAACAATATTTGCAGACAGTGGTTGGTGTAATACTACAAATGGAAATTTAACAGGATTGTCGGATGGAAACCAGACAATAAAAGTTTATGCTAACGACACGATTGGAAATCTTGCTTTAAACAATTCATTTGTTGTCCAGATTGATACCACTGTCCCTTTATCCAGTTCGAGTTGTACTCCCTCTAGTGTTTATACTGGAGATGTTGTTACTTGCACTTGTTCTGGTTCTGATGCGACTTCCGGCGTAGCTTCAACATCTGATTCATCCACTCCAAGCACTTCTGGCTCAGGATCTTTCTCTTATGGATGTACTGTTACCGACAATGCTGGGAATTCTGCATCTTCAACAGCTGCTTATACTGTGTCTCAGAGTCTAAGTCCTAGGGGAAGTTCTGGAGGAGGAGGGTCCTCGACTACTGACTTTTGGGCTAGAGGCACTTATTCGATTTCGGATGGAGAAGTTGAACAGGGACATTCAATGAATGTTTTAGAAAAACAAAGGGTAAAGCTTAAAGTTTCAAGTGAGTTTCATTATGTTGGAGTTAGAGAGTTAACCCAAACAACCGCTAAAATAGAAGTTTCCAGCACCCCACAGGAGAAAGTTCTATCTATAGGAGAAGAATGGAAGGTTGAGGTTACTGGAGACAATTTTTATGATTTAAATGTGAAATTGAACTCGATCCAGAATAGTCAGGCTTCTGTTTTTGTACAATCAATTCATGAGGCACTTCCAGTTGTTCCAAACTCTGAGAGTGAGACAACTAATACTAACCCTTCAGATGCAGGAGGAAGCGTAACTGGCAATGCTGTCACCGACCAAGAAATCTCCTCTGGCCAAGGAAGTTCGTGGTGGATATGGGCCTTAATCATTATCGTAATTGTGGCTGCTTTTGTTTTCTGGCTTATTTTTGGTAAGAAGAAGAAAAAATAATTTTTAGATTATAATTATAGCATAACAAGTTATTTAATGTACTTCTTTCTTTGATTGAAATGGGAGTCGATCCAATTGAATTAGCCAAGAATACTGACATCTGCAGAAATTGTTCAAATATTGTTATCGGGAAAGGAAATGAAAATGCTGAAATAATGTTTATTGGGGAGGCTCCGGGAAAGAATGAAGATGAACAAGGGTTGCCTTTTGTCGGAAAGGCTGGGAAGAATCTTGACGACATGCTGGCTAATGTTGGACTAAGTCTTAATGATGTTTACATAGCTAATATACTCAAATGCAGGCCTCCTGAGAACAGGGCTCCATTACCTGATGAAATCAAAGCGCATACGCCTTGGCTCATAAAACAAATTAAGGATATAAAACCAAAAGTCATCTGTTCTTTGGGAAATTACTCCACAAAATTCTTTTTAGCCGATGGGGATGTTGATTTAATGGTCAAGCAACCGGGCATTACGAGTGTCCATGGGAAAGTTAAGCACATAAATTTTAGAGGCTTAAAAATAAAGCTTATTCCATTGTTCCATCCTGCAGCAATAATATACAATCAATCCTTGCTTCCTTTGTGGAAAGCAGACATGGATGTTGTTAAAAAAGAGATAGCGGACAAAACTACTGGCGAAGAGAAGCAGGTCACTTTGTAATCTTATTTCACAAACTTGTAATGTGCATCAGAAGTCTTCTTGCTGCATTTTGGACAATTTTCTTTTAGAGTATAATTGCTACATGCCTTACATTTTTTGAGTTTCATTCTTCCTGACGTTCAATGTTCATCAATATGCTGTTGGTTTCGTTTGAAAGTCTTTGCAGGGTTTCTTTTTCTGATACTCCAGGACTCTTTTCAATGTGTTTTAGAACAAAACTTGCTCCAGCAACCCCAAATATTTTCATTTCCTGGGTGCAGTCCAAGTTTTTTAGCACATGTCTTATTGTTTCTTCCGTTTCAGAATGTGGCTTCATCTTTTTGTAAGACAAAGCAGAACTTGCTCCGACCATCACCAAAATTCTTTTATCTTTTATCATTGTAAAAATAACAAATTACTCTTTTTAAATTTATATTCTCTTAAGAATCTATTTTAGATTCGTAATATACTCTCTAAGCCTTGGGTGGAAGGATGTTGTAAAGTATTTTTCTAGTTCATCTGGACTAACCCATTTCAGTTCTTTGTAAAACTGCCAAGGCTTTTCTTTGCCTTTGAACACTTCACATAAAAAATATACTGCAAGATAATCTTTTCTCTCTGGATAGACTTTGCTGAATATTGCTCCAAGATTTTTAACATCAAATCCTGTTTTCTCTTTTATTCTTGCCTTCAAAATTTTGTCTATGTCATCTCTGTAATGAAGTTCTGTTCCTGGGAAAACCCAAGTTGCCCCTTTTAACTCCGGGTCGCTTTCTTTACGGGCTATAAGAATTTTTCTTTTTGCCGGATCGAAGATAACTCCTACCAGCAACGTATGGAAAGGATCAGTACTCTTAGGCTCTTTTGACTGCTTTTCTACCATAAACCTTTATTTCAATAATCGTATTTAAGCTTTGTGATTCATATCTACATACCTAAAATATTTTTTATAGAAATTATTTACCTCTTGCAAATGGAGAAAGTTTTGGGGCTACTCTCTTGATTCAATTGGTTGATATGGTCTGCTTCTTTCTTCTGGGTGAGCAGGATATATTCTTACTCTTGCATTTATTGGGACATATGTTTTTATATTTTTCAATAACCTTCTGATTTTATTTGGATTCTCTTTGTTTTTTAGCATTGGCCCACTTAGAACAATAAGACCTCTTTCTCTTTTTTTGCCATCATCTTCTTTCCATATGGGCAACATTCCCGTTATAAACTTGTTTAACCCTTCTTTCCAATATTCTGGGCTGTGGGGTGATGGGTCACATACATAGACCTCGTTGGTTGTGTCATCATACGCAAAGAGAGACACATAATGCCCATCTTCTCTTCCCGTGAATGGTTCTAACCTATAGTTTATAGTTATTCCATTACCTGCCTTTAAATTATTTGTAAGAAAGCTTCCTACACTTTGGATCATCTCAAAAGTGGGCTGCACCACCCCATCAAGACTGCCAACAATTCTGCTGAGGCGATAGGCTTCTGCTTCCAAACCAGATCCCTTTACAATATTTTTTAATCTTTCGGAGTTTTCAAAACTTTCAAAAGTCATTCCAATCTGCGCGTCTCCTGAAGGCAGCGCTCTTTTTTGTAGCTCTGGACCATACATGTCTTTATAGTTAGCATTAATATACAGGCCCATTCTTACTGCCAGGTTTTCTAAACTTCCCCCATAGTCAATCCCTCTTCTTTGATCCTCTATGGCTACGTTTGCAGCACAACATAAATCTGGTTTCTGAATTATTTCGTGCGGTCTTGGATTGTGGAAATTTATCATAAAAATAGCACAATTTATCGATTTATAAGCTTTTTCTATTAGAAGTTATTTTTCCTTAATGCTAAAATCAATCCCTTCTTTTTTTGCCTTTTTTTCTGTATTTGTGAGTATTTCCCTTATTGTGGTGTCGGCTTTTTTTGGGTCGCTTGATTCGATCTTTATGGTGTAGTTTCCCGCAGAGATGTATCTTATATCTACGTCTTTAATTTCACCCATGATTTTTTTTATCAGCTCTATTCCATCCGGCTTTGATGAACTAAATGAAAATTCTTTTTTCACAATAGTCTTTTTTTGTTTTTGGCTTTTTAATATCTCCAAAACTTTTAAGGCTTTTTCTTTTCCCACTATCTTTTCAAACTGTGAAGAGTCTTCTTTTGCAGCTTCCAAAAAATCAAATATTGGAGTCTCTTTTAAAATTTCAGATATGACTTTTTCTGAATTTTCTCCGAGAATTGTTTTCAATATGCTTTTGTAGCTTTTCTCCAGGTTGTATCTTTCCTTTATTTCTTTCTGCTCTTTTGGTGTGACTCGTCTTAAAGATAAATCGACGTGGCCGTTTGCGGTTCTTAACACTTTGCATATTATGCTTTTTTTAGGAACAACGTAATCTCTTAGGTTTCTTATTCTTCCTGGCGCTATCTCGCTGAGGATTATGCTTCCCTCTCCGTTTCCGTCAATCCTGACGAAGACTGTGGCTCCGACTATCCTGTCAACAGTGCACATTACAATATCTCCTTGTTCTAAATTCGTCATAAAATATTGAGAATCAGAGGGGTTTTAAAGGTTATGATGCGGAAGAGAAATGGTTAAAAAGTTATTTTTTAATATTCTAAAATGGGAGATGGAAGTATTTATCCTTACTACGATGAAGCTGCAATAGAGAGAATTAGAACTTCTAGTGATAAATGGAGATTGATTGAACTTGGCTGGAATGGTAATTATTATTCTTTTATGAGGGGAGAACATAAAAAAATTGATTTAAGCGAGATAATACCTATTTCTACTCCTCAGCTTTTTATTTTTCCCCCTTCCACAAGTCCAGGACTTTACAGAAAACTTATTGAATGCGATTCCCCAAGAGACGCAACCGCTTTTATTCGTGGGAAAGATTTTGATTTTAATATCTCTCTTACATTTGATCCTAAGTCTACTGGTTCTAGAGGGCGAAGTCTTCATTCTTCAACTGTATTGTCTGTTCAGTATTTCATTTTAGGAGATGTGCTTTACAAATCTAATTTGGATAGAATAAAATAATTTCTTTTATTTTAAGAAATTTTAAACCTTAACAAGTTCAATTTCAAGATTCTTTTTTAGAAGTTCTATGAATTCCGCTTCTTTTTTTTGTGATATGTTGCAGCCTGCTGCGGATTCATGGCCGCCGACTTCTCCGCCGATTTTTTCAACTACTGCCGCCAATATCTCTCGGGCGTTTCTTCCATTTTTCCCAACTATCCTTGCCGAGACTTTTATCTTGTCTTCATAGTGGGCCATGGTTATTATTATTGTTCCGTCCTCATAAAGAGCAGAATGTTGCAGAATACTCGCTATTGTTCCGACAATCGTGTCTTTCATGCTTTTTTGGGCGTTTATTATAACGAACTTCTGCCCTTCAATCTTTTCTATTTTTGGAAGACTTTTAATGGCAGATATAAGATGTTGTTTGTATTTTATATGGAGGGTCTCAGCTTTTTTTCTTGCTGAAGGAATCTCCATCAAAAACTGAAGTGCCGTCATTGATTCCCCTATTCTTGAGCAAGCATTGATCATGGCGCTTATTTCTCTTGCATCTTCGAGCTTATTGAAGAGCTTGATAAGAAAGATATCTCCCAAAATTTCGTTTGTCTTGCATTTCGGGTTTCTCAACATTATTGCTGTTATGAGTTTTTCCATTTCCACTTTGTCCAAGTCTATTATGCTTTTGTATTTTCCATTTTCCGGATTCAATCCCGCTTCTCTTAGCAATTCTATAACTCCCTCTGTGTTTCCCGTCACTCCAGGAATCAAAGGCTGAGAGCAATATTCAAGAACTCTATTCAAAGGTCTTGTGGAAGGATAAATCAGCAACCCTCTTTTTCTTTTTATATCTGCATCTTCAAGTATGTGGTTGTTTAATTTGTCAATTTCTTTTTCTAACATATCTCCCACCATTCCTAAAACTGCAAATTTTGCAAGGCCCTTGTTTTTTTCGTCTATTGTTTTGCAAAACAAGTAAACCAAACTTGAACTGCTTATTTTTTGCTTCTCGTGAATTTCTGGATTTACTATGTCAACTTCTTTTGGGATTTCATCTACTACCTCATGATGGTCAATTATGAAAACGTCTTTGAGATCATACGCAAGAATGTGGCTAAAACTCCCTGATGCTAGGTCAAGGAACAAAGTGATTTTATTTTTTGAAAGATTTTTTATTGTTTTTTCATCTAGACTCTTGACTATCTTTAGAGAAAATTTTTTATCGAGTCTTTTTAGCGCTTTTGTCATTATCACTGCAGAGCAGATTCCATCAGTGTCGAAGTGACTTACAATTTGTATCTCTTTGTTTTTTGTTTTATCTAGAAATCTTTCTGTGACATAGTCTATTTGCTTTTGTAAAGATTCTTTTAATTCACCCATTTTAAAAATAATTAAGCTTCTTTTAATGAAACCTTGAGCCTTCTTATCTGGGAAGCCAGCCTTTCCCTCTCCCTCATGGCTCTTTTATCCTGTTTGTTTTTGCTGTAATGACCTCTTATTCTGAGAAGCTTTTCCTCTATATTTTTTAGGTCAGGATTTTTATATGTGTTATTTTTTCTTAGAATGTCTGATATTTTTTTACTATACTCTTTAGGATGTATGTTTTCTTTCCTTAATATTTCCCCTATTTTCTCGGAAGTGAGGCCTTTTTTTCCAAGTTCAACTACCTTGCTTTCAAATTCGGCTTCTCCAAGTTTTTTAGCGGGTTCTTTCTCAGATTTTTCTTCTGCTTTCTTTGCTGATTTTTTTGGCATTTGCTAAAATCGTGAAAAGCGTTTTTAA
>JBBSWO010000005.1:14955-28392 GCA_038046245.1 Nanobdellota archaeon | reverse complement strand
TAGCCTGGTTTAATTTTTTGAAAAGACAAATAAGAAGCTGGACCAAAAAATTTGGGATGGTTATTGTTAATTCCCGCCTCACAAAAACAAATGGAGATTTTGACCTTATTCATTGTGCTCATTGTCTAAGTAGAAATTCAGACAAACCTTGGGTGGCAGATTTCGAGTCATTATGGCAAATGTGGATCTCAGGAAGAGACGGCGTAGGGGGAAGGAACAAAGTTTTGGAAATTCTAAAAAAAGAAGAGTGTAAAAAAATACTAACATGGACTCCAGACGCAAAAACTGAAATAGAGAAGAAGTTTCCAGAAATAAAGAATAAGCTGGACGTTGTGACTTTTGCGATGCCATTAAGAAAAATAAAAAAGAAAAATAAAAAAGAAAAAGTTCTTTTGTTTGTCTCAAGGTATTTCTTCCATAAGGGAGGATTGCATGCGCTAGAAGTTTTCGATAGAATAACTAAAAAAGAGAAGAATGTTAGAGCTATATTGGTTTCAGACATCCCGGAAGCCATAAGAGAGAAATATTCGCACAATAAAAAAATACAGATACATGGACTAATGTCTAGTTCTAAAATTATAAAGGAAATTTTTCCGATTGCAGATATATTTATTTACCCTGGCTATAGCGACACGTTCGGATTTGTTTTTGTAGAAGCACTATCTTTTGGATTACCTATTGTGACTGTTGAAGGTTTTTCAAGGAATTTTGTTGTCAGCGATGGAAAAACCGGATTTATAATAAAAAAGGGAGGTAATATTGATCCAGAAATTTTAGGTAAAAATGAAGAAGTATTAATTCACAAAATTGTAGAAAAAACATTAAAAATATTAAAAGATGAAAGGCTTAGGAATAAAATGTCGCAAAATTGTATAGAAGAAGTTAAAAACGGCAAATTCTCTATAAAGGAAAGAAACAATAAGCTAAAAAAGATTTATGAAGAGGCTTTGAAAAAATAAAATGGACAACACAATTGAAGCTGTCAAGAATTGCAGGGCTTGCGGAGCAAATAATTTCGTGCCTATACTTTCCTTAGGAAATCAGTTCATTACTAATTTTGTTTCGTCAGAAAAAGAACAAGGAGAAAAGGTTCCATTAGACTTGATTTTGTGCGATAACTGTAAAGTTATGCAACTGAAACATAACGCTCCTCCGGAAGCCATGTGGGGTGATCAGTATTGGTATAAATCAGGAATTAGCAGCACTATAAAAGCGGATTTGAAAGATATTGCAGAAAAGGCTCAGCAGTTAGCCAAGTTAAATGGTAATGATATTGTTATTGATATTGGATGCAATGACGGGACTATGCTTGACTTTTACAAAGGGAAAAATCTTAATTTAGTTGGATTTGAACCGTCTAAAAATGTTGCTAGAGAAGCTTCAGCAAAGGGACATAAAGTAATAAATGACTTTTTTAATTCAGACGGTTTTAAAAAAGATTTCGGAAACAAAAAAGCAAAAATAATAACAGCTATTTCTATGTTTTACGATCTTGAAAACCCAAATAAATTTTTGGATGATATAGTGTCCGTATTGGACAAAGATGGAATATTCATAATACAACAAAATTACCTGCTCACTATGCTTGAACAAAACGCCTTTGACAATATTTGCCACGAACACCGAGAATATTATTCAATCTATTCCTTAAAAAAACTCTTGAATAAACAGGGTTTGGAAATATTTGATGTTGGGCAGAGCAACATAAATGGGGGAAGTATAAGAACTTACATAAGATTTAGTGGTAATAAAAACATTGTAGGATTTTCTGGAGCAGAAGAAAGACTAAAGAAAGTTGAGGAAGCTGAAATGAAAGCTGGATTAGATTCAGAGCTTCCTTATATAAAATTTGCGTCAAGAGTTGATGACATAAAGGATAAATTGATGAATTTTTTGAGAGAAGAAAAGAAAAAAGGTAAAAGGATATGGATATACGGAGCTTCAACCAGAGGGAATGTTATACTCCAATATTTTGGACTTGGGCCAGAGCTGATTGACAGCATAGCAGACATGAATCCAGATAAATGGGGCAAAAAGACAGTTGGCTCTTTAATCCCTATAGATTCTCCTAAAAAAATGAGAGAAGCAAACCCAGACATTTTATTAGTAAACACTTGGCATTTCTTGGATGAGATAGTCAATCAGGAAAAAGAATATTTTGACAATGGTGGCAAATTTGTAGTCGCTCTTCCAGATTTCAAGATCCTCGATAAAACTTAATTCTCCATCAATCTTTTCTTAATAGCATTTAATCCTTTTTCAAAAGGAGTAAATTTAATCTCAAACCTACTTATCTTAGCAGTGTTCAAAGTCGCATTTTTTGGAATTTTTATTGTAATCTTAGAAGTTTGATTGATTTTTATTAAAGAACTATCTCTCACAATAGATTCAAGTCTTTTTAACAGTTCAATTATTTCCATTTTATCAGGGCCAGCTAAATGAAAAATTCCTTTTTGATTCTTTTTTATTAGTTCTATCATTATTCTAGGGACATCGTCAACAAAAATAGGTTGTCTGACTTGATGAGGTTCCCGTAATTCTATGGGTTTGCCAGACAAAACTGTATCAAAAACCCCATTTTTTTTATCTTTTCTGTTATAACCATACATTATGTCCACTCTAAGGATAATTCCTTTGGGATTTTTCAAGATTTCTTTTTCAGCCATAATTTTTGTTCTCGCATATTCATTTATTGAAGTTGTCTTATCATTTTCCTTATAATTCCCAGTTTTCCCGTCAAACAGATAAGAAGAGGACATAAAAACCATCCATGCTTCAATTTCATTGGCAACTTCTGAAATATTCTTTGCGGTTTTATAATTTAGATTTTCAGCAAGTTGAGGATCATTCTCACACTTGGTGGAGCTGGTCAAAGCAACTGTGTCTAAAATGACTTCTGGTTTATGTTTTAGTAAAAATTTTCTCACCTCAGAAATGTTCAAGGCATCCAATTTATTTTCTTGAGAATTTTTTCCCGCTTTTATAACTTCATTGTTTTTAGACAAAACTTCTGCAGTTTTAGTTCCTAGGAAACCATCTGCACCGATTATGGCTATTTTCATTTTAAAGAACAATAAATTTTTTTGTATTTCTTAGCAATTGCAGACAATCCATTTTCCTTAAAATAGTTAACACATTCTTGTTCCATTCTTTTAAGATTTTGGGATTTTATTGAATCTTTTATAACCCTTGGATAATCTTCATCATCTTTTGCTATAGCGATTCCTTTAAAATTTTTAGACGCTTCTTTGAAAAATTGTATGTTGCTTGCAATTATAGGCCTTTTAGCAGCTATTGAATGTGCGAAAATCCCACTACCAATTCCTCCCCGGTATGGAAGAAGAACCAAGTCTGCGGCTGCAAAATACTTCCACCATAAAGGATGTTTATCAGTTATGTCAAAAATATCAAAACGCACAAACTTTTCCAATTTTTTTTGTTTAACAATTTGTTTATTTTCTTCTATATAATCTCTTACTCTATCTGTGTTTCGGTCATTTACAGAACCTGGATTTGCAACAACAAGAGTTGTTCCGCCCATTTTATCTGCTTGGCGAATAATAATATCATGGCCATGATCAGGAACCATGCTTCCCATGAATAAATAAACCGGACCAGACAATTTCAACTCTTTTTTTGTCTTTAATTTATCATAAGAAGGCACGTTTTCTATTATTCCTTGTGGAAGAACAGCTATTTTTGAAGAAGAAAAATTATATTCTTTTATTAATATATCCTTAAAAAATTCTGCATGAACAATAACTTTGTCAGAACACCAATTTATAACTCTATTTTGTGTAAAATACAAAAACTTTCTTAAAAAAGTTTTTAGTTTATTGCCTTTAAATTTTTCTTTTTGGGATAAAACTGTATGCATTGTCGTAACAACTTTACATTTACAAAAAGAAAGCAGGAAAAAAAGAGCAAAAAAAGGGAGCCCATAACCTCCTAACAGATTATATTCATGCTGTATGTGGACAACATCATATTTTTTTATTTCTCTAAATTTTTTAAAAACGTTGAATGGAGAACCTGCAGTATAGTTTATATTGCTAATGTCTTCTCCTTGATTTTTAATGTTATCAACAAGGGTTACAGAATAACCGGAAATCGCCTTTTCAGATTCTCTTGTCGGAAAAACCATTGCTATTTTCATTTTTATTATGTTAAGTTTAGTAATGTTATTTATTTAGGAATCAAATTTTCTCTTCCAGTAATCAATTGTTTTTTTCAATCCTTCTTCTGGTGAAACTGTTTGTTCCCAGTGTAGGATTTTTCTCGCTCGTGCACTATCTAAGACCAAATAAGGCTGGTCTGACGCCAAAGGTCTGTTAGGATATCCGGGGGGAAATTCTCCCAAGTGCAACTTGCTTTCAGGAAATCCTATGAGTTTAGCAATTTTTGACGCCCACTCTTTATTTGTAATTCCTTTTCCTCCAGAAATATTAAATGCATTTCCTTGGATGTTTTTGGTTTTCATGGCCAAAAGGTAAGAGTTGACGTGATCATCAACATACATGTAGTCTCTTATGGAATCTGGAGCACCTATGTAGATATCTTTTCCTTTGATCATCTCTGTTATGAGGTACTCGGTAAAAAAACCCGGATCGTATTTTCTTCCAAACGTGTTGCTATTTCTTAAAATGACCACATTGAAATTATAAACTTTATTTAGCATCCTCATGTAAATATCCATTGCTGCTTTGCTTACAGCGTATGGACTTGAGGCTTCTAATGACATATCTTCTGTGAAAGGAGTAAACTCTTTTATCCCATAAACTTCTGCTGTTGAGGCCACTACTAACCTAACTTTTTCAGGACCATAAAGCTCAAGAATAGCCTCAGCTATATTCACTGATCCTAGATAATTTACTTTTTGGTATGCAATTGGATGTTCAAAACTTAATCTTACGGGGGATAGAGCTGCTAAATGCAAAACAACATCAGGGTTGACTTTTTGAATGGCATTTTTTATAGACGTATAGTCAGTAATGTCGCACACAATCATTTTTATTTTGCCTTTAATATTTTCTATGCTTTCTAAATTTCTCCCTATAACATGCCTTACAATTCCGAAAACTTCGTGGCCTTCATTCACTAGTTTATGGGCCAATTCGCTTCCTATAAAACCAGTTATGCCAGTAATCATAACTCTCATGAGATTGAGTAAGACTTATGATTTATAAGCTTTATTGACATCAAGTAATGTTTAATATAGATATCAAATTATCAAGATATCTTTTTGATCCTTCAACGTCTGATTCTAATGGCGCCCAGGGAGCGAATTCTTTGTATGTTTTAGGATTGTAGGGGCCCTGAGTTATTTCTAAGATTACTGCAGGATGATCAATAACGACTAAAGAGTGAAATTCTTTTTCTGGAAGATGAATTAAAGGCGATACCTCTTCAGAAGATTCTGAAACAATTTGGTAGTTTTTTATATTTCCCCTATTTGTAAAATAAACAGGGGCGATTTTACCTCTAAGGACTAACCAGTATTCATCTGATCTTTCACCGTGTCTATGAGGTCTGATATAGGTCCCAGGAAACATAGCATTTAACAAGGGCCTTACACCACTATAACTTTCTGGTTTTAGAACCCTAGTTTTCCTCATTCTTAATTCATTTTTTGCTTCCTCTAACAGATCATCAATAAGTTTTGAATTTATTGGTTGCATAAAAAGTTCTATAGAGATTAGTTTTTAAAGATTTAGACTTCTAGAGGTATATCCTAATTACACAATCTTTTTAAAGAATTATTAGTAAGGTAATTTATGATATTTAAAACAGCAGTAATTATTGCCGGAGGAAAAGGAGAAAGATTGGGGAATATTGGAGAAGGGTTACCTAAACCCCTTGTGAAAGTTGCGGGAAAACCAATTTTGGAGAGAATAATCTTATGGCTAAAGAAGAATGGCGTAGAGAAAATTGTGATTGGTGTTGCATACAAAAAAGAAATGATCAAGGATTATTTTGGAAATGGAAATAAATTAGGAGTTAAGATAATATACACCGAGCATGATGAAAATGGTGGAACTGAAGATGCTTTTAAGACTGCAATAGAAAAATCTAAAATTGATGATGAAAATTTTTATGCATTGAATGGCGATCAGATTACTGACTTACAACTTGAGGGGGTTACAAACAAACATTTAGTTTCACACGCAACAGTAACCATGATTACTACTAATCTAAGGACCAACTTTGGAATTGTGCAAGTTGATGACAAGAATAGAATTGCTAACCTAAAAGAGAAGGGAGAAGTGAAAGGATTGCTTATTAACACTGGAATTTATGTGTTTAATAAGAAAATAAAAGATTATTTAATTGGGGGGAATATAGAAGAAAAGGCTTTTAGAAAATTGATAGAAGAAAAAAATATTATTTCTTTTTACTATGACGGATTGTGGACTAGTTTCAATGATAAGAAAGAACTTGCAGTAGCAGAAAAAGCAATTAATGAATTTAGCGGATTGCTTGATTAAAATGAAACCACAACCTAAAGTTTCGGTAATTGCAGTCAATTATAATGGAAAAGATGATACTCTTGCCCTTATAAAATCTCTAAAGAAAACAGATTACAAAAATTATGACCTTATTATCATAGATAACAAATCTACTAATGATTCTCGGGAGGCCTTAAGAAAGATAAGAGGGATTACTTTAATAGAAAATAAAAAAAATCTTGGTTTGGCCGAAGGAACAAATATTGGTTTAAGAGAAGCGATTAGACGAAAAAGCAAGTATATCCTAACGATGAATAATGATATGGAAGTAAAGAAAAACTTTCTGAGTATCTTGGTTGAATCAATGGAGAGTCATCCAGAAGTTGCAGTGTCTGGTCCTAAGATCAATTATATGGAGCCCAGGAATAGAATTTGGTGTGCTGGCTGTAAGTATAGGATGCAAGGGTATAAACCACTGAGACAAGGAGAAATTGATAATAAAAAGGAAGAAGAAAAATATGTGGATGGAATTGACTGCGTGTTAATATTTAGAACAGAAGTTTTGGAAAAAATAGGCTTACTAAACCCAAGATTGTTTATAATCCAAGAGTTTACTGGCTGGTGTTTAAAGGCAGTAAATGCCGGCTACAAGTGTCTTTACGTTCCAGAGTCTCTTGTTTGGCACAAGGTTAGTGCATCACTGGAATCTGGAAAAAACAAAAACGAGATAGTCACTTATTACACAATAAGAAACTGGTTGCTTGTAATAAAGGAAAATAAGAATATTTTTTATTTTTTGATGATTCTTTTTTTTGAAGCGACGATTTTTGCAGCCTTTAGATTTATAAAATATCTGTCTTGGAAAAAGCCAGGCCTCATTTTTGTTTACTACATGGCCATCTGGCATGGATTGCTAAATAAAACGCAAGATGAACTTGTAAAATTTGGATGATGGGAAATAAACTTGTATTGATAGAAAATAAAGACCAGGCCTCAGAATATGTTAAGAATAAAACTAAATTTGGAAGTTTTAAGCCAATCACACTACACTTTGAAGCGGAAGAAATTTTGAAAAAAAAGGGGATAAAATTTTTGACTGAAGCAGACTATGAAAAAGATTTTTATTTTGAAGAATTGAATGAAAAATCTTTACTCGCTACCAACAAAATTTGTAAAGAAATTGACTTTAGATACAAAGGAATAAGTCTTTTGCCGCTTTTCCATTATAAGGTGTGCACACTTGTAACTTTAGCAAAAGTCAAACTTTCAATTTTGGCAGAGATTATAAAAAAAGAAAATCCCACCGAAATATTACTTTTTAGGGAAAGCAAATTAACTGATGAAAGCAACACGGGTTTTATACTAAGAAAGATATTTAACAAAAAAATAACATGCATAGAATATGAATCTGAGAAAATCTCTGAAATAAGAGACAGTTTACTTATAAGACTCGGAGGTTTAGTTCAGCAAATTATTGCGAGTTTGAGGATAAAATTTTCAAAAAAAGAGGATAATAAAATTTTTATTTCTGGACCACAAACTATCTCAAACTCAGTCATAGAGCTTCTTTTAGAAGATAAAAAAAATAAGATTATCCATTTTGGAGAGAGATTGTCGAAAAGTTTTTTCATTGACAATAAGTACATACCATTTTATCAATTTTACAAAAAAAAAGAACCTATTTTTACATACGAGGAAAAATTAAAAATTCTGCTCTTAAAAATAGAAAATTACAATTTCCCAAATATTGATAAGGAAATTGTGGGGGCGCTAAGGGAAGAATTAAAAGAATTATTAAAAAATAATGTCAAAGCATCATTTTCTTGGATAGATGAAATTGAAGAACTTGCTAGAAGAAAAAAAATAGACCTAGTTTTGTTATCTGAAGACACAAATCAGTTTGCAAAAACAATTGTTGAAGCTACAAAAGTGTTTAAAATCCCTTCAATTGTTTTCATGCATGGCATTCTTTCAATGAAAATTGATTTTGTCACGCCAACAGCAACATATGTCTTTGTTTTTGGAAAAAGGTATAAAACATCTTTTGTAAAAAATGGTGCCGATAAAAACAGAATAATCCCCATCGGATGTCCTAGGTATGACCTTTTAACGCCACAACAGAACAGAAAAAAAACAAAAAAAATTATCTACTTAATGGAAGTCGCGAACAAGGATATATTAGTCCCGGGAACACATTTAACAGAAAAAGATCAGAAAATGGCTCTAAGGGCTGTATTTAATGTGTTAAAAAAATTTCCTGAATACAGTTTAATTTTAAAGATAAGACCCGGCTGGGATATGGCAGGCCTTCCAAGAGCGGTCGCAGAGGAAGAGGGATTTAGCAATTTTGAGGTTATAGAAAAAACAGATAATACAAAACTAATAAATGATTCAGATATAGTCATAATAAACCATACCACAATGGGGCTCGAGGCCCTTTTATTGGACAAACCAACTATATGCTTTACTTTTAGAAATTTGGAATCAATAAACCCCTATAAAGACACGCCCGCAATAGACAAGGTTTTTGACGCTGAAAGTTTGGAAAAATCTATTAGAAAATGTCTTAACCAAACAACGAAAGATTCATTGGACCGGCAAGAATCTCTGAAAAAGCACTTCGATATTCTAGACAGAAAAGCGTCTGAAAGAGCTGTTAATTTTATAAAAAACATTTTGAGTAAAAAGGCTAGTTTAAATGAGTATTTTTACTAAGAAAGATTTTTAAAAGCTCACAACTGCAGAATGTTAATGGAAAATTTGTTTGAAGACAAAGTAGTGCTTATAACTGGTGGAACTGGTTTTTTAGGGAGATCAATAACAAAAAAGCTGCTTAACACAGGAGTTAGAAGCATAAGATTGTTTAGTAGAGACGAAGTAAAACATCACAAGACGCAGGAAATATTCAATAATAGAAAAATTAGAAATCTTGTGGGAGATGTAAGAGATTATGTGAGGCTTTTGAAAGCAACAAAGGGAGTGGACATAGTAATCCACGCTGCAGCACTAAAAAGAATTGATATGATTGAGTACAATGTTGAAGAAGCAATTCAAACAAACATAATAGGTTCCTTGAATGTTGTAAGGGCTTGTTTAGAAAATTCTGTAAAAAAAGTAGTTTTTATATCTACAGACAAGGCATGCTCTCCTGTGAACACATATGGGGCATGCAAATTTGTCAGTGAGAGAATATTTTCCGAGAGCAATTACAACAAAGGAAATGCTGAAACTGTGTTTACAGTAGTAAGATACGGAAATGTTTTAGAAAGTACTGGTTCAGTAATACCTTTCTTTACAAACAAAATAAAAAAAGGAGACAAAATTCCATTAACCCATCCAGACATGACCAGGTTCATTATCAGCTCAGATCAGGCGGTCGATTTAATTTTCAATGCAGTGAAATATGGGCGAGGTGGAGAAATTTTCGTGCCAAAACTTCCATCTATGAAAATCTCAGATTTGATTGAAGTATTAATGGAAAGGCTAGAGAAAAAATGTGAGGTTGAGGTCTCGGGAATAAGGCCTGGAGAAAAGATACACGAGCTGATGATAAATGAAGCAGAAGTGCCGCGTACTTATTCTTTCAACGGACTTTTTGTCATAAATCCTGCAATAATCAACCCATGGATAGACAAAGATGAGAATGACGCCCTGAAAATGGACCGCCTAACACCCTTAGAGATGCAAGAGTATAGCTCAAAAGATTCGGTTGTATCAAAAGAAGAACTAAAAGAAATTATGAAAGAAACTCTTAAAGATTCGGGACCATATTTGGAATGAGGTTATTTCTTTATTGGCTGAAGTTCAAAACGCAATGCAGTCACTGGAAAGATATTTGGAAATAACAAATAAATTTTTGGCTGCATGTTAATCAACATTTCAATAGGTTTAAACATAATATTCCCCAACCTACCAAGGTTTATGATTAACTTTATCTTGAGTATTTTTATCCTTGCTTTTGTGTAATAAGATTGCTCATTTGAACCAAAATAATCAAAAGTTCTGTAAGAAAAGTATTTTTTGTGGGTTGGATCTGCAAAAGCCCCGATGCTTGGTGCATTAGGCACTTCTATGCTTATTTTTCCAGAAGATTTGCATATTCTTGAAAGTTCAATCATGATTTTGTCTAAGTCCAAGGTAAGATGTTCCAAAACGTGATTGGCAAAGACTAGGTCAAATGAATTATCTTTAAAGGGGTAGGGAGTCTTGTTGAGATCGTGAACAACATCCACTCCAGGCATTTTCACATTATCCAATCCAACAGCACCATTTACTTTGTGATTCCCGCATCCGATATCTAAAATCTTCATGATTTTGCGAGGAAATAGTGTTTTATAAGTTTTTGTATGAAAGATTAATAATCTTTATAAGCGGAATAAAACACCTAAATCTATGAGCATACCTTATGGAAAACAGTACATTGATGAAAAAGACATAGATGAAGTCGCAAAGGTTCTAAGGGAAGATTTCCTAACTACTGGGCCCAAAGTTGATGAATTTGAAAAAAAATTTGCAAAATATGTTGGGGCAAAATATGCGGTTGCAGTTAGCAATGGAACAACTGCATTACATGTTGCATGTATGGCTGCAGATTTAAAAAAAGATGAAGAGTTAATAACATCTCCAATGACTTTTGCTGCCTCTGCAAGCTGCGCTCTTTATTGTGGGGCTAAGCCGATTTTTGTTGATATTACAAAACAAGGATTGATAAACCCTGAAAAAATTGAAGAAAAAATAAACAATAAGACAAAGATAATAATACCAGTACATTATTCTGGGCTAACCTGTGACCTTGAAAAAATAAAAAATATTGCTGATAAACATAAGTTAGTAATAATTGAAGATGCTTGCCATGCTCTTGGGGCAAAATTTAAAGAAGAGAAAATTGGGTCTTGCAAAAATTCTGATATGTGTGTATTTAGTTTCCACCCTGTAAAACATATAACAACCGGCGAAGGAGGGATGATAACAACCAATTCCGAAGAGCTTTATAAAAAAATGGTTATGTTGAGAAACCATGGCATGACAAAAAATCCAAAAGAGCTCACTAGAAATGACGGGCCTTGGTATTATGAAATAAGTAAGTTAGGTAATAATTATAGACTAACTGATATTCAATGCGCTTTGGGAATATCGCAGCTTAATAAGCTAGATAAATTTGTGAAAAGAAGAAGGGAAATTGCAGATTTATACAACAAAGCATTTTCTCAAGACAATAATGTGGAGATTATTTCTGAAGAAAAAAACCAGTTTAATTCTTATCATCTTTATGTTATCAAGCTAAAAAACAGTGATATAAGAAAAAAACTATATGAAGTTTTGAAAGAAAAGGGAATAATATGCCAGGTCCATTATATTCCAGTTTATTGGCACCCACTCTATGTAAAAATGGGCTATAAAAAAAATCTCTGTCATGAAAGCGAATTGTTTTATAGTAGAATTTTAAGCATTCCGATTTATCCAGCATTAAAAGAAAGTGAACAAGAATTTGTCATAAAGAGTATCAAAGATTTTTTTAGAAAATGATGAATGTTTGGGTAAATTAGCTAAGCTGTGAATAAATTAATCCGACAACTCTCTCTGTAGCGTGACCGTCAACCTTAAAATCAGAAACTTTTTCAGCTAATTCTCTTCTGTAATCTTCGCTTAAAAATGCTCGTGTGACTAACCTTTTGCATTCAGAAGGAGTATATGCTGCCGAAATAATCTTTTTTTCAGTTAATAATTTTATGCAATCTTCTCCTTTTAGGTTTGGTTGTAAACTTATAAACGGTCTGCCCATGTAAGCTCCCTCTACTCCAAGTGTTGAAGAAGTAGTAAGACACATGTCTGATGACAAAATAAGATGTCTTGGATTTATTTCAGAAACCAATGAAATTGCATTTGAATTTTGATGATTATTTATATAGTCTAAAATTTTGTTGGAGTCTCTTTCTTTGATTCTTGGATGCAATTTAACAACGACCCCATTCTGTGTGGTGTCAACATCATCTAAAACATTGCAAAGTATCTGGACATTGTCCAGATCCCAGAACCCGTATCTTTCCATGTCCTGTTCTGAATCTGCGGTTGCACCTGCATAAAAGAATTGTGTTTGCCTGTCCAATCCAATCTGGTGCCTTATCTTTTCTTTATCCGACTGAGTGAATCTTCTTGCCTCCAATCCTAATCCATCAAAGAAAGGATTTCCAGTTATCACTAGTTTCTCCAAGTCGAACCCTTCTTTTAACATGTCTGCTATTGCATATTTGTCCATAACGGCAATTAAATCTGGAATATATTTGTGTCTTTCACCAGTATGCAAATCATTGAATCTATCTGAATATGCCCCCCATACATCAAGAACGGACAAAGTAAAAATTCCTCTTTCTTTGCCAGCAAGAATCAATGAATGTTCTATCGTATCTGGCCTGTCTTTTTCCTGCATACTTGTTCCAGTCAAAATAAGATTGGGCTCTTCTTTGTCAAGCAATACTTCAATTGACCCAACACAGACATCATCAATTCCATAATCGGAAATTTTTTTATGTTTTATGCCAGCATCAGTAAGGATTTTTTCAGAATACTCATAGCCCACAACAGAGACATCAACTTGAGCGTCACGTTGTAAACTGCTTATTACAGGAATTATTGGATTTATCCCGCCAGGATACCATGATGCTGCCAGAACTTTAGGTTTCATGAAGAAGGCTAATTAAAGCGCTTTATAAAAGTAACTATAATAGAGGAACAATCTTAACCATCTTGTTTCCAGTATCAACAACATAGAGTTTTTTTTCTCTAATTTTTATATCATAACCCCCATTAAATCCTGAGGCAAGCACATCAATAAACTTCCCTTCTTTTGAGAATTCTTGCACTCTTCCGTTTCCGAACTCAAATATTACAATATCTCCGTTCTCAGAGAGATCTAAAGCTATAGGCTTATCAAAACCTCCTAGCTTACTTGAAGCCCCTGCCAGTCCAGCTTTTTCCCAACCATCAGTAATTG
>JBBSWO010000005.1:0-14855 GCA_038046245.1 Nanobdellota archaeon | reverse complement strand
TTCCATCAGATTTAGCACCTATCCATCCAAGGAATTTTCCGTCATCTGAAAATTTTTGAATCCTATTATTCCAAGTATCTGCTACATAAATTGTCCCATCACTTGAGGTTTTGGCCGCGTGCAATCTATCAAATCCTCCCGGCTCATTTGAAACAACTCTCTCACTCCAATTGTTTTCCCAACCATCAGTAATTGTTCCATCAGATTTAGCACCTATCCATCCAAGGAATTTTCCGTCATCTGAAAATTTCAATAAAGAATTTGAGTTGTAGTCAGAGACCAAAAGATTTCCTTGATTATCAAAATAAGCCGTCGCTGGACCATCAATGGTAGGTAAACTAATTAAGGTTTTAATAAATTTTCCGTCATCTGAAAATTTTTGGATTTTTTTGTTTAAAAAATCTGCCACATACCAGTTTCCATCTGAATCAATGTCCAAAGAGTGCGGGCTATTAAGTACATCCAACCCTGGAGTTATATCTTTTATTAACTTGTAGTTTTTATCATAAATCAATATGTTGTGCCCCCCAAAATCTGAAACATAAATAGCTCCTTGTTGACCGATGGCTATAGCAAACGGTCTTACAAATCCAGAGATAATTGTGGTAGTTTCATTTTTTACAGATAAAGATCCATTTTTTATTTCTGAATTATTTGCATTAGAATCAATTTTTTTATTTTCCAAAAAATTAAATAACAAAAAAGCAAAGATCAAAAAAAGTACTATAGATGCCACAAAAATCTGTTTGATTCGCATAAGATACAAAGAAGCCTAAACTTTTAAAAGTATCAGCTTATTTTGCTTCATCCCAAATATTGTCTTTAACCCATTCACCCTTCTCATTTTTCCACCATACTTTAGGGTCTCTAAATGTATCAGCAATTTCATCAAATTCTTTTTCCGTCATTCCAACGTAGGCGAGCCATCTTTGTAAATCACGTGGTTTAACATGGTCATATTTTTTTACCATCTCTATTGCCTGCTCTCTGGCCATATATCCTGACCGAACGTCTTTGCAAGCATGGTCTGTCCCACGCCCATATCCAAATTTAATGTACTTTAAGTAATCATGAACTCCATTTTCATGCATATCATCAAGATTGGAAAATTTTCTGTATGTTCGGTCAAAAGGTTCATCAGAAGTTTCCCAGCCATATTCAGAAATCATTTTTTTAACATGCTCGTTTGCATCCCATTTTGTAAAGAAACCAAGATAAATTCCTCTAACATCTACCTCTTCTATCTCTTCATCAGTGGGGTATTTTGCCCATAAAACATCTTGTTCAGTTATACCCATTTCTCCGTCGATCATATCGTACCAATCATAACCTCTGCAGGCGTGTTCTGTCCTATACTTTCTAGTCATTTCAACAAGATCATCCATAGAATACATTCCTCCTAGATCAGTGTAACCATGCTCACCCCAGATTATTAAAGGAATTTTCATTTTTACA
Organism: Nanobdellota archaeon; assembly: GCA_038046245.1. Lineage (GTDB taxonomy): Archaea > Nanobdellota > Nanobdellia > Pacearchaeales > GW2011-AR1 > JBBSXB01. The sequence continues at coordinate 13,400 of JBBSWO010000005.1, read as the reverse complement.
GCAATTTGGACTGGATAAGAAAAAATACCGCAATGATTATGCCAATTCATGTCTCCCATCATCTTAAAACACTTTTTATTTAATTTTTTAAGAACTTCCACACTTGGACCGAAAACTATTGAATCTACATTAAATGCTTCTCGAATATGTTTCAAGTTTCTTTCTCCAACTTCGAGATAGTTGTTGCCATGATAGGTAACAAGCAAGGGCTTTAATCCAAGAACTTTGGTAACAAAATAAGTTTGGAAATAACTATCTTTTCCTCCACTAACAGGGATTATACAGTCGTAGTTGCTCTTGTCCTTTGAACGATATTGTTCCACGATTTTTATCAACAATTCTTTTCTCTTGTCCCAGTCAATTTCAACTTTTTGCATAGACGCCCTGCAACCACTGCACATTCCGCTTTCGTCAAAGGCTAAAGGCACAGCCGAAGAGGCGGGATAAACACATCTTGTGCAATATCTCATTTTTGGAGGCCGATTTTCCATAAATTTTCTAAAATTTCGGGTTATTTAAAGATTTAGTAGGATTCTTAACAATGTCCCTTATTTCTATCCCTGCTTTTTTTAAAGTTTTTTTTGCTCTTATAACGCTGTTTTCAGTGTAATTAAAAATATTTCCTGCAGCGACTGCGCTGGCATTGCCATCAACAAAACCTTCAATAAAATGTTCGAAAACTCCAACTCCTCCGCAAGCGATTACTGGAATCTTTACTGCATCGGCAACAGATTTTATTAGATAAGTGTCGTATCCCATCCCAGTCCCATCCCGGTCTATAGAGTTAAGAAATATCTCGCCAGCACCCAAATGCTCAACTTCTTTTGCCCAAGACACTAAATTTTTATCGGTCAAAGTTTTTCCGTGATGGCTATAAACCTTGTACTCTCCATTTTCCTTTTTTACATCAATTCCAACAATGATACACTGACTGCCAAATTTTGCAGCGCCTTCTGTTATGAAATTTGGGTTTTCAATTGCGATAGTATTAACAACGACCTTGTCTGCTCCACGCTTCAAAATTTCTCTTATTTCATCTAGTGTTTTTATGTTCCCTCCAAAAGACAAGGGAATAAAACAAGTCTTAGACACTTCAGATATAATTTCATAGATATCTGACATTCTTTTCACTTTCATATCACTTCTCCTCAAGTCATATTCTTTCACGTCGCTTATGTCTATGTAAATAAGTTCGTCGGCTGACCAAGAGTTAATACGCTCTACCTGATGCAAAGGATCGCCCAAGAGTTGATGATAGGAAAATTTCTCACTTCTCACCAGATGACCATTTTTAAGAAACAAACAAGGGATGAGACGTTTTTTTAGCATTCTAGACCTCATTAAATTTTCGTAGTATTTCAAGGCCCTCATATTGGCTTTTTTCTGGATGGAATTGAGTTGCAAAAATATTATCTTTTTGGAGTATCGCACAAAAATCGTGGCCGTAATTGCAGACCCCTTTTATTATTGAAGGGTCAGATATATTTGGGTAATAGCTGTGAACAAAATAAAAAGTTTGTTTTTCTCCAGCACTGCTCAATATTGGACAAGAAGAATCGCATTTGGTGTCGTTCCACCCAACATGAGGTATTCTTAAGTTGTTGCCCGGAAAATTAAATTTTACTACTTCTGCATCTATCCAGCCCAAACCATCACAAACCCCACCCTCATAGCTTTTTTGACACATGAGCTGCATCCCAAGGCAAATTCCAAGAACTGGCTTTTTTTTGGTTAATACTTCTTTATTCAGGATGTCAATAACTCCAAGGTCCCTAAGATTTTTCATCCCAGTCTTGAAGGCTCCCACTCCAGGGAGGATTAATTTGTCCGCTTTTTCTATTTTAGAAGGATTATTTGTTATTTCATGCGCTATGTTCAAAGAAGTAAGTGCGTTGGATATTGACCTTAAATTTCCCAAACCATAATCTATTATTGCAATCATTTTGGTATTTTCCTCAGTAAAACTGCAGTGTAGAGAAATTTATAAACCTTTTTAGTGTATCGGGACAATGACAGAGAAGACAGGAATTATCATTCAAGCTAGGATTGGTTCTACAAGACTGCCCAATAAGGTTATGAAGGATTTGGGCGGAAAACCAGTTTTGGAATGGGTTTTTGAAAGATGTAAATTAGCAAATGTTGATGAGGTAATTATAGCGACCTCAATCAAAAAGGAAAATGATGTTATAGAAAAGTTTTGTAAGAGCAGAAATATAAATTTTTTTAGAGGCTCTGAAGAAGATGTCTTGGAAAGGTTTTACGAAGCCGCAAGGAAATACAATTTTAGTACAATCATAAGAGTTACTGGCGATTGCCCTTTGATTTCACCAGAAATTATTAACACTGCGCTAGCTGACTTTCAAAAGTCAAGGGTAGATTATTTAAGCAATTCTGTAAGAAGAAGTTATCCTAGAGGATTTGATGTCGAGGTGCTTAGTTTTGGGGTTTTGGAAAAGGCAAATAAATTTGCAAAGAAAAAACCTGAAAGAGAACATGTGACTAGTTTTATTTATGGTCATCCAGATAAGTTTAAATTGGGATATCTGGTAGCAAAGAGCTGGCTTAATCGTCCTGAGATGAGGCTATGTTTGGACACGGAAGACGACTTCAAATTGCTGAAAATAATTTATGATAAATTAAAGATTAATGAACACACACCAGTGAAAGAAATAGTTAAATTTCTAGAACAAAATCCTAAACTTGTTGTATTAAATAACAAATCAGAAATAGAACAGCGGAGCAAAAATAAGGAAGAAGGAATTAAACAGAAAATTATACGATAATGAAACTAAGAAGGGCAAATAAAGATGATTGCAGGGACTTGTATGAATGGAGAAACTCTCTTGCAGCTAGGCAAAATTCTTTAGACCAAAAAGAAATACTTTATGAAGATCATGTGCAATGGTTTGAAGGGTCCTTGAACAACTCTGACAGAACTATATACATTGCTCTAGACAATGATAAAAAAATTGGTCAGGTTAGGTTTGATTTAGAAAAACTAAATGTGGCAAGGGTGAGTGTCACAGTCAAACCAGAAGAACAAGGAAAAGGTTATGGCCCAAAAATAATTGCAGAAGGATCAAAAAAGTATTTTTCAGAAACGGGTGTTCCCATCATAAGAGCAGAAATTAGGCCCGAGAATCTTCCTTCTGTAAAGGCTTTTGAAAGAGCGGGGTATAGATTCTATGGAGAAAATGGGGGGATACTTGAGTACAGATTAGAAAATGGAAAAATATGACGTTGCAATTGTCTTGGGGCATGAACTAAAAAAAGAAAACAGCAAGCTAAAGCTATCAGAGCAGACAAAAGAAAGGGTTGATTTAGGAATTGATTTGTTAACCAATAAGAAAGTAGAAAAACTGATAATGTCCGGAGGGCACAAAGATTTTGGATTAGGTTATGGAAAGTCGATTGCAGAGGTTATGAAAGAGTATGCAATCAGCCAAGGAGTAAATGAAAAAAATATTTTATTAGAAGAAAATTCTTTAGACACTATAGGTCAATTGCTGTTTTGTAAAATTTGCATCATAAAACCTCTAAAAATAAAAAAAATAGCAATAATAACCCATGAATACCATCACGACAGGGTAAAAAAAGAAGCTGAACTATTTTTGCATAAAAATGTCTTAGGGTATTATTTAGTCCCATCTGCGTTTTCTGAAGAAACGGAAGAAAAAGAAAGAAAAAGTTTGGACGAATTTTTCAAAACTTTTTCAAGAATCAACAAAGAAGATGACCGCGAATTAGTAAGCAGTTTATTTGAAAGGCATAAGTGGTACAAGAAAAATAGGAAGATGGAATATAGAATAAAAAAGTGCGGAAATAATGAAATAAAATTTGGTCAAAAAGTTATTAGTGACAACAAAGTCTTTGTCATAGCCGAAGTGTCTGCAAACCATCTCCAAAGTTTTGAGAAAGCAAAAAAGATAGTCAAAGCAGCATGTGAAGCAGGAGCGGATTGTGTAAAGCTACAAACTTACACACCAAGTACAATCACTTTAAATTCAAAAAACATGGTTGATAAAAATAAAAAATATTTTGTTGTAGACATCGATAATCCTGATTGGAAAGGAAAATCTTATTATGAACTATACGAACAGGCTTACACCCCATGGGAATGGCACAATGAATTGGCGAAGATAGCTCAATCTTATGGGGTAGAACTATTTTCAACACCATTTGATGAAAGTGCTGTTGACTTTTTGGAAAAACAAAATGTGCCAGCATACAAGATTTCCTCTTTTGATGTGATTAATATTCCTTTGTTAGAGAAAGTGGCGAAAACAGGAAAACCGATTGTTATGTCTGTGGGGATGGCTAGTTTGGAAGAAGTTGAAAGAGCATACAAAACGTTGAGGGAAAATGGCTGCAAAAGCATTGCTCTGCTACATTGCATAAGCGCTTATCCTACAAAGTATGAAGAATTGAATTTGGTAAAAATCAATGATCTTAAGAAAAGATTTAACTGCATGGTTGGATTTTCTGACCACACACTTACTGTTGACGCGCCAATCATGGCCGTGCTTATGGGAGCAAGAATAATAGAAAAGCATATCACTTTCAACAGAAAAGATAAGGGAGCAGACTCATCTTTTTCTTTAGAACCCGAAGAGTTCAGAAGTTTAGTTAACAAAATTAGGGAAGCTGAAAAAGATAATTTTCCCACTAACTCTTTGATGAAGTTCGAACACTATAAAGAAAGTCTTGGTAACTCCATGTATGGCTCTGGGGGGAATAATGAAAAACAGACAAAGACGGCTAGACCCTCAATCTGGGCATCAAAGGATATTAAAAATGGGGAAAGAATAACCAAGAACAATATTAAGATTGCAAGACCGGGACAGGGTTTACCTCCATTTTATTATAATCAGACACTCGGGAAAACGGCAAAAATAAAAATTGAAAGAGGGACACCTCTGTCTCTTAAGCTTTTAAAATAGACTGGCGTTTTCTAAATATGATCAATCCGAGTAACAAAAGATATCTGCTCAATATTGTTGCTATTGCTGCTCCAATAACAGCCATGAACTCACTATAGTTCAAAAACCATGTTATGAACAAATAATTAAGAATGATATTTATTATTGTTGAGGCTATTAAAAAATTAGCTATAAGTTTTGTGTTGCCTTTTATAGTCATGTAAGTCGTATAAAGGTCTATCAAAGGTGTAGAGAATATAACTAGAGACAAAACTTGGAGTATGGGAACAGCAGTCAAATATTCTTTGCCGAAAATTAACTTGATAATCAATGGAGATGCAATAATAATAAACAAAATCATGAAGATGGAGGTTAATACGGTTATCCTTAAAGCTTTCTTAAAACCATCTTCAAGCTGCTTTCCTTTTAATCTACCGAGGATTGGGAATAAAACTGTTGAAAAGGCAATCAAAGGAATTATGGCTCCAACAAGGCTAAACGCTGCACGATAAAACCCAATAAATTCAACTGAAACAAATCTGCCCAGCATAACAATGTCAATATATCCGAAAAATATTCCTGAAAGAGCCGTAGCTGAAAGTGGAAGCATAAATTTGTTTATTTTTCTCTTTTCCTCACTGCTTATCTCTTTCTTGGGATAACTTAAGAAAGCTATCTTTTTTGAGTTGAAAATAAAAAAAATCAACGCTAACAACTGGCTTAACGAAAGGGCTAGGATCATAACAAAGACATTAATCTCTTGTGAATGAACGCTTTTCAAGGTCAAAAGAACTGCCAATGGAACAATGATTAATTTAACTACTTGAAAAAATATTTCTTTGTAGAATACAAATCTAAAATTATTTGTCGACTTAAACAAAGAGTCAGCAAAAAAGACAAGGCTGTTAAAAAATATGTAAAGACATCCTGCGATCAATGCCAAAAATAAAGGTTTGTTGTAATAATCTTTTGCGATGAATTGTGCGGAGACTAGAAGAACTAACGATACAAGAATAGTCAACCAGATTCTGACTTTAAGAAAATAATGGTAGTAAGTGTTTGCTTTCGATGGCTGCTTCCTCCCTAACGCTGACGAAACAAATTTAATAAGAGCAGTTCCAGTTGCCATATCTGAAAAACTTGCGAAGAGAATTATTGTTGATAATGCAAGACTGTACAGGCCAAAAAGCTCAGGCAATAAGATTCTTGCAATGATAATAGTAAATAATAATGCCCCTATTTGGGCAACAAAAGAAGAAAAGAGTTGGTACAAACTATTTTTAATTGCCAAGCCGGCATTACCAGAAAAATCTCTTTTAATCACCTTCTTCAAGATTGTTTGAATCTCTAATCTTTGATTTTTTATGGCAGAGTTGAGCTTACCCATCTTCTTAATAATATCATTGCATTTAAAAATCTCTTTAATTAAAGATATCTATTTGAGATAGAATTATTTTTCTGATTTGACAAGAGAACGAAGATAGCCCCCGTAATCTGAATTTTTATATTGGCCAGCTATTTCAACTAATTTTTCAGGAGTTATCCAGCCATTATTATAAGCTATTTCTTCTGGGCAGAAAATTATGAGCCCTTGGCTTTTTTGAATTGTTCTCACATAGTTATTAGCATCAGCTAACGATTCAAATGTTCCAGTATCCAACCAAGTAAAACCTCTTCCTAAAACTTGAACTTCTAAACTTCCTCTCCTTAGATATTCTCTCTGAATGTCAGTTATTTCCAACTCTCCTCTTTTCGACGGAGTTAGGGACTCGGCTATTCTCACAACATCATTATCAAAGAAATACAAACCAATTATTGCCAAATCTGATTTTGGCTTTTCCGGCTTTTCTTCTATTGAAAGAATTTTTCCATTTTCATCTAACTCAACAACACCAGATCTTTGAGGATCGTTTACATGATGCGCAAAAATCGTTCCGCCTTTATCTCTTGCTGAACCATATTTTAAAAATTCCGGCAAACCATGGCCATGAATTATGTTATCTCCCAGTATAAGGCAGCAATTATCATCTTGAATAAAATCTTTTCCAACGATAAACGCGTCTGCAAGACCTCTTGGCGAGCCCTGTTGCTTATAACTGAAGTTAACCCCAAAATTAGAACCATCACCTAATAGCTCTTGAAATCTCGGCAAATCTCTGGGGGTTGAGATAACTAAGATATCTCTAATTCCCGCTAGCATAAGGGTTGACAAAGGATAATAAATCATCGGCTTGTCATACACATGAAGTGATTGTTTGCTTACTACGTTTGTTGCGGGTTGCAGCCTTGTTGCTTTTCCTCCTGCCAGTATCATTCCTTTCATTTTAGGTTCTCCTTATATTTTATGAGGCAATCTTTTACAGCTTCATGAATTGATGGAAGAATTCTTCCTTCCGAAGAAAGTTTGTCCGTGTTAAGATAACAATTTGACCTTCCAGCCACAGTAATTTGATTAAGACCTTCCAAAGATAATAATCCAAACGAATGTGAGGAATCAACGATTTCTTGATACATTCCCATAATCTCGGAAGCAGTGATTTTTCCAGGATTGACGAAATTGTAAACTCCTTGCAATCTTCCATCAATCATTTCTTTTAAGACGGCAATTGCGTGAGGGACTGTAGTCATGGAATTTGGAATGTCAATAAGATTGGGATATTTTTTAAGTTTGTCGATAAGATTTCTTTCGTGGGGAGAATCATCAATAGGCATCCTTAATCTAAGAATTAATCCTGGGAGCTCTTTTAATGCCCTTTCTGCAAGAATTTTAGTTTTAGCATAAAATTGTGGGCCATAAAAATTTGGCTCATCATCTTCAGTGAAACCTTTGCCACCATTATCCCCTTGGTACATACATCCACTGCTAAGATGAACAAAATAAATTCTTCTTAGCGCACATTCTGTGGATAAGTTTATTGCAGCAACCACATTTGATTGTAGAGTTTCTTCTTGATGTTTTTCACACCAATCAATGTTAGGTTTACCGGTTTTACCTACTGCATTTATCACAACTGAAGGTTTTGTTTCATCTAAAAAAGAAGACAAATCTTTAAGATTTGTTGGATCAACTGTTCCCTTACCAACCAGCTCATAGCCTAAACTATTAGAAATTCTTGTGCCCAAAAAACCTGCACCGAAAACAGTTGTTTTACCCATTTTTCAAAGGCCTCCACCAACCTTCATTTTCTCTGTACCACTTAACTAAATTTCTTAATCCATTTTCAAAATCTAAAGAAGCGTGTTCAAAACCCAATCCTCTAAGCTTTGAATCGTCTATAGAATATCTAAAATCATGGCCCTTTCTGTGATCTACTCTTTGCACCATTTCCTCACCAACTTCAAATATATCTAGAAGTGCTTTAGTAACATCCGTATTTGTTCTCTCATTTCTTCCCGCGATATTATAAATTTCTCCAGGTTTTCCTTTTTGAGATAGGTGCCATATAGCTCGGCAGTTATCCTTTACATCCAACCAATCTCTAACATTCAATCCAGGATTTTCTGGGGACCACATCAAGGGAACTTTCTTTCCGTCAATAAGGTGCGTTATAAACAAAGGTAAAAATTTTTCAGGAAATTGAAAAGGACCGTAGTTGTTTGCACTTCTTGTCACAATTACTGGAAGACCATGAGTATAAAAATAAGATCTTGCAAGATGTTCAGCTGCTGCCTTTGTTGCAGAGTAAGGACTTCTAGGATTTAGTACGTCACCTTCTTTTGAAGACGGGCTAAATTCATCCAAACTTCCGTACACTTCATCTGTTGAAACTTGTAAAAAAAGACTAACATTATTTTTCAAAGAAGCCTCCAATAGATTACGCGTACCTCTGACATTTGTTTCAACAAAAGAAGAAGAATCACCAATACATCTGTCAACATGAGTTTCTGCTGCAAAATTAAAAACTACTTGTGGCCTGTAATCTTCAAAAATTCCAAACACTTCTGGTGAACAAATATCCACTTGGTTAAATTTATATCTTGATTGCTTGCCAGTGCCGGGCTTAATATGCATGCGCTCTAAATTTCTTCCCTGTCCCGCATAGGTTAATTTATCTAAATTCATGACTTGATTTCTTTTTTTAAATTCTGTATCTCTAAGCAGATAATTAATAAAATTACTTCCGATAAATCCGCTACCGCCTGTGACTAGAATCCTTGACATTTTAGAAGCCAACAAAAAAACTATTTAAAGTATTATGTAGCAGGAATATATATTATTCACTCTTCGATTTTTCTTATTAAATCAGTAAATGCTGGTCTCGTAATCAAAACTCCGGCAGTGATTCCAATCAAAGTTGTGACGGCAAACCCTTTCAATAAACCTGCTCCAGCCCACAATAGAGGCAGCATCGAAACAAAGACAGTGAAATAAGAACCAAGAATAATCGCAAATGCTCTCTTCATTTTTTCTTTCAGACTAAGAATCTTTCCGTGTTTAGCTTCATCTATAACAACAATTTGCTGGTCAACTCCAGTACCGATAGTTGCAAGTATTCCTGCAATTCCGGGAAGGTCAATGTTCCATTTTATTAAAGCCGCAATTCCAAGGATTATTATTATTTCTGAAAAACTTGTCAGCAATAACGCCAGCGAGGTCTTTATTTTTTTGTATCTAAAGAAGATTATAATGGAAACTGCTAAGAAAGAAGCAATACCTGCAATGAATATTGCCCTTGTAAAATCTTTTCCTAAATTTGGTGAGACAGTATCGAGCTTTACTATCTCTAACTTGTAAGGCAGACTGCCTGTTATCAGTATTGTCTGTAGGTTATGCATTTGTTGCTGGGCAGTGTTATAAGCCTCTTCACTAGTTGTACCCGAACCTGAGCCAGATATAGCTATTTCCGTTGTCACTCTACCCTTAAGAGAATCGCTTATTAAAAGAGTTTCAACAATTTTATCGTCCAAATAAAGATCAAGAGGCTTGGTGAGATAATTTCCCTGAGGAGTCACATTAACTCCGAGGTTTTTTGTAACATCTGCGTGTTTCTGGGCAGCTTCTTGACTTAGATAAACTGTAAACCTGAATGTACAGGTGTAGCCTGATTGAGAGGGGGCACAGTTTTCAATTCCAGCACATCTCGCATCATTTTTGCAAACAGAAGTTACACCATTCTGGCCACCAATAAAAATTGTTTCGTTTGCTATCTTCGCTTCAAACTTTCCTTGCTGGGATATTAAATTTTCTAGATCTTTCGGAGTGGCGCCAGCAATTTCTACAAGTATAAAATTGTTTCCTGACAAGTCTGAAATAGGAACAACGTTGACATCCTCTATTCCGTATACGTTAATTCTGTTGTTTATCACATCTGCTAAGTCACTGACTTCGCTGGATGAAAGTTGTTTATCTTTCGCCTGAACCAAAGCTCTGGCACCTCCAGATAAATCTAATCCTGTTTTGATGTTGGTTTGGGGTATTTCTGACACCGTTATTTGTGGGGGAATGTTCGAAAATAATACTGCTTCAATTTTGTCTGTTTTTATTATAATTTTTCGTGACTGATTTGTGTCAAACTTTCCTTCGAGAGCCAGACCAAAATCAGCGACGTTACTTATCTTGCTTCCATCTATCTCCGTTATAATCTGTCCTTTTCTAAGCCCACTATCAAATGCTGTGGAATTTGCCTCAACACTGGTAATTACAACACCTTTTTGAAAATTAGGGATTCCAAATATCGAAAGAAGAGAGAGTAATATGACTACTATCAACAGCCAGATTTTCCAGGTGAGTTTTATCATTTTGCTTCCTTGCCCTCCTTAGAATGGGCATACCATTTGAGTATTGAAACATTTGTTATCCAAGTATTGAGCATATCAAAGAATAATCCAATTAAAAGCACAGTTAAAATTTGAGCAAGCACTGGTGAGAGAGACCTTACTATGAACAAGGCTATGCCTAAAGAAGCAATGGCTGTAAGCGTCATCGTCATACCAGTTTTAAACGCGCCAAGAAGCCTGTGGTTCAAAGTATCCTCATGCCTCTTTAAGACTCTATTTGTCAAGAGAATATCTGTGTCTACAGAATAACCAATAAGCATTAAAACTGCAACGATACCTGCACTGGACATTTTCATTCCGAATAAGTCTATTGCGAATAAAGTCATGACAATATCTGCAAAAGCTGAAAATATGACTGCAAAAGAGGGGACTAATGTTCTAAACAAAATAAATACAACGATAGCCATGAATACAAAAGCTAGAAGCAATGCAAACAAAAGCTGATTGTAAAACGTTTTACTCAATGTCGCGCCGGTGTATTCGAAACTGCTGTTGCTGGCATCTAACTTGTAACCAAGATATTCCTCAAGAACTTTTTTAGTTGTGTCTGCATCTGTTTTTGTTTGAATAACTATTGCTTTCTGCTCGTTTGTCACCAAATCAAAAATTTCTCTAGTGGATATATCATCTAGCTTTGAAGAAAGATCTGTCTTTACTTTGTCTATGTCTAGTTTTGTGTAAACAGTTGCAGAAGTTCCACCAGTTAAAGAGATATCTTTGTTGAAAATGTCATGATGATTTGAGTAGAATATAAAGAGATAGACCAACGCAACTAAGAGTAAGACTGCTGGAATTATAAGAAGAGTCTTATAATGTTTATCATGCCAGTTTTTACCTTCATGTTTTTGCTCTGGAGCGTGTTCAGGTTTTTTTTCTTCTGCTTTTTCTGTGTGCTGGTCGTGTTGTTCCATTTTTTATTATAATAAATAACCTTATTAAATGCGCCGATAGGATGCGGCATCCAATCCAAGGCCGGACGTAAAAATTCTCTCGAATTTTCACAATGCGCCGGCCGGGAGTCGAACCCGGGCAATTTGCTTGGAAGGCAAATGTCATACCGTTAGACCACCAGCGCTTGATTATAGCAGTGAAAAACAAGTTTTAAAGGTTTTCTGTAAGTCAAAGAAGATTATGTTTCTTGATAAAATCTAGCTGAGTAGGGATTATGTTTTTTATCTCATTCTTTGTGAAAATGAATTCTGTTGCCTCATCATTAAGAACGATTTTTCCAGGTTTTAATTCACAGAGAAAAACCAATGAAATCGCGTGTTGGCCACCATTTTTCCAATCGTCAAATTCCATGAAACCCAATAAATTTTTAACGTTCAAACCAATCCCTAGTTCTCTTATTGAAACTCTTTGGATTGATTCTTGTATGCTTTCCCCAAACAAGACTGTGCCTCCAGGAAGGTGCCAGTTTCCAAGGTAAGGAGGTATTGATCTTTTAGTTAGTAAAACTCCTTCTTGGTCTTTTATGATTAGATCAACACAAAGCCTGGGGACTTTTGAATAAATTTCCTTAAATTCTTCAGGCGAAAGCTTTTTCATCCTATGAGAATAAAAATTTATTTTAAATAATTATGCCCACGGTAGGATTTGAACCTACGACATCCAGGTTAGGAACCTGACGTTCTATCCAGGCTGAACTACGCGGGCTGAAATATGAATATTTTGGTAAATATAAGTTTAATAATGTGTTCTTTATGTAGGTTTATGATTTCCTTAAAGACCTATATAAATAAAGAGGATTTTGAGAAGGGAAGTAAAGTTCTTAACCACCACTTTGTTGAACCTTTAACAAAAGAAGGTGCATTGGAAGCAGGTATTTGGTGTATTGGGAGTCAAGCAACTCCTTGGGAGATGGCAAGAGATTTTATTTACAGGCTGAGAAAGTTCTCTTATCCTGATGATCCAAATTCCCACGAAAAAATCTCCAGAATAGAAGTTACAACTGATGTTAGCTTAGTTAATAGATGTTCCAAAGAAGTTGGGTGGAGATTTGCATATTCGGACAGATTTAGAGAGTTTATTGAATATTTTGGAAAATTAAATTATGATAAAGATTGGCATTATGAGGTTAGAGACAGCGATGGAGATTTTAGGGAAGAAATTGTTCAGGAAGTTAAGTGGATGGGAAGAAAAACGTTTTCTTTTTGGCATATCTGCTTGGGTGGGAAAAAATTGCTTGCGTTAGACGTATGGATAATGAAGGCCCTAAAAGATTTAGGAGTAGATGTACCCGATCATTTTGTAACCTCAATTGCAAGAAATGTGGGAAGTCAAAAAGTTAGAAAAACTCCGGGAAAAACAGACTATTTGAGAATAGAGGAAGAGGCAAGGAGATTATTTTCAAAAGATGGAAGATTCGTTAGAGATGGGCAAGTTGACATGGCACTTGTGGATGGAGTTTTATGGTGGAAAGGGGCAAGCAGAGAAACGCGGGACCAAACTAGCCTTTTTGACTACGAAGCCGATATCAGGATGCCGTATAAAAAGTAATAATATATGCGGAGTACAGGATTTGAACCTGTGCAGGCACTAAGCCACTGGAGCCTAAATCCAGCCCATTTGACCGCTCTGGCAACTCCGCTTATGAAAACCAGATATTATCGGTATAAAAAGCTTTATAAATGCAACAAATCATAAAGTTTTGGAGACGGCCATAGTAGATTGGAAACACCTGGTCTCTTTCCGAACCCAGAA
>JBBSWO010000004.1:0-6755 GCA_038046245.1 Nanobdellota archaeon | reverse complement strand
CTCCATTCCTGAATACGTTAACAACGATACTTCCTTGGTACGGATACTGGATAAAAATTAATACTCCTCCGGTTGAAAATAATTTTGTTATTGCTGGCAATAAAGTTACTGGTTGCAATACATTATATTTGACTCCAAATCAGCATTGGGTTGGATATTGGGTTGACAGCAATAGACCAACTGCTGCGGCTTTAACTTCAATAGCAGGAAATTATACAAGTGTAAGAACTTATGAAAATGGAGTTTGGAAAACTTATGATCCTGCATTGCCTCAGTTTTCAGATTTGTTGGAGATGAAACCTGGGAATGCATACTTAATAAAAATGAATGCTACAATTCAGGGGACTTTAGATTATCTTTGTTAGACAAAAGATAATTATTTAAACTAAATTTTTGTAATATGCTTATGAAAAAAGAGGGAAATCTTTGGTTTGGTGTTAATAAAACATTAATCATAACTCTTGTTTTGGTTATAGTTTTTGAGCTTCTTGCTTTTAACTTTGTTGATAAACCTCTTACAGGAAATGCCATTCAAAAGATTTTTGTTAAAAGTGCTCAAACAAATATTCCCGTCAAATGCATTCCTACAACAGAAATTTGCGATAGAAAAGATAACAACTGCAACGGACAAATTGATGAAGGAGGAGTTTGTGAAAAATATAAAACAACTCCAATGACACTTTCTAGTTCCCAAAGGGCAAGTTATTTGTCTGCCTCTAGCGATCCCCCCGGAACAACCGACTATTACGGAGCTGTGACTATTGACGGAATTGCTGCTCTTCCTGGAACAGTGATTTCTGCAATTACTGCTGCAAATATTACCTGCGGAAACTTTACAGTTACTAATCAAAATCCAGGAATTGGATTCTATGGATTTTTGCATTGCACTTGTGGAGGAGATATGCCTGTATGCGCAGGAAACAAAATAACCTTTGCTATATTGAAACCTGGAGATGTTAGCTATAAGAATGCACAAGTTAGCGGAGACACAACATGGGACGGTTCTGTGAAAAGAGTTGACCTAAACATAAACACAAAATGTACAGACGGAACTTTGTACAATGTCTGCACAGGCCAAGGCTCTGCTTATTGCTCACAATATTCAGAAAATTATGGAGAAGTTGTTCATGCTTGTTCAATATGCGGCTGTCCTTCTACTCCGAAGCCGTACACATGTAAGTCTAATGGTTATTGCTCCAACGAAGCACTTGAGGCACAAGCAGTTAGGGATGTAGGGGGAATATTATGAAAACTAAACTATTTTTTTTTTCGTAATTATCTTTTCATTTAGTTTTATTAGTTCTGCAGCTTTAGGAAAATTAACATCTGTTCCTGATGAAACTATCACAAATTCTGCGCCAAAAGCCATCCAGCAAGTAACTGCACTGGCTGGAGGAGAATGTGGAAGTGTTCCAACAGATGGATGTAGAATAACTACCTCTACGACCTTTACTCTAGGAGTTTATAACATGCCAAGCGGATTGACATTTTATGGAGCCAGCAATATTGTTCTTAACTGTAACGGTGCAACACTAAATGGGGCGGGATATTCTGGCAGCCATGGAATGTCTACCTATGACACGACTATGCCAAATCCTTTAAAAAATGTTACAATAAAAAATTGCATCATAAACAATTACGACACTGCAATAGATTTAGCCAACAGTAATAGTTTTCTAATACAAAATAACACGTTTGACAGCATCCTTGGAAAGGGAGTTTACATTACATCCGGATGCAACATAAACCTTACAAAAAATAGTTTTAACAATGTAAGAAATGGTTCTAGAGGAAGTGGAATAGAATTCACAAATGGCATTTATTACTCTGAAACTTTACAAGGATGCACTTACGTCTTCTCTGCAGAAAATAACATTATACAGAATAGTTACAGGGGGCTTCATATCACGAACACCCTATATGGAATTCCACTAACAAATTATTCTTTTACAATAAAAGGGAATACAGTTTCTGATGTCAGTAATGGAGGAATGTTTATTGCTCTTAGTGATATCCCAGGAAAAATCTACAACAACACATTTAGGAATAATATTTGGTATCAAATAGGAATATATGCCCAAGTTACGAATCTTGAAGTTTACAATAATACGCTTTACAATCAGCCATCTTGGCATGGAATATACTTTCATCCTCAAAATTATTACCAGCAGGATATAGACATACATGATAATGATATAAGCCAATTCCAAGGAGGTGTTTTCTTCGAGGCATCACAAGGAGTTAAATCATTAAGTAAGAATGTTAGAATACACAATAACAGATTGCACAATAGCATGGCAGGATATGCCCAATATGGTGTTTCTGGAATTATGGCTTACGAAAATAATATCTCAAATAATTATATAGGGTTACAGTTTGAGGGAGAAGTTAATAACCCAGACCCAAGTTATTATTTTTTGAACAGTATTTACGGCAATACATACAATTCTCAAGGAACTTCTGCCCAGGAACTTTCATTTCAGAAGAAAGGAAATTATTGGGGACACGCAAGTCCGCCTTGTTTTACTGAAACTGATACAAACAGAGCAGATATAGTTGATAGTTACCCTTTTTGCGTTGCCGCTCCTTCAACAGCGATTATAATCTCTATACCTAATCCTGGATGGTATTTTTTTGGAAGCAATGGAATGCCAAGAAATACAAGCGTAAAAAATATTACATCTGAGATAGTTGGAAATATAAATGACCCAAATTTTGAAGTAATTCAATATTATGTAAACGGAGCTCCTAAGATATACAAACCAACAAATCCTTCTTTTTTGAATACATTAACAGACATACTACCTTGGTATGGATATTGGATGAAGATTAATTATGCACCTACCGATTCGATCTGGTTGATAGCTGGGGACAAAGCCACGAGCACTCCATTATCTTTAAACATAAACCAGCACTGGGTTGGGTATTGGTGTGGCAGTAACAGGCCAACTGCCGCAGCTTTGACTTCTGTTGCTGGAAAATATGCGAATATTAGAACCTATGAAAATGGAGTTTGGAAAACTTATGATCCTGCATTGCCTCAGTTTTCAGATTTACTTGAAATGAAACCTGGAAATGCATACTTAATAAAAATGAATGCTACAGGCAGTTTAAATTATGTTTGCTAGAATTTTAGAACTACGGAAAATGAAAAAAATAATTTATGCAATTTTTGTGTTACTATTAGTTGGAAGTGTGTCGGCGACAATAACTGGAACCGTTTCTAATTCGTCTGCTTTACAAGGAGTCGTGGTTGAAGCCTGGCAAGGAAGTAGTCTTATCACAAGCACAATAACAAACTCTCTTGGACAATACACATTGAGTGGTTTGACAAATGGAGCGCAATACACAATTAGAGCCTATAATTTTACTAAAACTTCGAACAATCATCCTGGAGATGAGTCATTTTGTTGGGATGAAAGTTATATTGGATATATTCCAAAAACACGGGTAGCTACAGAGCCGATCTCAGGTATAAATTTCAACCTAAACTCTTTTCCAACAATTTTGTCATCTCAGTTTTTTGCGCAGTTCTACGGGCTGGCCTCGACTTTTAATAATTCTTTGTTGAGCCAAGGAGATGTTGTAACAGTCAAAGATTCTCAAGGAGTTATAAATGGAATAGGTGTGAATTGCTGGACGACAAGCCCCAATCCAGGAGGGTATGTATTGTATGCTTTTGGAGATGATGCTGGAACGGGTTCTGATGAGGGGGCAATTACTGGAGAAAATATTAATTTTTTCATAAATGAAGTTCCTGCTACAAATACATCTGGGACAAGAGATTGGGTAAATGGTATTGGAGGAAACACTGAAATTTCAACAACAGGAACAGGAGCTCAATGCCTTTTCACAAATGCTTTTTGGAGTCAAAGCAGTACAACACAGGGAGATATTGTTTCTCTTTCAGCAGATTCTATCGGATGCAACGGAAAAAATATTTCGTTCACAATCACTGAGGGGGGAGTTTTTAGCAGAGGAAATGCAGCAATACAGCCTCAAACTGCAATAGTTGATTTTAGCGGGGCAGCAACAACAATATGGACGGCGGAATGGGTTAACGACGTTGGAAATGGAGATACAAATCCCCCCGAATATTATTTTATAGCAAGAGATGCAAACAATGCTTCAAACAGTGTAGATTCGAGAACGTTTAACCAATATATTAATGTAAACCCGGATTTGGTTGCTCCGCAGATAACAAATTTTACTTTCAACATTTTTGGAGACAATGTGATTATAACCTGGAACACAAATGAGCCAGCAACTTCGCAGATTGATTACGGAAAAACTCTTTCATATGGAACGACAAAATCTGACAACACACTTTTGTATAATCACACTATTGTGCTGAACAATTTGAATTTGGACACAACTTATTACTATCGGGTTGTTAGCGCAGACACATACAATAACATAAACAATTCTATAAATAACAGTTTTGTAATCACAAGCCCCGCAATAATTGTTCTTCAAGAAGGGGCTTACGGATATTATTCCGGAACTAAAGATACTTATTTGTATTCGCAAGGAAATTTAGATGTGGGAGGATTGACCTATATAAGACTTGGACAAAGATTGGCTAATGGGGATTATTCTTATCCAATTTTTTGGTTTAACACTTCTTTGATAAATTCAAATGCAACAATAATTTCTGCACGACTTGATTTGAGCATGTTCGCAATAACGGACAACGCCACTGGATCAATTAGCATAACAGGAGATTTATATCAGATAATAAGGCCTTGGGGGGATCAAGGTGCCGGCTCTGGAACTGGAGCAGTTAGTGGAATTGTGAGTTGGAATTATACTTTTTACAGCACAACGCCTTGGGGGGCTCCTGGAGCAAATAGTGTTGGACTTGATAGAGACGGAACTGTTCAAGATTCAAAAATATTCACTCCTGCAAGTCCTTTTGGATGGTATAGCTGGAATTTAAACCCAGTAATTGTCCAAAATTGGGTCACCACTCCTTTGAACAATAATGGTATTTTGATAAAAGCACAACCGACAGCAAGCGCAACAAGATATTCATTCAGGTCTTCTGAAGAGACGAACATGAGTGCAAGACCGAGGTTAGTAATTACCTTCACAAAGACGACATTGATTTGTTCAGATGTAAATTCTGATGGAACAGTCAACATCAAAGACCTTTCAATTGAAATATTTAATCAGGGGAGAAATTCTGGGCAGGCTGGATGGAGCAATTATCAAAGTCTTGATTTGAATAACGATTCAAAAATAGATTGGAGCGACGTCCAAATCTCAGTCAATAGACTTGGTGGAACTTGTTAATGAAGATAATTATTTAAACTATTTTTTTCTGGTATCTAAATGAAAAGAGGTTTGGTTGTTTTGTTGTTAATAATTTTTGTGTTTAATGTTTTGGGAAGTGTGAGTGTTACGGCTGCTGAATGTGGAAATGTTCCGACAGATGGGTGTTTTATCACTACTAGCACAACTTTTGTTAATGGAGTTTACAAGTTAATGAATGGGATAGTAATTGGGCAGAGTAATGTTATCCTTGATTGCAATGGTGCAACATTAATGGGGGGGTATGAATTTAGTAATGGAATATTTACATACGCTCCCTTGGATCCACTAACCAATGTTACAATTAAAAATTGCATTATAAGTAACTTTAGTTCTGGA
Source organism: Nanobdellota archaeon (assembly GCA_038046245.1). Taxonomy (GTDB): domain Archaea; phylum Nanobdellota; class Nanobdellia; order Pacearchaeales; family GW2011-AR1; genus JBBSXB01. The sequence continues at coordinate 1,103 of JBBSWO010000004.1, read as the reverse complement.
ATGCAAATAGTGAATGGTAAACAATATTTGATACAGAATAATACCTTAAAGGATATAAGGGGAAAAGGGATTGAAATGTGGAACGACTTTAACGTAAACATTGTTGGGAATAGCATTCAGAATGTGAATAACAACATTGATGGAACAGTCATAGCAAAAGGAATTAATATTTTTTCTAGCTGTAATGTAAGTATTACTGGAAATAGTATTCAGAATGTGATTCATGGAATTAGTCCGGCAACAGGAATAGAGTTTAGAAATATTGAAAATTTTAACCAAACACTAGGATGCACATATGGTCTTATTTTTGAAGGCAACAGCGTAAAAAATAATTGGGGAGGACTGGCTATTGATTCTTTGACTTTAGGGAACTATTCAATAATTGTAAGAAATAATTTCTTTGACAATATGACTTATTCAGTAAGTAATTCAGTGAGTGGATTATTGATTAATAATGAAACAATTAAAATTTATAACAATACTTTCAGAAATTCTTTGGGAGGAGCGCATATAACAATGACATATAATGGCCAAAATATAGAAATTTATAATAACACAATTTTTGAGGGTTATTTTGGAATGTATTTTTTAGCTCAGGAATACATGGCTGACAAGGCGAACATAGACATACATGATAATAATATAACTAAATTTGTTGACGTGGGAATTTTTTTTGGGTTAGATAATATACCCTCACGTTACAAGAATGCAGGCGATGTAAAAATCCATAATAATCTATTAAAAAGTAATGGTAAAGGAATTTATGTAAATTATCTTGATGGATTGTTTATGCATTCTAATAACATCACTAATAATTCTGTAGGAATATTCTTTAATAATTACGATCCTGGCGATAAGAATTACTACTTTCTAAATAATATTTATAGCAATGAATACAATGTTTATATGCAAGTGCAAGACCCATCTCCAATACCAATTACACCCCAAGAAATTTCATACCAAAAAACAGGAAACTACTGGGGGCATGCAAGTCCACCTTGTTTTAGTTCTTCAGATTCAAACAGAGTAGATGTTATTGACAGCTACGCTTATTGCGGCTCTGCACCATCAAATGCGGTTATAATTCCAATGTCTAGTCCTGC
>JBBSWO010000003.1:0-208626 GCA_038046245.1 Nanobdellota archaeon | reverse complement strand
ATAAAAATCGGCGACACATTGATGTTAAGAGAAACTGAAATTGAGGCAAGAAGAATAAAGTCTCAGGTAACAAAAGGAGCTTATACTTAAGATGACAGCCTTTGATGATTATAAAAAATATTTTGAATTAGGAAGAGATTATATGTTACCTCAAATTGAGCGGGCATCTTGGGAAGGTGTTGCTGAAGTTGTTGCTCCTGAAGATTTAAGTGGGATTAGTTTATCTGGACTTATTGCGGGCGCGGAATCTGTTTTGCGTGAAAAAGGATTTAGATTATTTAATAAAAAAAATAATGGTTCTGTTTTTAGCTATTATGACTTGGGAGTTCAAAATGCCTAAATGTGTTTTTTGTGGGAAAGAATATCATTTTCACGAAGGTGTGACTCTTGTAAAGAATGACGGAACAATCAATTATTTATGTTCTTCAAAATGCAGGAAAAACATGAAGATGAAAAGAAGAAAAGTCAGATGGGTGCATTTGAGTGAGGAAGAAAAAGTTTCTAGGAAAGCGAAGAAAAAGTGAATTCTATGAAGGAGCAAAGTATTTAAATCATTATTTTTCATTATTCTTACAATGTTCAATCTTATAAAGAAAGTTTTTGCGAAAGAAACAAATTCACAGAAAGAAATTAATGAAAATGATGGAGAAGCCTTTGGAATAGTAGTAGGAACTTTTGAAATAAATGATGAACCTGAACAGAGGCACTGGAGAAATATCTGGGGGTTGAGCAAAGATTCTGGTTTATCTCAAATCGCGGTTGGAATAATAATTGATAGATATAAAGGATTATATTTTGAAGAAAGTCCTTTTGAAATCGCAGAAACGAAGTTTTATAGACTGACAAGCGAGGGTCTGAAAATTTACAACACTCTAAGAAATGGAGTTTTACAAATTTGAACTAAGATGGTAATGTCATTAGATTCAATAAAGAATTTTTTTAAAGTAGAACGGAAAAGTCCTGAATTAGACATTAACGAAGGTGATAGAGCAAATTTTTGTATAATTTCGAGGCAATTAATTTTGAGTGAACTTGATCCAACTGACTGGAGAACTTCTTGGGGTTTGTCCAGAGATACTGGCTTAAATCAAGGCCTAATAGAAGCAATAATGAAAAGGTACGAGGGAAAATATTTTGACACAATACTAGATGAATCTGATGAAGGAATTTTTTATGGATGCAGATTAACTGATGAAGGAGTAACAGCTTATAATAATCTAACCAAAGCTTTTAGAAATTTGAATTGAAATAAAATTCTATTAAATTTTGTACCCTTTCTGTTTTCTTTATAGATGTTTGACACTTACTTAAGGTGATGATGAATCTTTATATATTGGTTATCCAATATTATCTTACTTATTTTAAAATGGCATCACAAACAATCACTTCAAACAGCAGGACTCTCGAACAAATGAGTTTAGACCACGGGATTAAAACAATAGAGATTGATGGGGCGACACTTCATGGGGGGGATAGGTACCTTGTAAAAATCAATGGTCAAAAAGTTTATTTAACTGGAAAATCTTTTGCTTATTTTACAAAATTAGCTTGGTTTAGGAAACATGGAGAGGGGTGGGTTGATAATGATGCTCTTGAACCAGGATTTAATCAAGCAAGATATTTGTACAGGATGAAAACAGAAATAAGGGAAGGGCTAAGGAAAGGAGAAGAAAAGGAAACGAGACCTTTGGAATGGGGAGTTGCAGAAAATAGAAGAGATGGCCGCTATAGGATGATTGCGAATCCTGGCGTTATAACTTTTAATGAAGCAAACCTAAAGAGATACCCAGATCATACTGTAAGTAGCCTCGTAACTCGGTAACCATAATGCATAAAAAGCCAATTTCGCTCAAATTCTTATAAAAGACCTGATAAAAAAGGGTAAAATGTTCAAAAAGTTATTTGTTATGCTATCATTTTTTGTAGTTTTCTTAGGGCTAGTCAGTGCTTTAAACCAGATTTACATATCTCCAAGCCCTGTAAGCACAACGCAAGGACAGCACTTTACAATTGATATCAATGGGATTGCTTTAGCCAATACAAGTGATGTTTTTGGAGTGCAGTTTGACTTAGATTATAATCCCAGTCTGCTTAGCATGAACTCTGTAACCCAAGGAAATTTTTTGAAGAGTGATGGTGCAACAACGATTTTTAATTACACCTCTTCTGCAGGAAAATTGACTGTTTATACTGTAAGGAACACAACAACAGGAATTTATGGAAGCGGAACTTTTGCAACGGTTAATTTTACTGCTTTAAATAGCGGAAACTCTTTTTTAAATCTTTCAAATGTTGTATGGGTTAATTCAACAATAACAAATGACAGTGCTGAAACTATTAGTCTGATTGTTGATAATGGGAGCGTAATTGCTGGTGAACCGTTTAGATACAGTGATTTGTCTTTTTCACCTTCTTCTCAACAAGTTGGAACTGGAGTTGATTTTGATGTCAATGTAACTGTCAGCAATGTTACAGAACTTTATGGATACCAGTTTGATCTTTCTTACAATTCGTCGGTATTGCAATATCTTGGTATATCTCAAGGTCCTTTTTTGAGCAGTGATGGTGCGAGTGTTTTTCAGATTCCTCCCAACTCTGGAACGCCCGGTTTTTTAGACAATTATGCTGTTACAAGAATTTCTACATTATCAGGAATCAATGGTAGTGGTGTGATTGCCCAAATAAAATTTAGAAGTTTGAGTGTGGGCAATTCTAATTTTGTTCTTTCAAATGATTTGCTTTATGATTCTAACAACACAAATCCTCAACCAATTCAGCATACAACTCAAAGTGGAAATGTAACTGTAATATCTTCTTTTGTTTGCGGCAACAATGTTGTTGAGGGAACAGAACAGTGTGATGGGACTAATCTCTCAAGTCAAACTTGTATTACTCAAGGATATACTGGAGGAACCCTGTCTTGCACCTCTTCCTGCACATTTAATGTAACTGCTTGTACAACAGGAAGTTCATCTTCAGGCTCTTCTGGCGGAGGAGGTGGAGGAGGAAGTGGTGGAAGTGTTGTTGTTAAGTCTAATAGCACAAACCAAACTCAAGTGGATAATAACATCATTGAAAATAACCCTGGAAATAATATTCAATCTGGGGGGAATAAGGAGGTTACAGGAATTTCAGACACTGGGGGCAATAAAGAAACCAAAGGATTCTTGGCTTTAACAGGAAATATTATCGGTAGAGGTGCCATAGCCGTGATTCAATCATGGGCTTTCTATTTCATTTTAATTCTTTCAATTATTTTTGTAACTGTTTTGTTGATAAGAAGACAAAGAAAAAGGAGAAGACTGCATAGATTATTAAATCATAGGCACTTTGGTTATTAAGGAGGCGACATGAAAAAATTATTTTTAGTTTTTTGGGTGTTTTTTTTGCTGGTTGGAATTGTTAGTGCAATCTTAAATATTACTCCTCAATATTCAAATATAAAAAACTTTAACTTTGTTTATTTTACACCGACGGACGCTGAAGCTACTTTTATTAGTCAGCATCTGGATTTGATGGTTTACACAGGTTCTTATAAATCACAGTTTAGGGCAAGTAATCCTGATTTACAGGTTTGGAGTTATGACACTTGTATGTCTATGGGAGTTTTGGCTCCAATCAACAAACTTGCAACTGTTTGGCCAATTTGCACCTCTCAATATTCTGCTGCTTTTTGCGAGGGAATGTTCTTCCATTTGGCTAGAGATGCGACGATAACTTCGATAAATGATGGAGTGAATACTCCTGTTAAAGGATGGAATCCTGCTGATGACACTAATGGGGATGGGATAAGGGACATAGGCCCTAGTGACCCGCAGAGAACAGCTTTATTCAAAAATGAATCAAGAATTCCTTCCTGGAGTATCTATCAAAGATGGACAAACTTTAACCATACTTTCTGGAGCGATTATTGTTCTAATACCACCACCGATGATTTTTCTTGGGGAACTTCTGAATTTGATGGAATAATGCTTGATGAAGTGACTGCTGATGTCCCTCCAAATATCCCTTCTGGAAATTATTTTGTTGAATTAAATCCTGCTGACCAGAGTGCAGATTATATCAGTAAAGCAACCATATTTTTGTCAACTTTCTGTGATAAGGCTCATGCAAAAGGGAAATATTGTGGGGTCAATGGACCTTTTGATAAATATTCTAGCGTTGTTGATGTCGATTTCAATGAATTTATTTTTACCTATCAACAAGAATTAGCTTGGTATCAGATGAACTCACAAGGAGATTACACTACAAAACCTTACACTTCAGATAATTATTGGAGAATGAACATCGCAAAACGTTCTTCGCCCGTAGGAGTTTCAGAAATGCTTCAATACCAAGGAAACGATTTTGCTACATGGCCTTGTGGCCAAACTTTTGATTCTGTTCCCAGAGACCAAAATTATTTTCTGAGCCTTTATTATATGATGAAAGACAGCAATTCTTTTTTTTCTTGGTGGCCTGTTTCATGTAGTGCAACATATAATTGTAGAACTCCTAGTCAAATCTGGTTTGGTGCTAGAGAAGTTGATATAGGGCAGCCAGTTGGAGATTTTTACATAATCAACGGAACAAACATAAATTACAACAATAATCCTGGAGGGTATTATGGAATGTTTGTAAGAAATTATACTAAAGGAATGGTTTATACTCTGCCAAGACCTCATTGGCAATCTTGCATAGGAGACACAACTTACAATACTATCAATCTGCCTGGAACATACCAAGTAGTTAACAATGATGGCAGTTTGGGTGCTCCAACAAACCAAATACAGTTAAGGTGGAAGGAGGGGGCTGTTCTTTTGAAATCAGGGCCTTCTTCTGATGTAAATTCTGATGGAAAAATAAATGTAAAGGATCTTGCGATTGTAATCTTTAATCAAGGGAGAACACCGACTGGAAATTATGCTAATCTAGATTTGGATTCTGATTCGAAAATAAACTGGAATGATGTGCAGATTGTTGCAAACAATATGTAGGTAAGTTAATAAATTAAAATTTCCTTTAATCTTTATGAAAAGAGCTGTAATTTTTGTATTGTTTTTGTTTTTTATGAATGGAATTTCCGCTGTCGCATATTCTTCAGCAGCGACGGGAAACTGGAACACTGCTACAACGTGGTCTCCGAATGGAATTCCTGGGAATGGAGATAGTGTCACAATAAATTCTGGAAATACAATAACTGTTTCAGATTCAAGAACGATTGGGACTGGAAGTGCAACATCAATAACAAATAATGGAGTGCTGACTGTTTCAGGAAGCTTGATTTTGAACGGAGATATTGCAATGAATGCAAATTCTGTTTTTAATATGAATCCTGGAAGCAGTTTAACAATGAACTCATTCAACGTTTTGTCAACGGGAAAAACAACCTTTAATTTTGTAGGAACTTCTGGAAGCAGAATTACTGTTGTATCTAGCGGCGGAGCTTTCACTGGAGGATTGAATAATGTTGTAAATTTTCAGTACGTTGATTTTACAGGATTGGGGGCATCGAGTTTTTATTTTGGGACCGATGCTGCTTCAGGTATAACAATGAAAAATTCTAGATGGATAAATTATGGAGATATTCTTTTTAATCCTACAAATGCCGCAAATGTTTTTGATATTTCAAATTCTGATTTTAGACCAAGTCCAACAGCAACAGAATATATGGGAATTTCTTCAGCTAGCAGAAATTCAGTTAATGTGGGAGTTATCAATTCTATAAAAAATTCTACTTTTTATTCTCCAAATTACATTCCAATGAATATGCACGGTTTTGGATTGACATTTCAAGGAAATGTTGTTGCGAACACATATTACGTTGCATTTAAAGGAAGTCAGAATATTCTGGATAACTTTTTCTGGAAGACAAATTCAGACATAAACCTTATTTATTTAACAAATCAAAATACTGTCTCAAACAATTATATCTATATGAACACCCCCAATAGCCACACTATTCAGGGAAACTCAAATTCAAATTGGTTTAACATAACTAATAATGTTTTTGAAAGTCTTGGAAATGGCGCCAACAATGTTCTAAATGGTGTGGGAAATTATTATGTCTTCAAAAATGTCATGATCGCTGATGGTGCTTTAATGACTGCAACTTTTGCTAACACTGGAGGAACAGAGATTGTTAAAAGGAATACTGTTTATTCGACTCAGAATGGTGTTGTCGGATTTCTTTATGGGACTGAAACCCAAGTTCATACTGCAGCAGCGACTGTATTAGTGAATAACCTTGTTGTTGATTCTCAACCTTCCACAGCAGATGGATGTGTTCAGGTTGCCGCACAAAATACTCAAGCAAATCAAATAACGTTTACAGATTATAATCTTTTTAGAAATTGTAGTCTTGTTTACACAAATGTTCTGATTACTGGTAAAACCCAGGGCATTGACTATGGGTTTGGAAGATTTGATAAGATAAACACCGATCCACAGTTTACTGATTCGACGAGAAAACTTTCAAAATGGGATCTAAATAATGGTGGAGCTGGAACAGTTGACAATGCACTTCAGGAGATGTTGAAAATGAATAATTATGGTGGAACATTTAATCAAGCTTATTCGCAATCAAATTTAATTAATTATATTCGACAAGGATTTACCCCGCAAAATTCTCTTTTGGACAACGCAGGTGATCCTGCAGATGGGAGTCCGGATCTTGGGGCCGTTGATTTTGCCTCGGGAACTCCATCAAATTCTTCAGACGTTAATAATGATGGGAAAGTTAATGTCCTTGATTTGGTTCTGGTCATAAGATGGCAGGGAAAAAATTCTGGACAGGGAGATTGGAATAATTATGCTCATCTTGACACAAATAGTGATGGGAAGATTGATTATAATGATGCTGTGACTGTTGTAAGCAGTCTATAACAATAACCTTAATAAATGCCAATTTATATTATATATAGTATTATAAAAGGGGAAATATGAGGTTAAAATTAGGTAAATTATTTTTGTCACTAATCTTTTTATTTGTAATAATCTCTTTTGTTTCTGCTAATACTGTCTCAGTGGTTCCTTCTATAATAAATGCTAATGTCGGGGGCAACTTTCTTGTGAACGTTTACGCAAATACTTCAACAAGTAATCTTTTTTCTTTGCAGTTTGACTTAAATTATAACCCCAGTGTTTTGACCTTGAATTCTGTAACCGAAGGAAATTTTTTGAAGAGTGATGGTGCAACAACGATTTTTAATTATTCCTCCATTGGTGGGGGGTTGGTTAGAGGTGTTTATGATGCAAGAAATAAAACTTTTGCAGATGCTATTCCTGGGATTAATGGTAATGGTAGCATTGCGATTTTGAATTTCACAGCCATAGGTTCTGGAAATTCTGGATTGAATCTAAGCAATGTCATATGGGTTAATTCTAGTATTTTGAATGCGTCGGTTGCTAATGTTGTTCCAATAGTAAATAATGGAAGCGTGGCCGTCAGTGTTCCTCCCCAATGCCAATTAACAAATGCCGATTGGAGTACAAGTTCAACTACAGAAAATCAGATAGTGACCTTAACTGTTCAAGGATTAAATTGCAACGGTCAAAGCATTAATTTTACAATTTGGGAATATGACGGCGGTGGCGAGTTTATTCTTGGTGGTGCTGATGATCCTACTTTGATTAGTCCATTAAATGCAATCTTTAGCTCAGGTGTTGCGACAACAACATGGACGGCGGAATGGCAAAGTGATTGTGGCGGACTTTGTGATCCTCCAGAATATTCTTTTGTTTCAACTATCTTGACTAATGCATCAAATACAATCACAAGTAACGATCCTAAGATGATAGTTAACAAACTTGTTTCGCAAAATGAAATATTCATCGCTCCAAATATCCAAAATGTAACTCTTGGAAATAGTTTTATAGTCCAAATAAAAGGAAGGGTTTCGCCAGGAAATGACTTGAATGCAATACAAACGGACATTAATTATAATCCAGCTATACTCTCTGTAAATAGTGTCACAGAGGGAACTATGCTAAATGAGAGCGGGACAGTTCCCACTTTTTTTGGTTATACTTTGTCTTCTGGATTGATTTATAACTTATATGTTGCAAGAAATTCAAGTAATGGAACGACGGCGAGTGAGGGGACAATCGCAATAATTAATTTTACGGCCATTGGTGGTGGAACCTCTTACATAAATATTTCAAATGCTTTGTGGGCCAATTCTACTGTAACCAATATTAGCGTTGGACAACCTCCTTATATTGCAACGAATGGAAGTGTTGTTATTATTGGAGGAGACATAACTGCCCCAATTATCTCCAATGGATTGCCTCAATCAATTCTTCCTGCTGGAACAACTTCAACTCCAATTAGTGTCACAACAAATGAGGCAGCAACTTGCAGATGGTCTTCAACTTCCGGGGTTGCATACGCTTCAATGACAAATACTTTTGCAGGAGCTGGGACAACTTCACACACAAGCACGAGATCTGGTTTAAGCGATGGGGGAAGCTACACAACTTACGTGAGATGCCAAGATAGTTTAGGAAATACAAATACTGCTGATTATTCATTCACATTTAATGTAGGCAGTTGTACTCCAACTATAACTGTGGACAGCACTTATACTGGGTATAATATTAGTTCTATAGATGATGGGATTGTAAATGCATTTGGAGGAACTGCTACGACTTGGGCTTCTTGGGATAATAGTTCAACAGCTTCTCATTGGATTGAAAAAACATTCTGTTCTCCAACTACTTATAGTAACGCTACAATATGGTGGGCATGGAATAATTTTCAGTTAAGATATATGACTTCTCAAGAGGTTTATGTGCAATATTACGATGGAGTTAACTGGCAAAATGTCACTTTAATTCCATTTACTGTAGATAATCTCACAATGTCAAATACATCATTTTCGCCTGTAACGGCTAATAGATGGAGATTATATCAACCAGCAAATAGAGGTCCGCCTACTTACTTGAATACTATTTGGCTCACTGAAATTGAGTTTGCAAATGTTGCTGGAACAAATAATCCTCCTGTTGTGAGCAGTGTTGTTCTGAACGCTTCAAGCGGATCAAACTTAGACTCGGATAATTTAACAGTTTCATTTGTTGCTTCTGATTCGAATTTGGGCGATAGCGTTTCCAATATAACGGACTGGAGAATAAACACACAAAGTCTTGCGGTTTTGAATATGCCTTTTGACACAAATGTTTCAAGCACTGCAGTTGGAGCTATAAAGGATTATAGTACTAGAGCTAATAACGGGCAATTGGGGGGAGGGAACGCAGCTAATTCGTCTACTTGGATATACTCTTCAACGAATCGGGGGGAATATAGTTTTGATGGAACGAGCGATTACATTCTTGTTCCGAACTCTCCTTCGTTAGATGTTGTTGGAGCTATTAGTGTTGAGATGTGGATTTCGGTTCCTGCTATTTCAAGTGACGAGGTTACTTTTGCAAAACTTTGGACAAATGATTCTTACACTAGTCCTTGGTATCAATATGGGATGGAGTTGAACGGAAATGGGGCCGTAAAATCTTTTGATTGTTTTTTCGGAAGTGTTGGAGGAGTTCAGGAATTGGTTTCAAGCACAACCTCTATTGTTGCAGGAACTTTGTATCACATTGTTTGCCAGAATAATGGGACAGTGAGTAGAATTTATGTCAATGGAGTTTTGGAAAATTCTGTTGTAGACTCTAATGGGGGAATTGTTGCAAGAGGAACTAATTTGACTATCGGAAGAGGTCCAACAGGAACACCTCAATGGTTCAACGGAAATCTTTATGATTTTAAAATTTACAACAGATTTTTGTCTTCAGAACAGATTAGGCAGGATTATTTATCAGGTGTTGCTGGGAATAAAATTATTAACAATCAAGAAACTACTTTAGGGCAAAATTGGACTGTTGCAGTTACACCTTCAGATTCAAAGATTGATGGAACTACTGTACTAAGTAATCAGATAACTATCGGGGTTGCTGGGAGTGCTGTTTGCGGCAACAATGTTGTTGAGGGAACAGAACAGTGTGATGGGACTAATCTCTCAAGTCAAACTTGCATCTCTCAAGGATATACTGGAGGAACTTTGTCTTGCACCTCTTCCTGCACATTTAATGTAACCGCTTGCACAACTAATCCTCCTTATGATGTTAATCTTGACGGTTTCGTCAATGTTGGTGATTTATCTGCTGCGGCTTTGAGCTTTGGCTCGAGTTGTACAGGGCCTAGTTGGTGTACTAGAAGAGATGTAAATCAAAATGGAGTTGTTAATATTCAGGATTTATCGTTGATAGGATTGCACTTTACATGAGGTAATTAAATATATAAAACCAGTTAAACTAAAATGAATACAGACAAAAAACGAGGGAAAAGAAGAGCATGAGAAGAATTTTATTTGCAGTTTTATTTGTATTCCTAATAGGATTCACTAGTGCGGCTGTCAATTTGTCTTTTTCACCTTCTTCTCAACAAGTAGGAAACGGAACAAATTTTGGCGTTAATGTTAGTGTTAGTAATGTTACGGACCTTTACAGTTTTCAATTTGATTTGACTTACAATTCTTCAGTGTTGCAGTATATTGGTATATCTTCTGGGCCTTTTCTAAACAGTGATGGTGCTAGTATCTTCCAAGTTCCTCCTAACTCTTCATCCCCTGGTGTTCTAAGAAATTATGCTGCTACAAGAATTGGTGTAACAAATGGGGTTAGCGGTAATGGGGTAATTGCACAATTGATATTCAGAGGATTAAATTTCGGCAATTCTAACTTTGTTCTTTCTAATGACTCTCTTTATGATTCAAACAGCACAAATCCTCAATTGATAGTTCATAACACATTGATTGGAAATGTAACTATCATTAATTGTGATGTTGACGGGGACACTTTCCTTTCTCTTACGTGTGGAGGAACAGACTGCAACGATAATAACATATTGGAAAAACCAGGACAAACTTGGTGGAATGATTTTGATAGGGATAGATATGGAAATGGAACTAATTCAGTGCAATGTTTAAGGCCTTTGAGTTATAACGTCAGCACTGAATTAATTGCAACAACTGGAGATTGTAATAATAACAATGCTGCTATAAACCCTGGAGCTACTGAAATCTGTGATGGAATAGATAATAATTGTGTTGGTGGAGTTGATGAAGGTGTTACAATAACTTATTACAGAGATCTTGATGTTGATACGTTTGGTAATCTAACAAACACAATACAGGCTTGTTCTCTTCCTGGAGGATATACTCTCAACAATACGGATTGCAACGATAATAACATATTGGAAAAACCAGGACAAACTTGGTGGAATGATTTTGATAGGGATAGATATGGAAATGGAACTAATTCAGTGCAATGTTTAAGGCCTTTGAGTTATAACGTCAGCACTGAATTAATTGCAACAACTGGAGATTGTAATAATAACAATGCTGCTATAAACCCTGGAGCTGCAGAGAATGCATCATTTTTAACATGCACTGATGGATTGGATAACAATTGTAACGTTCTGGTTGATATGGCAGAATCTAGCTGTATACTGTCAACTTACGACATAAATAATGACGGTTTCGTCAATGTTGGTGATTTATCTGCTGCAGCTTTGAGCTTTGGCTCGAGTTGTACAGGGCCTAGTTGGTGTACTAGAAGAGATGTAAATCAAAATGGAGCGGTTAATATCCAGGATTTATCGTTGGTAGGATTGCACTTTTACTAATAAATAAATACAAAATAAATATGGCAAAAAATAATGAAAAAAATATTGTGAAAAACATTTTATTTGTAATTCTCTTTGTTTTGCTAGTTGGTTTTGTTCAGGCAGTTAATCTGTCTTTTTCACCTTCTTCTCAACAAGTTGGAACTGGAGTTGATTTTGATGTTAATGTAACTGTCAGCAATGTTACGGACCTTTACAGTTTCCAATTTGATTTGACTTACAATTCTTCAGTGTTGCAGTATATTGGTATATCTTCTGGGCCTTTTCTAAACAGTGATGGTTCCACTCTTTTTGAACTTCCTCCTAATACTGGTACTCCTGGTCTTTTGGACAATTATGCGGTTACAAGAATTGCTGTGTTGTATGGAGTGAGCGGAAGCGGAGTGATTGCTAAAATAAGATTCAGAGGTTTGAGTGCTGGCACTTCCAACTTAGTAATTTCAAATGATTCGCTTTATGATTCAAACAATACAAATCCTCAGCCGATATTGCATAACGCTTTAACTGGAGATGTGATAGTGATACAATCTGCTGTTTGCGGCAACAATGTTGTTGAGGGAACAGAACAGTGTGATGGGACTAATCTCTCAAGTCAAACTTGCATCTCTCAAGGATATACTGGAGGAACTTTGTCTTGCACCTTTTCCTGCACATTTAATGTAACCGCTTGCACAAGCGGTCCTGGGTGTATTGATTTAGATGGCGATGGATATAATGCAACGACTGGTGGAGCTTGTGGAGTTATAGCGGACTGTAATGATGGAAATCCAGCTGTACATCCTGGAGCTTTGGAAAATATTGCTTCTGGAATAACTTGTGCTGACGGATTAGATAATGATTGTAGTGGTGAAAAAGACTGGGATAGCCAAAACTGGGCTGGGGGCAATCCTCTTGGAGGAAGTAGTGGAATGCATGGAGACCTTAGTTGTCCTGTTGGTTTCATAGATTTATTCGGGGCTGGGACAATTGAAATCACAAGTTCTCAACCTTATTATGAAAATACTGCTGTTATTGTGAATTGTTACACCACAGTGTCTGAAGCGGTTAATAGTGTTAGAGCTTATGTGATTGATGGAACCAAGAATTATTGCAATTTCGAATCTGCTAGCGGAATTGGGTCACAGACCTTCAATTGTTCAACTGGCAGTCAAGGTACAAAGGTATTTGGATGTGAGATAGATCAATCTAAATCTTATAATAGCACTCCAGACGCAACCTTAATGGCAGATATAATTCAATATTCTCCACTTAATTGCATAGTAAACTCTTTGGATTGGAGCGTTAACAATGTCAGCGAAGGAACCACAGTCACTTTAAATGTTAATGGTACAAATTGTGATGGATTACCTGTCAGCTTTAGCGTTTGGGAATATGACGGATTCCCTAGCGAGTTGATTGGAGGATTAGACGACCCCGTCAATGTTACACCTCTTCCATCAACTTTTGTTTCTGGAACAGCAACAGCAACGTGGACGGCGGAATGGCAAGATGACGGTCTTTTAAATTTGGGAGGAGACCCAGAGTATTATTTCATGGTTAATGTTAATGGAACAAATTATGACAGTGGAAAATCTTTAGGCCAATTACTAAGCGTCAGTCTTTCTCAGCCAAGATATGAAACAATAAACATTCCTTTACAGACAGGAAAGAACCCGTTCAGTCTGCCGCTTATTCCAAATAATTTGAGCGTCACTTCCGTGTTCAATTCAACTTTACAAGCTCAAGCTGACAAGATTTATACCTACAATGGTTCGTTTGCAGTATATTACTTTGATGGAATAAGACCTAGCAACCTTGACACTTTAGAAATTGGGAGAGGTTATATTTTGTTCATGAATCAGCCCGGAGTGTTGTCAATAAACGGAACTAAGAGAGATTCTAATTTGAACAGGCCGGTTATACAATTGACTTCTGGTTGGAATTTAATAGGAACTTTCTCCAACGTTTATGATGCAAAAACAATATTAGGAAATCAGAATGTAAACTATAGCACTATTTATGCTTACGATACGTTAACTCAACAATTTATTCCAATCACTGATACAGATTCGTTGTATGGAGAGAAAAGCTATTGGGTTTATGTTGAACAGCCATCTTCATTCGTACCTCTGACAGGATTTATACTACAAAATGGTTAATAGAAAAGTTTTAGCGGGTGCATTGATTTTTTTAGCTGCGCTGATATTCCTGAAACTTCTGATAGCGCAGCCTCCGACGTTCCACCAGTTTTATGGATATGTTCTTGATATAAATGGAACTCCGATAACAACGGGAGTCATGATAGAGGCTTTTGTAAACGGAAGCGTTGTCACGACGGGATTCAGTGATTCAAATGGAAAATATGGGTATAGCCCTTTATATTTTGTTCAGGGAGGAAGAACTGGGGATACCATAAGTTTTTCTTTGGACAATTATTTTGCAACGAACTACACTTTTGCTGAAGAGAATATTACACAACTTAATTTGACATATAATGTGAGCGCCCCATCTGTTTGCGTTGATGCAGATGAGGACGGGTATAACATTGACGGCGGTGTGTGCGGATTATTAGACTGTAATGACGCTAATACTGCGATACATCCTGGAGCGACTGAAATTTGTAACAGTGTGGATGATAATTGCGATGGGCAGATTGATGAGGGGTGTGGCAGTTCTCCTCCAAGTTCCCCAAGTGGAGGAGGCGGTGGTGGAGGTGGTTCAAGTGGAACATTTACATTGAATGAGACAAGTATCGCGACGGTTGTAAGTCAAGGGGATGGAAAACAAGTAATATTTAAGATAACAGATTCTGGAATTGGTGGCGGTAATGTGTTGGTTTCTTCTGCGGATATGAATATGGTTTCAAATGTGAGTGCGGTTCTTCCTAGAGGAGGTTCTGTTTCAGTAGTTGTGAGCATAATCGCTCCTGCAGATAAGATCCCAAATCTTTACACAGGCCATCTTGATGTCTTTGTCAACAACATAAAAAAGCAGATAGCTCTAAGCGTAGAAGTTCAGTCCAGCAGTAACATATTCGATGTCTTTTTGAATATTCCAAACAACCTGAAGGTTTCATCTGGGGGAAGTTTTGATGCTAATCTGACTCTTACGAGATTGACGGAAACTCCTACAAATAATGTCACTCTGAACTTTATAATCAAGGATGCGAGTGGAAAAAGTGTTTATTCACAGTCAGATATTGTGAATGTGCAGAACTTTATGGAGATTACTAAAACAATAGTTGTGCCTGAAAATGTTGAAGATGGAGATTACAATCTTTATGTCCAGGCTGATTATGATGGAAAAGTTGCAAGTGCGAGCAAGGGATTTGTTGTGGCGAGTGGACTATTCTCTGGACAATCCAATGCAGATACATTGTGGTGGGTTTTAGTTTTGGGACTAACGGTTTCAATAGTGCTTGTTATAATCATAATATACGCAGTTAGAAGAAAAGAAATGGAACTGACAACACCAAGAAATTAGTGAGGTGATTTATTCACATTCTTTGTCTTTCTGTTCTTGTGTCCTAGGATCCTGCCATTTGGGTGAGAATTGTGCAAATGCTCCTTGTATCGGTGTTACTGAAACTGTTTGCTTGTTCTTGCATGCTACAACAACATCCTGGCAGAAGTTTCCTTCTGTGCAGACTGCCTTAGTAAAAGAATATTCAGTTGGTGCTTGTGGCTCTTGTGCAGGTTGTGTCGCAATTATAAGGCCAAGTGTGGCTATTGCTAATAGAATTACTGCCAAAACCGTAAGCAAAATTATAATTGTTTTTTTCATCTTATTTTACCTTATTTTAGTATGATTTATATAGCTATCACTTATATTTAAACCTTTCGTTTGTTGTCATTAAGCAGTGGTGTATAAATTTAATAAATGAGATTTTTTCTCTAGTTTCGAGGTGAAAATTTTCTGTTTTATCGACGGAAAATAGCGTTTTTAAGCCAGAAAAGTTTATAAAGCAATTTGGCTTGATTTCAGTATAAATTAGCTAAATTTTAGGCAAAAATTACACTTTAAAACTATGGGTTTTAGAGGTAAGTGTAGCTTTTAAAAGCCTGAAAATCGGGCAAAAATCACTCAAAATGGCAGAAAAAGAAGATTATAAAGCAGAGGATATTAAGGTTTTGGAAGGGCTTGAAGGAGTCAGAAAAAGGCCTGCAATGTACATAGGGGGAACAGGGAAGGATGGTCTGCATCACTTGGTTTATGAGGTAGTTGATAACTCAGTTGATGAGGCTTTGGCAGGGTATTGCAAGGTAATTGATGTTACAATAAACAAAAATGGCTCGGTTAGTGTTGTTGATGACGGAAGAGGCATTCCTATAGACCCTCATCCAGTTTACAAAATGCCTGCAGTTCAGGTGGCTCTGACAAAGCTTCACGCTGGAGGTAAGTTTGACAAGAAATCTTATGCAATCTCTGGAGGTTTACACGGAGTTGGAGTCAGTGTTGTCAATGCTTTATCTAAAAAACTTATTATTGAGATAAGAAGAAATGGAAAAGTTTACCAACAAGAATATTCTAGGGGAGATGCAAAAACGAAACTTGAAGTGACTGGAAAATGTGATGAAAACAAAACCGGGACAACTGTAACATTCTGGCCCGATCCTGAAATTTTTTCAACTGTCGATTTCGATTACAAAGTTTTGGAAACACGATTTAAAGAGATAGCTTTCTTGAATGCGGGGTTAAAGATAAACCTGGAGGATGAGGAAAAGGGAAAGAAGGAAGAATTTTATGCTGCTGGGGGGATAATTGAATTTGTAAAGTGGATAAACAGATCTAAAGAAGCTTTGCACAAACCTATTTATTTTAAGAGAGAAACTAAAGAAGCATCTATTGAAGTTGGAATACAATACAACATAGGCTATCAAGACAATATTTTCGGATTTGTAAACACTATCAATACTGTCGAGGGTGGAACTCACGTTTCTGGTTTTAAGACTGCGGTTACAAGAGTCATTAATGATTACATAAAAAAAACGGGAAATGGAAAAGAGATTGATTTGTCTGGAGATGACACGAGGGAAGGATTGACGGCCATAATAAGTTTGAAGATGGCAAATCCTCAATTTGAGGGGCAGACAAAAACAAAGCTTGGAAATTCTGAAATGAAGGGAACAGTTGATTCAATTGTCACTGCTGCTTTGGCTGAATTTTTTGAAGAGAACCCCCCTATTGCAAAAAAGATTGTTGCAAAAGTCTTGGAATCTGCAAAAGCAAGGATTGCCGCAAAAAAAGCGCGAGATTTAGTGAGAAGGAAGAGCGCTTTTTCTTTGGGAGGTTTGCCTGGAAAATTGGCTGACTGCTCCAATAAAAAGGCAGATGACACTGAACTGTATATTGTTGAGGGAGAGAGTGCCGGAGGCAGTGCTAAACAAGCAAGGAACAAAGAGTTCCAAGCAATTTTGCCATTGAAGGGAAAGATTTTGAACATTGAAAAAGTAAATCCATCAAAAGCTTTTTCGAGCGAAGAGATTGCGAACATGATAACTGTCATTGGAACAGGAGTTGGAGAACAATTTGATGCTACGAAACTTAGATATACCAAGATAATAATCATGACTGATGCTGACGTTGATGGTGAACACATTAAAACTCTTTTACTAACTTTCTTTTTCAGATTTATGCCTCAACTGATTGATAGCGGAAATATTTTCGTTGCTATGCCTCCTCTTTTTAGAGTCAGAAAAAAAACAGACCATTATGTTTATTCTGAGAAAGAGCTCAAAGAAATTACCTCTGAAATGGCTAATGCAAATGTCACAAGATTCAAAGGACTTGGAGAAATGAGCCTGGACCAATTATGGGACACGACAATGAATCCTAAATCCAGAAAAATAAAAAGAATATATGTTGAGGATGCTATTGAAGCTGATAGGGTTTTTAGCATGTTGATGGGAGATGATGTTCAAGCAAGAAGAGAATTCATTCAAGAAAATGCGTCGGAGGCCAATCTGGATATTTAAAATGAGCCAACAAGAATATCAACAAAAATACATGGAAACTTTAAGAGCCGGCATCCGGGATTTAAACTTGATAAGTTTTTTTTATTGGAGACGTGGAAAAGCTTCAGCCAAATACGACGAAATAAGAAGCGAGTTGACAAACATTCAGCTTGCAATGGAGCAAAGAGGATTCTCAACAGATTTTTTACATACAAAGAATGTTCTGATACTAGATTCAAGACTGACCGAGATAATTTCTCATGAAGATGCAAAAGTTTGGAGGAGAGCTTTCACTTAAAATGAAAAAAAATAGATTTTTGATACTGGTTGCATCGGCCTTGCTGGTCGCTATTCTAGTATTTTTTATTTTTGCGGGAAAAGCGCTTTTTAAAAAGGAAGCTAATAATGTCAATCAAACAGTCATTGAAAATATTCCAACTGAAGACTGGCTTTTTGACAACTGCAACTGCACTGTCAGAGAAAGAAGGGCTTGTGCAAATGAAAGTTTTCAGTATTCAAATGGTTTTTGCAGATATAATAATACTTTGACGTATTTTATATCAAAATGCTCTGAATTTGTTTGCCAAAACAAAACTTACGAATGGGGCTATGGAAAATGGGAGGTTAATGTTACTAATTAAAATGGCAAAAAAAAGTAAACTAAAAACCCCTGACTGGATCCTTAAGGGGGGAAAAGCTCCTTCAAAGAAGAAAGCAACGGGAAAAACTTTCAAAATAAAGGTTTGCCCAAAATGTGGGAGTGATAATGTTGCTGTTGTCCTTAACGGAGAAGAAGGAAAAAACACTGGTGAATGGGAATGCAAGAAATGTGGTTGGGTTGGAAGGGATGTGAAAGAGAAAGTACTTAGCGAGGATGAATTTTTGGAATTAATGGAGAAGAAAAATTAAAATGAAAAACTTAAACACTCAGCTAAATAATTTTTTAACAGAAGAAAGACTTTTCAGCCAGAAGTTTAGGAGAATATCTAAACAGATAGTTAAATCATCGGCAGTTCTAGGGGTAATTAGTATTGGTGTCTGTAGTTTAATGGGTGGAAATTATGCATCTGGGTTATTGCATTCTGGAAAGACAGAACAAGAAGCTAGACAGAAGATAGAAGATGTTTGGGCTTCACAAACAGGCGGAAGAATTTGTTATTGCCTAGGCAAACCAGGTGAAGAGTTAGCGTATTTCGTTTATGGAGAAAATAAAAAATGACAAAAAATGAAGAAGACGAAGAAGAAAATGAAGAGATAGAAGAAACAGAAGCAGAGGAAATTGAAGAGGAGCAAGAGCCTGGCAAAGAAAAGAAAGAACCTAAGAATCACGAATTTGAAAAGATAAAGGGCGTTATAAACACAGAAGTTTCTGCAGAGATGAAAAAATCTTATCTTGACTATGCAATGTCTGTTATTGTTTCTAGAGCTATTCCTACAATTGAAGATGGTTTGAAACCTGTTCAGAGAAGAATTTTATATTTAATGAATCAAATGGGTGTTAAGCCCGGAACTCAAACAAAGAAATCTGCGAGAATTGTTGGAGATGTTATGGGTAAGTTGCATCCTCATGGTGATTCTGCTATTTATGATTCAATGGTAAGGATGGCACAAGATTTTTCTTTGAGATATCCTTTAGTTTACGGACAGGGAAATTTTGGAAGTTTGGACGGAGATCCGCCTGCAGCAATGAGGTATACTGAAGCAAGATTAATGCCTATTGCAATGGAACTTTTACAGGATATTGAAAAAGAAACTGTGAAGTTTGTCCCAAGTTATGATAATTCTATGAAAGAGCCAGAACTTTTGCCTGGAAAACTTCCTGCTTTGATGATTAACGGCGCCAGCGGAATTGCTGTTGGGATGGCAACGAATATTCCTCCACATAATATTACTGAAGTTTGTGATGCAATTAGCACTTACATAAAAAACCCCAGTATAACAATAGAAAAACTTTGTGAAATTGTTACTGGGCCAGATTTTCCTACAGGCGGGTTGATTCAGGGAGACATGTTGGAGTTGTACAAAACAGGAAGAGGAAAAATAATTGTCAGGGGAAAAACAAATACTGAGAATTATAGGGGAAAGGATGTGATTGTCATAACAGAAATCCCGTACATGCTGAATAAAAGTTTGTTGGTTACTCAGATTGCCGGGCTTGTGCAGGATAAAAAGCTTAGAGATATTTCTGATTTAAGAGATGAATCTTCAAAAGGAAAGATAAGAATTGTTCTTGAATTAAGAAAAGGAGCAAATTCAAAGTTTGTTATTAATTCTTTATACAAATACACTCGGCTTCAGGATTCTTTTAGTGTTAATTTTTTAGCTTTAGTAAAAGGTGAGCCTAAGGTTTTGAATATTCTTGACGTAATGAGAGAGTATGTCAATTACAGAAAGTTGATTGTAACAAACAGATGCAAATTTGAGCTGAAAGTTGCGAAGGAAAGACAAGAGATTGTTGAAGGACTTTTGATTGCTTTGAAAAATCTTGATGCGGTCATTGCAACTATTAAGGCTTCGAAAGCTGTGCAGGAAGCAAGCGAAGCATTGATGAACAAGTTCAAATTAACGAAAAAGCAAGCTCAGGCTGTCTTGGAAACAAAGTTGCAGCAGCTTACTTCTATGGAAAGAGAAAAACTCAATAAAGAAGCTGAAGAGCTGAAAGAAACAATAAAAGGGCTTGAAAAGATTCTGGGAGACGTGAACGAGATTTTGAAGATTATCTCGAAAGAAGTTTCTGAAATAAAGAACAAATATAATGACAAAAGGAAGTCAGTTGTCCTGCAAAGAATATCTGAAATCTCTGAGAAAGATCTTGTTCAGCAGAAAGAAGTTGTTGTCACAATAACTGATAAAGGCTATTGTAAGAGAATGGACACTAAATCTTACAAAGAGCAGAAGAGGGGAGGAAAAGGAGTTATTGGAAGCAATCTTGCAACGGGAGATTTCGTAAAACAATTGATTACTTGCTCAACTCATGATTATCTGATGTTCTTCACATCAAGAGGAAGAGTTTTGTGGCTGAAAGCTTACGATGTCCCAGAATCAGAGAAGTATAGCAAAGGAAAAGCAATAGTCAATATGGTCAATCTTAGCAATGAGAGAATCACGAATGTAATCTCTGTTAAGAACTTTAGTGATTCACTGTTCATGGCAACAAAACTTGGAATGGTAAAGAAGATAGCTTTGTCAAACTTTTCTAATCCAAGAGCTTCTGGAGTGAGGGCCGTCAATCTACCTGACAATGGAAGTGATGAGCTTATTGGAGTTGAAGTTCTTAAGAAAGGGCAGGAAATTCTTCTTGCAACCAGACAAGGGAAAGCGATAAGGTTCAATGAGAGTGAAGTCCGGGAAATGGGGAGATCAAGTTATGGTGTTACTGGAATAAGGATGGAAAAGAACGATCAGGTTGTCAGTTTGGAAGTTCTTAGCACGGCAGCTGTCTTGACAATCTCTAAAAAAGGATTTGGAAAAAGAACTGCTGTTGAAGATTATAGAAAGACTGGAAGAGGGGGCAAAGGAGTAATAAATCTGAAAGTTACTGACAAGACTGGAGAGGTTGTGACAACTGTTTCAGTGAATGACAATGACGGAGTGATTATTACGACAGCTAAAGGAATTGTCATAAGGACTTCTTTGAAGAACATAAGGGTAATGGGAAGAGCCGCGCAGGGCGTTAGAATTGTAAAGCTTCAGCCTGAAGACCATGTAACTGATTTGATAAAGATATTGGATACTGGTGAGAACGGTGAAATAGAAGAAGAGAAAAAAGAGTAAGTTATATTGTGCCTTTAATTGCTATATGTTTTTCTAACAAATCCTTCATTTTTAGGTGATTTTGTTTAATATTATACTGACTCATTCTTTCTAATGATCCTTCATGCCATTCTCTTCCAAATACGTCTGCGTATCCATCTGTGTCTAAATCTTTGTAGAATAAATAACTTTTTTTAGAAGTTGGAATTATTAGAATACTTGAGTCGTTGATTAAATAAGGTTGTGTCAAATTTTGGTCGGGTTTTTTATTACAATCAGTTCTAATTCCTAAAGTGAATCCGAAAGCAATTGCCATAACCGCTAGTTTTCTTGTGGACAAAGACATTTTATCTTCTTCCAACAACCATTATCATTATCAATAGAACGATTATCATTGCGACTAGAATTCCGAAAAGAACATACATCCAATTGAACTCTGTCTTGGCAAGTGGTTTTGCAATTATTGTGCTTGTTCCAGAGTCTGTTTTTGTTGTAGCTGGTGTGGTTGTAGTTGCTTTGTTTGAAAGAGTCTGATAATTGCTGTTAGTGTCTGTTGAAGTTGATTCTTTGTTTACATCAAAGTCTCTTACGCTTGAAACCCCTACATTTCCTTTTGCATCTGTACAGCTTATTTTCCAGTCGTGGCTTCCTCTATCTGCATCTATACTGAATGAGTTTGTTATGTTTCTTTCAATAGAACTGTCAGTTTCCTCTACATCTCCATCAAGTATTAATTTACAGATTGCTATGTTGCTTTCATCTGTAACCTGATATCTGAAGTTTATTGTCTTGTATGATTTTGAAGTTGTGAAATCGCTGTTGTCGCTAGGGGATACGAGTTTTATTACTGGTGCGGTTGTATCTTTGAAATATCCCAAGTCTATTAATTTCTGTATGAGCAATGTTACATCAGAAATGTCTAGATTATTGTCATTGTCCATGTCACCTATTTGATAGTCTATAGGATTTGGCAGAGGGTTCAATGTTTCATACAAGTGGTCTATTAATATATCAAGGTCTCCAGGAGTTAGTTTTCCATCATGGTTTAAGTCTCCTTTTATGTATGTTTGAACAGAAGTTGTGGTCTCAGTCTGAGTGCTGGCTTCGCTTGATCCTGAATCATTTCCAATAGGCGCTTCTGCTGAAACTAGAAACATTCCTGCTATCAAAATGAAAACTGCGAAAATTGATAATGTTTTTTGTGTCATCTTTGTAATTTAGGGATATATTCTCTCTTTTTAAAGCTTTCCTTTGTTGCTACTTTAAAATAACACAGAATTTCTATTCTTTTTTGTCTACTTTTTCTTCCTTGATATATTTCAAAAGAGTTGGGTATTTAGAGAGATCATTTTTTGGCTTTTGCAGATTTTTTAGTGATTCTAGAGAGCCACCCCATGCAGGACATATGCTTTTATATTCACACCAATCACAAAGTCTTGATTTGTTTGCGGGAAATTCTTTTGTTTCTTCTATTTTTTTTATCAGTTCTATTGTTTCTGCTTTTAATTTATCGAGCTCTGCATTTGTTTTTTTTATATGGAATCTTTTGTTGAACGCCAGGAAATGCCAGATTAATTTCACGTCTTTTTCCAATCCATAATTGTTTTTTATCGCAATAGAATAAAGTGCTAACTGTCTGTCCTTGTTTAGTTTCTCTTCAGAGGGGGGTGAGTTTGCTGTCTTGTAATCATGAATTTCATACTCTTTTGTTTTTAGATTGTAAGATAATCTGTCAATGAATCCTTGAAGCTTGTAGTTTCCTTCTTCGTCAAGATTTATCAATATCCTTTTTTCAGTCTCTAGGGTGTTATCATCGAAAGGCTTGTGCTCTACGTAGTATGTTATTAAGAATTCAACTCCTTTATTGAAATAGTCTTGATGCGAGAGATTTCCTGGTGTTATGAAATCTTTTGAATACTCTCTCTGCCATTCCTCTGTGTATTGTACTATAACTTCATCCAAAGAAGGTACGTGGCCTTCTTTTACTTGTGTATAAAGCCGTTCTAAAACTGAATGAACAGCACTTCCCAAATGGGCTTCAATGCTTTTTTCGATTTTTGGGATTATCTTGTCAATATACCTAAACTTGAATTTCAACCTGCATTGTTCAAATGTTGTCAATCTTGAATAAGAATATATTTTCTCTTCTTTTTTTCCTTCCATTCAGAGCAAAAATAAAAAGAGTTTATAAAATTTTAGAACTTTCAGCAGGTGTTGACCCACTTCCATTGTTCTTTGTCGAAGTATCTGCAGCTTCCGCTTAAAGAAGAATCCGGCACACATGCTCCATTGACACATCCGTATTTGCATGATACAGCAGGCTCAGAAGCTATGTATTGTCCGTCACAGTAATATTCTTTCAAGAAACAATCGCTGCCTGCACATTTGTCTTTTTTGTTGTTCAAATCACCTTGGTAGCAGAAGTCTTCAAACCATATTTGTGTTTTCTGCTGGTTCAATCCTTCTCCACTTCCCATTAAGAAATAATTCTTTCCTAAGTCTGAGTCAGAGCAGTAAGCTTTGTCTGTTACATCAAGTATAGGCTGGCCTATGAAATGTCCTACTCTGAATATTGTTGCTAACAAGTTAAGTATTTTTTCAAGGAAGGCCAAGAATCCGGTCTTTTGTTTTTGTGTTACTCCTGATTTTGCTCCTCCACCTTGGTTCGCTCCTGTTCCTTGTTGTGATTGTTCTCCTGCAGTTATGCTTCCATCTGAAGCACCGCTAGTTTGAGTCCCTTCTCCATTAGACTGACCATTTGATGCTGCATTTGAAGCTGCTTGTTCAGCTGTGACACAACTTGCTTCATCGGTCTGTCCATCACAGTTATCATCTAAGCCGTTACTACATATTTCATCTCCAGGGATGTTTGCATCTTTACATTCTCCCCAAGTTCCGTCTGTGCAATATTTTATTCCTTTCCAGCATATACCAATATTTGATCCGCATACATCGACATTTCCAGTGCTGCATGAGTCTTGGTTACAATTCTCTTTTTGTCCTGTGGTTTGGCATGAAGCCCATACTCCTCCAGTACAAGTTTGCTGTCCTAAATCACAAGAGTTTCCGGTTTCGGGGGTACAATTTTTTACAGAGTTTGCTGTACAGCTGCTTCCCTCATCCATTGAGCCATCACAATTGTCATCCAAGTTGTTATTAGGTAATTCTGTTGTTCCGCATGTTATCAAGCCGTCTTCTTCGCAAGATTGGAAGTTGTAAGCCCCGCTTGTACATTGAGAGACAACATTATCTTTTTTGCTTCCAGAGACTGGGTCTATGCAATTTAGATTTTCAACAAGCCCTAAATCAGCTTGCCCTCTGCAACTATTATCTACTCCATCACAAATTTCTCTTGCTCCTGAATGAGTTGCGTTATTATTATCGTTGCAATCATCTCCTGCAGCCAAAACACAGTTGGCAGGAGGACAGTTTGTTGTTCCCGAGGTACAACTTCCACTTGAATTCAGACTATAATCTCCATCCTTATCTTTATCACAGTAATATTGTATAGTCACATCACAAGCCAAATCTCCACCACTGCAATCTTGGTCTATTGTGTCCCCGCATGTTTCAGTTGCTCCCGGGTGAACACTTGATCCTGTGCCCGGATTGTCGTTGCAATCTGTTAAAGAAGAACCACTAGCACAAACCAAACTGCCCGGGTTTCCATAACCATCGTTATCATTGTCTTGACAAGGTGTTTGTGGGTTTACTGTGCAAGTAAATCCATTGCAGATGTAGTTTGCCCCATAAGTTTCAACGCAATAATTTAATGCTAGCTCGTCAGAATTATCATCTACTCCATCACAATTATCATCTTTTCCATTGCATGTTTCTGCTTTAGGACCAACGTAAGCTCCTCCGCAGGCTCCCCATGTTCCACTTGCTGTACAGGTCCTTATTCCTGGATTACATTCTCCAGTACTTACACCACATGATTCTGTTGTTCCTGGAGTGCACGAAGGTGTTCCGCCCTCACTTGGATCTGGGTTAATATTGAGATCTTCTCCTGCTGGAGGATTGTTAGTTTGTGCAGTACAACTGGTTAATCCTTCATCTGTTGAACCATCACAATTGTTGTCAATTCCATCACAGACTTCTGTTGTTGGGTAAACTGCCCCAAAACATGTTGCACTATATATTCCTCCGGAACACGTTGTGGTTCCTAACCTACATTGTCCGATGTTTCCTTCTGTTGGACCACAGGTTTTTGTTGAACCATCTGTGCAGCCACACCTTCCGGCGTTACATGGAACACCATAAACAGTTTGGCAGTTTACAGATGTTGACGCAGGTGCGGTTGGGTCGGTTGGACTTCCTACAGTAGCTCCCGTTATTCCTGATGCAAATGGTAAGAATAAAGCTGTAGTGCTACTTTTCGTTCCACCACCAGAAGAACTTGTGCTGCAATAATAATCATAGTTTGTATCTCCAACACAATAATCAATGTAATCAGTTACTTCGTTTATAGTGGTTCTTCCTGCTGTTAAAAAATTATCTGATCCATCGCTGTCGGCACAAGTTACACCGCTTGTTACCTGGCCTGTCGGGAATCCTGGAACAGGAAATCCACCAAATATATTTTTGAAGATATCATCAATAATTCCTGCGGATGCAAGAGAAGTGAACAGAATTAATATTACAGATAAAGAAACAAGCAGCTTAACCTCTTTTTTCATTTTGATTACCTTTTTTATATTAGAAAAAAGAGATATTTAAATATTGCTGTTGTTGAAGATAAAATAAATTTTTGATTAATTTTATTTAATCTGTGTTGCTTGTGATGAACATGTTTGTACCCAATGTCCATTAATTTTTTCCCAAGGGCAGCCTGTTTGCTGGACGCCGAATGAGATGAAACTTACTGCTGCGTTGTTTGCCTCATTTGTTTCTAATTTTATGTTTCCAGGATCGGCTGACGCAACGATTGCGTATGCTGCATTTTCAGAACTTGATATGCTTGTGGAAACAGGTACAAAGCTTCCAGCATTAATGTTAACATTCTGTTCATTTAAAATTACTCTTGTGTTTTCATCTTTGTCATAATATATCCTTACCGGAATATTTACTAGGTTTGTTTGGCCGTCGTTGTAAATTGTTGCTGTTAGTGCTACTTGCTGGCCTAATCCCACATTTGACATCAAGGCTGGAGCTATCGTTGTTCTTAAGTCAGCATAAAAGTCTCTTGAAACCCATTCCCTTACTCCCCAACCAGGTCCACTTGAGCCGTCGTATCTGAATATAGGTTTTGTTTCAGTTTCGAAATTATTTCTACCAAGTGTTCTTCCAAAGAGGTCTATGACAGCCATATCATCATACTGATATGTGACTGCATTTATCCTTAAAGAATCTGCTTTATCTAAGGTTTCAAGGTTGTTATCAACTAAGTAATAAAACCTATCAAAATTTAATCCATAATCATCTCTTAACATTGAAAACATCCATGCAGTTATGTCATAGCCCGGGCTTTTTTGTATTTCGTTGTCGTTCACAGTTGTGTCTCTGTAATTGTTTGAAACGTAGCCGTTCCACTGATATCCATTAAATCCATTGTGCAAATAAGTGTCAGATGTTTCTTGATTTATGTCGTTATTAGCTGTTAATATGTTGTACATATTGTATTCTGAAAATCCTTCCGTTAACCATAGTCTTGCGTAAATGGGTAAAGGGTTTGTTGAATGCAAAGACTCATGTAATCCTGAAGCAATATATATCCAATTATCTCCTAATGGTCCTGGATTATTCCATTGTTGCTGTCCATTGAGATAATATTGTTTTTGGCATGACGTTTGATATATTGGATTAGACAAACTTAAATGTGCTTCTCCAGGTATAGCAGAACCCGCAAAACAACCAGATGTTGTTGCATCAATATACAAATCCAACTTTCCATAACCAAACTTTTCAGAACTCCATCCTGTGGTTTGTTCCATTAATGCGAATCTTGGTGCGAGTTTGTTTAGGAAATCAATTATATTTGCTTGATTTGCATTGTAATAATTTTGTTCAACAAAGGCGTTGAATTCTGTATAAGGGATTTGCTGCCAAGCTACAGGTGAGGCTGTTGCTGCTTGTGAAGCGTCATAATAATCATTTTGTGAAGGGTTTACATTTCCGTCAATAATTATTGAGGTGGTCTTTCCATCTGGAAAAGTGATTGTGTCCGTGTCGTAATTTACTGTGTAAATTTCTCTTCCGTTGTCATCTTTGACTACTCTTATTGCTGATCTTTGCATTGCTGCAGGAGGATTATCATTTACTGGCTTTGGTTTTTTGGTTATTGTGGAAGTTGATCTTATTGTCGTGGATTTTGAAGCAGTTGTTTTTTTTGATAAGCTTGATTCTATCACTGGCTTGTTGAATATTTCTAGCTGATCATATCCTGAAAGAACATTCCCTATTGTCTCTCCGACATAGGCTATTCTGTTCGAGTCGCTTTTACTTGACTGAATTATCACTACAAATGTCGTGTTTATGACAAGCAGTATACTTACAAGAACCGCCAAAGCTAATACATTTTTGTTCATTGGTTTTTAAACATTTCAGAATATTTAAGGTTTTTGGAAATTAATCTTTCTTATCTCTAGCCAAAAATCCCCACCAAGAAGTTTTTACTACCTTTACTTCTCCTGTCTCAGGGTCAATTTCTGAAGTGACATGCTCTTTTACAGGAATTACGGCAAGAAGCCTTGCATTTTTCTTTCCTTTGTATTCGTAGAATCCGTTGTCTTTCAATTCTATTTCTTCATCTTCTAACTCAATTTTTTCTTTTTCCCTGAACTTTACTTTTAATTGATCGGGGGTTATTTTTATCTCTTTAATTTCTCCATTCCCAAATTCTCCAATTAATGTTCCATTGTCGTTGTATATTGTTACATTAGTCGTCATGTTTTCTCCTTTGATTTGTATTATTATGTTCCCTGATTTTCCTGCGAATATTGTCATTTGACTTCCGCCACCCTCAAGTGGGCACTTCATAACAACACCCATGCAAGTGCAGTTTGTAGGACATGTTTGGTTTGTCCTATCTTCGAATTTTAATCTTTGTCTTTCTCTCACTTCTAATTTTCCTCTGCATAAAGAGCTGTCATTCATTATGTCTTTTGTGAATATCTTGTCTCTTTCGCCTTCTTCAGTTATGCATGAAGTCCTGTCTATCCAAAGGTATTTTGTTTTTTCTTCAATTTCATTTCCTCTTTGCTGCTTCATGTAGAATTTGCAGCACACTTTGTCAAAATTATCACTAGTCTCATTTTCATCGTCATCTTCTGTTTCATTTTTATCATCCGTCTCGTTTTTGTTGTCTTCTTTGTCTTCTAAAATACATTTGTTGTCCTTGCATTCATATCCATCGGCACAACTGTCATCATTCGTGCATGTTATGCTCTGGTTTGTTTCGTTGTTTGTCTGATTATTTCCTGTCTGATTTGTTTCATTATTAGTGCTATTGGTGTTGTTAGAACCAGTGTCCGTTGAATTTGTGCTGTTGCCTTCTGCAATTACAAATCCTATTGCAAGAACTAAGAACAAAACTGTGATTAGTAAAAATTCTCCTCTTATTTTAAACCCTTTTTGCATTGAATGATTAGAAATCTGGAGTTTAAATATATTTTGGTAAGAAAACCTTAGGTTAGCTATTAATGCATAAGAAAATTTGGTATTATATGATTTCCCCAAAGCCTATCAATCTCCAGTGGCTGTCAATGTTTCTTGCGATTCCGACATTGTCTCCCTTTATCGGGACTATGGGAATATTCAAAGAAAGCTCGACTTCATTTTTTGTTATCTTTTCGACACTTCCAACCGTGATTGTTGTGTTGACACTGAGCATAAGCATCTCTTTTGTTTTTAACGGGTCTACTGGCTTGTGTGTCTCAATCCCCAAAACTTCATTGAACAATGTTGCCTTTATTCTTATTTTGTAAGCTATTTCTGGAAGGTCACCTTTTCTTGAAACCAAACATCCTGCTAAAGTGTCTGCCTTTGTCAATATTGGATCCAAAGATGTTTCTATTGAAATGCTGGCTCCTGGATAAACTTCATCCATAGTTTTTGCGCCTTTATGTAGTGAAAGAATTTTTGTTGTTAATGGTTCGTAGAACTTTTGGTTTGCTTTTTTTACAACCCTTCCAGGTTTTATTTCAATTTCATCTCCAACTTTTAATGTTCCATGTTTTAATATTCCCCCAAGAATCCCTCCTCTAAGATTTTTTATTTCTGTTCCTGGTTTGTTTATGTCAAAGCTTCTTGCGACCAAAAAACATGGGGTTTTGGTTTGGTCGTGTTTTGAAATGTCTATAGAACATAATGCCTCGAAAATTTTGTCTATGTTTAATTCCTGTTGTGCTGAGACCGGAATTATTGGGGAATTTTCTGCAATCGTGCCTTTGACAAATTCTTTTATTTCATTATAATTTTTAATCGCTTGCTCTCTTGTCACTAAGTCTATTTTATTCTGGACAATTATTATATCCTTTATTTTTTTTGCCTGCAATGCGACGAAGTGCTCTCTTGTCTGAGGTTTTATTCCTTCATTTGCAGCAATCACAAGAATGGCAGCGTCGACGATTGCTGCGCCTGAAAGCATTGTGGCCATAAGCATTTCGTGACCAGGCGCGTCGATAAAACTGACGTATCTTTGAGGAATGCCTCTTCCTTGATTGTTAAATCCGTCCTTATCCTTAGAGATTATGGTTTCAGCATATCCTAATTTTATGGTTATTCCTCTCTTTAATTCTTCAGAATGTGTGTCTGTGAATTTTCCAGTAAGCTTACTAAGCAAAGTTGTCTTTCCGTGGTCGATGTGTCCCACAACTCCTACATTAATTTCGGGGATTTCATTTTCTGTTTTTGTCATAAAATACGATAATTGGAGAAGTTTTTAAAGCTTGTTAATGAGGTAGAATTTAAATATATCTTTTTTCTTTTTATACAGTAAAAAAGGGGTTTAAATGGATATTCTGAAAAGTAAAGAATTCAGTAATGGCTCGCATGCTCGGTATGCTGAAATGGACGTTAGTGAAACTCTGGAAGATTTGCATACTTCACTCAATGGAATTTCAGAGCACGAAGCTGTGGAAAGACTTGAAAGGTTTGGATTTAATGAGCCTGCAAAGAAAAAAAGATATCATGCTATTACTAAATTTTTTATGAATTTTCTCAATCCACTTATAATAATTCTACTAGTGATAGATGTTTTTTCTTTGTTCTTCAGGGAAAAAGCGAGTGCTATTTTCATCTCAGCGATGATTCTCATAAGTGTTTCGTTAAGTTTTATACAGGAAAGGGGTTCTGAGCGTGCGATAGAGAAATTAAGAAATCTTGTCAAGACAAAAATTTTGGTTACGAGGGCTGGAAAACAAAATGAGATTGACATAAAAGACATTGTTCCAGGAGATATAATCCATTTGTACGTCGGAGATGTTGTTCCTGCGGACTTAAGGATAATTTCTTCACAAAGCCTTTTCGTGAACCAATCGACATTGACCGGAGAGTCTATTCCTGCTGAGAAAATCTCTTCTGCTCTTAAATCAAAGGGAAATTCTATCACGGAATTGAATAATCTAGCTTTTATGGGTTCTAGCATAGTTTCTGGAAGCGGTGTTGGAGTGGTTATATCCACAGGATTATCGACGACGTTTGGCGAAATTTCAAAAACTTTAGTCAAGGACAAAGGTGAAACTAGTTTTGACATTGGAATAAAAAAATTCACCCTTCTTATGATAAGATTTACTATAATTTTGGTCATTGCAATATTTTTGATTGATTTTGTTTTTAAGAGGGGTACATTCAGGGAGGCTCTTCTTTTCTCTCTTGCCGTTGCTGTTGGTCTGACTCCTGAGATGTTGCCGACTATTGTCACGATAAATCTTGCGAAGGGTGCAAGAGCGATGGCTCAGAAAAAGGTGATTGTCAAACATCTTGATTCAATACAAAATTTTGGTGCTATGGATGTTTTGTGCACGGATAAAACCGGAACTTTGACCGAGAATAAAATAATTCTTGAAAGATATTGTGATATCAATGGAAAAGAAAGTGAACACGTCTTTAATTATACCTATCTTAACAGTTACCATCAAACTGGAATAAAAAATTTAATTGAAAAAGCTATACTAAACCGGAAAAAAATATCTGTTGCCCAATACAAAAAAATTGGGGAAATCCCCTATGATTATTCGAGAAAGATAATCTCTATCGCTGTTGAAGACAAGAATACAAGTCAAAGATTTGCAATCTCCAAGGGAGCTCCTGAAGAAATATTCAAGAGATGCAATCAGTATGAAATAGCTGGAAGAATAATGAAGATTAATGAAAGCGTTTCTTTGAAATTGAAAAAAGAATATGAAAAACTCAGTAATGAAGGATTTATTGTTATCGCAGTCGCTTACAAAAAATTAGGAAAGGGAAAATCTAATTTTTCCAGAGAAGATGAAAAAAATCTTGTTCTTTTGGGCTATCTGGCTTTTTTGGATCCGCCTAAACATTCTGTGAGAGAAGTCATAACAAGTCTTGGGACTTTGGGAATAGAAATGAAAATACTCACTGGCGACAATGACATAATCACAAGAAAGGTTTGCCAAGAAGTTGGATTTAATGTTAAAGGTGTTCTTACTGGAGATGAAATTGACGGGCTGAGTGACACCGAGATTAAAGAAGCTGTTGAGATAACAAATGTTTTCACGAGACTTAACCCTCTTCAAAAAAAGAGAGTTATCAATGCATTGAGGCTGAACAAACATGTTGTTGGATATCTCGGAGACGGGATGAATGATGCCCCTGCTTTGAGGGCTGCTGATGTGGGTATTTCTGTGAACAATGCTATTGAAATCGCGAGAGAGTCTGCTGATGTTATACTGCTTGAGAAAAATCTGTTGGTGCTCAAGGAGGGTATTCTCGAGGGGAGATTGACTTTTGGCAATATTGTGAAGTATCTGAAAATGGGCTCTAGTTCAAATTTCGGAAATATGCTTTCTTTTAGCGGTGCCGTTATATTTGTTCCCTTTTTGCCAATGCTTCCGATACAGATTTTGTTCAATAATTTTCTTTATGACTTGTCTCAGATTTCTCTTCCTCTGGATAAAGTTGACAAGGAATATCTCACCAAACCTAGAATGTGGAATATAAAATTCCTGGAGAAATTTATGATTTTTGTTGGGCCCATCAGTTCTATTTTTGATTTTGCAACATTTGCAATAATGTTTTTTGTTTTCAATGCGACGACCGCGGCGAGTGCTTCGGTTTTCCAGACTGGTTGGTTTATTGAATCCATGGTCACTCAGATTCTTATAATGTTTGTCATAAGAACAAATAAAATCCCATTCTTAGAAAGCAGACCGAATAAATTCTTTGTATTGAGTTCAATCTTTATCATTTTAATAGCAATAGGAACAACACTTTCGCCATTCGGGAAATTCTTTGGGTTTACTCCACTTCCTTTTACATATTTCGTGATATTGTTCCTTATAACAATCGTCTACTTAGTTCTGGCACAAATCGTGAAATCTTGGGTTGTAAACAAGTATGGGTATCAATAATTAAACGTACTTAATCCCTAGGGAAGAAAGGTCTGGGAATTCTTTAAACTTTTCTGGAGAAAGCGTTAGCCTGCGCATTCTTTCTACAGTGAGCAATGGATAAAGATCTTCCATTTCATTTGGGTTGATTGTTGATATACTCCCAGTTCCTATGTCTTCATGGATAGATGATTTAACAAGGAATGGGTTTGCTGTTGCTCTACCTTTTTCATCAGATTTTTCAAAAGGGAAATATATGATATCTCTGTCTATCCCGTCTATTCCTTTTTTTCTCCAATCTTTTCCCTTTAAAAAACCCATAAGACAAAGCAAAGGTTCTCTTGTTTCACTTCTTGATCCATTACCATTATCATGGACAACAAACCCCTGGAGTTTTGCTGACTTTTTTACAAAGTGTTCAACAGCTCTTTCTAGAGTTCCGTATGCTTCTTCAAAGCAAATGTCAAAAATATATCCTCTTGTTATAACTCCATTTGGATTGTCCGGAAAATTCACAACTGCCAGAATGTTTGGAGAATAAGGTGACAGTCTTTCAACGCTTCTTACTCCATAAATCAATTTTTCCTCTTTTTTTTCAGCTATGCGATTGGCTATCTGAGTTATTTCAGTCATAAAATAAGAAATTAAATTTGTTTTAAAAGAGTTATGGATGAGAGATAAATAGGTTAACTTTTAGAAAACAGGGGATTAAGCAGTAGGAGCCTCAAATTTCTTTTTCTCTTTTGGCTGGTTTTGGTCTGGGAATATTTCCTTCAATGCTGTGTGGCCGTGTTTTGCGATTTTCATGTTTATTTGGATAATATCTGTAGAAATTATTTTTCCTCTCTGCGTTTTCCTGAGTCTTAATCCTTTTGGCCTGTTTTTTGTCCATGCTCTCTTTCCTTCATGTTTAGGTCTTTTGTTCATTCCTTTTCCGTAAGTCAAAAGAACTCTTTTTAATCCAATTCCTTCAACAGTTTCAAAAGCCGGGAATCCTGCCTTGTCACTTGCGCCAGTTATCTGAAATTCGTAGCCGTCTAAGGTTGGAAGCAATTCCTTGCCGTTTATTGTTTGACCAAGTTCCTTTCCAATAAGCTCCTCGCTTTCGAGTTCAAACTTGTATGTTTTTCCGTCCTTATCTGAAACGTTTATTTTGAATGGCATTTTATTAAAGGGAAAATTTGGTTTTTAAAACTATCTCTTGAGTGAATTAAAGAAAAGGCAAGAAATAAAGTAGTCCTGAAAAGTATTTATAGCAGTTGTACTATTTAATAATATGGAAACTGAAGAAATAATAAAACTTCTTAAGGAATCCGATATTTATGCTGAACACTCTGCTTGTGATAGTGAATTTAAAATTTCTGATGCTTTGTTATTTGATGGAACAAAACCATTTCCATTCAAAGCGGCAGAGGTTCAAAAGAATCTAGAAGAAGGGCTAAAAAAGAGACAAGAAGAATTAAAGAAAAGTTTGAAAAGAGCGACTACTGGTGCACAAACTACAGCAAAATCTACCAATGTCGGAAAACTATTAGAAAAAGTTTTCCCTACTATGAATGATTTCAAATGGGAATTATCTGATTGTCGATTTTTAGGCGACCCAATAGACATTGTGATTTTTCATGGTTTAACTGCTGGAAAAGTTGAGTCTATTAGATTTTTAGAAGTTAAGAGTGGAAAAGCTGTACTTAACAAACATCAAAAGAGTATAAAAGAAGCTGTTGAAAATAATAAAGTAAAGTATGAGGAATTCAAATGAATATCTTATTTGAAGAATTTAGTGAATTCAGAAAAATACTCTGTATTTGTCCGTGTTGTGGAGAGATAGTTCGAGTTTCAGATTTACATTTAAAAGTAAAGAAACCGATTGTTAAAACTTGGTTGGATACTTATGAAGCAAGGATAATTGCAATGAGTAAAGAAGAAGAAAAATTTAATGAAAAAGAACAAAAGATTAGAGATGTTGCGGTTGAGAAGGGAAGAAATGAAGCTAAAAAGATAGTGAACAATGTAGTTTTACCGATTTTCAGAAAATTAAAAATTAATCCATTTGATGTTAAACCAATTTTTAGCCCAATAGACTTTTTAGTATTTGACGGGATGACTGATAAAGATAAAATAAAAGATATTATTTTCTTATCGAAAATCTCAAAGATAGAATCTTTAAACCTAATAAGAAAACAAATTCAAGACATCATATCTAAGAAAAATTACATTTGGCAAGTTGGTAGAATAGATGACTTAGGCAGTTTAACCTTTGAATAAAAATCATCCGCCCCAATCTGCTCTTTGCTTTTTCTTTAACTCCTGTATCTCTTGAAGAAGTTTTATTTCATTTGAAGACAAAAGATCCTTGTTTTTTTTGAAGGTCTTAAATTGTGACTCACTTAAATCTGAATAAATAAAATCCTTATTTTTCAGCTCTCTTTCAAAATTTAATCCAGGAACAGATATTGCAACCTCCATACCCTCAGTTGCTTCCTGCACTGATCTGTTTTCAGACTGAATCGCTTTTATCCTCCCAACTTTTTCATTTTCTTTATTTATGAAAGGCAAGTTTGATATTATTTTTCCGACTTCGACTTTTACCCCAAATATTGCAGGGTTTGTATTCCTGAAAACAAACTGCGGTAAAATTTTTAATTTGCACAATGTTGCCAAGGCCATCAATCTTCTTTTTTCGATTTCATTCGCTTTTTCCTGCCTAAACTCAATTGTTTTTTCTATTAGTTTGTAAATAACTTTTTCAGTGAGAATTTTTATTTTTCCCTGAATCTCTTTTGCTTCGTTGTCAATCTCAACATTGAATCCCGCAATCAAAGAATCTAATTCGTTTATCTCCATATTTGCTTTTGCAGAAACTATATCTGTCTTGTTTATATTCCCAATTCCGGCTTTTAATACTGGAATGTTACTTTGGCTTAGCAATGTTAAAAGTGCTTCCAAACTTCCGAGAGAATCAGCTTTTGCGATTATTCCATTCTTGTCAGTTTTTATGTTTTCAGAAATTTCTTTTTTGAATATTTTTTGGACTTCTTCTTTGTTTCCTTTAAATGCCATAAAGGGCATTCCTGGAAGAGCGTCAAACTTTTCTGTCAGTTGCATCCTGAATCCTGTTGATGCGGTTATTTTCTCTTTTGGTTTGAACTTGTCACTTAATGGTTCTATTTCTTCCAAAACTCTTATTTTTGTTACTATAGGATTTCCTTCTATATTTGCAACAGCGATTTCGTCATTTTTTGCAAGTTCTCCGTCATAAAGTATTGCCTCGGCATAGTTTCCAGATTTTTCTTTTTTTACCTCAAGCACGACCCCTCTTGCTTCTTTTCCGAGTTTTAATTTTTCAGAAAGATATTTTTGGCTTAATCCGCAAAGCATCATTATCAGCTCCTGTATCCCTTCTTTAGATCTTGCTGAACATGGGATTATTGCAACTTTTTTTGTGAAGTCTGTTATCTTGTCGTAAAGGTCGGCTTCTAGGCCATAACTGCTTAATGAACCTACTAGAGTATAAAACTTCTCATCGAAGTTCAGCTTTGTGCTTTGTGGCTGAAGTTCTAAATTTTTTTCTAAATCTTTGTTGTTTATTTTCCATCCTTGAATTTTGTCAATTTTGTTTAGAGCTATCAAAAAGGGAACTTTGTTGTGTTTCAAGATCTGAATTACCTCTGAAGTCTGGGGTTTTATTCCTTCGTTTATGTCTATGACAAGAATTGCTATGTCTGCGAGAGAACCGCCACGTTTTCTCAAATTCGTGAAAGCCGCGTGGCCTGGCGTATCGATGAACAAGAACCCTGGAATCTGGAGTTTTATCCCTTTTTCCTGAAGAAGAGGGCAGGATTTTTTAAGCTGTGAAGCGGGATATAATGTGAAAGAGATTTTTTGTGTTATCCCTCCTGCCTCTGCATTTTGGACAGAGCTTTCTCTAAGACAATCCAGTATGCTAGTCTTTCCGTGATCAACATGGCCAACAACTGTGATAATTGGCTGTCGTATTTTGTTTGCGGTTTCCATGAAATTAGATGGAAACTGGAGAATTAAAAGGTTTTGGGTGATAAAACCGCAAAATATTTATTCTTTGAATTCATAATATTATATGTTGGAAGGAAATTTAAGGGACATTGGCGAAGAAACCTTAATTGAATTGCAAAGTCAGTTGGCTGGGCTTGGTATACTTAGAGATAGAATACTCTTCTATTATTCTATAAAAAAGAGTGTCGAGGACGTTGCAAGAGAGAATAATCTTGAAGTTGAATATGTAAGAGCTTTGTATGTTCAAATATACACTTTCCTTGAAGCTAAGAAAAAAGAATGTTGAACAAAAATCAGACGTTTGAAAAACTACTAATTAACACCCAGTAGCAGTTCTTAATGTCTCTATACTCTGAACTCCTTCATATTTTTGTCCGTCAATTAACCAAGTAGGTGTGCCTGCTATATCAGAACATTTGTCTCTTTCATAGAAACAATCAATTTTATTCAGATACTTTGTGTTATTTCCAAACATATCTTCCTGCGTTTTACAGTGGGAACATCCTAACTGAACATACAGTGTTGATTTTTCTCCAATACATCTTGCAACTTCTTCAGTTGTTGTTGGGGTTGAAGGCCTTGTTGTGATAAAAATAGCAAATCCCGCAACTACAAGAATTACTGCGAGGGCAATCCAGTGTATTTCTTTCATAATACTATAGGTTGAGAGATTTTTTAAAAGTTTGGAAAAGATATTTAATTGTTTGAATTATAATATTGCA
Organism: Nanobdellota archaeon; assembly: GCA_038046245.1. Taxonomy (GTDB): domain Archaea; phylum Nanobdellota; class Nanobdellia; order Pacearchaeales; family GW2011-AR1; genus JBBSXB01. Next base: position 171,011 of record JBBSWO010000003.1, on the reverse strand, counting down.
TGGATAAAATCCTTTATCTCACTCTTAAAAAGAAATGGTTTGATCTTATTTCATCTGGAGAAAAGAAAATTGAGTACAGAGAGATAAAACCTTATTGGACTAAAAGGCTTTTTGATAATGGAAATTCCAAGAAATTTGATTTTATAATTTTTAAAAATGGTTACACTAAAAACTCGCCAAAAATAAAAGTTGAGTTTTTAGGAATTACAAAAAATAAAATGTACGAGATTTTGCTGGGGGGAGTTTTGAAGGAATAATTTAGTTACATATTTGTTATAACAACATTAATATCACTCATGTTCGTTCTATTGTCCTTGTTAACATCTAGATGTTTGTAGTTGTTCCAATCTATATCTCCTGAATTTCTTCCCTGCCATCTTATGACCAGGACCAAATCAATTACATTTACTTTTCCATCCGAGTTTACGTCTGGAGAGTTTGAAGCAACTCCAGAAACATATTCATATCTTCCAATGTCAGGAGCTAAGCCACTCCAATGTCTGCAATCTGTTAAACTGCTTCCCCCATTGCTGTCGGATAATGCACAGTGGAAGCCAGGAATAAAAGTTCCGTTGTCTATAACAGGGCTATTGCTTGCTGGCCTTAAGAAATTGGAATTTGCTGGATCTGTTGAGATGAAAAGAGGATCTCCCTCAATACTGCCGTCTCCGTTTGTAGGATTGCCTCCAGCTCCATCCCAATATGAACGCCAACCAGTAAGTGTGTAAAGTGCACCATCCCAGCAAAAATGTTGGTTGTTTGTAGGATGATACAACAAGTTATTTCCTTCAAAAAAGTTTGTTGCAGTACCGCTTTCTCGGTCGGTTAATTCTCCTGATTCACTGCCTGCAGTGCAAGCCCCTCTATTACCGTAATAAAAAATATTGTTGTAAACTCTAGATCCGTTTGTTACAACTTGATAAAACGTATGATGAAGGCCATCACCTAAAACAATATTATTAAAGTATCTTATATTTTGGCCGGGGAGGTAAGTTGTTGATGATGACTGTCTGCTCCCTAGAGCATTTTCGCTAAAACTATAAATAACATTATCAAAAATATCCAGATTCATTGGTTCACCAAAATGATATATTCCCTCCCCTACATTATGGATAGTGTTGTTGTAAATTTTTGAGTTAGAGTCATGACTTTTAAGCCAAATACCTCCATGTTCATTGTAGATGTGATTGTTCCTTATTATTGAATTGTTCAAACCATAAAACTCGATTCCTGCGCCTGTTCCAGAAAAACAAGATGGATCTCTGTTATCGTGAATCTCATTATTTTCTATAAGGACGTTATTAAACATGCCGTATGCAACTCCTCCAAAAATTCCTCCAACTATGCCTCCGTTATTATTGCCTCCAGTTGAGCCTGCAACATTGTGGATATGTGAATTTCTGATTGTGATATCACTTGATCCTGTTGCTGCGAGTGTGATGCCTCTATAGCCGTTGCTTACATCTAAAGAATCAAGTGTTATATATGAGGCTCCAATTACAACAGCATAAGTCAGTGAATTTCCAGTAATGTTTGGCATAGGGTCTCCAGGATATCTTGTGTAAGTAATTGGATTGCCAGGAGAGCCTCCTCTATTAATGTTTAAAGTTCCTCTATCCCCTGAGCCAAGAGAAATTCCAGACAATTCGAAATATGTCCCGCTTCTAATGTAAACAGTATCACCAGGCATTGTTACACTTTCCCCTTTATGAATAGTGCAAAATGGTTGAGTTAGAGATGTTCCAGTATTAGAATCGCTGCAGGTTCCACCGATAGAATCTTTATCAACATAATAATCAGTTGCGCTTGCAAAACCAATTAGCACAAAAAGCAATATTGTTGCGAAAAATATCTTCCCCCTTTTAATCATACAAAATAGAATAAATTCTAATTAATAAATATTCTTGTCTTAGAAAGAAATTTGTGATCAATAATCAGGCAGTTCTTCTTCACTAGGCTTCAAAGTTTTTTGAGGCTTAGCACCTTTTGGCTTATATTCACCTTTAACGCTTTCAGCTGGTGCGTCAAGCTCACTTAAAGGGACAGAATTTATCATTTCTCTAAATTTCAAAAAGTGTTCTGCAGGAACTCTTGTACCTGCTTTTGTGAATCCGGTGTATTTGTCAGAAGTTACGAATTCTCTTATTGTGACTCCTTTTCTCCCCCCAAAGTCGTCTATTCTAACAAGAATGTCTGTTGTTGCGTTTTTTTGAATTTTTCCTATGTCTTTGTCCATTAACTAAATAGAAAGGATCTGTTTTTAAATTATTCTGTTTTGTTACATATATATTTTTATATTGGCTTTTGTGAATTAGCAAATGGAAACAGGAAGAGTTACCTCTCCAGGAGCTGAGGAAGATTTGGGAAAAGAGTTTAGAGTTTTAGACAAAGGATTCGTGCGGCTTATCGATTATATGGGTGATGATTCTGCCATTGTCCAGGCAGCTAGAGTTTCTTATGGGGAAGGAACAAAAAAAGTTAGTGAAGACAGAGGTTTAATAAGATATTTGATGAGAAATAAACACACAACTCCTTTTGAAATGGTTGAATTCAAGTGGCATGTTAAACTCCCTATTTTTGTTGCCAGACAGTGGATAAGACATAGAACCGCTAATGTCAATGAATATTCTGGAAGATATTCTGTTATGAAGGAAGAATTTTATGTCCCTAACGAAGACAGAGTCCAGCTACAAAGTCAGTCAAACAAACAAGGATCAGAAGGAGAGGTACCTCCCGAATTAAGAGACAAATTTCTCAGTGTTTTACTGGCTGATGCGCAACTAAATTTTGATCACTACAAACAATTTGAACAGTCAGATATTGCAAGAGAGCTGGCAAGAATTGGGCTTCCACTTTCAACATACACTCAATGGTATTGGAAAATTGACTTGCATAATCTGTTTCATTTTTTGAATTTAAGATTGGACAAGCATGCTCAGCAAGAAATTAGGGAATATTCTGAAGTTATGGCCAATACTGTTAAAAAAACTGTGCCGGTAGCTTATGAAGCCTTTGAAGATTATGTTCTTAATGCTTTAAGTTTTTCAGGTCTTGAACTTGAAGTTATAAAAGATGTTTTGAATGGGAATCCTTTTAATGCTGCTTTAGAAAATTCAAAACTTTCTGCAAGGGAGAAGACTGAGTTTTTAGATAAGTGGAGAAGAATGAGTGTTTAAACCAAACTAGCTTTTATTATTTTTACAGGCTCTAAAGGTCTGTCGCTTGAGTCAACTTCAACTTTGCTTATTTTGTCAACAACATCCATTCCTTGAATTACCTCTCCGAATGCAGGATGTTTTGTGTCTAGGAAATTATTGTTTATTGTGTTTATGAAAAACTGAGAGCCTCCAGTGTTTGGACCAGAGTTTGCCATTGAAATCGTCCCTCTGTTGTTTTTGTTTCCGCCTTTGTGTGTGAATTCATCTTGGATATTATATCCTGGTCCACCTGTTCCCCAAAGCCGTTCTTTTGATGCATCTTTTGTCAATGGATCTCCGCCCTGAATCATGAAACCATCAATCACTCTGTGGAATAAAACTCCGTCATAGAATCCTTGATTTACGAGCTTGACAAAATTACCTGTAGTGATTGGCATGTCGTCATAAAGCTTTATGACAAAATTTCCTTCTGTCGTTTCGAATTTTATTTTTTTTGAATCAGCCATTGTGGTGTCTCCTGTCGTGTTTCCCGTCACTTTTCCTTTTCCGAAAACAAAAAATGCAATCAATAGTACTGCAACAATAACAAGTATTGCACTTATTTTCATTAAGGAAAATGTTTTTTGGGGTTTATAAGTTTTGGGAATTAATACTTGTAGAATTGAACTTGGGCTGCTTGAACCTGGGCTGTGTGATATTCTTCCCTAGCCACATTTTCAAACTTTCCTATTATGTATCCGTTAGCATCAGGATAATTTTTCTCACGGAGCGTCCAGATTCGCTCAAATATCAAACCTTTTCCGTAGTTTTCACATATTTTTACTATTTTTGGTTCTCCAACCTTTTCAGGATGAACAATCTCTTTCGTTCTGTCTACTCTAGACACTCCTTGGTCATCAGTGGTTAATTCTTCAAGAGGGGTCATAAATATTCTTAGATTAATTATATATAAGGATTATTGAGGTTAATTCATAATGCTTCAAACCACATTATTATATAGTCAAAAAAAGACCTGAAAATTGTTTGGAAAATCATGTTGATTCTTTTTGTAGTAAGCTAATTTAGAATTAATCTTTCATCTCAATTTTTATGTTGATGTTCTTTGGGATCTTCATTCTCATGATATGGTGGAGAACTTTTTCGTTCGCAGGAAGGTCGATAAGTCTTTTGTGTATTCTCATTTCAAACCTGTCGAAAGTTGCTGTGCCATTGCCGCATGGAGATTTCCTCGTAGTTATCTTGAGTTTTTGAGTTGGCAGAGGAACTGGTCCGCTTACAACTATACCTGATTTTTTAGCGGTATCGCTGATGGACGCGCATATTTCATTCAGCATGTCTATGTCTGTGCTATCTAGTTTTATTCTTACTTTACCCATACTTTAAAACCTCGAATTTAGTTTAAAAACCTTTTTATCAACCAACATTCTCATTCCAGAAGTGTTTTTTGTTGTTAAAGTGCTTGAGAGTATCAAATAGTGCGAAAAATACAAATGCTGCACTGAGGGCGATTATCCAGTCATTGACTCCAATTGGCGCTGTTGAGAACAAGGAACTTGCAGGAGTATATATTATGACCAAAGTTGCTAGTATTGATACGAATGAAGCGTATGCTAAATATTTGTTGACGAAAGGGGATCTTGTGAGGACACCTTTCCTGAATGATCTAAAGTTAAATGCGCCTGCGATTTCAACTATTATCAAAGTTGCCAGAGCAGTTGTTCTTGCGTATTCAAGAGGCTGGTGCAGGACGCTATAGGTTAAGTAGAAAACAGCAAGGGTCAAGATACACATCACCAATCCAGAAAATGCTATCAATATGTGCAGCTTTCTGTTTAACAAATCTGAGTTTTTCAGGCTTCTGCCTTCCATAATATCATCAGATGAAGGATTTAGTCCCAGCGTTAGTGATGGAAGATTGTCTGTGACAAGGTTCATGAATAAGATATGGAGTGCGAGAAGGAGCGGAATTGGCCAACCTATTAAGGGGGCGAGCAAGACCCCTAAAAAAAGGATTGCCAGCTCAGCATGATTGCATGACAATTGATAGCTTACAAATTTTCTTATGTTGTAAAAAATTGTCCTTCCCTCTTTTATTGCATCGACTATTGTTGCGAAGTTGTCATCTTTTAAAGTCAGATCAGCGACTGATCTTGAAACGTCTGTTCCATTTATGCCCATTGCTACACCTATATGGGCTTCTTTGAGTGCTGGAGCGTCATTGACTCCGTCGCCAGTCATTGTGACAATCTCTCCGTTTTGCTTCAGGATTTTTACAATCCTTAATTTGTGCTCTGGTCGGACTCTCACGAAAATCGTTATGTCTTTTATTATTTTTAGGAGATTTGCGTCGCTGATTTCATCGATCTCCTGACCAGTGAAAACTCTTTTGTATTCAAGACCTATCTGTTTCGCAATAGAAACAGCTGTCTCTTTGTTGTCTCCCGTAATCATCTTGACAGATATTCCCGCTCTTGTGCATGTTGCAAGTGCCTCTTTTATTTCGTCACGGGGTGGATCTTCGAGGGCAACTACCCCCAAGAAGATTAATTCCTCTTCCATTTTTTTCAGATTATTTTTTTTGTATGCAATTCCCAAGGTCCTATACGTGTTTGAGGCAAGATTGTGGTTGCTGTCAAGAATCTTTGCTTTTTCTTTTTCGAGAAGTTTGTAGACTCCATCCTCTTTTTTTATTTGGGTGCATTTTGACAGAATAATTTCCAATGCACCTTTTACATAGACTGTTTTTTCTCTGCCTTCTTTTGCGAGTATGCTCATGATTTTTCTTTCGGAGCTAAATGGCATTTCTTCTTCAACACTGAACTTTAAATCTTCCTTGAAAATTCCCGCTTTTGCAGCAGCAATTAAAAGTGCTGCTTCCGTCGGAGTTCCAATAGGTTTGAAAATCATATCATCTCCCGTCCTTGAAATTGTAGAGTCATTACAGATTGTTGCGGCTTTTAAAATTAAATTTAAATTTTCATGTTTTGAGACCTCAATGCTTTGATTATCAATTAAAAAATTTCCTTTTCCTTCATAGCCAGCACCGGTAATGTCATATTCTCTCTGTCCTGTTAAGATTTTTTTCACAGTCATTTCTCCTTTCGTTATTGTTCCTGTCTTGTCAGAACATATGACTGTTGTCTCTCCAAGTGTTTCTATTATTGAGACTCTGTTGACAATTGCGTTTTTCTTGGCCATCCTGTAAGCTCCTATTGACAGAGTAGATATCAATGCTACGGGCATTCCTTCAGGGACGGCGGAAACAGCTATTGCGATAACTAAAATCAAGATTTCTATGACGTTCTCTTTTGATGCTGGGTGAGTCTGGGCAAGAGTTATCAATCCTGTAAGAATTGCGATGCTTATGGCTACAATCGCCATATATTTTGATATCTTGTTGACTTTTCCTCTTAAAGGAAGATCTTTTTCAGCTTTTGAAATCATGCTTGCTATTTTTCCAAACTGCGTCGACATTCCTGTCCTTAAGACTTTAGTTACGCATTTTCCGCTTATTATATAAGAACCCATAAAAAGAGTGTTCTCGTCTGAATATTCTCCAAGATTTTTTGTGGGACTTTTTTTAATCTCTTTTGATTCTCCCGTCAGAACAGATTCGTCAACACGGAGATTTTTTTCACTTAAAATTGTACAGTCTGCAGGAATTCTCTCTCCATTTCTCAAGATTAGGATGTCTCCTGGAACAATCTCGTTGGAGTGAATTTCTTTCTCTCTACCCTCTCTTATCACAATCGTTATTGGCATTATCATACTTCTCAAAGCGCTTACTGCTTTCTCTGCCTTATACTCTTGGATAAATCCAACAATTACTACTATTGCAATGACTGCAAGTATTACGTAGGCCGTGAGCATTTTTTCAACCAGGAAAGAAATAAGGAATGCAGCCAAAAGGAGATAAATCATGAAGTTGCCTTTTACCTGTCTTAAAAGAATCTCAGTTATAGAAATTTTGTTAACTTCCTCAATTTCATTCTTTCCGTATTTTTCAAGAAGTTTTTTTGCCTCTTCTTCATCCAAACCCTCTTCTTTAGCCATGCATTTTTTAAGGGAATAATACTTATAAATCTTAGGTGAAAATCCTTTTAAATACAAAAATCATCATATAGTAAAGGTGATGGATTCTAAATGAAAAAGAAAAGGTTAAGCCATAATTACAACCATAAAAAGGGATATCCTAAACTTTTGACCCTGCTGTTTTTGTCAATAGCTGCATATTTTATTTTCAGATATTCTGGAATTACCTCTTATTTAAATAACCTTAATGAATTAAGTTATTTAGGGGTGTTTATAGCCGGTCTTTTGTTCTCGTTTGGTTTTTCAACGCCCTTTGCTGTGGGATTTTTTCTTACAATACATCCAGATAATATATTTCTGACATTTTTTATAGGTGCAGTGGGTGCTTTAATATCAGACTTGTTAATTTTAAACCTGACAAAATTTTCTTTCATGGACGAGTTTGAAGAATTGGAGGAAACTAAATTATTTCATCATATAAAAAAATCTTTTTCCAACAAGCATATTTTAAAACTGAAAATTTATCTGCAATACTTAGTTGGAGCGATCATCATTGCTTCCCCGCTGCCTGATGAGTTAGGAGTTACAATGCTTGAAGGCGTGGCCCATGTAAGGACAAGCGTTTTTGCAATAATAAGCTTCATTATGAACAGCGTGGGAATTTTGGCAATGCTTCTTCTTGGGAAGGCCTTTAGCTGACCAGAAAACTTATATAGATATTTTTAGTTAGATAATAAAGAGGGGAAAATGGCCGACATATTTTTGAACATTAGCCTGATAATAGGAATAGCTTTCTTGGTTTCATTTTTAATGAGAATTTTGAAACAGCCCCTCATTATAGGTTATATTTTTACAGGAATTATTGCCGGCCCTTATTTCTTGAACCTTCTTGAAAAAGAAAGCACAATCGGAGTCTTTGCAAAAATGGGTGTTGCACTTCTTCTTTTTACTGTTGGATTGCATTTAAATCCTAAAGTTATAAAAGAGATTGGAAAATCTTCAGTCATACTCGGTGTCGGCCAGGTTATTTTTACTTCAGCCGTTGGATTTTTGATTGCAAAAGCTCTTGGATTTTCAAGCCTGACCTCTTTTTATGTCTCGATCGCTTTGACTTTTGGGAGCACAATTGTTGTCATGAAACTTCTTAGCGATAAAGGAGAAATAAGCAGCGTTTATGGAAAAATCTCTACTGGTCTTTTGATTATACAAGATCTGATAGCGGCGATAATCTTATTTACAATTTCATCATCTTCAGGAGTTGACACGACTGCTTCATTGGTCTTTTCTACGATAATAAAAGGAGTGATAATACTTGGATTATTATTGTTAGTCAGCATATTTGTTCTCCCAAAAATAACAAAATTCGCGGCGAAGTCTCAGGAGTTTTTGTTCATATTTTCTTTGACATGGGCTTTTGCTATAGCGAGCCTTTTCCAGTTCATAGATTTCTCCTTGGAGATAGGGGCGCTTCTCGCCGGAGTTGCACTTTCTGTTTCTCCCTATAGCAGTGAAATCAGTTCAAAATTAAAACCTTTAAGGGACTTTTTCATAATAATATTCTTTGTCATCGTTGGATCACAGATAGCGATTAGCGATGTTGGCAGCAATATTTTTTCTATCATTATTTTATCCCTTTTTGTCCTTATAGTGAATCCGCTTATTGTCATGTCTCTTGTAGGAATATTGGGTTATACAAAGAGAACAGGGTTTATGGTGGGAATAACTGTGGCGCAAATAAGTGAGTTTTCTATAATAATAGTCGCTTTGGGAGTAACGGTTGGATATTTGAGTTCAGAAATACTTTCCATAATCACGATGGTCGGTCTCATAACGATTGCAGGTTCATCGTATTTGATAACGTATTCAGATAAAATCTATCCATTCTTTTCCAGATATCTTGGAGTGTTTGAAAGAAGAAATGTAAAAAATGAAAAGAAAAAAATCTTGGACAGCTACGATACAATACTCTTTGGATACAACAGAATCGGATTCAGCATATTAAAGTCATTCAAGGCAGTTTCGAACAGGTATGTAGTGGTTGATTATGATCCCGAGATAGTCTCAAACTTAAAGAAATTCAGAATCCCCGTAATATATGGAGATGTTTATGACAGTGAATTATTAAGAGAGCTTCCTTTAAGAAAATCGAAACTCATAGTCTCGACAATTCCTTCTGTAGAAGCAAACCTTTTGTTGATAAAAACTGTGAAGGAAATTAATCCGAAAGCCATTGTAATTGTAAGAGCCCATCATATAGATGATGCAATGAATCTGTACAAAGAAGGAGCAGATTATGTTTTGACCCCACACTTCCTTGGAGGAGAATATGTCGCTAATATGATAAAAGGATTTGGCCTTTCTTCTACAAATTATAAAGGCGAGAAGGAAAAGCACATCAAACTTCTGGATGAAAGAAAAAGACTGGGCCAGGACGGTCCGGATGTCGAAAAGAATTAGATTGCCCTATTTTTGATTCAATAAATTTAAATATCTCCGTTACTTTTTGGAACTATGATTGACATAAGATTGATAAGAGAGCATCCTGAGATTGTGAAAGAGAACATAAAAAAGAAATTTCAAAGTGAAAAACTTGTTTTGGTCGATAAGATCAGGAAGTTTGACGATGAATGGAGAGCACTTAAATATAAAGAGGACAATCTAAGGTCCGAAAGAAACAAGATTTCCCAGGAAATAAATGAACTTAAAAAAGCCGGAAAAAATGCCAAGAACGAACTTAAGAAAGCGAAAGAAATCCCGGAGGAAATAGAAAAAGTTTTGGTTCAAAGAAAAAAGCTTGAGGATGAAGTTTATAATATGTCTTTGCAGATTCCCAACATCATGGACAAGAGTGTCCCTGTAGGAAAAGATGCTTCTGAAAATAAAGTCGCAAAGGTTTTTGGAAAGCCTGCAAAATTGGGATTTGAGGCAAAGGGTCATGCTGAGCTTGGAGAAAAATTAGGAATTCTGGATTTTGATTCTTCTGCGAATATTTCTGGAAAAGGATTTTATGTTTTGAAAAACGAGCTTGCTTTGCTAAATATGGCTCTGATAAATTTTGCAAGAGACTTCATGATGAAAAAAGGATTTGAATACATTGAACCTCCTTTGATGATAAGAGAGGAAATCTTAAGGGGAGTTTATTCTAAAAATGAGATTGAGCAGATGTCCTATAAGATTGACGGAGAGGATCTTTACTTAATTGCTACATCAGAGCATCCTTTGATTGGAATGTTCATAGGAAAGACCTTGACATCCAAAAACATTCCTGTAAAACAAACTTCTTATTCAATGTGTTTCAGGAAAGAAATAGGGAGCCATGGAATTGATGAAAAAGGGATTTACAGAACTCATCAGTTCAACAAACAGGAAATGATTGTAATATGTGAACCTTCTGAATCAAGCAAATGGTATGATGAGATGATGAAGATGAGTGTTGAACTTTTCAAAGAGCTTGAATTCCCGTTCAGGATTCTGGAGATTTGTTCTGGGGACCTGGGAGATCTGAAAGCCAAACAATGTGATTTTGAAGCATGGAGTCCTAAGAGAAAGGAATATTTTGAAATCACTTCTTTGTCAAATATGGGAGATGCTCAGGCAAGAAGATTGGGAATAAGAATTGATAATGGGAAGGAAAGATATTTTGCCCATACTTTGAACAACACTGTCATAGCAACTTCAAGAATCATGGTTGCAATATTGGAAAACTTCCAGCAAAAAGATGGAAGCATAAAAATCCCTAAAGCATTGTGGTCTTATACTGGATTTAAGGTTATAAAATCGAAGAAGTAGGCATTAGCGATTTCTTTTTAAAGTCTGAAAATTGGGTGGTTCTATGAAAGTATTAAGGAGACTATACAAAGATCACAATCCTAGACGTAGCCTTGAAATAATGCTGATGTGTTCAAGAATAATCCCTAGGTCCTTTAAAGTTTCTGAGACGTTGGAGCTTTTTTTGAGAGTTGATGAAAAGATTAGGGCAGAAGGGTTTACAGAAGCGTTTGTGGGAGCTGCTAATGATTTTGGATTTGAAACTGAGATTATTGGTGCTGAGAATATTCCTGACGAAAAAGGGACACTTTATCCATCTAATCATCCTTATGGAATGCCTGAGGGAGCAATTGCTTACGGGGAATTCAGTCGGCTGGTTGAAAAAAAGGGGAGGAAAGTTATTGTTGTTGGTGATAAAATATTGAAGTTAGTTCCTGGAATAGAGGCCAGAATGATTGCTGTTGATCCTTATGGGAGAAATTCTTTGTCTTCATCCCGTAAAATAATCTCCACTTTAAAAGAAGATGACGTTTTTTTGTGTCCTGCTGCTGAAATTTCCGGAGAGAATCTGAGGGAATTTCCCTGGAGGCAAAGTTTAGGTAGAATAGTCAAATATGCTAAAAATGTTGTTCCGGTTTACTTTCATGGACCGGACCATAAAGGACATTATAACTTTTTTGCAAGGCATAAACTAACACGTCAAATTAGACTGACATATCTAATGAAAGAAGCCTGGAATAAGAGGGGAGAGAAAATTACTATGGTAATCGGAGAGCCAATACCTAGAGAAACCCTCGATTCGCTGGGAGATAATGGTAAAATTACTGCTTACATAAAGGGAAAGTGTGAGGAATTGAGATATAGGGCTGAGTAGCCTAATAGCAAACTTTAAAAACAGCTATTGTGAAATAAGGTGAGAGTTTGCGGACTATTTTTTAAGAAGTAGCAAAGCAGAACGACTAAATACAGATGGAGGACAAGAATGAAAGTGTACGTAGGGAATTTGCCTTTTAGTGTTGACAATGACAAGCTTAACGAGATTTTCTCCGGATTCGGGGAAATTGAAGAAGCAACTGTTATTATGAACAAGTTTTCAGGCAGATCAAAAGGATTTGGGTTCGTAACTTTTAAGGACGACGAGTCAGCTAAGAAAGCCATTTCAGAAATGAATGACAAAGAAGTTGAAGGACGAAGACTTAAAGTTAATGAAGCAAAGCCAATGGATCCTGACAGACCAAGACCACCTAGAAGAGACTTTGGAAACAGAGGCGGCGGATTTGGTGGCGGTGGCGGCAGAAGATTCGGCGGCGGAAACAGAGACAGATTTTAATTAATCTTCTTTGTAAATGATTTTTCTTTTTTTATTTTTTAAATTTGAATTTTTGGATTAAGGGGTTTTGATTGGGGTTTAGTGCAATAATTTTTATAAATGAGAAGGATATTTTATTCTCATATGAAGTATAAAGCAGCAATTTTTGATCTTGACGGAACACTTATTCACTCTGAGCCTGAATTTAGGTATACTGTTGTTGGGAAGATATTAGATGATTTGGGAGTAAAATATTCTAAAGAAGATATTGATAGATTTTGGTTTGAAACTAACAGAGATGAAATAGTAACAAAAGATTTTGGTTTAACTATTGATGCTTTTTGGGGTCCTTTCAAAAAATACGATACTGTAGAGTTAAGGAGAAAGTTTGCAAAAACATATGACGATGTCGGTTTTATTGGAGATTTACAAAGAGCTGGATGTAAAACCGGGATTGTTACTGGAGCTCCTTTGCATATAGCAGAAATGGAGATTGGTATGATTGGGGAGGAAAATTTTGATGCAATAGTTGTTGCTCATAGGATGAATGGGTTTACTCCAAAACCCCATCCTCAGGGATTGGAAGAGTGTTTAAGTTTGTTGGGTGTGAATAAAAATGAAGCAGTGTATGTTGGAAATGGTGATGAAGATATCCAGACGGCCAGAAACGCCGGAGTTTTTGATATATTGATAGACAGAGGAGAATATACTTTTCATAATACTAAACCTTCTTTAACCATTTCATCACTGTATGAATTGAAAGAGTTTCTAGGATAATAATTTTTATAAGTGTATTTTTCTTAGAATTCTATGAAAATTTTGATAATGGGTCTTACAGAGGCATTAGAATACACTCCCACAGATTCTACTTATGTTATAAGGATAAAATATTCTCCTAAATTACATAGTTACCATGATGACAGGCCTTTACAAGAGTCCTCTCTTTTTAGAAGAATTCAAAGCTATGGATTCGATGATACTGATCCACATTTTCCACTAAAAGATCGTAAACATCTTGATATTGATTTAGCTAAGCAAATTATTAATGATTTTGCTGAAGGAAGAAATGGATGCGAAACTCTTTTGGTTCATTGTCGCAGAGGTGTAAATAGGTCTCCTGCCGTTGCTATAGCTTTAAATGATATTTTTAATCTTGGTGAAGATACAGATAAATTAATGGAAAAACATCCAGAATATCATAGATGGACATATAATATTTTGTTATCTGCTGCTGGAAAAATAAAATAGCTTTCAGTTATCTTTTTAAAGCGATATTAATTCTCTAATTCGTGCTCGCATGGTCTAGCGGTTATGACTCATCCCTGTCGCGGATGCGATCCGGGTTCGACTCCCGGTGCGGGCGTAATTGATTTAAAATGGATTTTCCAAAAGAACTAGAAAACCTTTACAAAGATGTTCTTAATTCTAAAGATGAAAATTTTTATTTAGAGATAAAAAAATATTTAAATTATGCTATCACTCATAAAAAATTCTCAAAAATTAAATTAGAAATTGATATACTACACAAAAAAGATTGTGAGGATTATGATCTTGTCTCGAATGAATTGAGAAAAACATTATTAAAATTGAAAAAAGAATTGGAAAAAAGAGATATTAAAGATGAAAGAATTAAAAAGTTAATGGTGGAATTTGAAGGTTATATCTCTGGTAAAAATGAAAGTACTGCTCCACTAGTAGAAAGTTTGTTTTATAACTTGGAAGAAATTTTAAACATCCTTAACGAGTCTTATGATAACAAAATAAAGGACCTGACAAAAATATATTTTGAAGAAAAAAATATTCTTGAGAATAAAAGAGAGGTCTCTGTATGGTACGCATTTTATAATCTTTCTTTTGTAAGAGATTGTCTTGAAAGGGATAACCCTTCTTCGTCATTATTAAACAAACTTGGAATGGCTTTAAAGAAAAAAGAGATAAATGACACAATTAAGGGAAATTTAAATATAGATAAAAAAAAGAGGGGTGAGTATGAAGATTACATGAGAAAAACACATAATTTTATTTTAAAGGAATTTGACAAAAAAATAAATTTAACTTGGAATCCTTTAATGAAATATGTAATTGCTCCATTGTTTGTCTTAGTTGTGGGAGGATTAATTCTTGCATTTATTCTTGGTTCTCAAGACAGTAACCAAACAATTGAGGGAAACAATAATATACAGGTTGTAGGAAACAATAATATAATATACAATCAATTAAATCCTGAGTTAAGAGATTTAGCTTTAGAGCTGGGATTAACTAATTTTTTTGTTTTGCCAGATGGAAATGGTGGAAATTTTTCCGCAGATTTTTATAATGTTAAATTTACAAACCCTTTAGGGCAAGAAATCTTTTTTAAAGAATTTGCTCATGCAGAGACAAAAGTTTATGCTTTATGTAATCAGGACAGAACAGATTGCTATATTTTTCCAGATTATAGATATGATTCTGAAAAAGATGATGAATGCATAAAGATAAGCCAAGATTCATGGAGCAAAAATGATTTTATTGTTAGTTTTAATCCAGAAAATGAAGAATGTGTTGGGAGACTATAAAACTCCTCTCACTCATTATTCTTAAATAGTTGTTGTTCTTGGTTTTTGTATGAGTATAAAGCACTTTTTACCAAAAAAAGAACATTTTAAAGAAATTATGGATTCTAAAAAAACTGTCATAATCTTATACCTATTGGCAACTATGTTTATACTAACCTCAGTTATAATGTTAAGTATGTGGGTTTCATCTCTTGATAAAGAAATAAATCTAAAACAAAATATTCTTAATCAAAAGCTAAGAGAGAGGAATGACTACGAACTTTATATATTGGGGGCTCATGATTCAAAAGAATCAGAATTCTTGTTAAAGGAGATAAATTCAAACTCAAATTATATAAAAGATTTTCAAGCTAGACAGGAAAATGATCAAGTTGCAGCATTGGGAACTCTGTACATGATTGCAAATGAAGAGCCACCTCCTTTAGAATTTATAGATAGATGGAGATTAATGAGTTGGAATGAAAGGGTAGCAGAAGGAAATGGTTCTGTAATCAAAGCGCATGATTCTGTTCAAAATGATATAAATTTTATTTCCTCAAAAGAGCATGCAAAATCTAATATCATTATTGGGAGCACTATCTTACAACTTTTTAGTTTGATACTTTCAGGGCTAGCATCTATTTTAGAAGTTAAAAAATCCTAATGTATCATCACTTAAACAACGCAAAGTAAACTATTCCGGGAATCTGGAACAGAAATACCCCCAGATGATAAATCGCGTTTCTTGTCATTCCGAGCATCCAAGTAACCTTGTATGTTGGGCCGAATCCTTCCAACATCAAAGTAAGAGATATCATCATCAAGAAAGTTCCGAAGTAAATCCATATTCCTATTGCAGTGTTCAGGATTTTATGATCCGATTGATCTGTGCTTCTTATTATGAATGTCAACAGAATGGAAATCATAATCACGAAACTGAATGCTAATGGAATGGCTGCAGGAATATTCAGGCCATTAAAAAAATTCCCGGCTGTTCTAATGCCGTCTATTGACATAAGGTTGAACATATCATTAAAGAGATACCACGAAAAAACATAGCCTAAAACCAAAGCAACAATTATTCTGTCGGGCTGTTTCCACTTCATAGTCTTTATTTCTTTAGCTATGCCTCCCTCTTTTTCTTCCATTATTTAATCAAGTAATTCGGATTTAAAAGATTACCTAATTGCATAATGTTTAAAAGTAAGTTTATCCTTAGTTTCTTATGGCAATGAGTGAAAGAAAAGAGGCATGGTTCAGAATAATAGTTGCAATTATTTCAGGAATTATACTGGCCGTTTGGAGATATCTTATTTTTGCTCTTGCAATCATAAATTGGTTCATCGTTGTATTTTCTGGAAAGAGAAATAAAGGGCTGGCAGAGTTTTCTGAACATTGGAATACTGAAACTTACAAATACATAAGGTATTTGACTTTTGGAACAAATAAGAGGCCTTTCCCTTTTTCAAGCATGCAGAAGCTAAGCAAGTTTGAAAAGTAAATCTGGTTCAAAAAAGACATATATACTCCAATCACCTTAGAATTACGGAGAAAAAATGAACAAAAAAGGCGTTGGAGGCTGGTTGGTTTGGGCAATATTATTTTTAGTAATAGCTATAGTTTCTGGAATACTCGGATTTGGATTAATTTCAGGGGTTTCGTACACAATAGCAAAATGGTTAGCAATATTCTTTGTGATACTATTCATAATTTCAGTGATATCTCATACAATCAAAAAGGCTTAACTAAATTTTTTTAATGTGTGTATTAATAATTGGAATATATCTTAACTCCCTAAATGTTTTTAAGCCAAAATTTATTGTAGGAAAATGGAAAGGTCAAACATATTCAAACACGCAATAATCAATGCATTTGCGACTTCTGTTTATGTTGCCACCATTGCAACTTTGATGTATCTTGGAGGGAAAGGTTCTTTTGGCACAGCAAATGATTCCGTTTTCATTCCAATCTCGATGCTTATGCTTTTTGTTTTCTCGGCAGCACTCACAGGATTTTTGGTTTTTGGAAGGCCAGTCATGTGGTATCTTGACGGCAAGAAAAGAGAAGCTTTGTATTTGATTATTTACACTCTAGGAATTCTTATGGCTTTAACGATTGTTGCTTTCCTATTTCTTATTACGCTGAAGTTATTATAAAATTTTCAAAATTCATAAAGCTTTTAAATTGAAATCAGGTTTAAAACAGAACAATGGAGTCTTAGATTCCATATTCATCTAATATAAGGAGGTAAAACATAAATGAACAAAAGAATTACGGTTGTTTTGATCGCAATTGTTGTCATTGCCGTAGTTGGGTTTTTGGTTTTCAATAAACCGAGCAATTCAAGCAGTTCATCTGATCTGCCTGGAACAAATACGAATGGGGGAAGCAGCAATGCTGCGACTGACTCAAATACCGTAACTGCTGGGAATAGTGCTCAAAATAAAGTTATAACTCTTGACGCTCAAAGATTTGAATATACCCCAAGCACTATCACTGTAAAGAAAGGCGACCGGGTCAAAATAGTGATGAACAACATAGACACAACTCATGGAATTGCAATACCAGATTATAATGTCACAGGTGTTGATGGGGTTGAGTTTATAGCAGACAAAGCAGGGACGTTTACGTTCCATTGTCCAACATTTTGCGGTGGCGGGCACAGAGAAATGACCGGCACTTTAGTTGTCCAAGAATAAATTTTTTCTAAACTTTATTTTTTTGATATTAATATTTTTACCCAAAATTTATAAACCAAAAATATTTCTATAGCTTATGGCAGCAACACCACCTGGAGCAAAGAAAAGAAAGTTGGATTATAATGTTGATCAAGCTGTTTATGACGATTTTGTCAAAGCCTGCAGCAGAAAGGGATTTGCACCGCAAGTCATTCTTGAACAGGCAATGAAGAAGTTTACACAGACAGGGCAGATATAAAATTCAAACATTTTATAAACATTAATTCATATTGTATATCATGGCTAAAAAGAAGGTTAATTGGGATTTAATATACAAAATAGCCGCAATTATAGTCATTGTTGCTGGAATTCTTTGGATTATCTTTTTGATTTTTGGCAAGCCAGTCCTTTCGGGAAATGTTGCTGCGTCATGTCTTTCTGGATGCTATGATATATCTGAACATTGCCCAAGCATTACTTGTTATGACGAATCTGGAAAAGAGATTAAATGTGATTGCTGGGGTTATTTTAATGAATGTGTGAACGGATGTTATCCTGGTGCTACAAAAGCCTCAAAGACCGCTGCTTAAGGGATTTGGTTTAAAATATTTTATAAAATTTAATTATACTTCTCAGAAACACGAAGTTATTTTGGAAAGCATGGAAACGTCATACTTTAAATACCCTCATAATTTTCTTTTCATATAGATTAACATGGAAAAATTCAGACAGTTAAAATTAAGCGAAGATATTTTGAAAGCATTACATGATGTTGGCTTTCATGAGCCGAGCGAGATACAGAAGAAAGCAATACCCCTTATACTTGAAGGAAAGGATCTAATTGGAAGCTCTTCAACAGGCTCGGGAAAGACGCTTGCTTTTGGTGCAGGGATAATAGAGAGAATAAAGAAAAATGAAGGGATTCAGGCACTTATTCTAACTCCTACAAGGGAATTGGCAGAACAGGTCGCACAGCATCTGAAAGTTTTATCAAGATATTATGGGCTAAACATAAACGAAATTTATGGCGGTGTTTCGATGGGGCCACAAGTTCAGGCTTTGAGGAGAGCAGAGATAGTTGTAGGAACTCCTGGAAGAATTTTGGATCATTTGGGCAGGAGGACACTGCACCTGGACAAGGTAAAATTTTTAATTTTGGACGAAGCTGACAAGATGCTTGAGATGGGGTTCATAGAGGATGTTCAAAGAATAATCAATGAATGCCCAAAGCAAAGACAAACTTTGCTGTTTTCTGCGACAATATCAAAAGACATAGAGTTCCTTGCAAAGAGGTACCTGAAAAATCCTGTCTATGTTGAGGTTGAGAATTATGTTGATTCTTCAAAACTGAAACAGGTGTATTATGATGTCCCGCAGAATTTGAAATTCTCATTGCTTGTTTATTTACTGAAAAAAGAAAGGTCAGGATTTGTAATGGTTTTTTGCAATACAAGAAGAAACACTGATATGGTTGCCTCGAATCTTAAAAGATATGATCTCCACGCTCTTTCGATACATGGCGGCTTGCCTCAGAATAAAAGAAATGCGATAATGCAATCTTTTCATTCTAAAGAAGCTTTGATACTAATCTGCACAGATGTTGCCGCAAGAGGTTTGGATATAAAAGATATTTCCCACGTTTACAATTACGATTCTCCAAAAACGAGTAAAGACTACATTCACAGAATTGGAAGGACAGCAAGAGCAGGAAAAGAAGGGATTGCAGTAAGTCTTGTTTCACCTTATGATTACGAGAATTTCAGGAGTGTTATAAATAATGAAGAGATGGAAATAAAAAACGAACCATTGCCAGAGCTTGAACCTTTAAGAGTTGATTTCGCGGTTTCTAAAGAACGAAGTTTCAGAGGAGGAAATTCTTTTGGAGGCAGAGGAAATTTCGGCGGCAGATCTTCTGGGAGCAGATTTGGTAGTCGAGATAACAGAGGTCCGCAAAGAGGACGTTCTTCTCAAGGCAGCAGATATTCTGAAGGCAGGAGTGGCGGGGGAAATAGATTTGGAAGATCCAGCGGCGGTAGAGATTCAAGAAGAAAAAGTTGGTAAGATAAAATAAAAAATAAAAAGAAAGATTAGTAAGCTGCGGTTGCAGATTCCCAGAGTCCTTTTTCAGCCCATTCTTTGTGCGCCTTTCTGTCGAAGCTGTTCATAAACTTCAATAAAAAAAGCTCTTCCTGACTAAGGAATTCTTCTCTGAGAAGTCGAACCTCTTCCGGTTCAATCAGTTTTTTTGTCATGTCAGATTCAAGTTTTTCCTTTTTAAATCAAACACGAAGGGAAGATCGGTATTGGCGGTTCAGAAGAGAAATTCATAAGGCTTATAAAGAAAAAACGTGTTTTTTTTGCATGCCATTTAACATCTCTCTCGGTAACTTCTACGGGGCTGATTCTCTTATTGATTTGCTCATTGTGCTGACATGCTTTTTAGTTGCCACCCAAAGCAGCAGGATATATTCAATCACTAAAGAAAAAAATTATAGAATCTTTTCTTGGGCATTTCTCACTATCGGAGTTGCTTTCATATTCAAGATTCTGACGAATCTTACCTCCTATTATTATGCAGTAATAAGGCAGACGCACTTTTTTGCGTTTATTGCTGAACAGCTTGCAAGGATGCAGGTCTTTTATTTTGTGGTTTTTACGACTTACTGTTCTCTCTTAATATTGGGATTTTTGACATTGCTGCTGGCAACTTCAAGGATAGAAAGCAAAGAAGGCATGGTCGGATTTTTGTATTTGTCCGTGTTTACAATAGTCTTCAGCATTTATTTCTATTCCGTATTCCATCTCGCTCTTTTCATAATCATCTTGTTTTTACTTTCACACTTTTATCACAATTATAGAGAAACAAAAAGCTCCAACAGTCTTAAAATACTCATAGCATTCATACTCATACTCATAAGCAATTTCGTTGGGTTATTTGATGACATCACTCCGCTAATGTATTTGGCTGATGAATTATTGTTGCTTGTCGGATTTTCTATAATCTTAATAACCCATCTAACAATAAAAAATGGCAAAAAAAAGGACAAAGCTGGAAGTAACAAAAGATTTGTTGGAAATTCTAAAGTCAGGGAAAAAAGCTAAGATCACACATTTAATTTACAAAGCGAATCTTTCGAACAACAGCATAAAGAGTTACATAGAGAATCTCACAAAAAATCAATTGATAACCGAGAACAAGGAAAGCGGGAAAAAAATTTACAATATAACTCCTAAGGGGACGGCATTCTTGGAAGAGTATAACAAAATAAAGATATTCTCTGAGGCTTACGGCATTGAATAATTTTTTGTAAATTAAATAATAAAGGTTATATATGCATTTTTCGTTTTAACATTATGGCAGGCATTTTTCAGGACAGATCGTTTATAGACTTCAATAAAGAACTTTTTTTCGCAGAGGTAGGGGCGACTCTTGGGACCCCTTTGTTCGCTTTTTTAGTGTCTAGGTTTTCCCATAACGTGAGCACAATATCTGCTTCCGCTGTTCTTGGAGGAATTTTCGGCTCTGCTGTTCTCTGGATTGTGACAAGAGTATACGACAAAAACAAGACAAGAAGATATTCAGTGAAAAATTTTGCCAATGATGTACTTTATTTCACTCCAGTAGCCTTTCTAGTCTCTGTTCTGTTTTATTATCCTACAATATTCTTTTTATCAAGACATTTCATAAGGCTGGACCATAGGGTTTTCACTTCTGTTGTTTTTTCACAGCTTATAGCTTTCTGTCTTTTTGTAACATTCATGAACATTTACCGTTATCTGCTTTATACGAAGACGGGAAAAGAGCTGTAGTTTGGGAAAAGTATTTAATCAAACATTGACTTTGTGTATAACAAATGGAATCATATGATTTTGCAATAATTGGGGCAGGGGGAACTGGGCTAGCCGCAGCGATGTACGGCGCAAGACTTGGCCTAAAGACAATTGTTTTTGGAAGCACTCATGGTTCGGAGGCGGCTGTAGGTGGCGTCATCACTACTACAAATCTTGTTGAAAACTATCCTGGGTTCAAGAGCATTTCAGGGTTTGACCTTGCCAAAAAAATAGAAGAGCATGCCAAAGAGTATAAGGAAGTTAGTATAAAAAATGAAAAAGTTATAGAAGTAAGGAAAAAAGGAAATCTTTTCATTTTGAAGACAGGTAAATCTGAATATAGTTCTAGAACAATCTTGTTTGCAACCGGGACGAAATGGAAAAAGCTTGATGTTAAAGGGGCAAAAGAATTTGAAGGCAGAGGAGTCAATTATTGTGCTTTATGCGACGGGCCTCTTTACAAGGGAAAGATTGTCGCTGTTGTTGGAGGAGGAGACAGTGCTGCGAAAGATGCACTAATACTTGCTGAACATGCGAAAAAAGTCTACATAATATACAGAGGAGAAAACATAAAGCCCGAACCGATAAATCTCCAGAAGATCAAAGCGAACAAGAAAATAGAAGTGGTTACTAAAACAAATATAACTGAGATAAAAGGTAATGATTCTGGAGTTGGTGAAGTCATTTTGGACAAGCTCTTGAACGGAAAAAACAAAATTGAACTAGAAGGGGTCTTTGTTGCAATAGGTCATGAGGTCCTTTCAGAATTAGCAGACAAGTCGGGAGTCAAACTTAACAGTAAAAAAGAGATTGTGATAAATCATGCAACTTCAGAAACAAATGTCCTGGGAATTTTTGCTGCGGGAGATGTGACTGACAAACATTTCAAGCAGCTTATTACAGGAGTTGCAGATGGATGCACTGCCGCTTATTCGGCTTTTGAGTTCATAAAAAAAGAAAATTTGGTTGAATAAAAAAGAGTATAAAAACTTTATCCTGCATATTCCAGTGGTAAACTCCGACCGAAAAGTTTTAAAAGAGGAATAAACCTTGTATTTTTACCTAAATAAAATGGGACAAAAAATGAAAAAGAAACCGGAAATAGAAGAAGACGAAGACTCTTCTGATGAAGAAGATGACCTTGATGACTTAGAAGATGACGAAGATGAGGAAGAAGGAAAAGAGCCTGTAGCAGAAGACGAAGAATATTAATTTGTTTTTATTTTTTTATTTCATTAAGTTTATATAATCGGGTGTTTTTTTGTTCTTATGGGATGGAAAATCACTTTTGGCCTGATTTTTGTGATACTTACTTTTTTTTTATTATTTTTTTATTGGTTTTTTCCTTTGTCAAGCACGGAGTTTACCCCGCAATCAGAATCTTCTAGTAAATCTTTCCAGCTGGGGCAGATAAAAGATCTGCAGTTTTATGAGAACATGAGATATCCTGAATCAGCCATTTCTTATAATATAGGGGACTGCAGCATAGCAAAGAGGGATGAAGCTGTAAGAGCATTGAACTTATTGCAGGAAAAAACTGTCTTAAGGTTTTACCCTGTTGCTGCAAACGAAGAAATATCAATAACATGTGATAGCCGTTCTAAGATTGAAGGCGGATTCTTTATAGCTGGTGAAGGTGGGCCTACTAACATAACAAAGGCTGGAGAATTTAATGTCATAAGCAAAGGAACAGTTCTTTTGATAAGAGAATCACAGTGCAAAAATCCAAATGTTGGTGTCCACGAACTTTTGCACGCGTTAGGATTCAATCATACGACTAATCCAGATGATATAATGTATCCAATAAGCAACTGCAATCAGGAAATACAGAACTACACCATAGACCTTATAGATAATCTTTATTCAATCCCTTCCTACCCTGATATAACATTTGAGAGTGTCTCTGCAATAATGAAAGGCAAATATCTTGATGCAAACATGAGCATAAGAAACAACGGATTTGAGGAATCTCCTGCAGCGATAGTGCAGATTTATGCTGATGGCGGTCTTGTGAAAGAAGTCAATCTCGATCCGTTGGGAATAGGGCACGGGATAGTTATAAGCCTGAAGAACATATGGATAGGCCAGTTCAATACTGAGCAACTGAGATTTTTTGTGAAAACAAATTTTGATGAATTGAAAAAAGACAATAACGAAGTCACACTGAAAATAAAAAAATAAAAAAGAATTAGTTAATAATTAGTCGTCAAGCAAATCTAGATCAAAGTCGTCTTCACCTACATCTTCATCAATGAAAGACCCAAATCTTTCTTGCTCGTTGTTAGAGGCTGATTCTTTTTTTAGGTTTTTAACCATTGTCTAAAACACATTGGAACTTTGTTCCAATTTACCTCGTTTTTTTACAGTTCTACAAAAAACATCAGCTATTTAAATATTTCTATAATGATTTTTCTTTTTATATTCGGTAAAATTAATTTTCAGCCATCAAGAAAAATACTTTTTTGAACAAATCCTTTACATTACTGTTGTCCGGCTTTACTTGCAGCGTGTTTGTAAGTTCATTCATTCTTAATTGAGTCTTTACCCAATTGCTTGCAAGATTTATTATTTCAGCAACGTTAAACCTACCCTGTTTCCAAGGAGGATTTAATGTTGAAGTCTCTTTCAGATTCTCTTCCGACGCTGCTATAAGATTGTAAAGATCATTGTAGTCTACGACTATTTTTGTGTCTACTGGAGGTGTTTCATCCATAGGCATTGACTGAATGAACATGTTATCTTCATTGATCTTGACATAGATATTGTAGACCACTTCTTCTTTGCCATTGATGTTGTCAACAAAAGTCACCTGAGCATCCAAATAATTGTCTTTGTAGTTTGCAGTTATGTCTCTTATGAGAGATTTCAGGCTTTCATCTGATTTGAATGCGTTTAGTTCTGCTGTTGTCAATCCTTTGTTTATTTTTCTGTCAATTCCTGTTTCTTCCGAGCCTGGAAAGCTATGTGCATTCATTGCTGCTGTCAGTTCTTTTTTTATAAAGTCTTTATCCAGGAATATTGAGGCTTGCATTGATGGAGAGATTATCGTAACTTCCTTGCTTAGTCCTGGCAACGATGCTGGCTCTATTTTTTCTGAATATTTTAATTCACCGTAAGTTGTTGCGTAGTCTAACGATATCAATTCATAGCTTGAAAGCTGTTTAAGGCTCAAACAATTCATCATCCTTGCAATCTGGACTTGATTGTCTACGATATTTAGGTACAAGTCATCAATCGCTTTTCTTTTACTTTCCCAGTTGTTTGCATTGTTTGGAAGATATGTCTCAAAAAACCATGATGCAAAATCTGAATTGAAACTTTTTGTCAACTCTGCTCTTTGGTCGAGAAGTATTTTTAATCTGCTGTCACACCATTCTATCCCGCTTTCCCTGTATTTGTCCATCAGGTTTGAGACCCCTCCGAATTTATCTCCACTTCCTGTGAAATAAAATTGGGCTTCGGTTTTTTCTCTGTCTTCTTTGCAGACCCCTATAGCTGAAAATTCTTCTTTAACTCCTTGAGGACTTGTTGAAACTGAAGGACCGTTGAACAATTGCGCCTGTAAAATCTCTTTTGGCTGTGCGGCAACTTGAGTTGCTTCGTTTGGGAGGTTTTCTACTACTCCTGTTATTGCAGAATATGTTTCCTGGTTGTTATATTTTCTTTGTGGAGCTGTGCTTGGGTTTATATCCTGTGAGGTTGGGTATTGTTCCCCTACAATTCCGGTTATCCCATTTATTGTTATTGGCTCTCCTGTAATCTGTATAACATTTCCTGTGAATGTCGTACCAGAATATTTTACAGGAGTTGTTGTAGTGGTTCCTGTGTAAGTGTTCTGGACAATGTCGGTGCATACACCCAAATCACAGACTTGGTTAGCCAAACAATCTTCTTTCGCCCCACATAATGGTTTGGATGTACCTTTAACAATAGTTCCTTCTGTAGGAGTCTTGATAATTTCAGTTTTACAAGTTTGGCCTGTGCTTTTCCAGACACCATTGACACATACTTCTTGAGTGATTATTTCTCCTGCTGAACATGCTATAGTTTTTTCATCACCATCAGAACATTGGGCTTGGGTGCATTGGCCTATTTGCGTAACCTTACATGCTCCTTCGATACATTGCGCTTTCCCGCAT
Organism: Nanobdellota archaeon; assembly: GCA_038046245.1. Classification (GTDB taxonomy): domain Archaea; phylum Nanobdellota; class Nanobdellia; order Pacearchaeales; family GW2011-AR1; genus JBBSXB01. Next base: position 145,562 of record JBBSWO010000003.1, on the reverse strand, counting down.
AAAGGCTGTCCACATTGTGAATCGGATGTGCACGAAACGTCATTTGTGAGGCATATTGGTGGGAGAGAACAACCGTTTGTATCCTGACCTTTGGATATGACTTTTCCATTGCATTGGATTGGAGCATAAGTTGGGCATTCGAATGAAGCTTTAGGTGAGCAATCTTTAAAGCATGAGACATTTTCTCCAGCTTCGCATATATTGTTTCCGCATATACTTTGATTCTGAGCTTTTTCTTGGCACACTCCTGAAGTACAGTAAGATTCTATTGTTTTTTGGAATGTGACATTTCCTTCGGTGACGTTTATTATTCTAGAACCACATACTTGGCCCGTGCATAAAGCATCTTGGCAATCGGTCTTGTTATTGCTGTTATCATCTATCTTGTTTGTGCAAATCTCTGTTCCGTTTGATTCATATTCTCTGTACAAGACTTTCTCAAATAACAATTGATTGTTGAAAGACGTTGCAACTAGTTTGTAGCCATCAAATAATCCACTTGTGAACTGAACTTTATCTGCGTATTCCTGGATTTTTAAGTTAGCATCGGTTTCGTCGCTTATTTTTTGGTCCCAAACATCATACATGATCTCCATCACTTTCATTATTGTATAGGCTGACTTGTAATTCCCGCCGTCAAGAAGCTGTTTTATGTTTCCATTGGCCTTGATCAGCTCAGCTTTTATGTTATTTATGCTTAGCGTGTTGAATTGATCTGAAGATATGGCCTGATCAAGGTTGTATCCTATTTTTCTGCCGTCGCTTTCAATTGTAAAACTTAATTTTATCCAGTTTTCTTTTTCTGTTTTTTGACAGTCATCACAAAGAACTATGTCCGCTTTTATTTCATAGGGACTTTTTTTCAATAATTCATACGTTTTGTCTATTACATTCTCTCTTGATTTTAAGTTTTCAGCTCCGAAAAGGCCCGTCATCAAATCCTGACATGTCCGATAGTTTTGTTTGAAGTAAGAGTCTGAGATTTTTTCAGTGTTTATTGAATATTCTGCCAATGCGTTTGCGGTTTGGACATTTGAATCCAAAGTGAAAACATTTGCTAACCTTCTGGCTTCGTCAATGCTGTCTTTTAGGTTAAATGAGGCTGGAATGTCCTTGAATATTGTTGCTAGTTCTGAGCTGTATACAATTTGTTTTCCGAAGTATAGTATTGGAGATACTGTGAGCCTTATCTGTATCTTATTTCCGTCATAAATTATTTTTCCTTCCCATGTCGAGACAGGATTTGCAACCTGCACCTCTGTCGTCAAGTCATCTGACAAGACCCATGTTGTTTTTTTTGGCTCTCCCAAGAACGTTGATAATTCCGTGTTGTCAATACCAGAATCTTGGGATTTTATAAGTGTGTTGAGATCTTCCTGTACAGAATTAAGGTAAACTGAAAACTGGGCATAGTTGATATTTCCTGCTTCGTATTCTTTTGCGTAATATGTCGCTTTTTCAGCCTCTTTTTTCAAATCCTGTGTTGAAAGTGAAGAAATTAATGTCAAGGAAACTAATATAACTGCAAACAGAGCCCACACCTTTTTTTCCATGCTTAACTTAGGGAAAAACGATTAATAAAGTTTATTATTATATTTTGAACAACTTCATCATGTGCATAACTGAAAGAAGATAGACAAATACGGCTATCACCGACGCTATAACGATTGCAACCCATGTTGTCTCGAAAAGCCTTCCTACATAAATTCCTATCGCAAATGATATTACTGCAACTATGAGTTTTGAAGCAAGAAACGTTGCCAGTTTTACGTGATGTCCGACCCCTTTTTTTGGCGATGCAACTTTTGATTTTTTTCTCGCCTTTCTTTTTGACATAAACGGTAAAAGACAATTGGATTAATAAAGGTTACTTTCAGAACATCACACAAATATTAATAAATATTGAAAATTGAAAATTTTCATGGCTGTGACAAAACCAGTTGTATGGGCTGCTGCAGGAATTATTGGCTTTGCTTCATGTGTTGGAGTTAAAGAACTTTTGGAATCTAGAGATAATGAAGTGAAAAAGATAGCGTCACTTCATAACATTTCTGTGGGGCTTGCAAGAGAATATTACAGCGCGGGCGTGCCAACTTTTTATCTTGAGTCTAAAGGGGGGCTTGAAAAACTTATGGCAAATGGAGGAACGCCCGAGGTCATGAAAAGGATTGTTGATAGAAACCGAGGAGGGGATACGAGGAGAAACGAGCTTACGACTTATGATTTGTCTTTGCTCGAAAATCCTGACAATGATCCGAGAAAAAAAGCTGAAAATTATCAGATGTGGATGGAATCTGGATATAGCCTTGCATCAGCAGAAACTTATCTGACATATGATTTTAATCTGAATGAAGCCGCGAAACTTCAGAGCATGAATATCTTTCCAGTCGATGTTTTTGAGTTGGCTAGTCGCAGTATTCCAAAAGAACTTGTTTATGGAGGATTTACACACGGACTTACAAAGGACGAAATTTCTTATCTTGCAGGAAGAGAGTTTGACAAGACAAAAACTTATACACAACTTGCTTTAGCAGAGTTGGTGTCTCTGGGATGGAGACCTGAAGAAATCAAGATTGCTTCTGAAAAGACAAAATATGATTTTGTTAAGGGAATGATAAGGAAAGGAATGAAAAAAGAAGCGATACTTCGGAATATAATTGGGAAGTGAAATAAAGAAACCTTTAAAAGGCAATCCGTTCAAAGATAGAAATGACGCAAAAATTTTATATCAATTCAGTGTTTGATTATCCTGTATCTCCTATGATCGGAATGGTTTTATTGAAGGGATGTAGATTGAATGGGGAGCAAGCTGATGAGAAAAGCAGATTAGGAAGAGAATTGGCAGAATTAGGAACGAATTTAGATCATGTTCAAACTCCGGAACTTTTAGACTTGAGAAAAAAATATCATGCTATTGTTGGCTGGCCTGATTCTATTATTGTTGATGGCAGAGGATACAAGTATAATCAGGTTTTAGATAAAATACCTCAAGAAGCCATAGATGCTGACTTTCTTTTTAAGGATCACACATCAAGGCGTCCTTTAGATTTGATTTGATTCAGATAGATTTTTAAATTCCATTTTCTTTGGTATTGTATGGATATGAAGAAGAAGTTGGGTGTTGTACTTTTTGTTTTTGGGATAATATTTCTTGTTTTTGGATTGACTACTAATCAACAAAGTAAAAATACAATAAATGATAATAAAGCAAATTGCAAGCCGGCTTATATTGACACGAAGCTTGGGTTTACTGGCGGTCCAACATTTGACTGCAATGTTTATACAGTGTTGAGTGATATACAATCTAAACAAGCCGTGCAGTTTTGTCTCATAGGGCTTGTTTTGGTTTGCTCGTCATTAGTTCTTTTCTTTGGGAAGAAGTGAATGGGGATTTAAACATAAGGAGAATATTCAATTTTCTCATCCACTGGATTAAAATTAGGCGTAGAAATTCCTACTTCAAAAATTTCTTTAATTGAAAAAGATTGTTTTGTTATCCCTTTTTTGTCCATTATCGTAATTTTAAAATTTAAGTTAAAGTTTAAAGATGGTTTTATTTTTAAAGTCAATTTTCCAAAAAGAGTAGGAATAATTGGATAAACTGGCATACTATGACTTGGGATACCATAGCAAAATTGATACGTTTCTGGAAATGATTCATCTCTTTTGGAAATAAAAGGTGAAGAAAATTCAATCTTTGGCACGTACTCTGAAAAAGGCCAAGGTGAAATTTGAATGAGGCCCGTAATAAGTTCACTAGGCTCCAATCCTTCGTTAATCAGTTCTAACTCATAGGCATATTCATGTTCTTTAGTTTTTTCAAAAATAGAATGATCTGGATTAACGCTTAAAAACTTGCATTTTAGGCGAACTTGAGGATTCTTTTTTGATTCTATAAGTTGTAATGTTTCAACAAGATTAAGAGAAGAACTTTGATCTGCGCTTCTTTTGTAGACTTTATTTGTAAGTTTTGAATAGTAAGCTAAGGAATTACTAGTTTTTGATACATTAATTATAAAAACATTTCCAGAAGGAAATTTAATTTTTTTTATTTCAATTTTTGGGAACTCGTAAGGTTTTGGAATTATTCCTATTTTATTAGTTATTAAATTCCTTAAATATTCTTCATTTTTAATGAATTTTTCCTCTATTGGTCGAATGTCTAAAAATTTTGGATTACCTTGGCCACCAGTACTTATTCCCAGGTATAAATTGCCAAATCCATCAAAGGAATTAAGAAAAGCGATGATTGGTTTAATAAGTATGTCTTCATATAAATTTTCATCATCAGTTATTTTATCCTTATTTCCAAGTGCTTTTGCTTCATTAAATTGATTTTCAATTAAATTCATTGATTTAATCGTTTTGTTTAAGTTATCTAAATCTTCATCATCAAATGATTCTTTTCCATCAAAAATCTCTTGCATATAACTTTCACTCATACATAAAATTGATTCTCTTTATTTTTAAGTGTTATGAAAGAATCAAACATACCAAAAACCACCGCAAACCTCGCAAAGCGAGGCGTTTCTGAAAGAAACGGCGGTGGTTTTGGATTTCATCCCCTCACCCAGAGTCGAACTGGGGATCTCCCGGGTGCTGCGAACTCTTGGCTTATCAGGTTTCATTTAATTTCCGTATGGAATATCCACCCTAGATTTGTAATCTACAGCCAGGCGCTCTAACCACTGAGCTATGAGGGGATTCTGAAATTAAGAAAGTCAAGGGATTTTTAAAGTGTTTGGTTTGAAAAATATGAAACTATTAAACTTCTAAATCTTATTCAGGTTCATACCCCTTCCCTTCCTTTTTACGTTCTCTTCTTTCACGCATCTCTGCAAAATATCCTGGGCGGAGTTTGTTGCAACATTGGCAATAATATAAACTTCTCTTTGATGTTTTTTCATCTTCACCTTTATCGTTTTTCTTTAGCTGATAAAGGGCTACCTTGACAGAAAACATGTTGCAGTGTGGGTGAGCCAATGCAATACCTCTGATTTCCCAGACAACACCATGAGAATTCCATCCTTTAATTGCCTTTGAGAAAGTTGCGTCCTGTTCAAGCTCGGCAGTAAGCCGGTCTATTGAAAACATCTTATCTGTAAGAAATGGGTATTTGTAAAGATTTTGGTGATTTTTGCTTAGTTTTCAGAAAAAGGGGTTTTATCTGTATTGCCTCTGGCAGATCCAAACACTTCATACACTGCATGCTTTAGTGCGCAACCTACAGTTGCTTTGATTGCATCACGCGCATTTTTTTCCAAGAAACTTTGAGTCTCATCTTTTATTTGGCTTATTGTTTCAGGAGAATTTAATTTGTTGTAGATTAATCTCAGTCTATTAGCTGCGCCTTGGTAATTGCCAGAATCGCAGGTAATTTTTAAGGGATCAGAAATTTTCACTCCTCTAGCAAGCAAAAATTCAAGTTCCGAGATATCTGGAAATAGGCCTTCATCAGTCAATCTTACTAATACTCCCAGTTTTTTTTCTGCGAATTGATGAACTCCAGTGTGGTCTATCTTTGTATTTTTAATTCTTCTTTTTATTTCATCCAGCTTGCTGTCTGGGATAAGGCTACACCAAAAAGTGATATAATTCCCAATATCCAATTTATCGATATGGTGATTAAGATGCCCAAAAAGACCCCCTCTTCCTTCTCCCAACTCTGCAAGATCTGATCTTTCTAATAAACGAAAGTATTGTTGAACAGGATTTCGTTGTATCCTTAATCCTGAACTTTCCGAATAGAATTCTTGAGCACTTACTTTAATAAAATTAAGAGTCTCATCTGGAGTGGGCGTCTTATATCTTATAAGACTAGCTACTTCTGTTTTATTTTTTGATGAAGAACCAGGAGACTTTACTTTTTCAAACATCTCGCTGCCTATTAAATTTCTATATCCTGGTAATTCGATTGCCATTCCAGCTCAGAGAAATCACAGTTTTTAAAACTTACTTCTATCTAGAATTCGCCTTGATAATCCTTTATGTTTCTTGGCTCTGCAACGAAGAATGCCCTGTTGGATTCTGTTTCGCTTGCTTTGCCGTTTCTTTCAAATATTGCAGTTGTTGGAGGCAATGAGAACTTACCAACTATACCGACTTTTGAAAAGACTACATATGATATGACTCTTTTTTCTCCTGCTTCAAGGCTGTTTATGTTCCATTCAAGCCTTCTTAATTTTGTGTCCACTCTTGATGGCTTTTCAGCGCCGAACTTTTCATAAAGTGTTACTAAAGGAGGAAGTCTGTCTATTACTGTTATATTGTCAACATGCTTTTTAGCACTAAGCACCACTGAGACTTTCAAAGCGAATTCTCCGCCCTTTGCCTTTACGAAGTTTATCTTTTTGTTCATTACAAGGTTGGATGAAGTGTACTGCTTTGAGATTATGACTGCTGCAATGATCAAAAGTATCAATAATAGAGGGAACAGTGAATTTGTTCTTACTGTCACTTGAAAAGATTCGCCTGGATTTAATTCTCTTGACCAGCTGTATTTCACTATAAAGCCGCTTCTCTCAGCTTTGTCCGGCTCTGGACTGAATGTTGTGAAAAGTCTTGATATTACATTTTTTATTATGACCATATTTTCAGGGGCGACGACATTTCCTGCATTTGTCTTTGTTATGACATTTGTCCTGAAGATAACTCCTGATTGGCTCTCTGTTGTTTTTATTATGTCTTTTTCTATGAATTCAAGGTTAGTCTGAAGGTTTGTCTTTTGTCCTTCTGCTGTAATGTCTGCATTCAAGGTGTATGAACCTGCAAGAAGCTGTTTGAATTCGTCTTTATTTAGCTGAATTGTGAAGTTTTTTCTTTCGTAAGGGCCAAGAGTGAATGTCTTTTCAATACTGAAGAAAGATGAGGAGAATTTTCCGTCAATATTTCCAAACTTGAAGTTCTGTGTGTTTTGTATGTAAATGTCAACCGAGCTTGATTCCGGGTCAAAGCTTCCGGCACCAATGTCAAATGCATCCCTGAATTCAACTCTTCTGAATGTCAATGCCTCTTGCATCTCGGTCTTGTCATTGACGTCTCTTATGTAATATGGGAAAGAATAAAGTCCTGTGAAATTGAAGTCTCCTATCGGCGAAACCTCAAGTTTTATCATTTTGCTTTCAAAAGCGCCTATCACTATAGTCTCTGATGGAAGCATCCTGAAACCAAGAAGATTGTAAAACTGTATTTTTGTTGATGGGCCAAGGTTAGTCAGGTTAAAATCGAAAGTGGCTGGCCTGTCAACTCCGACAATCATTGCCTCGTTTTGGCTTATTTTTTCTATCTGAAGATTTAGTGCTAATGTAAACGGTAGAATCAACAACAAGACTGTTAAAGACAACACCTTTTTCATACGAAAATAAAAAGATATTTGTATATAAGCATTTCGGTTGTCACTTTTACTATTTTTTTATAACAAAAATCAAGAAATTTTAAATCAATACTTTTTTCTAAGTTTTTTATAGACGTAATAGGAATAAATGAAAGAAAAAAGCGCTGAAAATAACAAAGGCACAATAATGAAAAAGATGGAATATTTTGGGAAAAATATTCCTAAAAGCATTATAACTGCAGAAGCTTTGAACAATCTTCCTCCAACTTCGTGTGTTTTATTCCAGACTTTATCGCTTGACAGCGTCCAAGGAGTTCTTATTCCCACAAACCAATTTCTTTTCGCGTTTTCTATCAAGATTCCAGAATAAAAAATTAAAATTGCCAAAGCAGGCATAAGCATTAGCGTAAAATTGAACCTTATCCCAAGATTGAACAGAATTGTTAAAATGTGGAGATAAAGAAAGAATAGTATTATTATCACGGTAAACGTATCAAAATATCTTCTGAATTTGCTTATATTTTTTCTTAAAGGATCCAAAACCGGAATTAACAAAAAGAGAAGAAAGACGCCCAGCGAGATTATTGGGATGAGAAACAAACCCCAAAATTTATTTGTGTAACTATCGGCCATTCCTTGGGCATTCCAATGACTTGCTATTTTGTTTGGAAATACTTGGTAAGAACAGACTGACAATGCAAATAAAACAATCAACAGGATTATAGAAAAGAGATATGCTTTTCTCATTTTAGACTAATTTATTTTCTTCCCTCTAGATCAAGATAGGCTTTCGTCTGTGCCAAAAAATTATCACACCAAGTTATCAATTTGTCCTCGAACTCGTTTATCCTTGCAGTTATAATAAATTTTTCATAAACTGCCCTCAGGAATTTTTGGAAAGCGTTTTGCTCAAATTTTCCTTCGTAGTCCCTCATCAAAGTCCCTTTAACAGTAGTCTCGATGCTGCCTTGGTTTGTTTTTATCTTCACTCCGTCCTGAGTCATCTCAATATTTTTCAGTCCGTCAACCTTATAGACAATTGAAATCTTGAATTTGAAATAATCTGTAATCTTTTTTGTTGCACTCCATTTTACCTCGATGTTTTTCGCATCTCCGGCAATTTTCTCCACATATTTTTCTTCAGAAATATCCAGCCCAAATTCCTCTATGAGGTAATCGTAGCAAAATTTGTATGTATCTTTAAATGAAAAAACTCCATTATACTTTACTTTGCTTGAAAATATCTGTTCTTCTTCAACCATGAATATGTTGTCCCTTTTTCTTATATTACTAGGGGAATTTTGATTTAAATATTTAACTAAACAAATGCTTATAAACAATATTAAGATAAAATTTTATGGCGGAATTGACAAGAGTCATAATGGGAGAAAATGAAGAGCTACGAATGAGACTTTTTCGTGATGGAATTCCTTTGGGCAATGGTTATGCAAGGCAGAGTATTTTAAGGCCAAACGTTTTTTCTATAAGATTTCAAACTTCTTGTGAGAAAAAGGTTGTCAAATTAGACAGAGATGCCGGCACTACACCAGAAAGTTTTGCTGTTGATGTTGATGAATCGTTAAAAGGAACCGGGCTTTATTTTTTTGTGACAGATCATAGATGTGGGTTGTTTTCAGGAATTTTTGGGCAAAAGTTAGAGGGTTATTTTCTTGGAGAAGGTAATTAAATTTTTTCTCTGCAGCTCTCGCAGATAAGATTTCCGTGAGTCATGTAAAGTATGTCGTAATTTCCACATTCTTCACATATTCCTTCTGTAACGTTTTTTATTTTTTTTACTCTTCTTAACTTTTCGGATTCTTCTCTTATCTGGGTGAATTCTTCAAGCTCGGGATATGCTTCTGGATGGAAACTTAAAATGTCCCTAGCTGTTAGCATTCCCACGAGGTTTCCTTCAAATATCACTGGAAGCCTTTCGAATTTTACCTGCTTCATTTTGTTCAATGCTTCCCTTATCGTTGAGTCTGGTTTTACTGTCGCGATTTTTTTCGGAGAAATGTCAACAGCCTTTATTTTTGAAAGGTCCTGCTTAGATTTTTTTATCAATGCCCAAAGAATGTCTTTTCTGGATATCAGTCCGACTAATTTTTTTCCGTTGGCAAGCAAAAGAGTCCCAATCCTTTTCTTGACCATAATCTTTGCACAGTCCAAAAGGCTCGTTTCCGGTTTTATTGTTATCGGATCCCTAGTCATGACCTCTGCAACCCTAATTCTTTCCATTTTTACACTAAGAATCAGCAAGCTGAAACTTATAAAGATTTATATGAAAATAGGATAATTGAGAATTAAATATTAAAGAGGTTCGTCTCCAACCCTTGCTCCAGATCTTGAAGCTCTTGATTCTAAATCCGCCTCAGTCGCTTTTCTTGCGGCTCTTTTTTGTGCTCTTTGTGCTGAAGCTTGAACATCAGTTTCAACTGCAACACGGTTGTAATCTACTCCTGAAGGATAAGCACCATCTTGTCCGAATATTAATCTTCCACCTAAGTAACATAATGCACCAACAATTCCTGCAGAAAGTGTAACGGTCAAATCAGTTTTAATATCATTATTGTGTATAAAAGGCGTTGCATCTTTTAATCCTTCCCAGAGCTGATTAGCTATATTTCCAGTGTATTTTGCATCCACATTCATAAGTGTTTCATATAGTGTTCTAGTTCCTATTCCTGCAGCCATACCGGCAGCAGCCCATCCAGCAACTTTTGTTACTGCGTTTGTACCACCATATTGAATATGTCTAAGTCTAGAAACCCACCAGCTATAGGCTCTTCCCTGTTTATCCCTCATTCTTATGTCTGCCATATTATGTATTCATTTTTAAGTAACATCATTTATAAATCTTTCTATTCAGCTCCGGAAAATTCATTAGACAAAACATCTTGAACTGGTTTTTGTCCTGAATTTGCGTCGTAAACAGAAGCTCTTTCAAATCCTTGAACACTATTTAATCCTGCACCCCTATATTCATTAAATCTTTTTAATAATCCTAAAACTTCTCTGTTAAAGTTTGATCTGTTTACAATACCTAACAAAGAATTTGTAACATCAGTAAATTTCCTTAAACCGTTTCCACCTTCACTGTTTTGGGCGTATTGCATCATTAATGTTTCGAAAATTATTCTCTGTTGAGTTTCAGTAAAAGTATATTTTTCAATGTCGAATTCAGTAATTTTCAAACCTTTGCTTTCCTGAAGAGCTAACCTTCTTCCGCTTAGTCTTGATGGAGTGATGGGAGTTTGAATTGCGTATTCAAATGGTGTGTTTGCAAAATGTTCTGTTGCTGTCCCTGTTGCAAAGGATATAACTTCTTCATCAATTCTCTGTCTAAAATCATCAGAAGCTTTTTTTCTTTCCCGTCCTTTTAGTTTTTTTATTTGGAGTAATTCTCCTGAATGTGCAAGCATGTAAAACACTGGATCATCTTGGTATGTCAATCTTAAATCAACACCAAAATTTATTGGCATTTTATAAAAAGTGCTAACGACAGTTCTTTCTTTTGGGTTTAACGGCCGGTCTACTAGATTAACACGAATAACATCTGTACCATACCAATTTGTGTACGCGCCAAATGGTCTCCAAAGAGGTCTTCTTTTTGTTCCTAGAACTCTAGCTCTTTTTTTAAATAGGTCAGGTCTTTCTTCAAAGATATCAGTTATCTTTTGTCCTGATCTTACCAAACTGAGTGCAGTACCTTTTTCTAAGTCTCCTGCAAACGCCTGATAATTGTCTAGTATAAAAATAACTTGCCTGCCATAAGCATCAAAAGATCTACCTTTCACACTTTTATAAGCTGCTTCAAAAGGTTTTAATGTAATAAAGTAGGCTGCTTTTCCCGCGCCTCTTAAAACAGCCTTTCCAGCTCTTTGTTTCCACGAGCTTCCTCTATCTGAAACGCTGTTTTCTGTCTCATTAACTGCTTCCTCTAAAGTTGTCATTTTGTTATTACTCTGCAATAACAAGGGTATATAAAACTTGCCATTATTTCATCACCATAAATCTTAAATATGCTCGGAAATTTGGAAAATTATTAATCTCAATAAAATGTCAGATAAACCAGTTATGTTAATGCCTGAAGATGTGCAGAGACTTCTTGGAAAAGATGCTCAGAGAAACAATATTCTAGCTGCACGGATGGTTGCAGAAGTTGTGAAAACGACCCTTGGACCAAAGGGTATGGATAAAATGTTGGTTTCTCCTACAGGAGACATTATAGTCACAAATGATGGAGTCACGATTCTTGAAGAAATGCAGATAGAACATCCTGCTGCGAAGATGATGGTTGAAGTCGCAAAGACCCAAGAGTCTGAAGTCGGTGATGGAACGACCACTGCTGTAATGATTGCCGGAAAACTTTTGGAGAATGCTGAAAAACTTTTGGATAGGAAGATTCATCCAACGGTCATAACAAAAGGGTATAGGATTGCTGCTGATAAATGCCAGGAAATCTTGAAAGATATTTCTTTAAGAGTAACTCATGATGATACTGAAATATTAAGGCAGATTGCGATGACTGCAATGACCGGAAAGGGCGCTGAAGATTCTAAAGAAAAATTTGCGGGAATTATTGTTGATGCTGTGAAGCAGATTTATGACAATGGAAGAATTAATGTTAAGGACATAAAAATAGAAAAAGCAAAAGGGGACGGAATTAGCGATACGGAACTAATTTCTGGAATTGTTTTTGATAAGGAAAGAGTCTCCCAAGACATGCCTGTAAGAGTTGACGGAGCTAAGATAGCCTTGATAGATTTTCCTTTGGAGATAAAAAATCCAGACATAGAGACAAAGATTTCCATATCAACTCCTGAACAGCTTAATGGATTCTTGATGCAGGAAGAAAGAATGATAAAAGAAATGGTAGAAAAAGTCAAGATTTCTGGAGCCAATGTTGTTTTTTGCCAGAAAGGAATTGATGACTTCGCACAATATCTTCTTGCCAAAGAAGGAATCTATGCTACCCGAAGAGTTTCCAAAGATGACATGGAAAAAATCGCTAAGGCAACGAGTGGGAAAATTGTAAGCAACCTTTCCGAGTTGACTCCTTTTGAGCTTGGGGCTGCGAGAATTGTTGAAGAAGTAAGAAATGGCGGGGATGCAAAGACTTATGTTATGGGATGTCAGAACCCAAAAGCTTTGACAATATTGATCCATGGGGGGACAGAGCATGTTATTGACGAAATTGAGAGGGCAATAAAAGACGGATTGGGAGATGTTATATGCACTTTGAAATCGGGGTATGTTGTTCCTGGAGGCGGGGCTGTAGAAATTGAATTAGCAAAAAGATTGAGAGAATTTTCTCAGGGACTTAGCGGAAGAGAGCAATTAGCTGTTGAAGAATTCGCTTCTTCTCTTGAATTTATTCCTGCTACACTCGCAGAAAATGCAGGTTTAGACCCTATCGATACTCTAACAGAATTAAAATCAAGGCATGATTCTGGAGAAAAGAATACGGGATTGAATTTGTTCACAAACAAGATTGAAAATGTCTTGGAGGCAAAAATAATTGAGCCCTTGAAAATAAAAACACAAGCAATAAATTCTGCGAGCGAGGTTGCTATAATGATATTAAGAATTGACGATGTTATAGCTAGTTCTGGAAGCAAAGGGATGAATATGCCTAGAGGAATGCCTGACCTTGATTAAATAAATTTATAAAATAAAAAAACTTTGATATAAGATGGCAAGTAATACTATAGAATCAAGAATTCCAGATAATATGGCGGAGTTGTCAATATTTGTCAGAAATAATGAATTATATGCTACTGAGTCGTTAGCTCAGAATCCAGAAGATAAAGATAGCTTTCAATACTTCATAGATTTGTACCATAAAGGCATAGAAAAATTAAAAGGGCTTGGAATTAATTACAGAGATAAATTTTCAAATCCAAATGAGCCTAAATAAAAGAATTCTTGGAGGAATTATTCTTGTCGCAGGTTTGGCTGGGATTGCTTTGACATACAAACCTGCTGTAAATTTTTTTGAAGATGCTGCAATGAGTCCTACTGAGCTTGAGCTATTTTGTGATGAATTCTGTAACTCTTGTTGGTTCTCTTTATATTATTGCTGAGGGTGTATTAACTATTGCTAGAAAACCAAAATCTGCAGAGTGTTAAGCGAGCAAAGCGTACGATATGCTTGCAATTATTATTACTGCGGCGACAATGTTTCTCCAGTCAATTTTTTCTTTTAGGAATTTCCAAGCGAATAGATAAACAAAAATAGGACTAAGCATTACAAGAAGGGTTGTCAATATAACCCCGATTTTCAAATACCCATAATACAATAACACCCTGAAAATTACCCAAATTGCTGATGATACAAGGATTTCAAACTTCACTCTTTTTGTTTTTATTTTTTTGAAGTTTGGCCTGAAAATTGCTACACTAATTATGAAAATCATCAGACATCTTATGAAATAAAACGTCAGAGGAGAATAGTAGTTTAATATCAATCTTGAAAGAGTTAGTTCTAGGGCGAAGAAAAGTGCGCCGAAAATTGCGAATATGAAATACCTGTTGAATTCAAGATGATGTTTTCTTAAATGTGAGAAAACTAAAGCGCATGCGGCAATCAAAGCAGGAACAACAATTTTTGCATTTCTTTCATATAATGCCTGACCGAAAATAAAGCTGAATAGTATTGCAAGGATTATTGTGAAAAATGGTTCTAATAACCTGGCTGGCTCAAGATTTGTTATCTTTTCCCATTTAAGTGAGTAGAAAGCAAAAGCGTTTGCAATGACCGAGGCTATGATTACCACAATGAATATGAGGATGTTTTTCAGTTCGAAAGCTCCTGGACTTGTTTTCCAAAGGAACAGTATGAGTGGGAGTGAAACAAGCGCTATTCCAAGAAATGATGCTGACTGATAAAGTTTGAAGTCTATTTTCCTTATCCTTAACACTGATTTATCAAGCATTGTTGCCGCTGCACCTGCCATTGCTCCGAACAAAGCTACTAAAAAACTAAAAACCATTTTACCTCTTCTCTAGTAAAACAGGGAAAGAATATTTAAAAGGTTGTGGGAGAAAGTTTAAGTTTTTAAAGCATTAATTCTAATAAAATTAAGTATTGCGTGAGTAGTACAGTGGTTAGTACATTTCGTTGCCAACGAAGTAACCCGGGTTCGAGCCCCGGCTCGCGCATTTTAGTCTTATAGAGATAATCTTAAATAATCCATTCTTCTTGTTGTTTTACATGATTACTAAAAGGATGAAAGGAGGTAAAATGAACAAAGTATTTGTTATAGCATTGTTTTTGGTGCTTACTCTAGGCCTGGTTTTGGCAATAGAAAATGAATCTGGAAGAGGAAACGATTCTTCAGATAAGAATTCCTCTGAGGATAGAAATCAAACAAGTGAAGGAATTGGCGAGGACCTTAGTGAACAAATAGCAGAGAAAAAAGAAGAGATTAAATCAGGAGACTATAATACCTCTCTTGGTCAGCTATTAAACGTAAGAGACTTGTCAGAGGATTTGAGAGAATTGAGAGTCAATGGTGTTCGGGCACAAACTGAACTGAATATAACTTCTGACACTGATTCGGAAGGAAAAACCCGGCTCAAAACAAAGCTAAGAAATGGGACAGAAGCCGAGATAAAGATAATGCCTGACACTGCTTCAGCAACAGCATTGGAAAGACTCAGACTAAAGGTCTGTTCGTCTGACAATAATTGCACAATACAGCTAAAAGATGTTGGAAATGGAACGAATGAAAGAGTCCAATATGAAGTGCAGATAGAAAGGCATTCTAAAATCTTAGGCATTTTCCAGAGCAAAATGCAAGTAAGTGTGGATATTAATGCGGGAACAGGAGAGGCCAAAACACATAAACCTTGGTGGGCATTTCTAGCAACTGAGCCAACAGAATAATTTTTATTATTATTATTTTATAAGATTTCTTAAAGCAATCAAATCTTGCTCAAGTCAACATTGGCTTTTGGGCCGACTCTCACACCGTATCTTTTGTCTATAGAAAATACGTGGATATCCTTAGAGTGGTCTGTTCCCCTCATCTTCAAGACTTCAATGAATCTCCTTCTTCTTCCGCCTGTGGACACATAATAAAGAACAGATATGCTGTCAGCTTCAAATTCAACATAAGATAAACCTCTGTCTCTTTGGTTTGTTGGAGAATGTTGTACAGTCAAAAGAGTTGTGACATCCCATTTTCTTATTATATCAAAAAATCCCAATATTGCCTGTCTTCTAGATTGCTCATCATCAAACAAAAGAGAAAAACTTGTTATACTATCAACCACCATTCTTGTGATTTTGTTTTTCAAGACAGTGGACTCTATTGCTCCTCCACCTTCATCAAGCATCATTTTGACTTTTTCCGGAGAATATTCCAAGAAAATAAATTTGCCGGTCTTTTCAGCTTTATTCAAATCCCACCCAATTTTTCTTATGTTTTCGTAGAAATCTTCTTTTTTCTCTTCAAATGTAACATATAAAACGCTTTCCCCTTTTTTAAGGCCTTCAAGCAAAAACTGCACTGCAAAAATGGTTTTTCCGCTGCCGCTTCCTCCAGCTATAAGATTGATTGAATTTTTTTCGAATCCACCCTCAACCAGTTGATCGTAGCCCGAGACTCCAGTAATGACTTTGTTTTCTGCCATTTGAATTTATTTTCATTGAAAGAAAATCATACTTTTAAACATTGCTAAGCTTTCAAAACGAGCCTCTGATACTTGTGAGTATAAACTTTGAAAGAAGTGCTCTTATTATAAAAAACAATCCTAAACTTGCTCCAACTAACGGGAAGAAATACTTCAATCCTTCTTTGGAATCACCTTTTCTTACTAGTCCCATGACCATACAGGAAATCAAATCTGAGAATATCATGAATATTATGGCGAAATAAACTACAAAGTTAAGAGATATCGAGACTGAATTGAACGAGAGTGGGAAACTCGTGGCTGTATTGGCCATATGCGGCAGTCTTGAAGTCAACTCTATAACAACCTCAACTAAGACTGAACTTAGTCCAAATAGAACTGGAGCGCCGACTCCAACAGCGAAGAATATGAAAATAACATACATTAAAATCGTAGACCTTGATTTTTTCTCAAGCAACTCCTTCTCTTTCATGTTTCGAGAAGTCTGCTCCAACAAATCAGAGATATTTCCTCCAGCCTTTAAGCCAGAAATTATAAGCATTACAATCCTTGTGATTTTTTCGGACTCTATTCTTTCGCTCATTTTTTTCAATGCAAATATTATTTCCTGCCCAGTCGTTATGTCTTTTCCTGTCTTTAATATTTCCTGATCAAGAGGATGGAATTCTGGACGAGCAGCAAGCAAAAAAGCTTTATCTATCGTCATTCCTGATCTAAGATTGCTTGCCATAAGAGAAATAACTTCTGGGAAAACACTTTCCATTTCCTTTATCCTGTTGCTCGCCTTTAAGCTTATGTTTGTGTAAAAGAAAATATGGAAGAAAAGAAATACAATCGGAATAAAATAGCCACTGACGTGGAATATGAAGAATAGTGTAGAGGTTACAACTGTAAGAATTATTGCGAGCCAGAATATTGAATTGAAATATTTGTCTGGAGGAGTTACGACTCCTGCATTCCTTATGTTCCTTAGATATTTCTTTCCAATCTTGCCAGGGTATAATCTCAGCAGGTTCATAGTAGGCTTGGCCTCCTTGATTTAATCAGTCCGTGGAACATTATCTGGATAAACATTACAAATCCAAAAATGAAAAAGAATATCACATAAGTTATCGTCTTTGAGAAGTTTAATATCGATGAGATTATTATTACGAAGGTTATCCCAAGTGCAGGCATTATTACCGCTATCAACATGTAAAACATTATCAAAGGATTTAATTTTCCGCCGTAGCTTTGAATCTGGATTGTCTGCTCTTCTATGAGATTGTCAATACCTTCCTGGATTACTGAAGTCAAATCTGTTCCAGATCTCATTCCATTGCTGATCTGCCACAGAACTCTTCTGAAATATTTTGACGTGTTAAGCTTTGCATATTTTTCTATGGCCTCTATCTGAGGAATACCTGAATTAATTTCCCTTGCAATTTTTTTGAACTCTTCACTTGCCTCACCATATCCAGATTCTGCAATATTCATTATTATGTTGAACATCAAGACTCCAGAATTCAACTGAACCATCATGTCCTGCATGACTGGGATAAGATTTCTTTCAATGTCTCTTTCTTTATTTAATGCAAAGATTTTTGGATAATTTATTTGATTCATGAATATAAGCCCCGAGATAAGGATCGCCGTCAAAAGACCATAGACAAAAAAAGAGCTGTCAGCAATCAAAGCGGCGCCGGCTGGAGAAAGATAAGGCATGACTCCAAGAATGGAGGTTATTACGACGGAAAAAGTTAATAAATCCAGAAGGAAAGCTCGGTAGCATATTGCGAGATACTGTCTCCTGTCGACGTCAATTCCCGAACCTGCAAGATAATCGTCAAGTTTTGATCTCTTCGGCCGAGTGTATTTCAAGAATCTTTTACTTCTTCTCTTCAGAATTTCTATATCAGAAACAGTGAATGGAATTTTAAACTTCATTTTAAACCACTGCCTTCTTGTCTAATATCTCCTCAACTTTGTTATATTTTATTATGTTGTCCAGCTTTTCCCTGTCGGAATAGTAATAATTCATTAACTTTCCGAATGACTCCAAATCTCTTATCTTGTTCTTTATGAGCCAGTCAAATATTCCTCTTTTGTATTTCAAGTTCTGTTCAATTTCTTTTTCATCCATCCCAGTGTTTCTGCTCAATTGATCGAAGAATGCCATACTTTTGTTGTGGGCTACAAAGACGTCTTTGTCTGGCACCCACCTATAAAGCAGATTTGATGTGACATTTTCTTTTCCTATAATGAATTCTCCGAGCTGAGAGACCCTTCTTATTCCTCTTCTTCTATCTCTGAACATTACAACATTAAGATGAACACTTGTTAGCAGTAAAGGAGGGATGCTTATTGGAGGATTAATCAATCTTCTTATCGTATCATTTGATGTATCTGCGTGAACTGTTGAATAAACAGAGTGACCAGTATGCATTGCCTCAAAAAGAACTTCTGCTTCTTTCTGTCTTCTTATTTCACCAAGGACAATTCTGTCTGGCCTCATTCTCAAAGAATTAACCAAAAGGTCAAGCATTGAAACTTCTCCTTTGTTCTCAACGTTTGGAGTTCTCGTAACTAAAGGGCACCAGTAAAGGAATCTTGGAAGCATCAATTCTCTCGTATCTTCTATGCTTATGACTCTGTGATTTGGTGGGATGAAAGGCATGCATGCATTTAAACAAACAGTTTTTCCAGAAGCTGTACCTCCAGAGAATAATATATTCATTTCATATTCTATCCCGAGCCATAAAAGCGCAGCAATCTCTTTGCTTATTGTATTGTTGTTTATCAAGTCTATGATTGTCCATGGATCTCTTGAGAACTTTCTTATTGTTATGGTGTTACCTCTTGTTGCAATAGGATAAAGAACTGCGTTTGCTCTGTCTCCAGTAACGACGTGAGCGTCTAAAAGAGGGTTTAATACGCTGATCTGTCTCCCAACTCTTCTCGAGATAATATTTGCGTAGTTTATTACATCCTCTTCAGAGTTTAGAGCTATATTTGTCAAGAGCCAACCATGTTTTTTATGATATACTCTTATTTCTTTACTATTCAGGATTACAATTTCTTCAAGATTTGGGTCGTTCATCAAAAATTCTATTTTTCCTAGGCCTAGCATCTCCTGCATCAATATGCCTATAAGAAAGTCTTCTGTTGCTTTTGGAATTCCTGGAAGTTTAGAATTTAACAATCTGCTTGCATCTCTCATAAATCTTAACTTAATTTTCTGGACTGATTTTTGGTCTATTATCTCTCCAACAGCGATAGTTGTGACTGCGACCAAGTCTTTTCTTAGTTCTTCAAGCAAAGCATGAGTAGCAACGTCGATTTGAGGGATGTATAAGTTGTACATCAGTCCGAAATCATTTTTTTCTATCCTTATACTGACTTTAGCACGATCGATTTCAATCTCATAAACTTCCAGTTCTTTCCCTGTTGTTTTTTGCACCGTTATCTTAACATCACTGACTGGTCCCTTTGCTTCTGTTTTCTGGATTACTGCGACAATTTCTTGAGGTTTTGGAGCTGAAGTTTGGATTAATGGCTGCAGAGTTTTTTGAGGGGTTATACTTGCTGCGGGAGTGGCGCTGACTGAAGATTTTAAATCATACATAACATTTTTCACAACAGGTAGCGGTTGTATTCTCTCTTCGGGCTTCTTTTGGGTATAAATCGGAGTAAGCCTTGGGAGAGGTTTCCCTGGATGGATTATTTTTATTTTTGGTATGATTCCTTTCTTAATTTTTTCATAAATGGAAATTATTTTTGGGATCTTAGCGTACGGATATTTGCTCTTCATCAAAACCCTTCTTATTTCTTGGGGAGAATAACCTCGACGTATGGCTTCCTTTATCCATTCGACAATTTCTTCACTTTTGTGAGTTTTGATCATCATTTCTTTTTAACCTCTTTTTTTGTTTTTGCATCTTCGCTTTTGTTTTCGGCTTCAGCACTTTCTTCCTGAGCTAGCTCTTCTGAAATTTTTTCTTCTTCAACAATGATTTCAGGATCTGAAAATGCAGGATATTCTATGCTTACAAGATTGTGCTCTTCTAATATTTTTCCCCACTCTAGGGCCTGTTCTTTGGAAATTGAAAAAGCTTTTGCAATTGTTGAAGTGTTCAGACTTTTTTTATCTTTAAGCAATTTATAGAAAACGTCGAAGTTTGTCTCAGCGTTTGACTTTGGAGGGGGAATAACAAAATTTTTTATTTTTTCCTCTTCATCTTTTCTATGTTTCAGAAATTTTGTGTAAGCGAAAATGACCACGACTAACAGGATGACCCATTGGAGAATGAAAGCAAGTAGCGTCATGTTGATTCCTAATGGAAGATCTCCGCCGATTGCTGCCCCAGAAATTGGGGCTCTGCCAGATTTCCTATTAAAGTAAAGAAAAATATTTATCCCAAAAAACAGCGTTATGAAAGCTCCCATTATTATAGGAGCCACCTTCTTTTTTTCCATATCAAAAATGTTTATATAGTTATTTCATTTTGAAAGGAGAAGAGTTATATAAATCTTACGAATATATGAAAGAAAAAAGAGGCCAGGTTGGGACAGAGTACATGATTATTGTGGGATTTGTTACAATAGCAATAACTGCAATTTTAGCGTTGTCCTTGTTTTATTCCAGTCAAATAAAAGACAGGATTAGGGCAAACAATATCGAAACTTTTGCGGTTCAACTTATTGATTCTGCAGAGACCGTTTTTTTTTCCGGAGAGCCAAGTAAAACAACAATCCAACTTTATCTTCCAGACAATATAATAAATGTTAACATAACACAGTATGAAGTTACAATATCCAGCCTATCTGGTGGCGGAACGCTTAACATAAGAAGTTTTGAAAGCAAGGTTCCTCTAAATGGATTCATAAGCAGTTCAGAGGGAACCAAAGAAGTTGTGCTCCAGGCGACAGCGACGTACGTTCAGGTAAATTAAGCTTAATTACAAATCTGTTCTGAGGGAGCAGTCAGGACATTATAAAAACAATTTATATCTTTGTTCGCGACACCATCAATTCCTGTGCTTTGGACTCTGGTGTAATCCTGCATGGAAGCATAGCTCTGTGGGGCCAAGTCAAAAGTAAAATCAGTTCTCTTTATTGAATCACCTATACTTTTTCCATCCTCGACAAAAGATAATTCTATGACAAATTTCCCAGATAATGACATATCATCGTTACGTATTTCTGCAGAGCAGGTTATTGTTTTGTCTATGCATATCGTGCCATCATAAGCGTTACAATTGTATTCACGCTTTATGTTTATTATTGAATGATAAGCAGGTCTTGTGTCACAGCTTTTGCTCGAGGATGATGAGCCTCCACTTCCTCCACTCCCGCCTCCAGCACCACCTGAACCTGATACACTGCTTTCTGGAATCTCCTCTCCATTGATTACAGTTGTGTCTCCGTCTCCAGAATTACCTGTAGCTAACACCACAAGTTTGTTCACCGCTTTTGTTATGGGGTTTTGTGGATCCTTTAAAATGTATATTAGAGAAATTGCTATTCCAACTATCAAAACAGCAATGGAAATAATAAGAAATGATTTTAAATTTCCTCTTTTGCTCTCCATGCAGAATTTAACTAAGGGATATATATAAAGATAATGATTTTATCACTACACAAAATTTTAAATATGGATTGTGTTTACTATTTTCGTAGAAGGCGAGGCTCCGGCTTCGTTCGGGGGCTTAAGCAACCGATGGATCATCTTAGGATGATCTACTTCTACGTAAATTATAAAGATAATTTTATATATCTGTTTTTCTATTAGAATAGAACAAAAATATTGTCGAAAATTTATTTTTTACACAACTAAAAAAGGTTTATCACGTTTTCAATCAATATAAAAAAGAGGAACATGCTAGTAAAAAAAGCGCAGGGAGTCATAGAATTTATAGTCTTATTTGGAGCGGCGCTTTTATTTTTTGTCGTCATAATCGCCACAATACAGGAAAGTCAGTCTCAGAAAAATAAAGAAAAAGAAAGGCTCATTGCGCAGAATGTCGCATTGGACATTCAGGATGAGATAAACCTTGCGGCAGAATCCTCTGACGGCTATGAAAGAAATTTTACTACACCGGACAATATAATTGGATTGGATTATACAATAAATGTTTCTCAAGGATATGTATTTCTCACCATGGGAGATTATGTTGTTGATTATAACGTTGTTCAAGTTGTTGGGCAAATACAAAAAGGAAATAATCTGATAAAAAAAGAAAATGGAACAGTTTATCTTAATTCCTAACAAAAAAAATAAATTTGGACAAGTGTGGAGCCTGGACATAATCATAGCTGGTGTGATAATCACTACGGGAATCATAATACTTTATATTTATGCAATAAACTACACTAACCAGTCTCAAGAGAATCTAGATTATCTGTTTTACGAGGGAAATTTGGCTTCACAATTAATCTTAAGCGAGGAAAATTTTGGGATATTAGACAATGCTAGCCAAATAAACCAATCAAAGCTTGATGACTATTATTACAATTATGATCTTAAAAAAAGCGTTTTGGGTATAACAAAAGATTTCTATTTCGAGTTAGATAATATGACCGAAGTCAACGGTACTGCTGTTCCTTATATCGGGAAAAAAAGTGCTACAACAAGCAACTCCATCAAAATAACCAGAATTACAATTTATAAAAATCAGCCAATTAAATTTGATTTGTATGCATGGGATTGATAATGAAAGAAAAAAGAGTGATTGGAGAAAGGAGATTTTTAATAAAAAATCGTAAAGGCTACTTTTTCAGTGTCGATGCATTTATAGCTTTGCTCCTAATTTTGGGAGTTGTGCTTTTCATAAAGCCGGTACAAAAAAACACTCATTTTGAGTCGAGTATAGACGCTGATTTAATCAACACATTGTCTGATTTAAGGGTAGGGAGCATAAACAATGCATATGTAAAACAATTAATAGCCAGCGGGAATATAACCAATCTCAATCAATCTGTCTTGGATCAGATAGGGGAGTTTTATGCCGAGTCAAACCCGCTTGCAGACTTGCTAGCCCAAAATATCCTAGACAATCTTTCTATTCGGGAAAATGTCGCATTATACCTAGATAACCAGCTAATTGCGAGCAGAGGCTCAATCCCATATTCAAACGCTACAAGAATCTTTACGTCGAGGCAGGTGATCAGCGGTATAAACAATGCAAGCGGAGCAGCTACAGGGTATTCATCAAAAGCTTACCTCTCCTCAAGAAATTTTGTTGATTATTTTTATTTTGGGGGGTATATCGGAGACGGAAATTTGACTTCAACAATATATCGAGATTCGTCTCAGGCAATTATAGGGGCTAATGTGGAAGGGGTTTTTTCAGGAAACTTTAGCGTGTCCATAAACAACAATTTCATCTCATATTACACTCCAACGTCAAACGTGCCTTTCAAGATAGACTTAACTCCTTTTATCAGTTATCTTAATGACCCTACGATATTTTACAATAATATAACATTTAGATCCAGCAATGGCTCTAATTTGTATATCGCTGGAGGATATATAAAAACAGTTTATGACAAATCTTTTTCCTTGCCTGGAAGCATTAATTATATTCCTGGAGTTAAAGGACTAATAAACATTTACAGCAGTTTTTACATTCCAGGAACACTTTCAGCTCTGAATGTTTATCTGAAATATAACAGCAGCTACGATGTTTTTATGACAATTGGAAATAAAGAAATTTACAGGGGCAATAGCAGCGGCAGCCCGACAACTGTCTTTATAGACAACTCGGTTTTGTCTACATTGTTAGACTATACTAACTTAAGCAAAAAAACAATCCCATTCAGAATAGGATTGGATAATGTTTCTTATACAAATAATCAAACGACGAATGTTGATGCAATATCTGTAAGTGACCTGAGTGGGAGTATGACAAGTGGATGTTCTGGTTGTAATCAGGCTACGTGCACTGGAACATGTTCTATTTGCGCTATTTGTAGAGCAAAAGAGGGAAACATAGCTCTAATAAATGGAATATTAAACGCCAGCGGAAATAAGATTGGGCTAGTTGGATTTGAAGACGCTGCAAGAATAACTGACTTTCACAATGTCTCAAATAATACAAACTCATTACAAAGTTTAGTAAATAACACTTGGAACGCTGCAGGACATACATGCATATGCTGTGGAATCAATAAAGCCGTTGCAGAATTTTTAGGAAACAGGTTGATAGCTTACTATACTTTGAATGGAGACAGTTTGGATAAGTCAGGATATACACATACTGCAAATCTTATCAATAGCCCAACATATGTTTCAGGAATTAATGGAAGCGCATTAAGCTTTAACGGGGTTAATCAATACCTGAATGCATTTGCTGTGCCAGAAGTTACAGAAGGTGGGACAGTTTCATTTTGGTTTAAATTAAACAGGCCATTCAATAACACTGTTGTGACAACCCAAGGCTTGTGGTCAAAGTATGTTGATAGCAGTAATAATGCATTTATTGCCTTAAAAGGAACAGACATGTTAAATCCTCCTACGCCTGGAGCTAGAGGGTCCATCCAAGCAAAAATAGAGGGGCCTTGGCAAAGTGGAACCCACAATACAGTTTATGTCAGTACAACTACAACTTCTTGGCAGAACAACACTTGGTACCATATTGCATTAACTTGGGACGGGACTGGATTGAAGATTTATGTTAATGGGATATTAAATGGAAGTACAGCAACGAGTGCAGGAATAGGTTATACTAGTGGGGATAATTATTTTGGAAGGTCAAGGGTTCCGAATGAGGATATGAACAATCCTAGAGACAAATATCTTAATGGGGGCATGGATGAGATAAGAATGTACAATTATGCTTTGAATCAAACATCAATACAAGGATTGGTTGTTAATCCGGCTGTTTGCGGAAACAACGTTACTGAAGTTGGAGAGGTTTGCGAGGTGAATTTGAGTAGGGGATGCAGCATTTCTGGAAAAATGGGAATACAGTTTTGTAATAATCAATGCAGTGGCTTTGATGCATGTATGCAGGAAAGCGATAATAGATTCAGGACAATGATTGTGATGACTGATGGAGTGGCGAATAGAAATTGTCCACTACAAGACGTAACGTCTGATCTTAATGGTAACGGAGTCAATAATGATGACGGTGATGACGCAATCCAGGCAGCGTGTGATGCATTTAATAATTATAGCATAAGAACTTATTCTGTTGCGTTTGGAAGCCAAGCAGACACAAATACAACAAACGCCCTAGCAAGTTGTGGCATGGGTAATGCTTATGTTGGAGACGTAAGCAATATAATAAGCATCTATACAAATATTTCCCAGCAGATAATCCAGGCAGCTTACAGCGAACAGACCGTTATCGGCGTTGGAAATATCTCAACAGAACTTTATCCGGGGTCTTATATCATTGCCAATTATAATTATGCAACCCCCTCAGGACTTTTAATCACTTCAGAAACTCCAATATTTGGAAACAATATCTCAAATGGAACCCTTTACATTCCTAATGATACGCAAATATACAGCGCAAGAGTTGTTTCTTATTCTGGGTCAAAATGGACAAGCATGGTGGATATTTATAACAGCACAAGTGGGGCATATGATAAAGTGTTCGATCTTTCAGATTATAATTCCAGTTTTATTAGTTTAGGTGATCCTTATGCCATTGACATCCCTCCAAGC
This sequence comes from Nanobdellota archaeon, assembly GCA_038046245.1. Classification (GTDB taxonomy): domain Archaea; phylum Nanobdellota; class Nanobdellia; order Pacearchaeales; family GW2011-AR1; genus JBBSXB01. Next base: position 119,937 of record JBBSWO010000003.1, on the reverse strand, counting down.
AATCTTGTCTATGGGAACAACACCGTCAGAGTACGGCTAGGAATTGGCTCCCAAGCCTTTAGCACCGGCGATGGTTCAATCTATGATAAAGTTATTTACACTCTTGTTAAAAATGTCTCATCGTACTCGCCGATTCTTTCTTCAGCACAAGGATGCTTGTGGCAGTTGGAATTTGAAGACTCAACTGTTTCTGTAATAAATGTTCCATCCAATTATTCTGGCTCAAACAGGTGCTATTATAATTCATCAATTTCGGGCAATCATGCAGTGTTCAATCCGAATGATGCTGTCAACTATGCAGTTTATCTTTTGCTTGTGCAACTTGACCTTAATTTGAATGGAAAAATAGAAGCAAAAATAACTGAGCAGGATTTATCAGTGGATTCAAACACAATTTCCGGAATTCCTTTTGTTTGGGAGACTGAAGTACAATCCAGAGTATGGTATTAAAAAAATGTTAAAACAAAAAATTATTGGTCAGCGTAAGGCACAAATGTTCACAATCACAGCAATCTTACTTATTGCTCTAGTGTTTGCAAGTTTTGAGATATTCTCCATTCTTCATGAAAGAGCAGCTGTCAAGGAAAGAGTCCACTCGATGGATGATTTTTTAAAATCCCTTGAAAAGAACATGCAGAGACAATTATACATCTCAGGATACAGAATTTTATTTTTGGCAAATCAACAAACGGCCACCAAAGTAGCATACATAAACAATTTTAATGATTTTAACCAGGAAGCTTTTTTTAATGGGACTGTGGACAATGTATTCACTGGAGTCATGATAGGGGCAACGTATAACAACATCACGAGTTCTATCAATCAAAAAGCTGCAAAGATAAATGTGAATGTGGTCCTTAATAACACCGTCTTCAGCATGGCCCAAAACGATCCTTGGAATGTAAGAGTCAGCATGGTTTCTGATTTTGTCATGACTGACGTGCAAGGGCTTGCTCTCTGGAATAAAAGGCAGGACATTTCAGCCTTGATATCTGTAGAAAATTTTGAGGATCCTCTTTTTGTGGTGGGTAGTGGAGGAAAAATAACAAGAAAAATAAAACAGACTGTTTATGACGGGCATTACGTCACTGGAAGCAATATCTCAAATTTCACAAATCACTTTTTAAGTGGGTATTATGCAAGCAATACTAACGCTCCAAATTTCTTGATGAGACTTGAAGGAAATTTCTCTGCCAGTCCTGACGGCATTGAAAGTTTTGTGATAAAAGAAGATTTAAAAAAACAGGGGGTAGTCACAAACGACAATAAGGATTCTAAGGATTATATTTATTTTGATACTTCCAATTTTGGTTTGGGATGCTATATTCTTAACCCTCCAGAAAGTTATTTTGTAGCAGGTCTTAGCGATGGACAGAGATATAACTTGACTAGTCTGTTTTATGGATCTCCTAACATATTCTGTTATTAGATTCTCTTCTGTGTTTTATACATGCTCGGAAAAGAATAACATGAAAGAGAAATATTTAAATACTAAAATTTCATAAGTGTGATATAGTCGATAATTAAATAAAAGGAGGTTGATATGAAAAAAACAAACGAGGTATTGTCCAAGGCTGATAAGAAAGGTCAGGCAGCTATGGAATTTCTGATGACATATGGTTGGGCTATTTTAGCTGCAGTTATTGTTGTCGGAGTCTTGTGGTATTTGATTGGTAATCCTTCAAATCTTGCAGGAGACAGATTTCAATTAAGCGCACCTTTGGTTGCTAATGCAATGTCTCTAAACACATCAGGAGTAACAATTGAATTTAGAAATGGTGAAAGCCAATCGATTAACGTTACAGCTGTTGCTTTTGCAGACAGAACTGCTTGCAATACTGCAGGAGGATTTAGTCAGAATGTTTCCGCAGGAGCTTTAGTACCATTGTTCTTACCTTGCACTGGAAACTTAGTGTCTACAGACAGATTTAGTTCTAGTGTAACAATAAGATACACTATATCTGGAAGCCAGGTAACTCAACAATCAACTGGATCAATATCTGGTAAAGTACCTTAATTTTTTTATTTTTATTTTATATTCTAATTCTAAGTTTTTTATTTAATGGGAATTCTAATAGGAGTTCTAAAAGCAAGATTTAAAAGTCTTCTAAATTTTTAGTTATATTGGCCTATTAGTCTAATGGTAGAACATCTCGTTTACACCGAGAAAGCGGAGGTCCGATTCCTCCATGGGCCATGTTCCTGAAAAAGATTAAGGTTAAATGCATTTATAAGTAATAATGACTAATCAACTACATGGTAAGAGTATACGGAAAAAGTGACTCTGAACTGTCTTTCTTGAGCTTATTAAACTCCCATATGCGAGAAAATATCTTTGATTCTATTGAACAATATCAAGAATTTGAACGTAATCACGAACAAAGCAAAAAGATTTTAGAAATTGAGCTGGACAAAGAGATAAAAGATAAGATAGAACAAATTAATGAAAATAGAAATTATATTCAACAATTAAAGTATAAACTAAATGGATATGAAATTCAAATAAAGAAGAAATTATCTGCAATTGGCAAATGCTATGGTCCATTAAAACAAAGACTGACTTCAGAATTTGAAGGTTTAAAGAATAGTAAAAATGCAGTTAGCGATGGTATTAAAAGTGCAGAAGATGATGAAATAACTCTAAAAACTGAAAAGGACACTTTAATTTCTGGAAAGAAATCTAGACTGTACAATTTTGATAGAGATGTAAGTAAACTTCATCAGTTGAATAAAGATAAAGATTTTAAAAATAAAAGACAAGGCGCAATTGGTGAAAACAAAGTAATCTGGTTAATAGAAAAAAGTTTCGAGAAGTTTTCTAATTACAATCTAATAAACAAAATGAATTTTGATATTTCTGGTAAGGGAATTAATATACACAATAGTTCTAAAACAGAGACACAGATTGATCATATCCTTGTTTGTCCGAAAGGTGTATTCTTTATAGAAACTAAATATTGGACTTGTGAAGTAAACGATATATTTAAACAGAAACTTCTTGACCAACTTGACAAAATAAAGATGACTATTGGAGATGAGTTTAAAGACAAGATAAAGGAGGATTTTATAGAAATTTTGCTTATAGGAACAGAAAAGAGAATTGATATTCAAAGAGAAGATTTTATTTCCCTGAGACTAGATGAGTTAAAGAGTTATATTGATTCTAAAAAGAATATTCTATCAAATAGCGAGATTATCCTTATTTTGAAAGAGTTTATACCTTATCTTAACGATAATCACTCGACGTTTCCTAAGAGAATGATTAAGATAAAGTCCTTTTTTATCAATTCTAAAAAGAAATTTCAGAAAATTATAGAAAAATCTAAATCGAAGTAAAAAATGTAACTGATGCCCAAAAAATTTGGATTTGAATGGCACTAATGCGCTTCTGATCTATTAACAAAATATTTAAACAATAAATTCGTGATATAGACATGAAAACAGAACATAAGAATATGAAGTGCCACTCTTATCATCAAGGCGCGGGCGCGATTTACGGCCTTGGTTTCATCGGCGCTGTTGTCTATTATGTTTCTCAGGCAACAAGTTTTTGGAGCGGAGTTTTAGGAATATTAAAAGCGATTGTATGGCCTGGATTTCTAGTTTATGATTTGCTTAAGTTTTTAGGTGCGTAAATTTATCACTTTAGATTAGTAAAGTTTAAAAGGGCCTCGAGGCTTTTTTTAACATGTCTGACGAAAAGCCTGGAAAAAACGAAGAACACGAAGCGCTTGAAACACAATTAGACAAGAAATATTCTGAAAAAAATCCTGTATTGCCTGAAGGAACTGACAAAATCCAGAAAGAGATGGAGAAAACGAAAAAAGAGCTTGAGAAATTAAAGGCTTCTGTAATAAAAAAATATCCATTCACACAGGCATTAAGCATTTTACCACCTCAATCAATAAAGTTTTTTATAGAAGAAGAAGAAGTCCCTAAGGAAACTGAAAAATATCTGCAGTTATATATGGTAGTTCCTGAAGAGAAATTCAAAGAAATAAGCAAAATAAAGGCAGAGATTGTGAAGATGATAAATCCTATACAGGAAAAATTAAAGGAGAAGGTATGGCTTCAGATTAAAACTCCTGTAGACATATGGGAGATCTGCTTTGATTCCAAATTCGAATTAATCAGTGCTGTTGCATTGTCCATTCCAATTTATGACAAAGGTATCTTGGCCGGATTAAGAGTTGCTGAAATTCATAAATCGATGGTTCTGCAAAAATTTGAGAAATATGTTGTAAGTTATGTTTTAGGGGGGAGTTTTGTCAGAGGGGACACAATGAAGACTTCCGACGTCGATGTTTTTGTAATTATAAACGACACTGATGTAAAAAGAATGCCTAGACTTGAGCTTAAAGAAAGGCTTAGAGGGATAATCTATGAGTATATATCCAAGGCTTCTGCGCTTGCAGGAGTAAAGTCAAACATGCTGAACGTTCAGATTTATCTTCTTACTGATTTTTGGGAGAGTGTTAAAGATGCCCATCCAGTCATTTTCACTTTTATAAGAGACGGCGTTCCAATCTATGACCGACACACATTCATGCCTTGGAAAGCCTTGCTAAAAATGGGAAAGTTAAAACCTTCTCCTGAAGCAATTGACATGTTTATGTCAATGGGAGACAATGCTGTCAAGAGAGTTAAGAGAACTTTCCTGGATATATTATTGCAGGATATTTATTGGAGCGTTATAACTCCGAGCCAGGCTTTGCTTATGTTGTACGGATTGCCTCCTCCAAACACAAAAGAAACTTTCAAGGAAATGAAAAGAATTTTTGTTGAGAAGGAAAAAATGTTGGAACCAAGATTTATCAAGATTTTGGAAGAAATAACGATAAAGTATTACAAAGGATATGAACATGAAAAGATTAAGGAGGTTAGCGGCACGGAGTTGGATAGACTTTTGAAAGGCACTGAAGATTATCTTAAAAGACTTAAAGAATTGAGAGAACAAATTGAGAAACGTTCTCAGGACAAGATAGTGGACCAAATCTACAAAGATGTTTTTGACTTGCTAAAGGTGATTACCGGAAAAACGACTCAAGAGGCTATCGTTGATGAATTTGAAAAGAACTTTGTCAAAAAAGGAAAGTTCAATTCACAGCATTTGAGAATATTAAATGAAATTGTGGAAGTAAAAGCTGAGGTAAAGAAAGCAAAGCTGAGCATACACAAGTCTGATGACGCAAGAAAGAATTCTAGCATACTCATAAGAGATTTAATGGAGTATACTCAAAGAATGGAATTAACAATGTTTGAAAGAGGAAGAATGCTTCTTAAGTACGGCAAAGGAGAGATTGCAGAGCTTGTCAATGCTGCAGATAGGAGTTTTTTGGTTCAGGGAAATATAATAAAAGAAATTGGAGATAAAGTTGCAGTCTCTAACATGGAAGCTTTGTCAAAGGCTTTGCAAGATCAAAAAGACAAAAAGAATATTTCTATAAATCCAAAGGTTTTTGACCTTCTCAGAAAAGAACTTGGCGAGTTTGAGATTGTCGTTTAAAATCCAATAATTCTAAAAACCTTTTTTTCCTGTTCTATTTATGCAATACTTGTTTATACTAGGAAGAAATCCTGAATTATCAAAGGAAGAAGTTTTTTGTTATTTGAAAAAAGAAGGGTTTAAGGTTTTAAAATCTGAAGATTTGGAAAGTGCAATATTTATTGATATTGACAAAGAACTTGAAACAAAAACTATTGATAAGCTTGGTGGAATCATAGGAATCGGAAAAGTTCTGTGCAAAGTTAATGTTAAAGAACTTGAAACAAAAGCAATTTATTATGGCACTGAAAACAAGATAATTTATACGCTATGGAATTTTGCGAAAAACAATTCTTATAATAAAGTTTCAGATTACCTGAAAAAAAGGTTTAAGGAAGAGAAGTTAAAAGCTTCTGAGAAACCGTTGACTGGATATTTGGAGCTGCAGGATGGAGAACACGTTAAGATTTCTTCTGGATTAATTGATGAGGAATATTTTGTAACTGACGATCATTTTGGGAAAATCATCGAAAAATCTGATTATAAAAATCTGGAAGAAAGAGACATGAAAAAACCAGAAAGAAGGGAATCTTTGGCAATTTCTCCTCGGCTAGCGAAAATCATGATAAATCTTTCAATGATAAAAAAAGATGAAACACTTCTTGACCCTTTTTGTGGGATTGGGGTTATTCTTCAAGAAGCTTTGTTGCAAGGAATAAAGGTTATTGGAGTTGACAAAGATGAAAGAGCAATTTCTGGAGCCAGAAAAAATTTGGAATGGATAAAGTCTAATAAGGAAAATTACAAATTGATAAATGATGATTCAAGCAGGATTGGGCAAGCGAAAGCACAAGCCATAGTGACAGAGCCGGAGTTGGGGGAAAAAATGAAGAGTGTACCGTCGACAGAACAGATAAACAATATTATTAATGCTTATTCAAAACTTATGTTCAGAGTTTTGAGCAATCTGAAAAATAAAGTTTCTGGAAGGATTGTTTTTACAGCCCCCTTGATAAAAGACCACAGAAGGAACAGGCATAGATGCGATATTGAAACGATAGCCCAAAGATTAAACCTGAGAATAATAAAAAATTTCCCAGAATTCAGGGAAAACCAAATAGTCGGAAGGGAAATTTTTATCCTTGGAAAAGCTTAAAAATGGAGGTTCTTAGAGAGGGTTATGAACGTATATACATGTGGTTTTCGTGACGGAGTAATTCAAGATGTTTTTTTGATGAACAGCAGTCTAACCAGATTGATACTTATTGATTTAAAAAATTCTGATAAAAAAATGGAAATCCATTGGCTAGATGGAATGAGCATAGAAACAGCCAGCATTATCCAGGGCAAGCAGGTCAGGTACGGTGAATTAAGAGAAAGAGCCCTTGGAAAAGAGACTGATGAATTTCCCGTTGATGATAATGATATAACTTGCCAGATATTAAGCATAGTTGATCCGATGAGTGGGATAAAAGATTATGTACTTGATAGACCAAGAAAAGGTGCACCATCCATGTACCAACGGGAAAATTCAAGATGACGGAAAGAAAAAGAATAGCATTTTTAGCAGATGATGGTAGCGGAGCTCGTGATGAAGATTATATAAGGCTTACACTTGAAGGAACTGCCTATGCATTTAATGCTGGTGAGATTAGAGATTTAAGGATGCATCCAAATGATGAACTCGAAAAGCAGCAAATAACTGAAGCTTACAAAATTATTTATGATTATGATGATGGAAGCGCTGATGTTGAGAGTGTTGATGTTGATAGGGATATGTCTAGGGATTTAGGAGACTTGATACTTCTTTTAAGAGCAGATACTGCCCCAAGGAATTCATAACTTCATTTTATTATCACTTTTTAGTAACTACTTATAGAAACATTTATATAACATTGCTATTTCTAAAAAAAATGAGTTCAATTATTACTAAAGCTAAACCAAATTTGGGAACATTAGTCCAAGCTGGCGATTCATTGGTTCCTAGGCCCTCATACGCCGTAAGAGATCAGCTTGCAAGAAAACTTGACGCCAAAGTTGCCTCTGGTTTTGAAGATGTTGCAGTCTACTCTGTTTTTGACATAACACACATTATGCATCCATATATGCATGTAGTAAAATCAGTCATGAGTGACGTAGGAAAAGAAACTTTAAACGTGCATGATAAAGTGTCTGCATGTGCCCTCGGAGTCGGAGAACACAGAGCTAATGACGTTAAAAGGGATATTGCCTTTACACTTGGAGATTATGGAATAGACAATAAATTGACTAAAGATAGCGATGAGTTGATAAAGCAAATTAATTTTATGCCCGTCTTTGATTCTGAAGGTTTGGATTTTTACAGTGCTTACGAATGTTTAGCACACGACCTTGCAAGCAGAATATCATTCAGGAAAATGATTAATGAGAATAGCGGAAATGTTATTTTATTTTTTGGAGCGGGTGGACCACACTGTCAAGATCAGGTTTTGATCCAAGTGCATCCAGAATTGTTTGGATGTCCTAGCAACAGAGGCATAAGTGACCTAGTTAAAATGGCAAACCTTTCTGATCACACTTATTTTATAGACTGTCATCCTGATGGTTATGGGTTAAGGTCTTTAACTTATGCCCCGATAAAACACGAAACTCCTGGAAAGTCAAGTTACTTTCATCTTCGTGATGCTGAAGGAGTGCTTAAACAAACAATAACTGGAATAGTAAAAAAAGCCGTAAGTAAAAAAGCTTTCTTAGACTACACGGGGTCTCTTCCACCCCAAATCTCAAGTAAAGTTACTCAACTAATAGAGTATGGGAAGGGATAAATGGAACCAACAATTTTAGACGTGCTTTCTTTTAGAGATGAAATAGCCAGCTATGTAAAAACTGATGGAAGTGTTGACACTAAAAGAGCTAGAGAATGTATTGTAAAATATTCTAATGTAGTAATTAAAGGAATTCATCCCGACCACCCTGAATTTAGAATTCCAGTTTTTGAGGATATGTCCCGGAGATTGTTAAAAGCAAGAGAAGATTTAAAACAAATGTCTGATCCAGAAGTTGAAAATACTGTCATGGCCTATTTAAAAGAGGGAGAGATGCTCAATCAGTCATATGAAAGGATTACAGAATTAGAAAGCTCTTTAACTCAGGCAAGAACAAGAATTCATTCTCTTGAAGCTCAGTTAAATGGCCAACCAAATTCTGGAAACAGAAAAAAAAGACAAACTGATGATTCATACAATTATCAACCAGAAACAACGACGTCTAGAAAGGTTAATTGGAGAAAAAGTTTGGCCACCGCAGCGGTACTTGCTTCAGTTGGGGTTGGCGCTTGTTTTGGACCTAAAATATTTTCAACAAATGAAAAGACAACATTTGAAGGAAGACATCAAAGAGAAGAACAAATGATGCAAGAGGCTGCACAATATAGGGCAAAACATCCTCATGAAACGCAATCATCTCAAAGGAAGGAACAAACTCAATTTAACAATAATGATGAAACTCAAACAGAAAAAAAAGTAAAGTATGGACCAACCTAACAGACAGAGCATTCATAACCTTTATAAAGGAATTTTCTTGTAAGTATTATATCTAAATTTACGTTAAAACATACAACATGCATAAGGGAAAAGTAATTCAATTTAGAAGGGGAAGACACACTATTACTGAGAAGCATTTTCTTATAGAAGTTGATGACATAAAAACTAGAAAAGACGCTGAGAAACTTGTCGGAAAAGAAGTTGACTGGAAATCTCCTGCTGGAAAAATAATCAAGGGAAAAATTTCTGGAGCTCATGGTAACAAAGGAGTTGTGAGAGCAATTTTCGAACGAGGGCTTCCAGGGCAAGCGATAACAACAGAGGTGAATATAAAATGAAAACAAAAACAAGAGAATTCAAGAAAAAATTAGACGGTCTTTTAGGCACGGATGTAATACTTACAATAAAGGGAAATCAAGCTGATGCTACGGTTAATGGTATGTTAACTTACAGACCATATGATCCTCACGGAAGGAATGGATTTTATGTGGGGGATGTTCATGTAGCTCTTGATAGAGGCAGAGAAGTTATATGGAATGCCGAAACTGGAAGAAATGAAATTTATGTTCTAGGAAGAAATTTTATGGAGGAAAGGGCAAAATGAGTGTAGATATAGAATGGATTGTAGAGAATGAAGATTTTGGAGAAGTTGTTGAGGATGGAGATAAAATTACAGTCTATGTGCCAGAAGATTCAAAATATCATGGAGAAGAATATGTTGGAGGAAGAAAATGACAACTGGAACTTTGACTGAAAAGACTAGAACAGAATTGCCCTTAGTAAAGATAGAAACAGGTTGCCAGTATACTAACGTATGTGGAGACAATTTAGAATTGCGTTTTAAGATAGCTCAAGGAAGAGCTGATGACAGATACCGCCAATTATCAGACCAACATAACGAACTATGCACTACAGTCAGCCATACATCATGTTCAATTTATAAAATGTTAAAACAGGGAGGACAAAATGGAGGCAGATAATGTTGTGGGGGGAGAAGAAAGAGCAGAAGATTATTTTGCAAATTTTACTAATTTTACTAATTTTGAAATGGCCAGGGCGATAGAAACTGTTAAAGCTAGAGGTATAGAGATAGAATTTAAAAAAAATCAAGGAGCAACGTTTGCAAGAACCAGTCCAAATATTAGCATGCAATATAGGGTTGTACCTCTCTATCATGATGAGAAAGGAATACCTTCACGATCACCAGATCACGGAGTACATACTATCCCAAGTGGATTAGACCACATCAATAGCATGGGAGAGGTCAAATATCACACATTTATGTTTATTGAAGAACCAAGAAGTTTACACTGGCAGGAAGGAATTTTATAAATGGCATTAAGAAAAGCAAATTCGTATTCAAAGAGAACAGTTGTCCCTTATACTCGGGTCAGCAAGAAGAAAAATAAGGCATACATAAAGACAGTTCCGCCACAGAGCATAGTCAAGTTCACCATGGGAAGCGAGCCACTTTTCAATGCTGGAAAATTCCCACACCAGTTAACTGTTATTTCTGAGGAAAAAGCGCAGGTAAGACATAATGCACTCGAGGCTACAAGACAGTACATAAACAAAAAAATGGACGTTGAGTTCTTAGGACAGTATCTTTTCAAGGTTATTCCATATCCACATCATATTCAAAGGGAAAACAAGATGCTTACAGGAGCTGGGGCAGATAGAATGCAGACTGGAATGCAGCTTTCATTTGGGAAAGCCGTCGGAAAATCCGCGATTGTAAAGCCAGGCTCAAGAATATTCTTTATTGCGGTTTCAACGCCAAAGGCAGTCAGTTTTGTAAGGGAAATTGTTAGAGAGATAAAATCAAAGCTTCCATGCAAGATAAAAATCCTTTATGAAGACCATTCTGTAAAGAAGGAAGAATTGGTATAACTTTAGTGTAGTAACAAAATAGAAACATTTATAAATATGTGATTTCTTGGGGGAGTATGAGAAAAAGAACATTACTATCAACAATTGCACTTTTGGGAGCTTTAGCTTTGCCTTTTGGATGCAATAATACTCAAGCAAAAAGAGCAGAGTCTTTTGCAAATGGGGACGGCACTCAAGGGGTGATAGTTTACGATAATGACAGCACATACAGCATATACACAGACTTGGATGGTAATGGTTATATTAACGCAAAAGAACAAGTTTCACATACTAAATCGGGAACTGAAAAAAGACTTGAAAAGGTTTTTAAAGATAGTGTTGTGAGTATAGATAAATTAAAAAATATATACAATATTAAATAAACATGGCAGAAAAAGGAAAAAAACTAACAAAAGAAGAAGAAAAGAAACTAGCTGAGCTTAGGGAGAAAGCAAGAGGCTACGCTTTGGATAATCTTGGAGCTAAGTCTAGCATACTTAATCTAGCAGCTGCTTACTTTGCAGACAGAAAAAATGCTTATGGAGATGCTGGGAATTCTGCTGTTGACCAATACTTATACCAACCTACAATAGATGGTGGTGCAAGATATACTGACCCACAAACAGGAAAAGAAGTGGGATTAATGTCTCAAGCTCTATTAGGATCAAGAGAGGACGGAGATAGATATACTGGAACACTTACCGAAAGAAAAATACTCAAGAAAGCATCACAGATACTTGCTGGATCTGCAAGCCTAGTCAAATTAGCTGATATACTCCAAAGCATGGGATCAAAGGTTGAACTTAAACCTGAATACGCAAATGTTTATGTCGCTGACGTGAAAGACATGAAGATGTCAGATCTTTTGGGAGAAGGAGCTTCTGAAGAAGAAAAAAAGGCTCTTGGAAAGGTTAACGTAGCAGATTATGTCTTGGATAATTACACACAGTGGCTTACAGACACTAAAGTTGCTGAGGCATTGACTGCAAGAGCCAAAGACGCAAGAAGCGGTTTGGAAGAAATTCTAAAGAAACCTGAGAAAGCGAAGAAAAGCTAAATTTTAAGACAAGTTAAGATGAAAAGACTGAATGATTTGGCCAAGGGAACTTTATTCAGTGGATTAGGTGCAGGATTAATATTCTCACTACCTTATTTATGGTATGACGGAAATTCTTCAGACTGGAATAACTCAGGATTTTGGGTACAGACGATAGCTGGCCTCACATTATTTGGTTATGGAATTTATAGAATCAGTAAAGAAATAAAGTAATCACTCCAGTCCAACAAGATCTCTAACAAGCCTTGTCATTACATCCACAAATTCTTTTGTTCGGTCTTCCCAAGCGTCTATCTCAATTCCTTTCAAATCTTTTATCTCGCCATGCTGGATTTTTTTGTGAAGCATTAAGACGTCTCTGTACCATTGGACATATTTCATCTTTAACTTTCCTTTTGCTACAAATGTTTCTCTCAAGTCAACTGCTAAATGTTCAGGGGAAGGAGGCAATACATTTGCTGCAATCAAGGCTGCGTGCGCCGAATCAACCATTGCCCAGTACAATCCTTCAACCGCGCCAAGCTGTGAGGACTTGCTTCTTGTCAGATGCATAGGAGCTCTTTGCAAGTTAACATAAATCGCTTCAGGAGAAGGCCTCATTTTTCCTTCAAGCAACAATCTTTTTAATGGCTCAAAAAATCCGCCATAATCCAACATCGCTTCACCATATCTTATAACATTTATTATGGTTGGATCACCCCTCATCAAATCTTCCCACCATGTGCTCAGTTTTGTGGTGTTAATGTGAAGACTTTGCTGATAAGGATTTTTTCTCAACAATTTTTCCAATTCTTCTCTATACCAAGCGACAATCTCTTCATCAAGCCTTACTGAAACATCGTCTATAATTATTACAATGTCTATGTCAGAACCTGCTACGGCCTCTTCCTTTGCGACACTTCCGAAGAGAACGACAGATTTTATGAACTTGTCAAATCTTTTGTAAACCTTGACTGCAAAATCCATTGCAATATCGTGCTCTGTTTTGAGCTGCAAACTTGGAAGTTGCCTGTTTTGCTCTTCCGGTTTTTCTTTTTCAAAACCTGGTTTCCTTAATTTCTTTTCAGGAAGTACTTGACTTTGCTTCTGCTTCTTCCTAGAATTTTTACGTGCCATGTTCCTCTTTTTACAAATAATTAAGGTTTAAGCTCTTTTTAAAAGTTTTCAATTTTACTGGTTTCAAGGGGTAATGAAAAGTGTTGTTAATTACAAAGTAGAAAAAAAGATTTAAAAATGAATTTCATTTTTTTCTACTCATGTCAACGATAGATGATAGCGTGAATGGACCTGCAGGAACACCAAGAAGAAAGTTTTTTACTTTTGAAAAAGGAGTAATGGCTGTATTTTTAATAGGATTGGGAATATACTTATACAATAAATATGATAATAAAAATCTAAGCAAGAATCTTGAACCGGACGCTGTAGTAATAAATCAGAGCAATTATATTGATGCAGACTCAAATGGATCGAAAGAAACTTTCATAGATTACACTGATTCTACAGGAAAAACAAGAAGAGCCGTCATAAAAAAAACAGACACTGGGATAATCGGATATGATACTGGCAAATAATTATTCTTTCAATTTAAAGCCAGCTTCGTCATCAAATTCAAAATAATTGCAGGTTAGTTCTTCATCTTTTTTTATGTCTCGCTTTGCGATTCCAGGTTTGTTGTCTCCATCTATCATGTTTGCATTTTCTGAATGATTAAGGAATCTTGAATTATCACCACATATAATCCACCCTCCTTCATTTTCATTGTAATATCCGTAATGAAGAACAAAATCTTTTGCGACTTTTGGAAGTTTGTTAAAATCTTTTTTTGTTAAAATGGCATCAAATCCGGGAACTAATTTCCATATAGCCTTTCCTTTAGGAATGAATTCTCCTGCAAATAATCCCAAACCATGAATTTTACTTTTTCCTAGATATGTTTTTACTAAGAGCATGTTAATTAGATTTATTTATCACTCCATACTTCTTCCGGACATTCTGCTTCCGCCTGCACCTTGCATTGAGCCGCCGAGTTCTGCGGGAAGCCTTGAAAATCCTGCTCCAAAAGTTTCGTAATTAACCGAAGGAAGCATCATTCCAAAACCTCCGTAATAATCCTGAAGCAAGCCCGGAGCCTGATTCCAGTACGGGCCTTTTCCCGAAGAGCTCATTTGGGGCCCTAACATCTCCAAAGAAGCATAAACTGGGGAAGATTTGAAATGTGTCCACCAAACGCTGGCTTCAATAATCTGTTTGACCTTATCTTTTTTCATGCCTGACTTTTCAAGCTTTTCCATTATTTTATTCAAAGGAACATTTCCCATTCCCATTGGAAGCTCGGTGTGCTCAAATCCAAAATTATCAGAAAGGTGAAGATGCTTTAAAACCGGGCCGAGTTTTTCAGATTCTTTAACAATGTCCTCTTCACTATACCCATATTTTCTGAGCATGTTCATATGCCCAACATCTAAAGTTGCACCGATTATCTTTTCAGCAGCATGCATGGCCTCTTTCTCGCCCATGCCTTTTTCTTTTACAGCTCTTTTGACAAATTCATCCCTAGATTGTTCTACAAGCGCCTTAACATCTTCTCCAGTACTCAAAGCAAATCCTGCAGGAGGATTCTCTATAGTCAAAATTGGAGTTGATTTCCCGTATTTTTTGTAAGCTTCAAAAGCAGCATTTCCATAGGTCTTTGATGATTGATCCAGAGCAAATTCTTCTATAGGAACATACATTTTCGGGGCAAAAGAGAACTCTTCCCCATTACTTCTTGTGGGGTTAATACCTGCTCCAGCCAAAATTTTAGGGTCATTTTTTAAACCTAAGATAAAGTCATGCATGGCTCTTGACTGATTAAAAACATCTCCCTGAGTGGATTTGCTTAACTGTTCATAAAGTTTCTTTGATAATTTTATTAGGGCTTCTTTCTGCTCTTCGTCCCCAAACTCATAAGCTTTGCTGAAAGAGGAATTAGCTTGTTTGTGCATTTCCTGAAGATAAGCGTTTGCATCAGCAACTTTCCTATAAACATCCTGCTGTGCTGGAGGCAATAGACTAGGGTCAAAATTTTCTTTGCCCATTTCTTCTATCAAAGGTCGAAGTAGAGGCTCATTTTTTTCAAGAATCTCATCAAACCTTTCTTTTTGGAGTAGTATGGGGGTTATGACATTGTCCCAATTAGTATCATTCGCAACTTCCAGATTTTTTTGAGGAGAATACGTTACCTCTCTATACCCTTTTGGTCCAGGATAAAATTTTTTCTCTTCTTCCAAAGGAACTAATTTTCCAGATTCTCTATCAACCGCAATGATTCTTTTGTAGTTTCTCTGCTCTTCTGTCCTTAACACATTTCCATTAGGCCCTAGGATGGGGACATTTATGTTTTTTGGTCCAAATTCAGAACCTGGAAGTCCTTCTGCAGAGTGGAAATTTACTGGAATGTTTCCGTCGGGATTTAATTCGTGACTTCTTTCAAGAGTCTGTATAATTTTCTTTTCAGATAAAACCCTGTCAGATTCGCTGTAACCTCCTCTTCGTGGATCAATTCCTGTAGTGTCAATAACTGGGCCGTGAACAGAAACATCTATTCCTGTCAATTTCGCAAGCCTTCTCGTTTCTTCGAGTTGCTGTTTGGCTACCTGATCAAAAAAGTCTGGGGTGACAGCCTCAATCTCAATCTGTTTAACTCCTGCAGAAAGCTTATCTGAAACCTCCTTAAGAACATTTGCTGATCTTGGATCTGTTGTAACACCCAAAGTTCCGACGCTGAAATATTTGCTGCTTGGATAAGGCCTAAACGTAGAAACTCCGCCTTGATAGATTCCTTCAATAGAATATTTTGTCTTTTCGACCATGAATTTTTCCCTCGTTTTTAACAAACAAGATATGCAAATTTTGTTTATATATTTTCCTAAGGCAGTTTAGGCTCGTATTTCTTTTCTTTTTTTGAGAATGGATCATGACTTTCTTTTCTTTCTCTGCCCTCATCAAATCTTTCTGGAATTGAGTATCTTTCAACATTTGAATTCCCGTTGGCTGTTCTTTCAGAGCTCGTGAAAAACCCTTCCTGTCTGAAAACATCTTCCCTGGTTCTTCCAATCCTTTCAAAATCAACCTGTTCTGGGATGTTCCCCCTTGTTCCGGTATCCATGATATATTTCTTTTCGTCATCGCCGTTTCCTCCACCTATAGAATATTTGAATGGATCAGAATCTTTGCTGTTATTTGTCTGTGTTGGAGTTTCAAATCTTCTCCCACCAACTATCATTTCGGGAGCCTCAGCAATTTTATCCAACACGGGAGCTCGCGTCGACAGCGCCTCACTAAGCTCGGACAAATCAGTTTCATCATTCAGAAAAAGCGGCGAAAACTTTCTCGCAAGCTGAAGTGTTTCTTCGGCGCTTTCCTTTTCTGTTCTTTTTATTTCAACAGGAATATTCCGCGATTTTTTGTGTTTTCCCACGTGCTTTTTGTCTTTATTTTGCATTGAAGATTAATACATCACAAATATATAAAACATTCTAAGGTAATTTTATATACTAGTTTTAACTAAATAAAACATGAAAAATAGCCTTAACAAAGAGGGACAAACTGGATTGCCTTTAAATTCAAAAGACCTTACAAGAAAATATTTGAAAGGATTTGGATTTTTCCTGTTTTTAGTGGGGGTCTTTTTTATAATAACATCTTTCTTTAGAGTTCCAATAACAGGATTTAGCGTTTCTGACCAATCTCGAGGAGGAATCTCTTTCATCGGGATTGTTCTTGAAATACTAGGGATTGTACTTATGGTCATTAAAAGAAAAAGTGATTAAGTATACGCAGGCATTCCGTGCGCTTTCTTGTAAATTTCAAACAAATTAAAAGTTGCGTCCTGAGATTTCTTGGCACACAGTTTTCTCAGATGTTCTTTTTCTATCCAAGTGTCTTTTTTAATTTCTCCAATTTCCTTTTTTTCTTTTTTCTCATCTTTCGGTTTTGATTTTGGAGAATCGTTTTTTTCATAGAAACCAAAAAGCGCCAGGAATGGATTTGAACTGTCCTTCTTTTCAGAAGGCTTTTCATCTTCATCATTAAGGAAAAAATCTATTTCTTCCTGCATCTGTTTCAAACTTTCATCGGAAGCTCCCTCGACAAAACCAAGCGCAAGCTCTAAATCTGATTTTTCTATCTCCTGATATAATTTTGCAATCTCTTCTTCGTTTAAAGCATATCCTCTGAAAGTAACTTCAGCCAAACCCCCGAATGCGTAATGGGCTTGTTGGGCAACTCTTTGAGGAATACCTCTGAATCGAAAATCAACTAAATAGCAGCTGTAATATTTTCTTTTAACGGATTTTAAAAAATGTTCTTTTGAAAACTCTGCAGGAAGATTTCCTTCTAAGGCCTCTTCTTTGATTTTTAATTCCTGTTTTCCCAGAAGAGTTAATTCCAAAAGCAGAGTGTTAAAAACATTCACTAAAGCCGGATCTCTTCCAAAATCCTTATTTTGCAATTTGGACGCTGCAATCAAATATGGCTTCGCCCATTTTGTGTAAAGTTTTAGAGAATTGACCTGACTTTTCAGATAAGATCTTTCCAACTCATACCTTTTTGTTAACTCTCTTTCAGAATGATTAAGCCATGCATTAAATTCTATGATTCTCGACATAACAATCCTTTTTATCCTGTCATTCAAGTCCAAATCTTTTGCTTCTTTTTCGCTGTCAGCAACTAGAAATGCGTCGAGAAGTGTCTGAAATCCCGCCTGGCCCAAAGCCATAGCTTTTATGCTTGAATTTCCTTTCTGTATATCTACCTTATCCATCCAGAGTTGTTTTAGGGAAAGTTTTGCAGCTTGAGATATGTCTGGATCTTTTGATTTTAAATCTTTATAGAGACTTAACCTGATTTTAAATTCCTTCAGGTCGTAAATAAGATTTAACACGCTTCTTAACACGGTATTAACATCACCTAGAATTTTTGCACCCTGCTGTTGCATTATCGTTGCCCTTTGCCCAAGCTCTGAAAAATGCCCTGAGCCTGGAGAAGATGCAAAATTGTCTGAAAGTTTTTCTGGGCCCATTTTCATTTCCTGCATCAAATCAAGTATAAAAAAATAAACCGGCTCAAGTGTCTCTGTGCTTGAATCATAGACTAATTTGTGTTCTGCCTCTGGCTCGCCCTTTTTTTTATAGTAAGAACTAATGTCTTTGATAATTTCGTAGATAGCTTTTATGTCACCCATTTTCCAGTTTCGGTTATTATATTATAAGAATAGGAGTTTAAAAAAGGTTTCTACTCTTCCTCTTCATCTTTATCGAACTCGTCCAGAAAGGCATCTTCAGAATCCGTATCCTCTTCATCTTCTTCCAAGGAATTTTTTTTGAATAGTTTTTTTTCCTTTTCCATTGATGAATGTAGGTCTTTGAAATATATAAATTTTCCTAATTTTCAGTGTAATTTAAAGATTTATAAATTTAAATCAGTTTATAAAGAGATGAACAACACTACAAAGTTTGTTCTAGACATGTTCAGAGCAAATAGAAAACAGTTGACAAAAATAATAGTTATTGCAACTTTTGGAGCTTTATTGACCGCTATAATTCCTTATGTGTATGGTAAACTATTCGACTTAGTATTAATTCCTAATACTGCAGTAAATGTAGTTCTGGCTTTGATTGGAATATGGTTTATTCTAAGCATTGTCTCAACTTTTGTTTCAAACAAAACAGGGTACATGGGAGAAATTCTAGGGACAAAAATGTCTCTGGAAGCTGAAGCTGAAGCATATTCTCATTTTTTAACGTTACCAATTTTATTTCACAAAAAAGAGCAAAGAGGAGAAGTTCTAAGTAAAATATCGAGAGGAACATGGTCATTACAAGATCTTATCAGTTCTGTTTCAGACATTCTTCCCCAATGGTTAATGTTGGTGTTTTCATTAATTGCCATGATCCTGATACAATGGCAACTTGCAGCAATACTTGTAATTTCTTTCATAATTTATGGATTCTTGACTATTAAACTTGTGAAACCTGAACTTGCAGCAAGAAAAAAAGAAAATAAAGTTTTTGACAAACAATACGGAAATGTCTATGATAAACTGTACAATGTTTTTCTTGTAAAGAATTTTGTGATGGAAGACAAAGAGAGAGAAATGTTCTTTAAAAGACTTGTAGGAAAAACAATCCCCGTTGTTCAGGATGCTGCTGAAAAATCAAACAGGGTTTCTGTTGTGCAAGGCATAGTTTACAGCATCAGTTTTGTTGCAGTTTTAGGGGGAGCAATATTCTTCTTGAAAAATAATGAAATCTCACCAGGGGAATTTGTCATGTTTTTTGGGTACATCAATCTTGCATTTGCACCATTCAGATTTTTTGGCAGCATCTATAGAAGATACAAACGAGCAATTGTGGGAATAAAAAGATTTTTGAAATTAAGAAAAATAGTTCCTGAAAAAATGAAACATGGAACAGGAATATTAAATAATCTAAAGGGGGAAATAGTTTTCGAAAATGTTAGTTTTGGATACACTAAAGGCAAATTAGTTCTAAAGGACATAAGTCTAAAGATTAATCCAGGCGAGACAATTGCTTTGGTCGGCAAAAGCGGAGTTGGAAAATCAACGCTAGCCGAACTTATAATGGGCTATTACCAACCAAATAAAGGAAGGATATATTTGGATGGGACTGAAATATCAAAACTGCAATTAAAATGGCTGAGAGATCAGATGGCGATTGTACCTCAAGATTTAAACTTGTTTAATGATACCTTGATGAAAAACTTAAAATATGCTAATCCTGATGCAACTTTTAAGCAGATAGTCGATGCTGCTAAAGCGGCTTCAATTCATGATTTCATTGCTAAACTACCAAAAGGTTATGAAACAAAAGTCGGACATGAAGGAATAAAACTCTCTATGGGGCAAAGACAGAGGATCGCAATAGCGATGGCCTTCTTGAAAAACCCAAAAATTTTAGTCATGGATGAACCAACTGCCGCTCTTGATGCCGAATCAGAGAAAAAAGTCAAGGAAGGAATTGACAGACTGGTGCATGGAAAGACAACAATAATAATCGCACACAGATTTTCTACTGTAAAAAATGCGAATAAGATTGTCGTCATTGATAAAGGCAAGATTGCTGAATTGGGAGATCATTTTGCACTTATGAAAAAGAAAGGAATTTATTACAATCTTTACACTTTGCAAAAGGGGCTGGAATAATTCAAAATCCTTAAAAACTCTATTTTATTATATAAGCCATGGGATTGTTCAGCAGAAAAGAGAGAGTGATTGACCTTTCTGATAGGTATAGAAGCAGGCAAAAAGTGGCGAATTTAAAACACCAGCTCAAGAATGGCGGTGGAGAGTCGGAAATTCCAACGATGGCCGCTCCTGCGCCAATGACAACAGCTTCCAATACAAATGATGGTTCTGGAGGATTTTTCAATTTCTTAGGAAATTTAGCGTCGAGTTCTCCTGCAGTCAGTTCGCCGGTTTCTCAGGGCGTAACGCCAGTTTCTTCTGCAATGAGTGATAACGAAGAAGGACTTTCCGCTGAGGACAAAAGAAAAAAATTTGCAAAAAGGATGATGGATATGACAACAAAGCTTGAAGAGGTTTCTAACAATATTTACAGGCTGCAGCATAGAATTGAACTGGTTGAAAAAAAACTTAGAATCTACAAGGATGATTAAGCCTAAACAAAATGGATGAAGAAAAAGAGGAAAGAACAAATAGCCGCCTAAACCAAGTAGTGGATGACGGCGTAAAGTATGGGCTCAAAGGGATTCTACAAAACCATCCTGACTTGATGCATTACGCAGGCGTTCTTGGAGATCATATAGATGAACGGAAGTTTGCGGCTGAGAAGAATAGAATTTTTGCGGAAACAAATGAGGCCTCGAGAAATGGTAAATTTGCTTCGGAATATTCAATGTGGGAGCATGTTTATGGAGAAATTGCCAAAGTTGTTGCTTCTGGAAAGGTTTTTGACAAAATTGGTACCAGGACAATATTGGAAGGTGGACTTGCAGAAATAATTAATAAAAGTTTTTTTGTTGGTGGGGCCAGAAATGAAACAAAAGAAAGAACAGAACTTGATGACATTCTTGAAGCTAATGGTAAAATTTTGGACATTATGAGTTCTAAACAATATGATCCTCGTAAAATGCCTGAATTGGTGGAAGCCGTGGGGACTGTTCAAAGAATGGGTGTGTTATATGAAGTTATTGAAGAATTGAAGGAACATAACCTAATGGATGAAGGGAGATATAATGAAATGAAAATGGCTATAAACAAAACTGCAATAGACACTTATGACGCGGTAAGAGCCAAACTTCCAGAGTATGTCGCTGGAAGTTCAGCAGAGAAAGGATATGAAACAGAAGTTACAGACATTTCAAAAACATCCAAAGAAAAGACTGCACACAAAGTTGCTGCTGCAATTTTGGGAATTTTTGGAGTCGGGATATTGATTGCTACAAAGACTGCCCTTACTGGAGGGGCCATAGGAATACTGCCTTCATCTTCAAGTTTTGTTGCTGTAGGACTGATTATTATTTCTTTAATATGGCTGTGGGCTGCATTTAAAAGAAAGTAAGTTAATTTTATTAATACAGATTTCTTGTTTGATACATGATAAAAGACTTAGACAAAAAGATAAGGGCATATGTGCTGAAAAATGCAATTGCCCACGATGGAAAGGCAAACCCCGGAAGCGTGATTTCTGCATTGTTTAACGAGGGATTAGAGAAATCAGAAGTGAAAAAAGTCATGCCAAAAATTCAGGAGATAATAAAAGATGTTGGAACACTTTCCCTTGAAGATCAAAAAAAAGAATTTGAGAGTTTAGACAAGGTTGTGAGCCACAGAGAAACTAGAGAAGGACTTGAAGAACTTCCAAATTCAAAAAAAGGAGTTGTCATGAGATTTGCTCCTTCGCCTTCTGGTCCAATGCATATAGGTCATGCTTTGACATCATGCATTTCTTTTCTTTACGTAAAAAAATATGGGGGAAAATTTTATTTGAGGATTGAGGATACAAATCCTGAAAATATTTACAAACCAGCTTACAAAATGATTGAGGACGAAGGGAAATGGCTTTTTGAGGGAATTGCAAAAACAATAATCCAGTCAGACAGGATGGATTTGTACTACAAATATGCTGAAAAATTGATAGACAAAAAATCTGCTTATGTATGCACTTGCAGCCAAGAGAAATTCAAAGGGTATGCAGAATCAAAAAAGAATTGTCCTTGCAGAAGCTTGTCTGTAAAAGAAAATGTTGAAAGATGGAAAAAAATGCTTGACAAAAAAGGTTTTGATGAAGGCGAGGCAGTTTTAAGATTCAAAAGTTCTATGAGCCACAAAAATCCTGCTATGAGAGATTTTCCTTTGGCAAGAATTAATCTTACTCCACATCCAAGACAGGGAGAAAAATACAGGGTTTGGCCGTTGATGAACCTTGCAGTTGCTGTAGACGACATGGACATGAAAATGACTCATATAATAAGGGCGAAAGACCATAGAGACAATGCTGAAAGACAGAAAATGATTTATGCTGCTTTGGGAATAAAGAAATTTCCGTGGACGGCTTTTTTAGGAAGGATTCACTTTAAAGACCTAGAGCTTTCAACAACACAGTTTAGGCGGGGAATAGAAAAGGGGATTTATTCTGGATGGGATGACGCAAAACTTCCAACCCTTGCTTCGCTGAAAAAAAAAGGATATAAACCGCAAGCATTTTGGAAACTTTCAGAAAGGATAGGACTTTCAGAAAACGACAAAGTCATGGACAAGAAAGAATTTTTCCTTCTTTTGGATGGTTTTAATCGAGTGTAAAAAACTTTAAATACTGGATTTCCTATGGTAAGAAGTATAGTTAATATTGGTAAAAGGAGGTAAATGATGTTACATAACAAAAAAGGATTATCCACTATTGTGACAACTTTGATAATAATACTTTTAGTATTGGTTGCTATAGGGATCATCTGGGTTGTAATTAGAGGAGTTATTGAGCAGGGAACCAGTCAGATAGACATTAACACAAAGTGTATAAATACTGACGTGAGAGCGACGAATGTTACATGTACTGGAGTTGGAACCGCTGATTGCGTTACGACCCTTTATAGAAAAGCAGGAAATGATGTGATTGGAGGTGTAAGGTTAGTTTTCCATAATAGTTCTGGAAGCAGTTCTACGGGGGTATTGCAATATGTTGGAGACATAACTTTATTGTCCTCGCAGGTTACTGGCTCATTGGGTACTGGAATAGTACTGCCAACAAATGGGGAAGACAGTGTCGATGTTATCCCATACTTCAAGGATGACCAAGGACAAGACAGACTCTGCACGCAAATCAATCCCTTCAGTTTTTAATTTTTTATTTTTTTAATATAGTTCTATTTATTTAGAAGTTAGCCGTGGCTTTGAAAGACAGTATTCCAAACCTTTATAAAACATCTTTTGCAATTTTTAAGATGACACTTAATTTTGAGAGGGAAAAATACATATCTGAATTAAAGAGAATTAAACCAAAGAAGGTTTTAGTGCAACTTCCAGAAGGAATAAAACAAAATGCGCTCGATATTGTGAAAGACATTGAGGCTTTGGGAATAGAAGTTGTTGTTTCTGGAGAGACATGTTGGGGCGGTTGTTCTGTGGCCTGGCAAGAGGCACAAGCGTTAGGAGTTGATCTTATTGTTCATTTTGGGCACGCAAAATACGTTGACATTAATTTCCCAGTAATTTATATTGAGGTAAGAGACGAATTAGATTTGAATCCAATTTTAAAAAAATCTCTGGCACCAATAAAAAAATTCAAGACGATTGGGCTTTCTTATTCGATACAGCATAGACATGATTTAGGCAACATAATAAAATTCTATGAAAAGAATGGGAAAAAAGTTGTTGTTTCAAAAAAATTAGGTGTTGCGGCTTATGAAGGACATGTTGTCGGATGTGAGTATACAGGATTGAAAGCAATTGAAAATGAAGTTGATTGCTATGTAATTATCGGAAATAATTTTCACTCAATGGGAGCCTCTTTAGCTGTCAAAAAGCCGGTTTTCTTGGTTGATGTTTATAATTACGAAATTAAAGAGATGTCCAAGCAAAGAGACAAGATAATGAGGCAGAGAATAATTTCTATTGAAAAACTTAAGGATGCAAAAACTGTTGGTGTTATTGTTGAGATAAAACCTGGACAGAAGTTTGGTTCTGCAAAATTTATAATGGAAAAATTAAGAGCTCATGGGAAAAATCCCATATTAATAACAATGAATGAGATGACTCCTGACAAAATAATGAATTTTTATTATGTTGATGCTTTCATTGAATTAGCCTGCCCCAGAATCGCTGTTGATGATTTTGCGAAATATTCAAAACCAATTTTGACTTTGAGAGAAGCGAAGGTTGCGCTTGGGGAAACTTCTTGGGAAGAACTTTTGGAGAAGGGAGTTTTGTGATGAGAGTGGAATATGGTGAAATTGCAATAGCAGTAGGTGAAAGCGAAGAAGATTGTAAAAAGTTTGCGGGTGCTATAAGCAATATGCCTGCTGATTTTGGAAGAAATTATAGAGTGATAACGTTAAAAAATGGAGCAGCCGTCAGAATAAAATATGAAGATATTATGAGAGATAGAATAAAAGATGTCCGAGCAATTATTATTGAAAACAATCACCATTATGGAGGATATTCAGTTACTGAACAATATCTTGGAGAGATGAAAAAGAAAGGAGTGAAAGTTCTTATCTTAGGCCATGTGGAAGGAAACGGAGATTTGGAAAGAATGGCTCTAAGTGCGGGTGCTTTTGCATGCATACCTGGAAAAAGTCTTTTTGTTGTGGGCGACACATTAGAAAAAGCATTAACTTTAAATACCGACCCAGATTCAAAATAATATGACAACCACAGTTAGAGGTTATCGGCACATATAAAATCAAAGGAGATTTTTCTAGCTGCGCTTTTCTTCGAAATATTCTTAAATCAACTTCATTTAATGTAAATTGTATTAACTATAATGGCGGTTGTAGTATAATGGCAGTACGTACGGTTGTGGTCCGTGAGACGAGGGTTCGATTCCCTCCTTCCGCTCTTTTAATAAAGGGTGAAAAATGAAAAAAACAAACATTCTTTTTGTGTGTAGGTATAACAGATTTAGAAGCAGGGTGGCTGAAGCTTATTTTAAAAAAATAAACAAAAATAAAAATATTGGGGTTAAAAGTGCTGGTTTAATTCAAGGAAATCCTACTGGAGGCAAAGGAGATAGGATAGCTAAACAAAAATATGGGCTAAATATATCCGGGAAAACACAGGGGCTTTCAAGCAAACTTTTAGAGTGGCAAAACATAACTGTGGTTGTTGCAGATGATGTTCCTGCACAAGTTTTTTACAAAAATAAGAAATATGGCAAAAAAGTTATTGTCTGGAAAATTAAAGACATTGACTGGAAAAAAGGAAGAACCCCTGAAAAAGTAATAGAAGAAATAATTAAAAAAGTAGATAGCTTAGTTAAGATATTGGAGAGGAGAAAGTAAAATGGATCCAGTCAAAGGTTTTAGGGATTATGTAGGAGAAGAAGCTGAGAAAAGAGAGGATATAAGAAAAATAATAGTTGGAGCTTTTGAAAGATATGGATTTGAACCTGCTGAAACGCCGATAATAGAATTTGAGGAATTTGTTAAAGGAGATAATCCAAATGATGAGGCTGTTTCGGATATTTTCAAATTAAAGGACAAGGGAGAAAGAAATCTTGCCTTGAGATATGAGTTCACATTTCAATTGAAAAGAATTGCAAAAAACAAAAAGCTTCCATACAAAAGATACCAAATTGGCCCTGTATTCAGAGACGAGCCTATTTCTTCAAACAGATTCAGGCAGTTTACGCAATGTGATGTTGACGCAATAGGTTCAACAATAAAAGACGAGGCTGAAATCTTGACTTTGACTTCTGAAATATTAAATGAATTGGGAATAAAACCAATTATTTTAATTAATAGTCGAAAACTTTTGAATGAAATTCTTGATGATAATAAAATTCAGGAGAAAAACAAAAGTCAGGTTTTAAGAGAAATAGACAAATATGACAAGCTTTCTGAAAAAGAGGTCAAAGAGAATTTGAAAAAATTTGGAGCTGAAAAAGTTCTTGAATGCTTGAAAAAAGGAGAAAAATATTTTTCAAAGTTTGAAGGATACAAAGATGTTATTTCGCTTATGGAATACTGCAAGATGTATGGAATAAAAGTTATTTTTTCACCGACGATTGTCAGAGGTTTGTCTTATTACAATGGAAATGTTTTTGAAATTAAAACCGAAAACATTAAGGAAACAATTGTTGGTGGCGGTTCTTACATGATAGAGGGATTTCAGTCGACAGGGCTTTCATTTGGATTGGAAAGACTTTGTCTGCTCGCAAAACTTAAAGAAGAAAAAGAAAAATATCTTGTTGTTTCTTTAGAGCAGGACAAAGAAGCAGTAAAACTTGCACAAAAACTTCGTGAAAAAAATCTGCAAGTTTCTGTCTATTACGGAAAGCCATCAAAAGCATTGGAGTATGCAAATTCTTACAAAATAAACAAGGTTATTTTTGTCGGTTCTCAAGAAGTGAAATCAAAAAAATTCAAAGTCAAGGATATGAAAAGCGGGAAGGAAAGTGTGTTGAAGATTTAACTATTCTAAAGATTTAAAAACCATACCAGATAAATTTCTTGATGAGATTTGAAAATACTATAGAATATAAAGGAAAAACTTGCAAGTATGTGTTTACAGACCCCGATCCAAGATTAAATGAAGAGATAGTTAGAAATTTAACTTGGCATATGGTTGACATGTTCTATGAAAAGGATGACATGAGAGACATAAAAATGGAGGACTATCGAGGTATTATACATAAGGGTAAACACACGGGCTTTGGCCAACTGCAAGGGCTGGCTTTTGTAGTGTATATAGAAACTGAAAATATAGATTCAAAATTTGGGGTTATGTTAACAAAAATAGCAGATCCTTCTTTAAATTAATTATCTTCGCCAATCAACATATCTGTGTTGGTTGACTTTTCTTTCGTGCCATCTTTCAATTATCCTGGCGATAAGCAACGTCAAGAAAACCATCACCGAAGCCGGGAACATCCATAATAATAATGTATCCATCACTTTAGTAAATCCGTAAACAGTGATTATGTAAAATCCTGAAAGAATCATAAATAATAAAGTCGCAATAAGTTCTGCGTCCAACTCTTTTTCCCATAAAGTCTTTAACATGACTAAACAAAATAATTAAAATTTAAAAAGCTATTGATGTTGAAATAATTGCTTATGTGGGCCCGTAGTATACCGGTATTATGCTTGGCTGGCAGTCAAGAGAACGGAGTTCAATTCTCCGCAGGTCCATTATCTCCAGTCAATGTATTTCTTGCTTTTTATGGGATATTTTAGAATATAGATTATTGGAAGAATTCCTGCAGTGTTAAAAATAAGTATGCAAACAAACCAATTGAGGTGTTTTCTCAAAGCTGCTCTCCAAAGTGCTATTCCTTTCCAGGCCAATTCCCATATTGCTAAAAGAATTATTACTACAATCCAAACGGAGGATAATACCATAATACTAAATGCTATAGAAGTATTTAAATTTTTTTAAAATTAAATCATAGGCATCTTTTTATTTTGTGCTGCAGCGATTAAACATTTTTTTATTCTGTTTTCTCGCGTTTCTTTTCTCTTTGCCCTTTCAATCCAGTGAACGTAAACTCTTATTGTCGAAGGAGAAAATTTAGCGAAATTTTCTTTTGCAGCTTTATTCTTTTCAAGCTCTTCTTTAAAATCTTGCGGAACAGGCATGTTTTTAGTAAGGCCGTGATCATGAGGTAGTTTTTTTAGCCCCTCTTTGTAAAATTTCAATCCTATTGGAGTCATTCTTTTTTCCTTTATCAATCTTTTCGCGTAGCTTAAAGTATTTTTGCTCCATTTTGAATTTTTATTTCGTCTTGCAAAATGCTGAATGTATCTTTCTTCATCGAGCCTTTTTACGGTTGTATCAATCCAACCAAAACAAATTGCCTCGTCCATTGCTTCTCTGTTGTTCAAAGAAAATTTGCCTGTGTGTTTCTTGTATTTTATAAGAGCGACTTTTGTTTCTTTATCATGGTTTTTTGCAAGCCAATTTCTCCAATCCTCACGGCTTTTTGGTGTGAAGGATTTTATGGGGGCCATATTATTCTTTTCCATCCCACTCTTTATAAAATTCTTCTAAAAATTGTTCCATGAATCTATGCCTTTTTTCAGCAAGTTCTTTTCCAGTTTTAGTGTTCATCCTGTCTTTCAGCAATAATAATTTTTCGTAAAAATGATTTATCGTCGGCGAATCTTCTTTTTTGTATTCTTCCCTGCTTATATTATTGTGGGGTTTTATTCCTGGATCATAGATTTTTTTATTTTTATAGCCTCCATAATGAAATGCTCTTGTTATGCCTATAGCCCCCATTGCATCTAACCTGTCAGCATCCTGCACAATTTCCAGCTCTTTAGACTTAAATTTTTGCTCAAAACTTTTTCTAAAAGATACATTTTCAACAATCTTTATCACCTCATCTACTAATTTACAATCTAAATTTATATTCTCTAAGAAAGTTTTAGCTGTTTTCGGCCCTATATCTTCATCTCCATCGTGAAATTTTGGGTCGGCTATGTCGTGGAGCAAGGCACCCATTTCTACAATAAACATATTGGCATTTTCTTTTTTGGCAATTGTTTTTGATAAATTCCAAACTCTGTGAATATGATCCCAGTCGTGTCCTTTTTCAGTATCGGCCAATGTTTTCTTGACGAATTCTATTGTTTCTTCTATTATTTCTTGTTCTTTCATAACTCAATCTCCATTCTCCATGAATTTCCATCGCCAGAATATTTTTTGTTCTTTATTTTTAGCTCTTTTTTGAACAATGGACAGTTTAAAACAAAAGATTCAAATTCTCCGCCTTCTCCAGCTGGATGAATTTTGTATTTTTCTTTCAAAACTTTCACATCTTCAATAAATTTTTTATCTATTACTCTTCCAAGCCATTTTTCGTCCAATGGTTGGGCAGCAACCGCAGTTATTACGGCTTTAAATTTATTTTTGATTAAGTCATTAAGATATTCTATTTCATCTTTTTGCCAGAGAGGATTAATGCATTTAAGATTCAATTTGTCACATATGTTCTGTATTCTTGAAGCCTGGTAAACGCTTTTCAAAGCTCCTGTAACAATTCCTTCAATCTTGTATTTTTCTTTTGCATTTTTAATAGCCATTTCAAGGTCTTTCAATTCGTCTTCTTTTTTTCCTCTTGTTTTTTGTATCAACAAAGGCAGATTCATTGTTTTTGCCTGCTCCTCAACCCTTGTTATTGAAGGAGTGTGAAACATGTAAGAATCCTTGTTTTCTGAGAACATTGAGATTAAGCATGTTAATTCGTGACCTTCGTTTTTTACAAGCCAGGCTGCATAACATGAATCTTTTCCTCCAGAGAATAATACGCCGAGTTTCATGAAATGTAAAGGCAAATGGGGGTTTTAAAAGTTAGGCACAACCGGAAATAAACCCTGTTTTTGATTTTGCCACGAGAATGCACGGACAATCGCTTACTTCTGTAGAGAATTTGTAATTTGAACATTCTCCGATTAGGTACCCTTCAGAATCTCTGACACTTTTACTGCACAAACATGCCCCTTGACATTCTGAGTTAGAATAACATTTTTTTCCAGAATCTCCTGTTGGGATGTCACATGTGTAACCACAACCAATTCCTGGAGCACATAAACCTGGACGCGGAACCCAAGAATAACCTCTTTCAATGCATTGAGTCTCATTCAAAAGATATGCTTGTCCGGTTCCAATCACAGAGGTATTTTCAGTTATGTTCTCTTTTTTTTCTTCCGGTTTAGAAGGATTTTGTAAAAGAAGTATGATTAAGGCCACACCGATTATTACAGTGATGCCAACAATAAAATAAAGTTGTTTTTTCATTTTCAATCAAAGACTGAACATCTTAATAACCTTTCTTTTAATCGAACAGACTTGCCAAAGGATTTTCAAAATCCTTGTTGACTTCCTCAAGTCTTTTTTTGCCTTCTTCATCAAGACCTTTCATTTCTTCATCGACTTGGTCTTTCAAATCTGCGAAAGGATCAGGATTATGTTTAAAATAAACTTCCTTGAGCCATATGTAAATTTCCTCAAAATGCGTCTCTTGCTCGAGCCAAACTTTTTTCTGGTTTTCTAAATGCAACAATGGAGAGAATGAGATTATTTTTTCTTCTTTATTATTTCCCAGAAGATCAGAGAAACCAATCTTTTTTGAGTTTTTGTTGGAATCGAAATGGTCCGTCAATTTAGAGTAAACTTCCTTTATCTTGTCTGTTATGCTTATTTTTCTTCTTGGGAGCGAAATTCCCGCCTCTCTCAAAGCATTCTTGTTTACAATCTCTTTGCTTATCCTTCGCGTTTCTGTCTTTATTGCTTTATTTAAGGATTCTATAAGCTCTTGTAAAGTTACTTTCTTGAATCTTGGAATTGGGCTTCTTGGAATGAGCTCAGGAATCTCTTCGTCAAGCTCTATTCTTTCTAAAACCGATTTTTTGATCTCTTTATTTCCGAATAAGATTTCATCAATGCTTTTTATGTACTTATTGAGCAATATCTCGGATTTAATCCTTAAAAGTAAAGAAGCAGCTAAAAGCACTTTACTTGACACTAAAAAATCTGCCTCCTCCAAAGACTGGATTTTTTCCAGATATTTGTTTGTCAAAACCGCAATGTCAATATCCCAAGGGTCTAATTGTTCTGTGTTTATCAAATCGTAGATTATTTCCTGCCATCCTACCTCTCTGTTAAAAAGAAGTGTCTGAATTTGATCCTGTTTCACGCTTCCTTTAGTATCGGCGTTACCATTCTCTTCCATAAGGCTTAAAAACATCGGTATTTTATAAACTATCTGAGTGGTTTTTATTAAGTAGTGCCTAAAAAGAACACGCGTAGTGCCTAAAGATGGTTTTAGGAACCTGGAACTTATGTCATTCTTGAGAGAACTGACACTACTCAAAGTGAAAAACCTACTGTCATTTTTTAAGAGTAACAAAAACGAAAGATTTAAATACTCCACCAAGTTGGTATATAATCACCTCTTTTTCCCCAGGATAGAGGTCTTGGGACTCTATTTGATTTCTCAGGACATCTATCCCAGGGTTATAATCAAAATAAATGGAACGAAGGACAATAAAAATAAAATGAGAGTATTAAAAATTGAAGGAGAAAGAACAGTAGAAGTGTCCCACCCTATAGATGGATCTGGATATTTATATCCTAAAGACACAGTAAGAGTTGTATCTAAGTATTATTTTTTCCCCCATACAATAAATAATGAAACAAGAATAGGAAGACAAACATTAGAACAAAGAGCAAATATTAGTTCCATATGTGCAGATATAGATTTAGGTCCTGTTTTTTACAATTGTTGGCACGATCAAAAATTTGTTGATTTACCTGCTTTGCCTGTTGCAGCGCAGCATCCCATATAAAAATTTAATAAGCTTTATAATCAAAACCTTTAAATAGGAAAGGCACTAACATATTATATTAAAAAAGAGATTTATGTGAGCTTATTAAGATTAGTTCTTGCTCACTTGATATTCATTTATTGAAAAGTCGTGGGATACAGTGATTTATTCTTTAGTAAACATCCCCACGCAACATATTCATATTAATTTGAAAAAAATTATTTATACGCGGGCTTAATAAGCATCGGTCTTGTTATTGATGCTTGCCCAAACATATTCTTAGAAAAATCAATTCTTACTCGCGAACTCCGAGTAATGACACTTTCCGCAATACACTCTGTCTTTTGTGATCATTAAAAACACTCCTGGACCGCATCTAGGGCAGTATTTAGCCCGTGTGACTTTATCACCGCTTAAAGTGTATTTAGTATATTTCTTGCTCGTAGGTTTGTTCTTGTGTGGTTTTTTGCCTTGTCCGCCTTTCTTTTGTGCCATGATTATTGTGCAGCCCCTTCTGCAGGTGCAAGAAGTTTAGTCATTCTTTCTTTTTCTTTTTTTGAAAACGATTCTGTCTCATCCATGTCCTTTCTTGAATGGTAGATGAATGCAAGAACCTTAGAGTTTTTTATCCCGGATTTCCCCTCTATCTTTTTTATCAAGACAAGCTCTGGAGTCTTTGAAAATTTCTTGCAAAGAGCTTCAGTCACTTCTTTTTTCGAAGGGGTTTTCTCTTCAGAGATCTCAAACTCTATCTCCTTTCTCTTGAACAGATGGTTCTCAAATTCTTTAGAAATGTGTTTTATTTCGATCATCTTGTCTTAATAGCGAACTCGCCCTTATCTCTTAATTTTAATTTTTGGGCGATTTCGGATTTCTCCAAATCTCTGACTACTATCCTGCCTTTAAACCCTTCCGTTGACTCTTTAGAGCCACATCTAGGGCATTTGTCGCCGGTTTCATATATTGTGTTGCAAATTCTGCAAGCTTTTTGTTTTGCCATTTTAAGAGAGGCTCCTTTTAACTGATGCGTATACCTCACAAGCTGCGTAATTATCACAGTGAGTTTTAGGTTTGTAAAGTGGAAGGCCGTTTTCTTTAGCTACTGTACATGTTCCTGAAGTTTGATCAATGGGAGAGTAGTGGGGGCAATTTGAGTGTCTAGGGAATTTTGGTTCATGAAGTTGTGGCAAGATTTCGTCTGGGTGCAATTCTGTAACTACGTGCGGTATGACACTAGGGAACGAATCTCCTAAAGAAAAATCAATTGTCATTATTTCTTCTTGCCTCCTTTAACTTTTGCTGCTTTTTCTTCTGACTTTGCTTCTCTTTCAGCAGATTTATTCTTTTTAACTTGATCTTCTTTTATCCATTCTAGTTTTCCCAAGCCAGGCTGTCTCATTGTCAAACCTATTTTTGGCTCATCGCCTTTGTGGGAGATTGCAACAATCCTTGCTACGCATAAATCCCCGGATTTCAATACTCTCTTTGAAGCTTTTCCTGTCAAGGTGTTTGATTTCGAGAAGGTGACATAATCGTCCATTGTCTGGCCAATGTGGATCATTCCTTTCATTGAGCCCATGTTTATGAACGCACCGAAGTTTGTTATTTCTGAAACTTCTCCATAGACTAATTCATGAAGCTCGGGTTTCCAAGCCAGTAATTTAAATTTAGATTTGTAGTATGCTGCTCCATCTTCAGGAATCAAAACGCCCTCTCCGACTTCCATTATGTCTATCACGCTCAAGACTTTTCCAAGTTCCTCTTCATAGTATTCAGAGTATGTCTCTTTAAGCTGCTTTTCAACAGCCTCAACAGTAGGCAATCCAAAAAGTTTTGGGTCTACTCTTATATAATCATCGACTTCTGTAATGTAGAACATTTTAACAAAAATTAAAGTAAAAATTGGTTTAAAAAGGTTATGATATGAGGTCAAACGACTTCCAGCTTCTTTTTTCCCATTATTACCAGTTTTTTATTTGATATTGATGATTTAAGGTCTTTGTCGAGCGACGCCACGATGACTTCCCTGTGCGATCTTGCATAATTTATTATTCCCTTATCGGCACTTCCTCTCTCCAAAGCAAGCAGTTCAAAGTTGTGCGATTCTATAATTTTGAGCGCAGTTCTTGCATCCTGAATATTTTCCTCATATCCAAGCTTCTCAAGCTCTTCAATAACCTGTTCAGAAATCAAAATTCTGAATCCCATCAGTTTTATTTCCTCGAAAAAATCTATTTTCTGCTTGACGCATGTCACTACAAAATTGGTGTCTAGTATTACATCTGCCATAGAAGTAAAAAGAAATAACGGTATAAAAAGTTAGTGTTGTCATTAAATTTATTAATCTTGAAATGCCCATAATTTCAGGTGATTAAAATTCAGGAAAAAGATAATATATTGAGGGTCTTTGTAGAAACCAAAGAGGCGATGACAAAAGAGGACGTTGTGAAACTCAAAGAGTTGAGCAATCAGACAATACACTCCGCTTCAATAACGCAGGACCCAGACAATATTGTAGTGGCTGTGATAATATATTCTTTGAGCAAGATAATTGAAAGAACAAATTATAGAGAGTATCCCGGATGGGGAAAATTTTACAAAAAGATCGTTGAATGCATTGACCATTCTATAAAAGCCCTTGAAAATAATGACAGCAAAGAACTTGGGGTGCACATAAAGTCTTTAAGAAGTTCTATAGACAAGCTTTCAGGAAAATTGAAAATTTATATCCAGGATGTTTTTAGGAAAGCTTCGATAAACAAAGCTTCTAGGATTTATGAGCACGGTATTTCTTTAGAGAAGACTGCAAGTCTATTAGGAATAACATTATATGAATTGGCTAATTATGCTGGAGGAACTGGAATTCCTGATATTGCATTAAGCAAGACTATGGATGTAAAAAACAGAATTAAAATTGCTATGGAATTTTTCGAATGAAAAATTCTGTTTTCGCCCAAGTGTGGTCGAATCTGGAGATGTTTGAATGATCGAAACAAATGTAATCCGATTTATTGCAAAGGCAAAAAAACAAGCCTATGCTTCAACAGACTCTAAACCTAAAAAAACAAAAGATGGAGGAAAAACTTATTCTATTAAAGAAGGGGATTTGTTATATACAGACACTTACTTTGGTAACATAATTGATTGTGGTCAAGAAAGAGTTTATTGTAAAGGAAAAGTTATTTGGGTTATGGCTTATCGAGGAGGAATATTTGATGAATACCAACATCTTCATCAAGAAGCATTTAATTTTCTAAAAAAATGCATTAGCAAAATTCCGAAAGACTTTCCAGTAAGAGGCCCAAAGTCATTCAAACTTGGAAAATTTAGTTATGATAATAAGTGGAAAGGAGATATAAGAGGATTTGTTGGAGAAGAGGGTATTTATTACGCGGGAAAGAAAATTTGTTTTAGAAACTATGTTGGGGGTTTGATTAAAAATAGAAAATGACAACAAACAAAGCAATCATATTCGATTCAAGCACGCTCATAAGTTTGTCAATGAACGGGCTTTTCGATGAACTAAGAGATTTGAAAAAGATTTTTGGAGGATATTTTTTTATAACCAAAGATGTAAAGAGAGAAATAATTGACAAACCTCTGACAATAAAAAGATTTGAGCTTGAAGCCATAAGGCTCAAAGAGCTGTTGGATGAAGGTGTTTTGGAAATGCCGTCCGCATTGGGAATAAATGAAAAAGATCTCTATAAAGACCTTGAAAAGCTGAAGAACATTGCAAACACAACATTCAGATCAAAACAGAACAGCATATACATAATTGATTCCGGCGAAATGTCTTGCTTAGTCCTGAGCAAGGTATTGGCAGAAAAAGGAATAAAAAATGTTGTTGCCGTCGATGAAAGAACGATAAGGATGCTCTGTGAAAAGCCGGACAACCTGAAAAAACTTCTAGAAAAAAAACTTCATACATCAATTTCAGCATTAGAAGAAAATTTCAAATACTTTAAAGGATTCAAGTTCATAAGGTCTTCAGAACTTCTTTATGTATCATACAAAAAAGGCCTTGTAAAACTCAAAGGCCCGATGGTCCTTGATGCTTTGCTTTATGCCGTGAAATTCAAAGGCTGCGCAATTTCTGACGAAGAGATAAAAGAAATTGAAAGAATAAGATAGAAGACAAAAACATTTATAAACATATGAAATTTTTTTCATATAATTCTTATATAATTATAAGGGAGGAAAAGATGAAAAAAGTTTTTGAAAAAAGTTCAGAACAGCTTTGGGTCGTGTTCAGGATATTAGTAGGAATACTTTTCTTTACACACGGAGCCCAGAAGATTTTTGGATGGTTCGGGAGCAAAGGTGCGGTGTCAATCACCACTATGTTCGGGCTGGCAGGAATAATAGAAATCTGCGTAGGTGTTCTTTTGATATTGGGACTTTTCACCAGATATGCTGCTTTGCTTGGGACAATAGATATGCTTGGAGCATATTTCTATGTACACATAAAGAACGCTGTTTTCCCTTGGCAAAATGGAGGGGAACTCGCATTGTTGTATCTAGCAGCTTTCCTTGCAATAATGGCGAAAGGACCTGGAGTGTTGGCCCTAGACCGAAAAAAATAGATACATTTTTATTTTAATTTTATTTTTATATTTTCATGATGGAAAGCAAAAAAAGAGTTGTCATAATCGGAGGAGGTTTTACCGGGGCATATTGTGCAAAAAGGCTTCGGAATAATTTTGATGTGACTTTAATAGACAACAAGGAATACTTTGAATTTACACCTTCAGTATTAAAATCTATAATCAACCCCCAAAATTTGAAATCAATCCAGATCTACCACAAAGATTATCTAAAAAATGAAAAATTTGTTTTAGGCAGCGTTTCTGAAATAAAAAACAACTATGTTGTCGTAGGTAAAAAAAAGCTAGAATTTGATTATCTGATAATAGCTTCTGGATCAAAATATAATAGCCCCATAAAAGACCCAAAAGTTTTTGTCCCTCAAAGAGGCAAAGAGATATCTGAATTCTCTGAAAGAATAAAAGAAGCAAGAAGCATTTTGATTGTCGGTGGCGGACTTGTAGGAGTTGAACTCTCTGCAGAGATAGCCACAAGATGTGAAAAGAAAGAAATAATGCTGATTGATGCCGGAAAAGAAATCCTTTCAAGAAACAATGAAAAAACCAGGAAGTTTGCACGCAATTTTCTTGAGTCTAAAGGAACTAACATAATCAGTGATGAAAAAGTCATAAGCAACAAGGGAAATGTTTTTTTTACAGACAAAAAAAGAAAGATAAAAGCTGATCTTGTCTTCATGTGCACAGGAATAAAGAGCAATTCTGGTTTCATGATCAAGAACTTCAAAAATAAATTAAATGAAAAAGGGCAGATAAGGACAAATGGATTTTTGCAGTTGGATGGATGCGAAAACATTTTTGTTGGAGGAGATGTCACAGACATTGCTGAAGAAAAAACGGCCCAGAACTCTGAAGGACATGCCAGGATAATCGTTGAGAACATAAAGAGGATCGAGAAAAATGGGAGATTAAGAGAGTATAAAACAAAACCCGGGGTTTTTGTGATATCTTTGGGAAAAAATAATGGGATATTTGAATACGGAAATTTTTCTTTTAGCGGGATTGCTCCTTTTATTATGAAAAAAATTATTGAAATCAAGACAATGTGGAGATATAGATAAGGTTAAAAATGTTATATTTCTTTTAAATTTAGAAATCGGGTGCGTAGGCTAGTGGTAGACTACCTGGCTCCAGCCCAGGAGATGGGGGTTCGATTCCCTCCGTGCCCATAGTATGAAGAAAGAAAAAGAGAAACAAAAAAAGAGCAAAAAATTGCTGATTGTGTTGATTGTCGTTTTACTTGTGATAGGAGCAGCGTATGCTTATGACAAATATATTAAAAAAGAAGCGCCAAAGAAGCAATCGACTACATCGCAAAGTTCCGGCACTTCTACAAGCAAGCCAGTAGTTTACAGAGTTGCGACGCAGGAAGATTATAAAAATTTTGCAGAAATACTTCAAAAAAACGACTTGATAAACAAACTGCCTGATGACTCTAAGATAGTCCTGGCATTCTACAATTTCTACACTGGAGAAAGGACATGGGAAACACTATACATATTGAGCAAAGGAAAAGTGGAAAAAGGGATGCTAGATGACTATGATATAAAATTAATTATGCATTCAAAGTATATAACTATCCTAAATGAAAATAATCTGTGCAACGTCATTCAATTAGCACAAAGAAATGGTGATTTTGCCAGTGAGACTCAAGCATCGAAGCTAAGCCTTGCATGGAAGTATAAATCAATTATGGATTATAAAGATTGTTTAGGAATGTGACTAAGACTAATTCTTTTTCTTAGCTTCTTTTCTGTGTTTGAGTTTTTTTCTGATATAAAAGAAAGCCAGAGGAATTAAAAGTCCAATGACAAAAGTCCAGAAAGCCGAAATTCCTTTGCTTTGAGACAATGTTTTATTGAAATAGCTTGGATCAAAATAAACAGTTTTTTCAATCTGTCTTCTTTCATTTATTTGGTCTGTGTAAGTTATATTAAGCAAAATGTTTCCCTGTCTCAAGTCAGCGTCAAATGAGGCGAGGTCATCTTGGTTTGCATCAAGATTGCCTATTATGACTTTGTTTGTTCCGTAGATATTTACATTGTCCTGCTTTGGCACTTCAATCGTCAATGCTTCAACATTCTTTGGACCTATGTTTAATATGTCGAATGTCAATTTCTTTGTCGCTGAAGAATAATCTTTTATGTTGACCTCGAAGTCGCTTCTTGAATCGTCAACAGTTATATTGAATTTTTTCTCGATTACGGCCCCGTTCTCACTTACACTGTATTTGACTGTTATCTCGTTTTCTCCGTCCAATGCTGCTTTGTCCACCCTTAATTTATAAGGAACCAGGAAGAAATCTTTGTAATCTTTTGCGTATGTTCCGCTTTTCATTGTCACTTCCCTTTGAGAGCCAGGGTCAAGAGAGAATGGGAAAGAATCATCAAACCAGAATTTTACGCTGCTGCATTCTGAACCCGAGATTCCGCTTACCTGGAAAACGACCTTGACATAATCTCCAGGCATTGCTGGATAAGGGTCCTGATTTACCAATACCGTGTCTATTGTGCATGTTGCAGCCGTGAAACTCAATAAAAGTAATGCTGAAAATAAAATAATTGCTTTGTTCATTTTACCTGATATTTATACAAAATAATATCTATATTTAAAGCTTTTTGGTGTCTAGGACAAACCCTTAACGCTGCCAAACTCATAGACGCCGTCGTCACCCACAACATGGACTTTGAATTTCAATAAGGCTTTTTTTGGGATTATCGAGAAATAATCTTCGTAATCATCTTTGTAGTCATTTACAGGAGAGCCTTCTATGAAATCGAGGAAGCTTGGAAGAATTATCACTTTTTTGTCTTTGAAATTTCCTTC
The DNA here is from genome assembly GCA_038046245.1 of Nanobdellota archaeon. GTDB lineage: Archaea > Nanobdellota > Nanobdellia > Pacearchaeales > GW2011-AR1 > JBBSXB01. The sequence continues at coordinate 81,066 of JBBSWO010000003.1, read as the reverse complement.
AAGAAAACATTTGTATGTTTCTTTTTTGACACCATCTTCTTCCTTCAGGACAACAGAGGGGTGTATATGGCCCATGACAATTGTTTTTATTTTTTTATCGAACGCCTGATTTATGTGTTCATCTCCATGTATAAATGCAATTTCGTCTTCAATGTAAAAGTCTTTCATGAAACCTTCAAAAGTGTAGTCCATTGTGTCATGGTTCCCTTTTAACAGAATTATATTTTCAGCCGGGAATTTTTCTCCAAGAAATTCAAGGACTTCCTGGAACTCGTTCCTCTCTTCGCTTTCAAAGCCGAAGGCATGTTTTATATCTCCAAGAAAAACAATTTTTTTTATGTTTTGTTTCCTTTCTTTTTCTATGACATCAAATATTTTTTTCAGCTCACTAATCAAGTCCTTTATTTGCCGTTTGGGAATAAGGACTCCTGATTGTCTTAATCTTGACTCATAACCTATGTGGAGATCTCCGACTGTAAGAATTCCTTTTTCTGGAAAATACAGGGATTTTGAGAGGAAAACGTGGTTGGACATAAAAATAGAATTTTAATGGGATTTATAAGTATTAGGATTGAAACAATTTTAATTATAGATATTTTTTCTGTGACCAATTTTCAAGATAAGAATTACATCTTTCTCAACATCAAAAATAACCCTATAATCTCCAACCCTTAACCTATAACCGAAAATCCCTTTTAATTTCTTAACATCTTTAGAAAATGGGTTTTCTGAGAGTTCCAAGACTTTTTTGGATATTCTCTTTGATAATGTAGAATCCAGTTTTAATAATTGCTCTTGGGCTTTTTCGTCCCAGATTATTTGATACATCATAACCCTAGTCTTTTTTTGACTTCTTCATGACTCACAAATTTACCGCTTTTTATCCTTTTTCTTGCTTCTTCAATCTCTTTTTTGGTTTGGTCATTCAATTCTAAATTATCTTCCAGCATGAATTCTATTACATCATTGTATGTTTCTCTTTCATGGACTTTCATCCTGTCAAGGGCCTTCTTCACTTCATTCGATATCTGTATTGTAGTTGGCATTTTATTGTAACTTGTTATAACAAGTTATAACGTCTTATAGTATTTAAATGTTTTGGAGTAAGCAAAATAAAGGGTTTATAAGAGTTAGGAAACATAATCAATGTAACATATTTCTTACATTTTCCGAAAGATTTAAATAGTAGATGTAACATATATTTGACATGGAGGTCATACAAAAAACAAAATGATAGGAAAACCGGAATGGTTCGCAAGAAGAAAGTACAGCGGATGGGGATTGTTTCCAAAGACCTGGCAGGGCTGGCTATACACTGTTGTGCTTGTAGCCTTGACAATGGCAATCGTGTACATCCCTTTCAGTGATATGAAAGTAAGAATAGGCGTTTTGGTAGTATGGGGAATCATCCTACTTGTTGAAGTCGGAAGCATAATGATAAAGATAAGGGACGAAAGAGAAAAGATGCACGAGGCAATAGCCGAGAGAAACGCATTGTGGGCTGTGATACTTGTCTTAGTTGTCGGAGTCGGATATCAGGTTGCATCAAGCAGTGTGAAAAATGACTTCAGTGTTGTAGATCCTTTCCTTATAGCTGCGGTTGTCGCTGCACTTGTCGTAAAGGCTGTGTCAAACATATGGCTTGACAGGAGAAATTAGCATGAAAACTAAGATAGAGTTTTTCAGAAAGAAGCTTGGGCTGACTCAGGAAGAGCTGGCGAGTTTAGTGGACGCGACAAGACAGACGATAATCTCTCTAGAGCAGGGAAGATACAACCCCTCATTAGAACTGGCTTATAGAATAACAAAAGCCCTGAAGCAAAAGCATGTTGAGGATGTTTTTAAGATTTGAAGAGTTTGTAGGGGGTTTTGGAAGAGATGATAAGAGAGAAACTGAAAGACAATAATTTTTATAAACTTTGGGTAACCCAATTTATTATGAACAAATTGTATTTGTTTCTCGCAATGGGTCTTTTATCGACTAGTATTGTATCTGCTGTGCAGGTTTGCCAGACATACGATGTTTTTTCCTCAGGAAGCCTAGATTCTGGGAAGTGGGAAGTTAGGCAAGATGTTGAGGGACAGCCCTTAACTGATGAATATGGCATTGACCCTGTTTTGGAGAATTTTCATATACAGCAGAATGAATTATCTGATAAAAGAACTTATTTGTTTCCAACCAGAACTTTTACAACAGGAGATGTTCTTGAGTATGACTTTGATGCTGTTTCAAAAGAGGGTGTGCCTGGACAAATGACTCTTTTGACAGGAGATCAGTATATTCGAATAGGAATAATGGGAGATGTTGTTAACGAATTAGGGGATTATCATATTAAAATAGAATTTCAGGAGAATAATCTGCACCTTGAAAGGATTACTCCATCTAATACCACTTTAATTGATAACCTTGCTTTGTCAAATGCCAATGGAACGTATGAATTATACATTGGCGCTTACTCAGGAAGCAATGGGGGAGTACATATAGACTTAGACAATTTTTATATTTGTCATGAACAAACATTGGAAGAAAGAGTCGCTGAGTTGGAGCAAAGGGTTGATGTGTTGGAAAACAGAACAAGTATTTTAGAATCTTTGGTTGACAGTATTGTTAATTTCTTAAAAAGTTTGCCCAAGGGATTTAGTCGATAAGTTGGTGTTATAGGGGGTTTTGGAAGAGACGGGAAGGGAAAAATATTTCTTGTATGTTTGTATATTTTGCGAAGGGGGGAAAATTATAGGCTCGATTAAACTATTTTTTACTCTCTTTTAGCTCCTCTCTTAACTTTAGGAGAGTTTTCATTTCATTCATATGATATTCTATTCTCTTTTCTTTGTATTTAACAATTTTTTCAAAATAAGACCAAAAATAATCTATTCCTTTGTTTTTCACAATGCTATCTGATTTATTATTAATTATTTCCATTCTTCTAGTTACCTCATGGCTAGCAATACTCTCTGCTATTTCGTACATTTTTTCGTATGCTTTTGCAATATTACCTCTTAAAAAAAGTTGTTGGATATTCAAGCTTAGAAAATTATCAATTATTCCCATTTCCATTTCTAAATATTCTACTTTTTAAGTATTGCGTATCCAAGATATTACAAAAATATTAAAAGAACGAAATTTTAGATTATTTATGACAACAACAGAAATAATTTTCGCTATAATTATTTCCGCAATTACTGGAACTATTGCATCATTAGTTGCACCATGGAGTAAATGGGGAGTAGAAAAGAAAAAAATGAAACTCCGGTGGAGAAAGGAATTAATAAGTAGATGTAAAGAAATAATAAACAAAAATCGGTTTAACCCAGATATATTCAAAGAAACTTCTTTCTATGCAAGCATTAAGCCATATTTAAGCCAAAAATTGCAGAAAGAAGTTGAAGAAAAAAGATATGAGCCTGGAAAAGTTATGCCTAGAGAACAAAAAATAGAACTTGCAGAAAAAGAATTTGATTTAAAAAAGAAATTATTTGATGAAATAAGCTTTCTCGAAAGAAAATGGGGTTTAATCTAAGATCATTAAGCTCTCTCCACTTCACCCCAATAACTTCTTCACATGCAGTTCATGCATTCTTCGCAAGAATGCCTGCTTGTCCTCAATCCTTATTAGGTCAGTATGGCCTTGCAAAATGAGATTTAATGCGAATGGAGAAGGGAGGGAAGTTTCAACGACTTTTATTTTTATTTTGCCGGACTCTATTTCCCTTAAAACTAACTTTGTGTTCTCAATATCCATCAAATCTTCCAAGACTTCTCTTCTTGCTTCTCTCAGTATGGGGAATTCGTTTGATATTTTCTTTACTGCTGCTAAAAGGAAGTGTGATTTCATCTGCTGTTTTCCCACTGTTTTTCTCCTGCCCTTGTAACTTCTTAATATCATCAAAGAACGTGTTGCACAATGGCGAAAACGCCTAGCCAGAACATCTGTTTTATCCAAAGCCTCTTTCAGTATTTTTTCCAAATCTTTTTCTTTAAGTTCCGCGAGAGCCCTGTTCAAAGGCATGTTCCCACCAGAAAGATAAAATCCATTGTCAGTTATTCCTACTTCAACATCTCTTCCACCTAAAAATCCTATAATGTAAGCCATTGCCCTTGACAGGGCATCGTTAACCCTTCTTCCAAAAAGAGAATGGAACAAAAGATATTTTTTCTCATTATCTATGAATTTTTCAATAAGAATATTGTTCCTGTCAGGAATTTCAAGGAAACTCGCCTGCTCTAAAAAATAATTGTATATTGCCTCTGCTGTCTGGTCTGGAAGGTAAAGATAAGATTTAATGAATTGTACGATTTTTGACTTTGGCTGGTCTGAGCCAAGTTTTTCTCTCATGAGTTTTCTGAACTCATTTATCTCCAAAGCAGAATCAAAACTTAAAGGAAGCATCTCTGAAAACCATGATGGAATTGTGGGAGACCTGTCAACTGTTCCCCTTACATAAAGATTCATTCCTTTTGTGTATTGATAGATATATTTTTTTCCTCCGAGAACAAAAACATCTCCTTTTTTCATCCTTTCCATGAACCCTTCGTCTATAACTCCAATATGCTCATCGCTTCCTCCTGCAAGTTTTACTGTTATGAAAGATTCGTCAGGAATCGTTCCAAGATTTGTCATATACAAAACTCTTGCCATCTTTCCCCTCTTGCCTACCTCTCCAGAATCTTTGTCATACCAAACTTTTCCATAGACAGAGTTTTTTTCAAGGTCATATTCTCCAGAAAGGTAGCTTATAATGTCAAGGAAATCATTTTTTGGCAAATCAGAATAACAATAGCTTTTTCTTATTACATTTAACAACTCATCTATTTTCCATACTTTGTATATGGCCATGCCGAAAATCTGCTGGCTCAAGACATCAAGGCAGTTTTTAGGGAATCTTATTTTGTTTATTTTCCTTTCAATCATCTCTTTCTGTATTATGGCACATTCAACAAGGTCATCTCTATCAACAACTATAAAGTTTCCTTTTGCGACATCGTGGAGTTTGTGGCCTGATCTTCCAAGCCTTTGTAAGGCCCTTGCAGAAGATTTTGGCGAGCCTAACATTATTACCAAGTCAATATAACCGATGTCAATTCCCAATTCTAAAGAAGTTGAACAAACAACAACTTTCAGTTTTCCTTGTCTCAATCTTTCTTCAATATCAAACCTATGAATCTTGCTTAAAGAAGAATGATGTGCTGCAATGTTGTCGTCCCCATATTCTGTTGGAAATTTCTCTTTAAGATAGTTTACAACCCTTTCTGTTGCCGATCTTGTGTTTGTGAAAATCAAAGTGGTTTTGTGCTCTTTTATCAAATCTGACATTAAAGAATACATCTTTGTGTGAACCTCTCCGTCTTCAACCAAGTCTTTTACAGGAGTGAGGACCTGTATGTCTATTTTCTTGTCCAAAGGGACTTCTGCAATGTGGACTTTTCTGTCATCAGAAATTCCAACTAAAAACTTTGCAACCTCTTCCAAAGGAGCTATTGTTGCACTTAATCCTATTTTTGATGGAAATGTTTTGGAAACTTCGTTAAGTCTTTCCAAACTCAAGCTTAGATATGTTCCTCTTTTATTATCCAAAGCGTGGATTTCGTCAACAATGCAAAACTCAACATCATGAAGGTTTTCAACGAACTTTTTTGATGTGAGCACTATTGCCAAAGACTCCGGAGTCGTTATCATTATATGCGGGGAGGTTTTCGACATCTTTGATTTCTCTGAGGCAGTTGTATCTCCTGTTCTCAGGGCAACTCTTATTTTTTGAAGTTTAATGTCTTTTGATTTTGCCAGTTCGTTTATCTCGTTTAAAGGTTCAACAAGGTTTTTTTGTATGTCATTAGAGAGAGCTTTAAGAGGGCTGACATAGACTGCATAAATTTTGTCTTCTAATTCTCCTTTTTCAGCTTTTATTACAAGGTAATTTAGTATGGAAAGAAAAGCCGTGAGGGTTTTTGTTCCTCCTGTTGGTGCTGAAATAAGAATATTTTTCCTTTCCCAAATATTCAAAACTCCATATTTCTGTGTTAAAGATAAGTCTTCAAACTTTGTGAAAAACCATTCCTTTACAAGAGGGTGGAGTATCTCTTTGACTTCTTCTGCATTTCTTTGTTTTGCTTCGAGGATTTGTGTCATGTTGGGTTTTTATCAACGATGTTGGATTTATTAAGGTTATTATCATATAATTTAAATACCAGTGTTTCCTCGGTAAAGGAATGAAAAAGAGGGGCTTGATTCTGTTTTTTGTAATTCTATTTTTAACTATATCCATTTTAATCAAGCCTGTTGCTGCCAGCGAAATAGAAGATTCAATTGAAAAAGTAACATACCAGGCAGAACAATACGAAGCAGGGAATATAAATTATGCACAGCTTATAGTGTACACAGCTTCTTTGAGGCAGGACCTTTCTAAGGCAATGGGGGCTAGTTTTCAGGAACACGATCCAGTTCTAAAAACAGAGCAGCTTGAAAAAGCCCTTGGAAAACCCACGGAGACGACAAGATGGGTTTGGGTTGAGGAAGGAAATGGCAATGGTCATGAAAAAAAAGTTGAAAACGGAGTCTCTGCATGGAGAAAACTGATATTCGACGGCAAGAAGATGCAGATATGGCTTGGTGCTTGGCCAAGTATTATTGCAAAAAATAATGAAGATGTTTTGTATTATAGGCTGAATCTTGAAACAAGGTTCAAAAGCCCTGAAGAGCAGCTTAATATAAAGGAAAAAATAGAAGAGGCAAAAACTCTGGCCGAGGGATATTCCAAAAACCCAAGCAAGGAAATTTTGGAAAACCTTGCAAGCAAAACTGTGGGCATAGAGCAAGCCTTCAATAAATACTTTAATCAAAATCCTTCACAATGCAGAGAATTAATGAATGAAGTCATTGGCTCTGAAAACAAGAGAGAAAACCAAAACCTGATAATGTGGGAGATTGATTTCTACGAGGGAGAAAATTTTGATGCAATGATGAGGTTTGAGATGTGTGATGACTGCATGTGGAACTGGATAAACCTAAACATGTGGATCGAGGGAAGAGGGAAAGGATTCAAGCAGCCTGAAAATCAAGAAAACGGTGATTTCTCGAGGGAAAAATATTCCAGCTACACAACAGAAAGTTTCAAGCAAGGCACTAAAGATATGATTGAAGAGATAAAAAGCCTGATAGCTTCTGGAAATTATGAATCAGCAATGAGAAAATCCAATGAGCTGAGAATGTTGACAGAGGCCTGGAACGAGCAGTCAAACAATGTCTGGCAGACTCTTGACAAAAAATACCAGGATTTCTGGAACACTATGTCTGAAGAGGAGAGAATGAAATGCGGAGAAACCTACTGCTGGATTAAAAAGGATCAAGAGAGAAGGCAGGAAGAAACCAGACTAAGAAAAGCAAATTATGAAGAAAGAAAAAACTTCTACATTGAGTTGTTCTCAAGCTATGAAAAGAAAGAATCTTATTACGAACAGGAGCAGTGGGAAAAAAGGCTTGTTGAAGAGTTCAAGGAAAGAGGAGAGGAAATATGCAATAATAATGTTGATGACAATGAAAACGAACAGATAGATTGTGGTGACTCGCAGTGCGGAGGAAAAGTCTGCGGATATGAAACTAGAACAGGCCTTGATGAGAATAACCAGACAGTAGAGGAAAAAGTGGAATTGTACTGCATTGCAAGCACATGCCAGGCAAAAGAGGAGATTGTTCATGAAGTGAATGTGTCTGTTTGCGGAAACCATATTTGCGAGGAGAATGAGCAAACAACCTGCCCTGATGACTGCGCAACCTGCGTCCAATATGATGCATTAGAATGTTCAGGCAATGTCATATTTTCAGGGACAGGCGAGGACGGATGCCCGCTTGAGCCAGTATGTTTGGCTGAAAATTTAACGTGCACAACAGATGATGACTGCACTAATCCTTTGTGTGGAAATGCGTCTTGTGTAGAAGGTGTGTGCCAAATCACAGAGTTAACAGAATGCAGAGAAGCAGAGTGTGTTGATGGCGAGGAAAAAATAAACCATTGTTCATCAGGAGAAGATATTGTGGTAGAAGGATGTGTCAATGGATTGTGGGCAGAAACTGGTGTTGAGTGTGAGGAAGGTGCTGCAGAAACAGAAGAGGCAAAAGTTGAAGAAGCAGAAGTTGTTGGGGATGAGTGCTCTGTAATCAGTGATTGTGGGAATGAAAATGATGTCTGCAGCAACAGAAGATGTGTCACAATTCCTCAAGCTGAAGAGGTAGAAAGTGAGGGAGAAATTGAAGTGCAGGAAGAGCCTGAAACTAATACTGAAGAAGAACAAACAAGAGAACCAGAAACTAATGCAGAGGAAACAACAGAGCCCGCATCGGAGCAACAAGGAACTCGGGAATCTGAACCAGAGCCGCAAGAAGCCAGTGGAGAGCAAAGCAGCGTGACAGGAAATGTAATTTTCTCTTTTTTCAGGTCAATTGCCAAAGTAACAGGATTTGCCGTCGGAGATGAGGCAAGCAGTGGTTCTGGAGACAGTGGAAGTAATTCCGGAAGCCCAGATAGCAGTTCAAGTGGCTCGAGTGAAAGCACGAGCAATCCTGGAGAAAATACAGCCAGTGAGCCTAGCAGCGAACAACAGCAGGGAGAGCAACCTCCTGTCCAGGGACCAGAAGAAAACTTTGCACAGCCTGAAGAACAAAACAGAGATGAAGACAGAGACAGACAAAGGGAAGATGAAAGAGAAAGAAGAGAAAATGAGTGCGGCGAGAGATGTGACAGAGAGTGTTATGACAGGGAAGTAAGGCCGTGTGTTGAAAAATGCATCAGAGAAGATTGCGGGGAGGAGCTGGAGTGCAATGTTGATGAAGTAAGAGTGAGCTGCGAGGCAAAATGCAAAGAAAATGATATCAGCTCGTGCACAGAAGAATGCTCTGGAAAATGCCTTAAAGGGGAAGATACATGGGTTGAGCCTGAAAAAGAAGAGTACAAGGAAGAAAGGTTTGTGTTTACCGTCGGTGGTTCGTGCAGAGAAGCGCAGGGAAAGACAGAGGGATTTATCTGGTTTGGTGGATGGGCCGGAAACCAAAATGATGAATTCAGCAATTTCCATCTAATAAAAAACAAGTATTATTCTCAAGGAGGAAATGACTGGTGCAAGGAAGATCTTGAAAATTTAGTAAAGCAGAGAAAAGAGCTTGAAAAATCATTAAATGAAGAGTTCGCTGCATGGTTCTTTGAGAAATATGTTGCAAATTCTGCTGAAAAATGGGAAGAACACATTTCAGGTATATTCGAGCTTTACTGGAGAGATGTTGATTTGTCTAGGCAGATTACAGAAAGGATTGGATGCTTGAATGAGAATTCGCTTCCTGCTTACAACCTGATAAATTTCAAGTACGAGACAGAATATGGAAGTGTTGAATTTTGGGAAGAGATAAAAACAACAAATGAATTTGGAGAGCAAAAAGAAATTATTTCACCTTACATGAGGACGTGGCTTTTCCCTTCAAGAGAATTCTTCAAGTTCGAGATGCAAAAATCAATGGAGGATCACGAGCTTCCTGGCCCAGAAGGTGAAAAAATGGACACTCTTTCTGAAGAGCAAAAACAGGATTTAAGGAGTGATGATAAGTTTATGAAAGAGGTAAGGAATCTCAATGAAAAATACGGGGAGAATCTTGTGCTTCAGCTGAAGGATTTTGAAACCGGAGAAATTGCATTCAATGTTTACATGAGAATAAACGAAAATGATCTGATTTATTTTGAACCAATGCCTCCTGAGCAAAACCCTGCAGAAAATGTTAAAGTTGAGCTGGATGTTAACAAACTGCTTGACATAATTGAGTTTGAAGAAAGCGGAAGAGTCGAGCTTCAAAGCCCTCCTTGGGATAGAAGACAGGAAACCGGGCTGGTAAAAGGCGTTGTCGACGGTGCAAAAATGTATTTCATGTTTTCAAGCCTGATGAATTCTATAAAAGTCACCCCTGAAGGCGCAAAGAATAGTGGAAAATTCTTTGCAAAACAATTTTTTGAGAAAGTCATGGGGGGCGGTGAAAAGAAAGATGAGGGAAGAGAGGGACCAGGAGGATGCCAGAGCGAAGAAGAATGCACAGAATACTGCGAAGATTCAAAGAACGCAGAAGAGTGCAAACAATTTATGGATGAAAACGAACAACCAGAATCCTGGGAAAACAAGGCTTCTCTTACGGGAAAAATGATTGCGTAGGCTTTGTTATCCAAACATTTATAAATATATATGAATATGGCTTCATATGAGTAATTCAGCCAATGGAGCTTATCACTTCTTTTTCAGCAATCTTGCAAACCCATTAAGGATTGATATAATCTTGAGTTTAAGGGACAAAGAGAAAAGTGTAACTAAATTGTATAAAGAACTTGGAGTTGAACAGAGCAAGCTCTCTCATGCTTTGGCTGCGTTAAGATGCTGCAATATTGTTGAATCCAAAAAGAAAGGAAAAGAAAGGATTTATTTCTTGAACAGAAAAACAATATTGCCCATGTTAGATTTAATCAACAAACATTCCACTAATTTTTGCAAAACTCCTTGTTCTAAGTGTGGAAAAGTCAGTCATAAGCTAGCCTAAAATGAAACAAATTTATCTTGATAACGCAGCAACTACAAAAGTTGACGAAAAAGTTTTGAAAGAGATGCTTTCTTATTTTAGCGAGAAGTATGGAAACGCTTCTTCTGTCCACGCTTTTGGAGTTGAAGCAAAAAACGCTCTGGAAAATTCCAGGCGAGTGATAGCCAAATCAATAAATGCAAAACCTTCGGAGATTATTTTTACTTCTGGAGGAACAGAGAGCAATAATTTTGCGATCACGGGATTAAGCTATGCAAACTATCCTTCCAAAACACACATAATAACTTCTAAAATAGAACATGACTGTGTGCTAAATACCTGCAAATATCTTGAAAAACATGTCGCACAAGTGACTTATTTAGATGTTGATAAAGAGGGTTTTGTAAATCTTAAAGACGTTGAAAGAGCAATTACTTCAAAGACTTTCCTTGTTTCAATAATTCATGGCAACAATGAGATAGGTACTATACAGAATATAGAAGAGATTGGAAAAATATGCAAGGCAAAGGGAGTTTTATTTCACACAGACGCTTGCCAGAGTTTCACGAAAGTTCCAATTGATGTGAAAAAAATGAATATTGATTTGATGACAATAAATTCCCACAAAATTCACGGACCAAAGGGAGTTGGGGCCTTGTACATAAGAGAAGGAATAAAGATTGATCCTTTATTACATGGGGGAGGACACGAAAAAAAATTGAGGTCAGGAACAGAAAATGTTTCTGGAATTGTTGGGTTTGCCAAGGCTGTCGAAGTTGCAAATCAAAAAGATGTGAAAAATATGACAGAGTTAAGAAATTATTTAATGGAAAAAATCTTGAAAATTCCTAACACAAACCTCAACGGACCGAAAGAAAAAAGGCTTTGCAACAATGTAAATGTTTCATTCGGCAACATAGATGGAGAGGCTTTGGGAGGATATTTAGAAAATGATGGAATATATGTTTCAACAGGCTCTGCGTGCTCTTCACATTCCGGAGAATCAAGCCATGTCTTGAAGGCAATAGGATTAAATCAAAAACAACTAGCAGGCTCTATAAGAATAAGCATAAGCAAGTACACAACAAAAGAAGATGTTGATTATTTCTTGGAAAAATTAAATAGAATCGTTGAGAAGTTGAGGAAGGTGCTGAAATGAGAACAAAAAAAACTACAAAAGTCAAGAAAAAAATAACTGCGGACATGAAAATCGGAGATCTTATTGAGGAAAATCCGGAGGCAATGGAAACACTTTATGATGTTGGATTTGGTTGTGTTGGATGCCCAATGTCTGTTCATGAAACAATCGAGCAGGGAGCAGCTGTGCATGGCATGACAAAAAAAGATGTTGAAGAATTGGTGAAAGAGCTGAATAGGAGAAAGGGAAAATAATGCAGCATAAGGTTAAAATTCTAAAAGTCATGAAAACAGATTTTGTAAGCCACAATGTCAAAAGTTTCATTGTTGAAAAACCAAATGGTTACAGATTTATGCCCGGACAGGCTGCGGATGTCTCGATAAACAAACCAGGATTTGAGATGAAAAAAAGAGCTTTCACGATATGTGGCTTAAATGATGATTTAGTCCTTGAGTTCACAATAAAAAAATACAAAGATGGAGTCACTGAAAAGCTTCATGAATTAAAACCTGGAGATGAACTTATCATAGAAGACCCGTTTGGAACAATAAGCTACAAAGGAAAAGGAGTTTTCATCGCTGGAGGGGCGGGAGTCACTCCATTTATCGCAATATCAAGACAGCTTAAAAAAGAAAATAAGTTGGATGGGAACACTTTGATATTCTCGAATAAAAAAAAGGAAGACATTCTTTTTGAAAAAGAATTGGTTGATATGTTTAAGGAAAATTTGGTTTTGGTTTTGACTGAAGAGAAGAAAAAAGGTTATGAATATGGAAAAATAAACAAGAAATTTTTAAAAGACAGAATAAAAGATTTTGGCCAGCATTTTTACATATGCGGCCCGCCATTTTTTGTGAAAGACATAAAAAACAGCCTTTTGGAACTTGGTGCTGAAGAGGACTTTATAATAACTGAAAAATAGCTTTGAAGAACCAGAAAGTTTATAAAAAATAAGTTATTAGGATTTTTACTTATTTTGGTGAAATTTTGTGATACTTAATCAATGTAAGGAGGTATAAAAATGAGTGAAGAAAAAAACGAAGAAAGTGGAGCAATAACGATAAAGAAAGATAGTCTGTGGAAAGGAGCAACTTTTGTTTTCGCTGCACTTTTAGTGATAAGCCTTTTTACAGGAGGTTTCGGATTGGGAAAAAACGGGGTTCCAACAACAGGAGCAGCTGTCGCGCCAACACCTACTGCAAATCCTACTGCACCAACGCCAAGCGCTGTTAAAGTAAGCATTGATGACGATGCAATGACTGGAAAAAAAGATGCCAAAGTCACAATAGTTGAATTCTCTGATTACCAATGTCCATTCTGTGGAAGATTCTGGACAGACACGTTACCTCAGATACAAAAAAACTATATTGATACTGGAAAAGTCAGGTTAGTCTTTAGAGACTTTCCTTTGAATAGTATACATCCCTTTGCACAAAAAGCTGCAGAAGCTGCTGAATGTGCTGGAGAACAGGGCGGAGACAGTGCCTACTTCAAGATGCATGATAAAATGTTCGCAAATCAGGGAGCTTTGGATGTTGCCAGCCTTAAGAAGTATGCACAGGAATCAGGGCTTGACGCAACTAAATTTGCCACATGTCTAGATTCTGGAGCAATGACCGCTGAAGTTCAAAAAGATTCTACAGAAGGCCAGAACTATGGAGTTCAGGGTACGCCTGCATTCTTTGTAGATGGCAGATTAATAAGCGGTGCACAGCCTTTTGCTGCATTCCAGAGTGCTATTGACGCGGCTTTGGCTGCTTAATTTTTTATTTTTGTTTTATAATTTTAATTCTTATTTTTTGTTCTTAGAGAAAACTTTAAATAGTCATATGATTTGGGCTCTCATATGATAAACAAAAACATACTGCATCACGCCCACCATGAAGGTTATAACGAGAATGAACTTTACGGAGCATACAAAATATTTTTCGGAACTCTTGTCTCAGAATCAAGGCTTAAAATAATCAATTTTTTAAGAAAAGGAAAAAAGAATGTTTCTGAAATTATGCAGGAATTGGATTTGGACCAAACATCAGCCTCACATGATCTGGCAAGATTAAAAAGATGTGGTTTTGTAAAAGTTGAAAGTGAAGGAAAGTTCAGGTATTACGAGCTGAACGAAGAGACTATAAAGCCCATGATGGACATTATTGAGAAACACATGGCTGGAAATTGCATCCATATATTGAGGGAAATGAAATATGAAAAATAAAAACCACCGGCGGGTTTTTATGAATCCTGCAACCGGAAAGTACAATAATCCTGCAACCAGAAAATTCAATAAATCTGCTAAAACCAACAACACTTTAGTTATTGTATTGATTGCCTTATTTGGACTCATTTTAATCGGGGGTTTTGGATATGGGATGATGGGTTATGGCGGGTACGGCGGCATGATGAGTGGTTTTTATGGCGGATATGGAATGAATGCGTTTGGGTGGTTTTTTATGATTTTGATAACGATAGCGATAATTTTGCTCATAGTCTGGCTTATTAAACAAATACAAAAATAAAATGGCCGTAAAAGAATTCATCAAGGAGTTAAATGGCAAGAGAGTCGAAGGAGAAATTGTCAAGACTATTTTCATATCTTTGATAACTTCGTTTGTTCTCTTGGCAGTTATGTATTATCTCAGATTCAGGTTTATTGAAAACTTTATGCCCAAATATGGGTTCTATTTGTTTTTTGCTGTTTTGAGCTATGCTCTTATTCTTCCAACTGTAAGGCAGGTTCAGGCTTACAAGTTTTTCTCATGCATGTCTGGAATGATGATTGGGATGACTATTGGAATGATTGCTGGATTTTTGGCAGGGTTCTATATTGGAGCAACTAACGGAATGTTCTGGGGAAGTGTCTTTGGGATTGTCATAGGAATGGCATTAGGAATTTGGAATGGATTAACCTGTGGAGTGATGGGATTTATGGAAGGAGCAATGGCCGGGTTTATGGGAGGGCTAATGGGAGCTATGACTGCAGTCATGATGCTAAACGATAATCTTAAATATGCGTCTATAATAATATTTGGAGTCTGCGGAGTTATATTGGTTGGTTTAAGCTATATGATTTACGGAGAGACTAAAGAAAAAGACAGGGAACATTTCGCTGATCATTTTTCAACAATAGTCGTGAGCTTTATTTTAACTGCGGTGACTGCATGGCTAATGGTCTTCGGACCAAGGAGTTTATTATTCGGATGAAAAAAAGTACTGTGTTTGGAGCGCTAAGCATTCTTGTGATTTTTATAGTTGGCTACTTTGTGTTTTCCCAAAGTGTTTCAGCAATTGAACAAAAACTTCCAGCACAGGGAAATGTCCAGATCATAAAGATGTATGTCGAAGGAGGAAAATATGTTTTAACACCATCAACTGTGACAAAAGGTGTTCCAGTAAGAATTGAAGGAGATGTTTCAAAAATGCCGGGATGCTCAAAATCAGTGGTCATACCTTCATTCAATGTTAGAAAAAATTTAAACAGCAATGATAATACAATAGAATTCACTCCTGACAAAGCTGGAACTTTCAATATTGCGTGCTCAATGAACATGTACAAAGGAACTTTCACAGTATTGGAAAATGATGGGAGCAAATCAGCATACGCCGAACAACCTCTTGCAGCAGGAGCTAGCTGTGGCGGCTCAGGCGGCGGATGTGGTTGCGGGGGAGCCGCCTTACTATGAAAACATATGTCTATGTTATTTTGTTTATAGTTTTAGTTGTTGGAGGGATATTTATCTTTAAAGATAAAGGGGATAATACTGCAGGAAGTTCAGTCATACCTCCAAACACTCAACCAGGACAAATACAAAATGTTGTCCTAAGCATGAAAGATTACAATTATTATCCTAATACTGTAACTGTAAAGGCAAATGAACCAGTTAGAATAAGTCTAGATAATAGTGTTGTTGGATGTTACAGAACGTTTACAATACCGAGTCTTAATGTAAGAAAAAGCCTTCAATCCACGAGCGATTATGTCGAGTTCACACCAACAAAGGCAGGAACATATAAGTTCCAATGTGGGATGGGAATGGGTTATGGGACTTTAGTAGTCAATTAATAAAAGACACCTACGGTTTCTTTTATGAAGCTTCCCTTAAGAGAGCTACGGTTTTCCTTATGACCTCTCCCTTTTTTTGCAACAAAACATTTAAATAGTCATATGGTTTACGTTATCATATGATAAATAAATACATATCTTTGTAACATGAAAAAAATTAAAATAAACATAGAAGGAATGGACTGTGCAAGCTGTGCAACAAATGTTGAAAGAAGTTTGAAAAAAGTTTCTGGTGTTAAAGAAGTTAGCGTCAGTCTGATCGGAAAAAAAGCATTCGTGGAGATTGATGAGAAAACCGATCCCGAAGAACTTAAAAAAGCTGTTGCAAGAACTGGTTACAAAGCAATTTCTATAGAATAATAATGGAACATCAATATAACGGCATGAAGAAAATGTCTGAGCACAATCATTCAGGCATGAAGAATATGGGGCATGAAGATCATGATCATTCTGCGCCAGTAGAAGATTCTGAAATAAGGAACTGGAAGAAAAAATTAATAGGAAGCTGGATTTTTGCAATTCCAGTAGCAGTATTAATGATTTTAATGAGATTTTTTGGAATGGAATTGTTTAACGAGCAAATCTCAATAACAATCTTATTAGTCCTTGGATTTCCAGTAGTGTTTGTATTTGGATTTTCAACATTAAAATCTGGGCTAAGAGGCCTTTTTACTTTCTACTTTAATATGGACTCTTTGATTTCTTTGGGAACACTCATTGCTTATCTTACAGGAATATTAACTTTTGTCATGAAGATAAACGATTATTCGGGGGTTGCTGCAATGATAATGGCCATTTTTGTAACTGGAAAATATATAGAAGCTAAAGCAAGGGGAAGAGCAACCCAGGAAATAAAAAAACTTCTAGAACTTGGAGCAAAAAATGCAAGAGTCTTGAGAGGAAAAGAAGAAGTTGAAATTCCCGTTTCTGAATTAAAGATTGGAGACATAATAATTGTCAAACCTGGAGAAAAAATCCCGACGGACGGTGTTGTTGTCAAAGGTGAAAGTGCTGTTGACGAATCTATGGTGACGGGAGAAAGTCTGCCTGTTGACAAAACAAAAGACAGCAACGTTATCGGGGCCACTATAAATCAAGATGGAATCCTTTACATCAAAGCTACAAAAATCGGGAAAGACACTTTTTTGTCACATATCATTGAACTTGTCGAGGAAGCTCAAGGAACCAAAGTCCCCATACAAAAACTTGCTGACAAGATTACAAGCATTTTCGTACCAACAATTTTGATTGTTTCTGTCTTAACTTTTTTAGGATGGTGGTATTTTAACGGAGAACTGGGAAGATCTTTAGGTGTTGCAATTTCTGTCCTGGTCATTGCATGCCCTTGTGCTTTGGGATTGGCTGTGCCAATTGCCCTCACTGTTGGTTCAGGTATTGGCGCAAAAAAAGGAATACTCATAAGAAAAGGGGAAGCGATTCAGACGATGAAAAAAGTAAAAATTATCGTCTTTGATAAAACGGGAACAATAACAAAAGGCAAGCCTGAAGTCAGAGACGTTTATTCTAAAGTGAAAGAGAATTATCTGATGGAAATTGCAGGAAGTCTTGAAAAATTGAGTGAACATCCTCTGTCAAAAGCTATTGTCAACAAAGCCAATCTGAAAAAATACAAAGATGTCAAAGGTTTCAAAATTTTGAGAGGAAGAGGTGTTGAAGGAAAAATCGGTAAGAAAATTATTGTTATTGGCAATTCTACACTCATGAATGAGAGAAAAATAAAGTTAAACGATTTAAGTGAGAAAATCGAGGAATTTGAAAACAGAGGTTACACAACTGTCACTGTTTCAGAAAATGGGAAGGCAATTGGAATAATCGGAATTGCTGATGGGGTTAAAGAAGACTCTGTCAAGGCCATAAGCATACTTAACATTCAGGGATATAAAACAGTCATGATAACCGGAGATAATGAAAGAACTGCTAGAACTATAGCCAGAGAGGTCGGAATCAAAGAAGTGATTGCAAACGTCCTTCCTGAAGACAAAGCGAAAAAAGTTGAAGAACTTCAAAGATTTGGAATGGTCGCTTTTGTTGGAGATGGAATCAATGATGCTCCTGCTTTGAAGCAAGCCAATGTTGCAATTGCGATGGGAACTGGGACAGATATCGCGATTGAGGCTGGAGATTTGGTCTTGGCAAGAGGGTCTTTGATGGGCGTTGTTGCAGCAATAAGTCTTTCAAAAGCCACATTCTCAAAGATAAAACAGAATCTGTTCTGGGCTTTTGCATATAATGTTGTTGCGATTCCAGCAGCCATTGCGGGAATTTTACATCCAATAATTGCTGAGATAGCAATGGCTGCATCTAGCATAACTGTTGTGATGAACGCTAATTTGCTGAGAAAGAAAAGGATTTAGGGTTATTTTATAATTTTATAACAATCTTTAAAAAGAGGATATTTCTGGGAAAAATATGGAAACGCAAGAACCAAGAATTGTAAGAGGAAGAGTCGAATTGATAATTCCCCATAGGGAAAAAGAAATAAAAGTTGCTTACCCTTTTTCTGGGGCTAACCCTTATAGTAATGGAAAAGCAAGATCGTGGACTCAAGACTTTTCTGGTGCTAGTACCGATCCTTCTGTTAAATCACAAATCCTTAAACAACACCAATTGATTGCGACAGGAGACCAAACAGCTTCAGTCATTTATGCTGCGTATTGTTCTAACCTTAAAAATGAGCCAGAATTTAGAGAAATTAGGAATATAATGGAAGAAGGAGCATCAGATACTGTAGGTTTTTGGGTATTTAATAAAACCTTATGGACAAAAAAGGGAGTTTATGTTGTCCAACAAGATCCAGAAGCAATAGGAATAAAACAGGATTTAGATCAAAATGAGCTTGAAGTAATGCTTGAAAATAGTAAAGAGATTAGAGGAGTTAGATTTAGCAAAGATGAAAAAGTAAGATTTGCTCCAAAAGAGACTTATAACTTAGAGTTTAACACTCCAGATTTTCTAGCAAAAAATGGGTTTGTTATTGCAAGTTATGGTGAAGAAGGAGCTCAAAAACTTGCAGAAGTTTCCACCAAATTCAAAAATCAACCTTATATTGTTGCACTTGAAGATAGGAGGTTAATCTACACATTAGAACAAGAAGTGTCTACAATCCACGCAAGATTCTCGAGCAATTCCCTTATTATTAGGGCAGGCTATAGTGGCCTTGAGCGTGGTCATGGTTTTGGAATATGGAAGTGAGGTTTTCACTTTCTCTTCTTCTTATTCTTGTGAACTTTCAGCCATATAAAAAATGCCCAAACGATAAAAGCCAAGATGACTAACAAAACAATCCAGATAGAAACTGCATTACTCTTGACATCAATCGTATCGTAAGAGCTTGCAGAAACATTATTGTACAAAATCTCTCCCAAGACAAAATATGTTCCAGATGCAAGATCTTTTGGCAACTGAAGCTGCCTTGTTATTGACAAATTATCCCTTACGGCAATTGTCTCTTTTGAAGATTCGTAGACTATTTTTTTGTCCAAATCTGTTATCTTCAAAAATAAATCAACGTCAACGGCTGTCCCCCTAAATGCAATATTAGTCATGTCTATGAGAGTAGAAATCTTTTTTCCTGGAGAAGTTGTTTTGTAGTTTGGCAATACTTCAAGATTGACATCAAAAAGAGCATTTTTTTGCTTCACATCAATAACTGAAACAACTGATTCTTTAAAGCTTCCAGAAGTAAAAATTATCTTTCCAAAATAAATTCCTGGAGGAAAAGTTGACAATGCAAAAAAACGAGCCTCTAATTCTTTTGTTTCTCCAACATTAAGAGTCAAATTTTTGTCTTCAATCAACACAAAATTATCTAAGTTTAAAGTTTCTATTAAAACTGTAATCTTTGAAGTTCCAACATTTTTTATCTTTATAATTTCTGTTTTAGATTCTCCCTGCGTCAATGATGTTTGAAGCAGATTTTTTTCAAGATCAAATGCAGTTACCCCTGAGGATGAGCCCCCACTTCCTCCACCACCTCCAGCACCGCCGCTTGAGCCAGAACTTGGGGGTTGTGTGGATTGACTCAAAACACCGAAATCAACTCTTGAAAAACTAATTCCTTGACTGTTATTGGCGTATAAATAAAGAACATGACTTCCAAAAGAAGCTGTTAGTACTGTTGAATAATTTGGCGAGTTTGGAAGTGATACATTCTCAGAACTATCAAGAGTGTACCAGGCTGAACTGAAATTGTTTGATATGGAATAGTTTAGTAAAACGCTTGTGTTTGTATAATTTGTGTTTTGAGGAGAATAAATATTAATCACTGGCGGTCCAGACATTACAAAAATAGAAACATTTTGGGGTTGAGAAGCCATGCCTCCAGTAATTTCTGCTTTGGCAAAATTTGGCATTAGTGTTAATAAAAGAAATATCGCGAACATTGATACAAACCTTTTCATCAATTAAAACAGTAAAAATAGATTATAAATTTTGTGGGAAGATTCTCAGGCGCTTTTTTTCCTCTTCATGATGAATGTAATCATAATAATCAAGACTATTATCGCTATAATCAATGCAATTATCTTTCCTGTTGAAGAAGAGCTTTGTGTGGAAGAAGATTTTTGAGATAAAACAACGTCAAACTTGGTTGTCCATCCAGTTCCAAGAGTAACCATCCCGCCCTCGCCAGATGTCACGGTTTTTGCCTCTATCTCAACTGTCTGTAATTGTTTTCCGTAATTTTCTGGAACTGCGATTGTCAAGGGGATTACTGTGTCAGATGTCCCGACTTTAGCAGTGTATGTATCTTTTGGAAGTGTGACGATGTCAGAACCTTGCTTGATTATTACTTTGACCGTGACATCCTCGTTTCCAACCATGTTTTGAAGATTCAGGCTTATTATTCTTGTCTCACCATAATGCATTTCTAGAGGATTGCTTTCCCAATAAGGTGAGGCGATTCCTGCTGCGCCAATAAGACTAAATAAAGAAAGGACTATTAATATTGGTAAGACTGTTTTTGTTTTCATTTTAATATTGTACTGCCCAGCTTCCTCCTGCTGTTGTTGAGTATACTTGTGACGAGACTAATGGAACAGACGGAATACAGTAATAAAGATTTGCTTGCCCTCCTCCCGCACTCAAGTTTCCAGGATTTGAGTTACTTCCTGCGATAGATGTGACGACATTATTGACCAAAGCCGTTGAGATACATTCTGTGCCAGATGTTGACCCAGATGTGAATGATGAAGCTGGAATTGATTCTAGGGCATTTGTCTCTCCTATTAAATCCTTTGCCGTCACAGAGATTGGTCCGTTGTAATTTCCAGTGTTGTTGATTATTGTTGGATCGTTACTGGATGCCTGGTTTACTGCTCCTGTAGTAACTGTTGCCCAAGTTAAAGTTAGAGGAGAGATAACCATTGCCTTTAGCTCGTTATATGTGAAAACGGATGTATTGCTTATTAAGATTCCAGTTCCAAAATCGCTTGCAGAAACATTCAAGGTCCATCCTGAACCTGAAGAATCAAAATACCAAAGGGTTATTGAACATGAATAGTTTGCTTTTGTTGAGCTTATATCTGCACTCCATGAGCATGATCCTTGCCTCGTTGTTGCACCCAATGTTAACTTTGCTGTCACGCTTGAATCATTTATGTCACTTACACCATCTGCATCAGAAACATTTGCTGTGAAAACAAAAGTTACTGGATTGTTTTCAATTGGGTTTAAAGAAAGTGTTGGCACTTCTATTGTTACTGTGTTTGAACCTGCGACTGTGACTGAAACATTTTGAGACTGCGAAGATGCTTTTCCTGTTCCTTTAAACCAGTCAAGAATTCCTGCAGAGACAATTGAAAGAGAAACCAAAATAATAAAGACTAAAATTGCAAAATACAATCCTCTTTTACTCTCCATGATAGTTTCAAGGTTTAGTTGTTTTTAAAGTTTTTTATACTTCAATTATCCATGCATTTGCGCCTTTTGCAGAATATGTCTGTGCGGTGACTGTTGGAACAAAAGCCATGCAATAATAAATGTCTTCTGTTGCACTCTGGCCTCTTGGCAAGTTGGAACCTGAAATTGTTATCTGGAAAGAGTCTGTGAGTTGTGTTCCCGAACATTCTGATCCCGATATTGGGCTTGCCTTTATGTTCAATGCCAAAATTACATCACTTGGAGTTGTCTCTCCGACTAAGTCTTTGGATGTTATTATTATGGGACCTTCATAATTTCCTGTGTTCTCAATTATTGTTGGATCGTTGTTAGACTGTATATTAGTCTGGCCTGACGTGAGTATTGGCCACGTCAATCCTCCAACCGGAGAATTTATTACCATTGCTTTCAAAAGCTGGTATGTAAATGTTTGTGAAGTATTTGTGCCCTGCTGTGCCTGAGAGTCTGTTGCATTAATTGTCACATTCCAATTTCCGTCTTTGTCATAATACTGCATGTTTATGGTACATGAATAGTTAGCATTATTTCCTGCTCCACTTTGTAATATGCATGACGAGTTTATTCTTGTTGGCTCTCCGAGCATGCTAAACTGTGCAGCAACATTTGTAATATCCAAATATCCGTTTGAATCAGAGACAGAGACATTGAATGTTATTGGCCTTATTGCGCCTTCCAAAGGAGGCATGCTTGGAATTGGTTCGACAGAATACGCTGATGGAGGCAGACTTGGAATTGGACAGTTTCCGTTCCATTCACTGCCATTTATGTTGTATGTCTTGAAAACAGATGAAACTGTGGAATTTGTGTAGGCTATTATAAAATTTCCTGGGCAGAGAGATATTCCTGTCGCATCGTTTTCTCCAAGAGCATACATCAATCTTGGTGTTGTTGAAGGATTACTATCAACAACGAACTGAGAGGTTACAACGCTTCCTGAAGAATCATACACTGCCGCCAAAATATCTGTCGTTGCCTGATCATACCATGTCACTACAAAATTGTCCAGGCCTGTTGTTGGATTTTTTACTGTTGCTGCTGCAATCCTTGAGCTTGTTCCCACAGTTGTGTCTATGTCTGTAGGAGCAAGTATTGGAATATTATTTATATCTCTTATAGCCATTGTAATATCCTGATCAACAGAGTCATACCATAACAAAACAAATTTGTTTTGGTCTAAAGAAGCTACAGTAATCTGGCCTGCATTTCCTACAGTTGTGTCTATATCTGTGTCTGGCACAGTCTCTGTGTTTGCGCTGTTTATGAAGTGGTATGTTGCATCGTCATCCGTAGCATCATCATATTCAAACAATACAACAGCTGAAGAGCCAACTCCAACACAGTCTAAGATATTATTAAGATTTGTTGATGGACTGACTGCTGTATTTATGTTTGCTTCCCCTCCAATGAGCGCGCCTGTTATAGAGTTGTATATTCTTGTGTCAGAATCTCCTTCTGTTGAATCTATATAGCAATACATTATATTCCCGCCTATGTAGGCCAGTTTTATGTCGTGGAAATTTGCACCTATCGCACCATCTCCGCTTGCCAATGAGAAATAAGCTGCTCCTGAGGTCGTATAACCAACTCTCCTGTCTAAACCCCCTGATGTTGTGAATCCTACAACAAAGTGAGTTGAATTTATAGACAGGACAGAGATTCTTGAGACTGTTGTTCCAACTGCTGCCGCGATTGTTATTGGGGCTAATTTTCTCGTTCCGTTTGTGTACCAAATCGCAAATTCTGCGTTGTTTGAGGAGATATTGATGTAAGCAACAACAAAACTTTCATTGTCTAAAGGAGTCAAGCCTATATCGTTAACTCCCTGAATGTTTGCAAAAACAACTATCGGATCAATTATATGATTAAATTCAAGACTTCCACCTAAAATCCTAAGGTCAAAAGTATCTTGCTCCCCTTGTAACTCTGTCAAATAAACTGTGTTGTATTCTTCCGGGATTATGTCTGTGAATTCTGCAATCTTTATATCAGAGTTTTCTTCATAGACTTCTATCTTTGGATTTCCTTTTATTATTCTTGGATAGAGAGTGATGTCATTTTGGTTCGTAAGATTTTTTTCAAATGTGACTCTCACATATTCCGTACTTTGTATTTCTTCACTCCAATTGTTGTCAAGCTCTTTCACCTGATTGTAAATATCAGAGATGAAAACCCTGTTTCCATCAAGATGCTCAGCTTTTGTTATCACAATTATCTCGAAAGTCGAGTTTGAATATGGAGCGATAAATTCGACATAATCATAGATTCCGTTGCTGTCTTTATCTTCAACTTTTTCAGGTTGAATAAACTCATTTTGTTCAACCCAGTAAATCTTCACATTCTCTGGACCTTTTGCATTCAGGTTTTCTGGGATATTAGTGAAGACTAAAACATTTTGATAGGCTACACTGCCTGCATTAGAGAGTGCAATTGTTTTTCCGTTTGCTGATTCTTGTTCTGTTACTGTAGGAAATGGAGTTTCGTATTCAACTAAATACTCTCTGGAATTTTCATTTATAACGACTTCTTTTATTTCTTGGGTGTCTTGAATTGTTATCGCCTTTCCGGTTATGAAGCTTATTATTTTTTTGAAGAACTTTAGTATTGGCGTATCCTTGTTTTCCTGTATTTGCCCAATATTTATCTCAGATGATGCTTTTGCAGTGATTGATACTTGCTGATCATTAACTTTTTCTTTTTGTCCATTTGAATTGATTTTGTAAACTGCTATATTTTGTGCTTCCCTTGGCAGTTGAACTGTTGTTTTTCCAGAGTTGGAAAGAGATATTTCTTTCTGCCATTTTACAGGCTGATTTATTGTTGCCTGCTCCTGAACTGTGTTAATTATTGGAGCGTTTTCTGCAGGAGTTGTTATAGGAGGTGTTAATGTTTTTTCTGGAATGTCCTTTATAGGTATTGTATCATCAACAGTTGACAAGGGAATGTTTCCTGTTGAAAATAATTCTAGATGAAATATAAGATTGACTAACAAGACAACTATTATTAATGACAAGACTATTGCAGAGATTGTAAGAGTTTTTTTGGAAAATTTAGGAAGGTTAAGCTGCCTGAGTTTGTTGGGTGGTTCTGTACCTAGATATGTTGATATCACTTTTCCGTCAACTTTCTTGCTAGAATAATAATATGGGCCAAGCTTCTTGCCGTTTTTGTTTATATACCTCTTGTAAAAATTCACTTTTCAAAACCCCTTTTTTGACTTATTTTATAAGGTAGTGTAACTATATAAAATTTGTCATATAGAGAAAAAGAGAGGTGGTGTAACTTGGAAAAAGAATAATATTATAAATAATAAATATTTAGATATTAAATGTATAAACAACCACAAGATATTACATTAAATTTTATCAAAGACATTCAAACACGAGAGAAACGAGTTGTTGATTTTTTAGGATATGAAATAATCATTAATAAAAATGTTTTTCCTGTTGACTCACCCTTTTCATTTTCTTCTGAAATGACTGCAAAAAGAATTCCTAATAATGCAGGGGCCGTTTTAGATGTTGGGACAGGGACTGGTGTTCAAGCCATAATCTCTGCCAAAAGAGGGGCAAGAAAAGTTTTAGCAATAGATATTGATAATAATTCTTTACAAAATGTAAAAGAAAATGTCACTTTTCACAAACTAAACAAAATAATTGAAGTAAGAAAAAGTGACTTGTTTGAAAATATTAAAAAAGAAGAAAAATTTGACCTAATAATTTCTCAACTGCCTTTTGCAGATGTAGACTATAAAAGTGAAGTTGGACATTTTTTGTTTGATGCGGGTTTTAAACTTCATGAGAGATTATTAAAAGATGCAAAAAATCACTTAACCAAAAATGGAAAAATCTTTATCCCTAGTGGTGATGTGGCTAATGAAAAGAAACTTTTAGAATTGATTAAAAAATACAATTACCAGATAATAAATATTTTTGAAGAAAAATTTCAAAACCTTAATTGGAAACTTTATGTTTTAGAGGAATTAAAATAAATAAAAATAAAAAATAAAATTATTTGATTCTGAATACTGCCGTCACGCTTGCTGTGACTTGTTCTGTTCCAGGTTGTATGTTTGTTGCTGCTTCTTTTGCCATTGCAACGCTTGCTCCTCCAGAATCTGCAGCTGCATACATTGGCCAAGGCCTATAATCAAAGTTGTTGTCAGATACGGAAATAAGACTTCCAAGCTCTTTTCCCAATCCGTCTGCCAATGCTTGAGCCTTGACTCTTGCATCTTCTGCAGCAAGTTTTATTGCCTGGGCTTTGTATTCGTTCTGTTTTTCCGTGCTAAGTTCAAAATTTATGTAACTTATTAAAGCGCCAGAGTCAACTCCTGCATCTATTACTTTTCCTATCTTGTCTGTTTGCGCAGTTGAAAGCTGTACAACAATTGAGTGTGTGGCTTTGTATCCTTTAAGAGTTTGTTTTCCATTGTCCCAAGAGTAATCTGGGTAAATGTTGAATCCTTGAGTCTGGATGTCTTTTCTTTCAAATCCTTCTTTCAAGAGTGCCGTTATCATGTTGTCAACAATCTCAGAATTTTTGTCTTTAGCTTCCTGGCTTGTTGCTCCGCTTGTTTCCGCATTGAAGTAAACTTTTACTAAGTCAGGGTTTACATCTATTGAAGCCTGGCCATTTCCAGTAATTGTTTTTGACATGGACGGGTTCATTGAAGAAAAAACGGCGTAGCTTATTCCTGCCAATGCTAGAACACCGATGACTACAATCAAAGCGATTGATACTGATTTATCCATTTGTGTCTTACCTCCTTTCATCTTGATTATTGAATTTTTGTGCATTATGCTCTCCTCCAGTTTAAAACTATAAAGAGTATCACTGCAAACAATGTTCCAAACAAGAACCAGGCCCATACATCTCCGGCTGGAATGAGCTTTATTGACTGCTGAGATGCAATGCTTATTGATTCTGATGCTGAAGATCCCGCCGCACTTGGAGCGGCTGCCATCATGTCTGTAGATTTCTGGGCAATAGTATTTACTGCTTCCTTTGAGGAGACTATTTGCCTCAATATGAGCGCACCAATTATAGATATTAGTGCTGTCGGCAAAAACATCTTTAATTTTGAAAAATCATGTTTTGGAGAAATAATTATTGATTTGTTTGAAACTTTATAAGTTGGAATTTTTTTTCCTTTTTGGCTCCAAAAAAAGTTTTTTGTTTTTTCAATAAGCTTGACTTCCAAGAGAGTTTTCAAATTGTACTCAACTGTATTCAGAGGCATACCCAAAGATTTTGCAATATCCTGTTCGCTTGCTTCTTTTGTCTCTGCCAAAAATTCTAGAATCTTCTTGCAGGTTTTATTGCTTAAGACTTTTGCAAGACTTTCTATCTTTTCGTCTTCCATTGAAAACATCAAGTATTTTTCTGCCATGACAAACAAAAGAACAAGATATTTATAAATGAAGCGAAGGGTTCAAACTGGTTTGAAGCTATCTGGATTTCATCAACTGACCCAGTTCAACTCTTCCTTGCTCAGTCGAATAATCTTTTGCTCTAAGAACCAACCCTTCTATTTTGGGGGGTATTGAAAGATAAGTCTCTTGTGAAGTTGATCTTCTATATCTTTCTTCTTCACCTAGGATAATAAAACCTTTACCGCATGTAACTTCTGAAATACTTTCACGAGGAACAATTAACCCATCCCTAGTAACCCAAGAAAAAATATCTGGATTTGAATTCCAATCACCATCTAAAGAACAATTTTTACCTATTCCAAAAAAGTCTATCATTTTGTTCCCATTATCATCTCCCCACATTATTGCATGGGTTAGGCTGAATAAATAACCTTGAACTTCTTCTATATTCTTGCTGTGAATCGTTTCATCCAAATGATTTACTGCATTAAAGATACTCTTATAAGCTGTTTCAAAATTTGAATTGAAAATATATGCTCTCCCATCTTCAAATCTGAATCTGGTAATTATTTCCAAGTCCATGTTTTTTTGATTTGGAGCTTGTATTTAAGGATTTGTGTGAAAAAGTATAACATCAGTCTTATCACTTAAAAATAATCATAAACCTTTAAATACGACTTAGATATTCAAAAATAGCAAACACAACCTATAGGTGTTTAGGAGAAAATGACATACAACCTGTTGTATTTGAGAGATGTCATAAAAATACATGATTTGCCCATATTGCTCACATTCAGATTCAAAAGTTACAGACAAGAGAGACTCGCCTGAGGGAACAAGGAGGAGAAGAGAATGCCTGAAATGCGGAAAAAGGTTCACAACTTACGAAAAAATGAGTAAGGGTGACTTTTACGTGATAAAGAAAGACGGCAGACGAGAGAGATTTGAGAGGGAAAAACTCGAGACTGGGATCCATAGGGCTTTCGAAAAAAGACCTGTGTCAAAAGAGGAAATTGAAAAGATGATAAACGAAATCGAGGAACAAATGAGAAAGAGGGGGAAAAAAGAGGTGCAGAGTTCTATCATAGGAGAGATTGCAATGAAAAAAATAAAAAAACTCGACAACGTGGCTTACATAAGATTCGCTTCCGTATATAGAGACTTCAAAGACATAAATGATTTTAAACGTGAGATAAAGGAGTTGTAGTATGCCTGAACAATTTTTAGATTACCAAACATTTACTGGGATAAGAAATGAGCTGGCGAAATATGCAGAAGAAAAATTGAACCTAAGCTCTAACGCATATAAGATATTTGAAGAAGTTTATTTAAAAAATCTTGAAAGTGGAGACAAAGAAACTGTCCCTTATAGAATGGCAGCTGTGGCCGTGGACATTGCAAGCGCTGATATGAAATATCTGCCTCAAGATATGCCTCAAGAAGAAAAAATTCAAAGGGTGAGAGAGAGGGCAAGAACAAATCTTGAAATGTATGTAACCAATGAATTCAGAGCAAACACTCCTACTAATATAAATATGGGGAGGTGGGAACCAGAATATAACAGAGATGGAGAATTAACTGGAGTTTATCATCAGCTTAGTCAATTAGGTTCTGCGTGTTTTGTACTCCCTGTTGAGGATACATTCGGAAAAAGTGTTGAAAATCTCCAGGATGGAATATTGGAAGCTTGGGTAACTCAACAACAAGTTCACAAGGGCGGAGGTGGAACGGGTTTTTCCTTCCAGAGATTAAGACCGAAAGGCTCATTGATCGGATATAATCCTGCTGTTGATGGTATGAGATCGATTAACTGGGAAGGTGGCAGAGGGGTTTCTTCAGGATATGAATCTTTTTTAGAACACGACTTTAATGCATCAACGGACGCCGTAAAACAAGGAAATAGCAGAAGAGGTGCCAACATGGGAATACAAAGGATTGATCATATGGATTTCTTGGATCATATGTTTGCTAAATTTGGCAGGGACAAGCATAGAAAAGAACGTAGAATGAAAAATTTCAACTTAAGCGTTGCAGTCACAGATGAATTTATGGAAGCTGTAGAGAATGATGGGACTTACACTCTGTATAATCCTCTAAGGGCAAAACCCGACAACAAAAGAGTTCTCCAAAAGAAATATGGTGTTCAAAATCCAGAGATTGTCAGGAAGGAAGATTTGGCTACACGATCGCAATTTGAAGAAATTCTAAAAAAGAATGAAAAGAATACTTTCAATCCTTTAACAACACCCAATATGTATATTGATAATGATGGAACAACTGTCGTAAATGCATATAACGGAGAATCTATCGGGATTATTATTGATGGAGAGGTAAAAATTTATGCAAGAAAAATTTTCGAGACTTTTGCAAAGTTGTCACATTCAAATGGAGAACCTGGAATGGTATTCTTGGATAGAATGAATGAATTCAATCCAAATTTATTTGATGAAGAAATTGAAGCAACGAATCCTTGCGGTGAACAACCTTTGCCCCCTTATGATGCATGTAACTTAGGATCGATCAATTTAGGAAAATTTGTGAGATACGAGGTCTATGAAAAGCCAGAAGATGCTGAGCTTGCAATGAAGGGAGATGAATTTGCTAAATCTCAAATAAGAAAAGATGGCAAAATAGGTGTCAGAAGATTTGATTGGAACAGATTGGAAGAAATTATCCCAAACGCGGCAAGATTTTTAGACAATGTCATTGACAGAAGTGATTTTCCTTCTAAAAAAATAGAACAAGCCGTGAAACAATATAGGAACACTGGTCTTGGATTTATGGGGACATGGGATGCTATGGTTTTGATGAAAATGAGATATGGGTCAGAAGAATCAATAAAATTTGCAGAAAAATTAGGGAAAGTTCTTCATGAAGGAACTATGATAGCGTCCCAACAGCTGGCAAGAGAAAGAGGAGCTTATCCAATGTATGAAACTAGCTTCCACAATCCAAATTCAGAATTATATAGGTGGTTGATGTCAAATCCAAAGACAATTCCTGATAAATTTAGAGGAAGTAGAAAACTAAGCGACAGGGTCAAAAGAGATAAGGTAATGACATACGGAGGAGGCCCAATAAGAAATACAGCAAGAACAACTCAAGCACCAACAGGAACAATAAGAAGAAGCGCAGGAGAAAAAAATCATGGATTGGATAATTTGGTGATTTCTTCTGGGATTGAGCCTATATTCACAATAAGAGAGCAGTCAAATATACTTAACTCCGAAGTGTATGATTGGGCTGGGGCAGCAGCTCAGCTTTTAGAACAAGAAGGTTTTGATGTTGAAAGGACATTAAATGCAATAAAAGAAAATAGTGGGAGTGCATTTGTTTACTCTTATACTCCAAAGGCGGCTGCAGAAGTTTTAAGCCAAATTCCTGAGGATGTCAGAGATGCTCTGGTAACTGCTGCTGGTGGAGAAGATGAAAATAGTTATGAGATAACTCACACCCAGCATGCTGCAATGCTGTCTGCATTCCAAAGATACAATGACAGTGCAACAAGTAAGACTATCAACTTACCAAAGAGTGCAACGGTTGATATGGTAAGGGATGCTTGGTTAGATATATGGAGGTCTGGAGCAAAGGGAGGAACTATGTACAGAGACAAAAGTAGAGAATTCCAGATACTAAATGTAGATGTTAAAGAAACCAAAGCAGCAAAAGCAAGAAGCAAAAGAAGACCGCTGGTTCAAGACGCAAAGGTTGTTGAACTTCCGTATATATCAAGTATGCCAAATAATCATGCAGGAGATCAGGACTTTGACCCAGATAGAGTATTTACAATAATAGCATATAACGAAAAAAATCATGGAGTGACTGGAATGTTCCAAGCAGTATCTGACGTCGATCCTGAGAGACTAAGTTCATTGATAGAGCTAAACATAGAAAAATCAAGATCATTCAAAGGAGGAAGAACCATAGGGGAAGCGATAGGAGACCTTGAAAAAATAAGTCAACGTGGAGCACAACAAGGATTAGTTGTAGA
This sequence comes from Nanobdellota archaeon, assembly GCA_038046245.1. Lineage (GTDB taxonomy): Archaea > Nanobdellota > Nanobdellia > Pacearchaeales > GW2011-AR1 > JBBSXB01. Next base: position 50,048 of record JBBSWO010000003.1, on the reverse strand, counting down.
TGAGGCAGTTATGCCCGAAGGTTCGAAAGAAAGAAAAAGATTTGAGGTTACAGGAGCAACGACATGTCAGGCAAGGCTAAATACTCTTTATGTTATGAGATACCTGACTGAAGACGGAACAAATTTCGATGAAGACTCAATGAGAGAAAAACTTGACAGGTATAATATGGGAGATGTTACTTTGAGAGAAATAATCGCTGCCAAGGGTAAAGTTGAATTAAAAGAAGATGGAGACAGTAGGCCATCTATCCTAAGAAATGGAAAAGTGATAAAATTCTCGGAAGAAATGAGTAATGGATGTGCTGGATGCACTGGATGAAATGAAAATAAAAAAAAGGGAAGATTATCTTTCATGGGACGAATATTTTATGGGAATTTCGCTTTTGTCTGCTCAAAGAAGTAAAGATCCGAACACGCAAGTTGGAGCCTGTGTTGTTGATTCTGACAAAAAGATTGTTGGTATTGGGTATAATGGCTTTCCAAGAGGATGTTCTGATGAAAATTTTCCCTGGAGTAGAGAGGGAGATTATTTAGAAACAAAATATGCTTATGTGTGCCATGCGGAAATAAACGCGATTCTTAACAGCATGGGAAGAAATCTTAATGGATCAACACTTTACGTGGCACTTTTCCCATGTAATGAATGTGCAAAGGCGATAATCCAGGTCGGAATAAAAAAGATTGTTTATTTGGAAGATAAATATGCAAATGCCGATAATGTCATTGCCGCAAAAAGAATGTTTGATTCGGCTGAAGTCAAATATGAAACATTAAAATTTGACCGGAAAAATATTAATTTGAGCTTTGGGCAAAAACAGCCGTAGAACCTTTGATGGAAGCATTTGGATAAACCTCAAGCTTTTCAAAACTTTTATAAATCCTGATCTTTCTTAAAACATATACATGGAGATTAAAATGACAAAAAATCATGAAGTTCCTGAGTTAACTAACGGAGAATTTGAAAGCTTCATAAAAAGTGGGACAGTACTCGTTGATTTTTTTGCAGATTGGTGCATGCCGTGTGTTATGATGGCTCCTGTCATCGAGGAACTTAATGGCAAATTCAAAGGAAAAATAAAATTCGGCAAAGTCAACATTGAAGACAATCAAATACTCGCACAAAAATTTGGAGTCAGGTCCATACCTAATTTTGTTTTGTTCAAAGACGGAAAAATATCCAAGCAGTTTATAGGTTCTAGGTCAGAAGAGGATTTTGAAGAAGAACTGAAGAAGTTTGCTTAGAAAGAAATTAATATCTCGGTTTCTTTACAACTAATGGCTTTAAATCAAATTGAGGAAGAATTTTTCAGATTTGTCTATAAAAGACAATTAATTTGGTATAAAAGATTTGTTTTAAAAGAAAAACCTCCATGGACTAATGATGAAGTTCTATTAAAGTATAAAATAATAAATGTTTATAGGGAACTTGACAAATGCACACTTTATCTTGTTAATAAATTAAAGAATATAAAAAACAGAGAAAAGATTCTTATTAATGTTATTTTTTACAGGTTTTTTAATCAATTTGGTTTATATGAAAATTTGGAGATTTCTTTGTTAGATAAAATTGATACTAAATATCTAGAAATGAAATTTAGTAAATATAAGGAAAATGGCCTGAAAATTTTCAATAACGCATATTTAATATCTTCTGGAAAAAAAGGAAGTAAAAAACATATAGAGATACTGCAAAATTTAGAAAAAATTGATTTTAAAGAATTGATTAAAGAGGTGGATAATTCTGGCTCACTTGGCGAGGCCTCGCAGGTATTACAAAAAATTCCTTTAGTTGGTCCATTTCTCGCCAATGAAATAATCACTGATTTAACATATTTTGATTTTTTTAGACAAAAATGGACGGATAATGATATTTTTTATATTGGACCTGGAGCAAAATGGGGGCTTGAAATTATTTATAGCAAAAAGTTAGGTGAAAAAGAACAAGAAGAAAAATTGATTTATCTTTATAATATTCAGGATAAAATGCTTGAAAATATTAACAATAAAGTAAAAGAGCCTTTAACTTGGAAGGAAATTGCCTACAAAAACGCATTTTCTCACTATCCTTTTTTATCATTGACTAACATTGAAAGCTCTTTGTGTGAGTTTAGGAAATACTGGAACATCAAAAATGGGAGAGGAAGAAGAAAATACTTTAAACCACAGATTTTATAAACTATTTTTAATCCTTAATTTAGATGGCTCCGTAGCTCAGCCTGGTAAACTGGAAAACAAAAATTTTCCGTAAAACCATCTGATCTACAAGTTGTATGGCTCCGTAGCTCAGCCTGGTAGAGCACTGGACTTTTAATCCAGGTGTCGTGGGTTCAAATCCCATCGGGGCCACGTTTTTTTGTTAATTCTTCAGTGCAATAAAACTTAAAAACAGAAAACTTCCTTGTTTTATTATGGCAGATAATGTTGAATATGATCCCGTAATCTTAGCTAACTTAAGAAGTGAATTGTTACAGATTAAGAACCAGGATGAAAAAACCGTGTTTTGCGGAAGTAAGAGTTATTCTATCAAAGAACTTTTAGATGAAATAAGCAGAAAAACTGAAATTGGGTTAGAGCATTACAGAATGCATGTTGATTATAAATATGCAACACTACCAAAGAGCCCAAAGGGATTAAGTCTTAAGGAAGTTAGTTTTAATGTGCGCATTGAACTTGCGGCAGAAAGACTTGGTTTGGAAAAGAAGTTCCAAAGACACTAAACAAAAAATAACTAACCTTTTAAACTTCTTCCGATTTTAGAGTAGATGAAAAGATGCGAATGGCCCGGCCAGAATGAATTGATGATTGACTATCATGACAAAGAGTGGGGAGTTCCGCTTCATGATGATAGAAAGCTATTTGAGTTCTTGGTTCTTGATGCATTTCAGGCAGGGTTAAGCTGGGAAATCGTTCTTAAAAAAAGAAAGGGTTTTGAGAATGCGTTTGATAATTTTAACCCAGTAAAAATTGCAAGATATGGTGAAAAGGATACGAACAGGCTTCTAAGTGACGCTAATATCATAAGAAACAGACAAAAAATCACAGCAACAATAACAAATGCACAAAAATTTCTTGAAGTTAGGAAAGAATTTGGCAGTTTTGCTAGATATATATGGCAGTTTACAGGCCACAAAACAATAAGACATAATTTCAAAACAACTAGGGAACTCCCAGCAACCTCAAAAGAATCTGACAAAATGAGCGAAGATTTAAAGAAAAGAGGATTTAAGTTTGTTGGAAGCACTATTTGCTACGCATTCATGCAAGCGGCAGGAATGGTAAACGACCATGTGACCTCTTGTTTTAGGTATAAAGAAGTTTGAAAGCGAAAAACAGAAACCTTTAAAAACCATTTTTTGTTATCTTTTATTATCCTAGAGTTGCTAATTAAACCCAAAGATGATTCGCTAAAATTTTCCACTTACTGCTAATATGTCACATATTCTACAACCAAAACACGTGAAATTATCTGAAAAAGAAGTCTCAGAGATTACTATAAAATTGAATGTTTCTAAAGCACAACTCCCAAAAATACTTTTAACTGATCCAAGTTTGCCAGAAGGCTGCCAAATCGGAGACGTAATAGAGATTGAAAGAAAATTCGAAGACAAAACTGTGTCATATTACAGAGTTGTTGTTTAGTTTGAGTTAAATAAATATCAAATTTATTTAGTAAAACAGAGAAAAAATGCCTAAGCTGGAATCAAAAGATTCCGCAAAAGTCATTTTGATAAGAATAAAGGAAAACAAAATGCCTAAAGATACACAACATTTAATTGTAAAAAAATATCTTGAAAAGCACTCACTCGTAGAGTCAAATGTAATTTCTTTCAATAATTTTATAGAAAAAAGAATGCAGGAGATTGTTGACGAAATTGCTTCAACAATAGAAAACAATGATTTTGAAATAACTCTTGGAAAAATAAAAATCGGCAGGCCCATTATAACCGAAGCTGACGGAAGCTCTTCAATGATAATGCCGTCTGATGCAAGAATCAGAAATCTTACATACGCTGCCCCCATTCATTTAGAAATGACTGTAAAGAAAGACGGACAAGTCGATTCTGAGGAAGTTGAAATAGGAAAGATTCCAGTCATGGTAAGAAGTAAGATATGCAACACATGGGGTATGGGAAAAGAGGACATGATTTCAAATTATGTCGACCCTTTAGACCCGGGCGGATATTTCTTGATAAAAGGAAATGAAAGAGTGATGGTCATGGCTGAAGACCTTGCCGAGAACCAACCTTTTGTTGAAACAGACTCAAGAGGAAATTTAGTTTTGAAGCTTTTCTCATTAAAGGGAACTTACAGAATCCCCACAACTATCACTGAAGACAAAAAAGGACTTTTCGAAGTCTCATTCGGCAAATTCAAAAATATTCCTGCAATCGTTCTGCTTAAAGCCTTAGGGTTGACAAAAGAATCAGACATAGCCAAATACATAAAGAAAGAAACAGATAGTGTTATTGTTAACCTGTATGAATTCGTCAACATCGCAACAAAAGAAGATGCCATGATGTTTATTGCCGAAAAAACAAGTCTGCAGGGGACAAAAAAAGAAATTCTTGACAGAGTAAAACAAAGGATTGATTCATACTTATTTCCCCACATCGGACAAAAGAAGGAAGACAGAATAAAAAAAGCAGTCACACTTTGTAAATTAATAAAGCAGTTTTTGCTTTCCAAGGAAAATCCAGAATTAAGAACAGACAAAGACCATTATGCAAACAAGAGAGTAAGGCTTTCTGGAGACCTTTTGGCAACTTTATTCAGAGTAAATTTGGGAATTTTGATTAGGGACATACAGTATTCCCTGCAAAAATCTTCAAAAAGAAAAAAATTCTTTTCTATAAAGATAATCGCCAAGTCCACATTATTTTCACACAGGGTTGAATCTGCAATTGCGACAGGAAGCTGGACAGGAGAGAGGTCTGGAATAACCCAGAACATGGATAAGACAAACTATCTTGCAACAATCTCACAGCTTCAGAGAGTTTCGAGTATGCTTTCAAGTGATCAAGAAAATTTCAAGGCAAGAACTTTGCATCCAACCCATTATGGAAGATTCTGTCCAATAGAAACTCCTGAAGGAACAGAAATCGGTTTGAGAAAAAATCTTGCAATATTGAGCAGAGTATCGACGAGAATCGAGCTTGACGAAGAAAAATTCACAAAAGACCTCCAAAATTTCGGATTAAGAACAGAAGAAGATGAAAATAATAATAGAAAAGAGACTGATGTTTTTTTAAACGGAATGTTCATTGGTACTATTGAAAATCCAAAAGATTTTGTAACCAAGATAAGAGAAAAAAGAAGAAACAATCAGCTTCCCATCCAGCTCAATGTGAGAGATAATGACAAATTCCAGACTGTTTTGATATCCACTGAAGCAGGAAGAGTTTTGAGACCTTTAATAATTGTCGACAATGGTTCTTCAAGACTGAAAAACGAACACATTGTAAGATTAGAACAAGATGAAATTAATTGGCAGTATTTGACTGAAAATGGGATCATTGAGTATTTAGACGCTTCAGAAGAGGAAAACTCATTGGTTGCACTTTATGAAGAAGAAATAACTTCAGAACATACTCATCTTGAAATTGATCCTTTAGATTTGTTTGGGGTTGTTACAAGTCTTGTTCCTTATGGTAATCACGACCAGAGCTCGAGATTGAACAGAGGAAGTAAAACTCAAAAGCAGGCTTTGGGAATTTACGCTGCAAATTATTTGTGCAGGATCGACACTGATGTAAGTATTTTGCAATATCCCCAAAAGCCGATTGTAAAAAGTTTCGTCTATGACACTTTGAATATTTATCCTGCAGGACAAAATCTTGTTGTTGCAATAATGACCCATGAAGGATACAATATGGAAGATGCACTCGTGTTCAACAAGGGAAGTGTTGACAGAGGAGTTGGAAGAAGCTTCTATTACAGACCCTATTCGGCTGTTGAAATGCATTACGCTGGAGGATTAAGTGATGAAGTTGGAATTCCAGAAAAAGATTCTTCAGGATACAGAACAGAAACAAGTTACAGACTTTTAGACGATGACGGAATAACATACCCTGAAGCTGAAGTCTCTGAAGGGGATGTTTTGATAGGAAAAGTTTCTCCGCCAAAGTTCTTGTCTGAGGCCAGAGAGATTTCCGTCAGAACAAAGAAAGAATCAAGCGTAACGATGAGGCAGGAAGAGCACGGAACTGTCGAGTCTGTTTTTATTACCGAAGATAATGAAGGAAACAAAATCGCACAGGTAAAAACAAGGGACCAAAGGATTCCAGAGGTTGGGGACAAATTTGCAACTTCACACGGACAGAAAGGAGTTCTTGGATTGATAGTCCCAGAAGAAGATGTTCCATTCACAGCAAGAGGAGTCAGACCAGATGTAATGTTCAACCCTCACGGACTTCCATCTAGAATGACTGTAGGTTATCTTTTGGAATTGCTTGCTGGAAAAGTTGGATGTTTGAGGGGAAAAGTTATCGACGGAACTTGCTTTGCTGGTGAAAGCAAAAAAGAACTTGAAGAGCAGCTTAAGGCGCTGGGATTCAGGTATGACGGAAAAGAAATAATGTACAATGGAGTCACTGGAAGAAAAATAGAATCTAAGATATTTGTAGGAAATCTTTATTACTTGAAATTAAAATACATGGTCGGAAACAAGCTTCACGGAAGAGCTTCTGGAAAGATCGCATTGCTTACAAGACAGCCGGTAGAGGGAAGAGCAAGAGGCGGAGCATTGAGACTTGGAGAAATGGAGCAACAGGTTTTAGTTGCACATGGAGCAGCTTTATTGTTAAAAGAAAGATATAGCTCTGACAAAGTTGTTTTACCGATATGTGTTAAATGCGGAGCTACGGCGGTTGACGACAACATAAGAAAGAAAGTTTCATGCCCCATATGCGGCAGCGAAAAAGTAGAATTTGTTGAAATTTCATATGCATTTAAATTGCTAGTTGAAGAATTGCAAGGACTGCACATTCACACAACATTTGGATTAAAGAATAAGTATGAATAAATAAAATGACAATAGACAGATTAAATGAACACTATATGAATGGATTTGAGCCTCTTGGAGAAGGCGATCTTGATTCACCTCGAATCACAGCAAGAGCACTAATTGGAAGACGAGACTCTCTTGAATCTCAGCTACCTTCACACTTTGTAAGAACATCTGGAGTAGACTTTCCAGCATCAACAGAAGGAGTAAATGTTCCACCACATTCAAATTATCCTAATCCAATGGATCAAACAGTCCAGGATTATAATTTCGGAAATAAATAAAATGAAAACACAATTAAGAAAAAAAATCGGAGAAATAAGATTTAACTTATTCAACCCGGAGCAGATTAAAAAATTGTCTGCCGCAAAGATTGTAACACCAGAACTTTATGACATTGACGGCTATCCAGTTGATGGTGGTTTGATGGATTTAAGACTCGGGGCAATTGATCCTGGAGTAAGGTGTAGAACTTGTGGCGGGAGAATAAAAGAATGTTTAGGACATCCTGGAAGTATTGACCTTGCAAGATCGGTCATCCACCTTAATTATGTTCCTTTGATAGAAATGGGATTAAGATGTTTCTGCAAATCTTGTGGAAAATTAATGCTTGAAGACAAGGACCTTACAAAATATCCTCCAAGCCAAAGAGTAAAAAAAGCAAAAGACGTCAAGAAGTGCCCCCATTGTCAAACGCCTAATGAAAAAGTTAAACTTGAAAAACCAACAACTTTTTACAAAGGAAAATCAAGAATGTTCCCAACAGAAATAAGAGAAATTCTTTCCAATATTCCCGATGCTGAATTAAGAAAAATTGGAGTTGAACCAAGTTCATGCAGACCTGAGTGGGGAGTTTTAACTGGACTTTTAGTCCCCCCAGTAACTGTTAGACCAAGTATCATTCTTGAAACTGGAGAAAGAAGTGAAGATGATTTAACACATAAACTTTCTGATATCATAAGAGCAAATCAAAGATTATGGGAAAACTTAAACGCCGGAGCACCCGAAGTGATCATAGAAGATTTATGGGATTTATTGCAGTTCCATGTAACAACTTTCTTTGATAACACTGTTGCAAGAATCCCTCCTGCAAGACACAGAAGCGGTCAACCATTAAAAACAATTTCTGAAAGAATCAAAGGTAAAGAGGGGAGAATAAGAAAGAATCTTGCCGGTAAAAGAGTAAACTATTCTGGAAGGACAGTCATTTCTCCTGACCCATCAATCCAAATTAATGAAGTCGGAATTCCATATGAAATTGCAAGGGTAGTCACAGTTGCAGAAACTGTTAATGATCTTAATTTTGAAAACATGAAAGGATTAATAAAAATGGGTGAAGAATACCCTGGAGCAAATTATGTTATAAGACCTGATGGAAAGAGAAAAAAAATAACCGCAGATCTAAAAGATGAAATAATAAGTGAATTGTCACCAGGATATAAAGTCGAGAGACATTTGAGAAATGGGGATATTGTTCTATTCAACAGACACCCAAGTTTGCACAAGGGAAGTTTGATGGCGCATTATGTAAGAGTCTTGCCAGGCAGGACTTTCAGGCTTCATCCTGCAGTCGCTGCCCCTTATAACGCGGATTTTGATGGAGATGAGATGAACATACACTCGCCTCAGACAGAGGAAGCAAGAGCAGAAGCAAAAGTGCTTTTAGATGTAAAAGAAAATTTGATTTCTTCAAAGAATGGAACGAATCAGATAGGATGTATAGCCGATTCAATAACTGGAAATTATCTTTTAGGCCTGGAAAACTTTTCAAAAGAATATGTCAATCAGCTGTTTTATCAATCCGGAATAGACAACATTTTCTCCAAGAAAACAATTTCTGGTTTAGAAATCTTCTCGAACATACTTCCAAAAGTCACCTTTTCAAACAAATCCATTACGATAAAAGATGGAGAAGTGATAAAAGGGATAATTGATAAAACATTATTCGGACAAGAAGATGGAGAGTTGATAAGAGAGCTTGACAGAAAATTCGGAAGATACGAAACTTTTGAGACAATAAAAAAAGCATTCAATCTTGGAAAGAACTATTTGAATGATAAGGGCATCACAATTGCATTGGAGGATTTTGACGTCGATGAAAAAATATCTGAAGAGTCTAAGAGGATTATAGAAAGAGCTGAAAAGAAATCTTATGAAATAATAGATGAATGCACTAACGGAACACTTGAGATGCTTCCTGGAAAAAGTATAGAGGAATCAAGAGAGATAAAAATACTTAGAACATTGAATGAAGTAAGAACAAAGATTGGAGAGCTGATAAAAGATCAGTTCCCTGAAGAAAACCCAGTTACATACATGATAAGAAGTGGTGGTGGCGGAAACATACTTAACATAACACAGATGGCTTGTTGCGTTGGACAACAGGACTTGGAAGGGAAAAGAATTGACATCGGTTACACTGGAAGAACTTTATCTTTCTTCAAGAAAGGAGATCTTTCTCCTCAATCAAGAGGGTTTATTGCAAGTTCATTCATTAAGGGCTTAAGGCCCAGCGAATTTTTCTTTGGAGCAATAACAGGAAGAGCAACACTTATGGATACTGCCCTGAGAACTCCTAAATCCGGTTATTTGTATAGAAGATTGGCAAATGCTTTGCAAGACCTGAGAAAGGAATACGATGGAACAATAAGAGACAGCAATAATAACATAATACAGTTCATTTACGGAGACGACGGAATCGACGTCGCAAAACAATACACCAAAGAGCAACTTGAACCTGGGGAAGCAATAGGAATTGTAACTGCACAATCATTCGGAGAGCCATCAACGCAGATGGTATTGAGAACATTCCACTATGCTGGAGTCTCTGAAATGCAGGTTACACAAGGTCTGCCAAGACTTATCGAAATATTTGACGCAAGAAAAAAACCTTCTTCACCAAAGATGGAGATATATCTGAAAAAAGAGTATAACAATGAGAAAGACGCCAAGGTTCTTGCTGAGAAAATTAAAGAAGTCACTATGAAAGAGATAGCCTCTGAAGTCAATCTTGATTTTACTGACAAAAAAGTTGAAATAAAAATTGATAAGGAAGGATTAAGAAAAGTCCATATGTCTGTTGGAAGCGTTGTGTCAAGATTAAACGAGCTTGGATTCAAAGTTAAAGATAAGGGAGACGCTATATCTTTGAGTTTAGAAGATCAGGGATTCAAAGAAATTTACAATCTTAAGGAAAAAATAAAGGATACAGTCATCTCTGGAATAAAAGGGGTCAGGCAAGTTTTGATTGTAAAGAGAGATGGAGATTATGTCATTGTCACACTTGGGACTAATCTGAAGAAAGTTTTATTGTTCAAAGAAATAAATCCTCACAAGACAATTTCAAACGATCTTCACGAAGTTGCAGAAGTTTTCGGAATCGAAGTTGCAAGACAATTGATTATTGAAGAAATCAGGGCAGTCATAAAACCTCAGGGGCTTGATATTGATGAAAGACATTTGAAACTTGTTGCAGATGCGATGACCAATACTGGAGATGTTAAAGGAGTCACAAGAATTGGTATCATAGCACAGAAAGCTTCTATTTTGGCAAGGGCGACATTCGAAACTCCTGTAAAACAATTTGTCAATGCAACAATAAAGGGAAGCAAGGATAAATTAACAAGCGTAATAGAAAACATAATCTTGAATCAACCTGTTCCCGTCGGGACTGGATTACCAGGACTTCTTGTGCAAGTTGTCGGGCCTTTGAAGAAAAAAGAGTCAGAGTTAAAGACTGCAAAGAGTGAAGTTGTTGATAGAGCAAATAAGTAAAATTTAATTTGAATTTTTCTAATTACAAAGTTTTATAAACAAAATTTTTTTAAGAGAGTAATACACTATGGATACAACTATTGACATGCAGATCATGAGACATCTCAATTTGTTTGAGAAAGTCACAAGAATAAGGACTAATTTTTGTTTTAGGTATAATGAGACAATTTTTTACTGTGTTCCAAGACCCCTTATTGCAAGAGCTTTGGGGGAAAAGGCCAGAAATATAAGAAGGCTTAGCGAAATCCTCGGAAGAAGAATAAGAGTTATTCCAATGCCTGAGGGGATTGAATATGCAAAACAATTCGTGCAAAATATTGTTGACCCAATAACATTCAAGGATCTAAGCATAAACGAAGGAGAAATTGTGCTAAACGCAAGCTCGCAGAACAAAGCCGCGCTTATAGGAAGAAACAAAAGAAGACTTCTAGAAATGCAAAAAATCATAAAAGATTTTTTCGGCAAAGAGTTTAGGATACAGTGAATGCATTTCAGATTTTCCCAAGGAAACCTTTTTAAACTAATTTTATAGTATAATCATATGTCATTAAAAGCTGCAAAAAAGAAAGTAAAGGACAGGAAAAGATTCAGATGGAGTGATAGACACTACATATCTAGGACTCTAAATCTTTATGCAAAATCAGATCCGTTGGAAGGAGCGAATCAAGCAAGAGGAATTGTTCTCTCAAAGATTCAAAAAGAAGCGAAGCAGCCAAACTCAGCAATGAGAAAATGCTGCAAGGTCCAGCTTAAAAAGAATGGAAAATCCGTGACCGCTTTTATTCCGGGCAATTTGGCACAAAAATTCATTGATGAACACGATGAAGTTCTTATAGAAAGAATCGGTGGAAAACAGGGGAGAAGTAAAGGAGATATTCCTGGAGTCAGATTCCAAGTAATTCAAGTAAATGATCAGCCTCTGCATCTTTTAGTGCAAGGCAAAATAGAAAAGGGTAGAAGATAAGATGGCAAGAGAATTTTATCTACACGACGTAGTTCCTAAAGAGGTATTATATGTCAATAATCAAACGGTTCACGGAGGAATAAAACACCTGGCCGTTGATGATGTTAGAATAAGGGGTAAAAATTACCATCCTTCTCAATTCAACAATGCAACAGTAGAACAAAGAGAAAACAAAAGAAGGAATAAAAAGGGATTGGCTCTTGTTGTTACGCCCTTGCATGTGGAAGAAGGAGTTTTCGATTAAAATGGCAGAGAATAATTATAATCAGACAAAATATGAAACGGTTGGAACAGTTCAGTTAGGAAAAGGATTAGTCAGAAAATTAATTCCAACGTTGGTGGGAAAAGAATTAAATGTTGTAACAACTTCGAGTGGTGGAGTGTTTTTAGAATATAGAGAGGTAAAAAAATGACACACAATAAACTTCCAGTCTTCAAGATATTCGATCTTTACGATATTCAAGAAATTGTTGTTGAAGATCCAGGACTAAAAGACGTGATAAATCTTGAACCAAAATTAATTCTAAAAAGTTATGGAAGAAACGTGCAAAAAATGGGCCAGTTAAAAGTGAATATTGTTGAAAGGCTAATGAATAAACTTGCTGTCGCAGGACACAGAGGTAAGAAACACAGGATAATGTTCGGAAGATCAAGCGGGAAATATACGAAAAACATGAGTATTGTTTTAGACGCATTGAGAATAGTTGCTGAAAAGACTGGAAAGAACCCGGTTCAAGTTTTAATAAAGGCTATAGAAAATTCTGCACCTAGAGATGAAATCACCGTCATAGAATATGGTGGAGCAAGATATCCTCAGGCTGTTGATGTCTCACCTTTGAGAAGGGTCAACCTTGCAGTAAAACATATTGTTCACGGGGCATCAGATAAGGCTTTCGGAAAAAAGAAAAATATTGTCCAGGGCTTGTCTGAAGAAATAATGCTTGCCGCAGACAACAACGGAGATAGTTTTGCTGTCAGGAAGAAAAAGGAAGCTGAAGCGCAGGCTGATTCTGCAAGGTAAATTATAATTTTTTCATTGAATCAATATAAGTTTGGTATGTTTCAGGGGAAAAAGTATCTGAATTATTTCTATCAAATATTGTTGATCTGTATTCTAAAATAATTATGTCTGTCAATGAATGAAAGCTGTGGATTATTCCTGGAAAAATTAAAAGTTCTTCACCCTCATTCACTGTCTCTTCCAGACTCGAGTCAATCATTCCGTTGTGTGCTAAAAGTTTAAGCTGCCCTTTTATTAAAAATAATCTTTCAGGATTTTTTGAAGGGTCTAATCCTTTATGATAATGGCCTCCGAAAACTGTACCTTTTTTTCTCTCAAACACTGTTAGTTGAAGCCCTAGAATTCCCTTGCACCATTCATAGGTCATACCTCTTGGGTCATTTAAGTCTGCAGGATAAATTCCAGATATGTTAACTCCTTCCATTTAAACTTTGACAGAATTTTATTTATAAGTTTTTGCACTAAAATGTCAATTGAGGAGCGTTACGATACAGCATAGCTTATCACAATAATTCTTTTAAAGGAAGAAATTGTGAATTTAAAATGGATGCAATAAAACTTCCTGATTTAGAAAAAATATTAAAAGTTATCCCAATTGAAAAGGCACAAGTTGAATTTTCAATAGATAGAGATTCTGGTTTTGATTATTTTGGCATTGATAATCTGGCTCAACAGATCAGACAAGTTGTTCAGGAGCCTGTTAGCTTAGCAACTACACCTATCAAAGGAGAGTCATACTGCAAAAAAAAAGAAGTTTTAAGACTGTACTCTGAATGGTTTAGTTCTGAGACTGAGAAGAATGAAAATCTTAATCTAATAGTTCCTCTACCCTGGCAAGGTAAAAAAACATTAAAAATTGAGCATATAAGACTAAGCAATCTTCACGGTTCAAGAGGAATGTCAGTTGATATAGATCTTGTAGGTAGAGTTGTTAATGTAGATGATTATGGGGCTAATGGGGATTCTATGGCAAAGATACAAAGTAATTTGCCTGATAATTTTGAATTAAGATACAAACGTACTTAATCATCACTTTCTTTATTTTTCTCACCAACAACTTTAAAAAGCATTTTTTCAATTAAGGTATATCAGAAAATGGCAGACAAAGAATCACAATTTGACAAGATAAAGAGAATCAACAAGTATCAAAAGAATATTAGGAATATTGCAACATCTGCACACATTCACCATGGTAAAACTGCTTTGACAGACAATCTTCTTGCCGCATCAGGTTACATGGCTTCAAAATCTGCAGGAGATCTTGAGGCAGGAATGGCAACATGGCAGCACTCTGACGAGCAGGAAAGGCTTATGACTGTTGACGCTGCAAATGTTTCAATGGTCCACGACTATCATGGGGAAGAATATTTAATTAATTTAATTGACACCCCCGGACACGTTGATTTCTCTGGAAATGTTACAAGAGCCATGAGAGCAATTGACGGAACTATTGTTCTTGTCTGCGCTGTTGAAGGAATAATGCCCCAAACAGAAACAGTGGTCAAACAAGCATTGAGGGAAAGAGTGAGGCCGGTCTTGTTCATAAACAAAGTTGACAGATTAATAAAAGAATTAAAGTTGACTCCGGAGCAAATGCAGCAAAGATTTGTTGAAATTTTCCACGAATTCAACGAATTGATAAGAAAAGTTGCTGAAGGTGAATTTAAAGAAAGTTGGGCTGTTGACATAAAAGATGGAAGTGTTGCGTTCGGATCGGCAAGAGAAAACTGGGCGATGTCTGTTCCATTCATGCAGAAAAAAGGAATTAATTTCAAAGATATTTTAGCACTTTATGAAATGACTGAAGAAGATAGAAAAGAGTGGTGTTGGAAGAACGCACCTCTTTATGAGGTTCTTTTGGACATGGTAGTAAAGCATCTTCCAAACCCTGTAGAGGCCCAAAAATACAGAATTCCAAAAATATGGCATGGGGACTCTGAAACCACTTTCGGAAAAGATTTGAAGGATTGTAATCCAAAAGGAGAAATCGCTTTTGTCATTACAAGAATTGTTATTGAGCCAAGGTCTGGAAAAGAAATTTCTGCTGGAAGACTTTTTTCAGGGACGCTAAAGTCTGGAACAGAAGTTTATCTTAATCTCGCGAAACAAAGACAGAAAATACAGCAGCTGTTTGTCTATAATGGGATAAAGCCTGAACAAATTGACGAAATCGTTGCAGGAAATGTTTTGGCCATATCAGGAATTGCAGGCGAAGCTGGAGAGACCATCACACTTGAACCAGAAACTCCATTTGAAGAATTGAAACATATTTTTGAGCCAGTTATTACCAAAGCCATTGAAGTTGAGAAAACAGCTGATCTTCCAAAGCTTGTTGAAATATTGAAAAAAGTTGGAAAGGAAGATCCATCAATAAAAATTGAAATCAACGAGCAGACTGGAGAAAATCTTATGTCTGGAATGGGAGAATTGCATTTAGAGATTATTGAAAACAGGATAAGGACTGAAAAGGGGCTTTCAATAAAAACTTCCTCGCCAATTATTGTTTACAGAGAAACAGTTTTAAAAAAATCCGACGCTGTTGAGGGAAGAAGTCCTAACAAACACAATAGTTTCTTCATGAAAGTTGAGCCATTAGAAGATGATGTTTATCAGGCGATAAGGAATGGAGAATTAAGAGAAGGAAGAATAAAAAAGAAAAGCCAGGAAGTCTTTGATGTGCTTTCAAAAATAGGATGGGATGGAGATTCAATAAGAGGCGTCAGAGATATTTACAAAGGAAACATGTTGGTTGATGAAACGAGAGGAGAAGTCCATCTTGGTGAAGTAATAGAAATGGTTTTGGACGCATTTGAAATGGTGATAGACCAAGGGCCTTTGGCAAGAGAGCCTTGTATGAAGATGAAAATTTCTTTGGCAGATATAAAACTACACGAGGACGCGATCCACAGGGGTCCTGCACAGGTTTATCCTGCTGTAAGAGAGTCAATCAAAGAAGCAATGAAAGAAGCTTCACCGTCAATGTTTGAGCCTATTCAAGTCCACATAATAGAAGCGCCAACTTCATTTTTAGGAGAGGTAAATAAGTTAATATCCAGCAAAAGAGGACAGCTTTTAGATGTGAAGCAGGACGATGCTGGAGTCACAATCGAAGCAAAACTTCCCGTCGCTGAAATGCTTGGATGGAGTTCTGATTTGAGATCTGCAACAGAGGGAAGAGGAGTTTCATCTTTATCTGATCAGTTCTTCGAGAAAACACCGGCCTCTTTGCAGGACGATGTAATAAGGAAGATAAGAACTAGAAAGGGCTTGAGTGAAAATCAGTAAAACACAATAATCTTTTTAGAAAAGATTGAACAAGACCAACCCATCAAAAGAATTTTTCTAAATAATTATATGATAAAAATAGATGATTTGGTTTTATCAAACGTTTCTGATTTTCTCTAAGAAAAATTCTGGAACAGGTTTAGAGTAAAGTGTCCATGCTCCGCCGATATTTCTTTTGAAGAAATCATTGGTTACTGCTTGTGCTGCTGGTTTTCCGTGAGAATTGTAAAAATCAAAAACCATGTGAAAAAGTGTTCTTGGTTCAACATAAACCTCAAGATTGACTTCTGTTCTCTCCCCTTCTTGCAATCCTCGTCCGAAAGTAAATTCAATGCTCCTTCTTATTTGTTGGCCAGCCCATTTCATTAAAGATATGGTCGCTAAACCCATAACTTGGCAAAAATTGGTCTTGTCTTATCGTTTCAATAAATCCGGCATATCCTGCGTTATTTACATGATTATTCCCGTCAATAACACTTTTACCTAAAATAGTTTGGTCTCTCGTGAATATGTGAGAATACTTGCTAGTATGAACAAGTTTCCAGGAATCCTTGTTTGCGCTTTTTTCAGATCTTGTTTTAGTTTGCATAATTAGAATTCTTAAAGGGTGTTTTTAAATTTTGTTAAAATCAGTATTACCAAAAACTTTATAAACCACAATTTTTTTACATCATTACTTAAATTTTCTACGGAAAATTGATACAAAAAACAAACAAAATGGCAAGAGAAAAACCAAACATGAACGTTGTCTTCGTCGGTCACGTTGACGCTGGAAAGTCAACTGTAGTCGGAAGATTGCTTTTCGATACTGGAGCTGTTACTGAACAGGAAATGGCAAAGTTAAAAGCTGAAGCTGAAAAACACGGTAAAGTCGGTTTCGAGTTCGCTTATGTTATGGACAAGATTAAAGAAGAAAGAGAAAGAGGAGTTACAATTGACTTAGCTTATAGGAAGATTATGACCCAGAAATTCCAGATTACAATCATTGACGCACCAGGACACAGAGACTTTGTTAAGAACATGATTACTGGAGCCTCACAGGCTGACTGTGCTTTCCTCGTTGTTGCTGCACCTTCAGGAGTCGAACCTCAGACAACTGAACACTTGTGGCTTTTGAGAACAATGGGAGTCAAGCAAGTTGCTATTGCAATAAACAAGATGGACGCTGTAAATTATGATCAAGCTAGATTCAACAAAGTTAAAGAAGACGTTACAAAGCTTTTGGGCCAGGTTGGAATAACCGCTGCTGCTTATGTCGCATGTTCTGGACTTAAAGGAGATAATGTTAAGAATAAATCTGCAAACATGTCTTGGTACACTGGGCCAACAATATTAGAGCAATTTGATTTGTTCCCACAACCAGAGCTTCCAACAGAACTTCCAATGAGAATGCCGGTTCAGGATGTTTATGAAATTACAGGAATAGGAACTGTTCCAGTAGGAAAGATTGAAACTGGAAGGATGAAAGTTGGAATGAAAGTCAAAGTATTGCCTGGAAGAACAGGAAAAGGAATTGATGGCGAGATAAAAACAATAGAAGCTCACCACGAATCACTTCCTGAAGCACTTGCAGGAGATAATGTCGGAATAAACGTAAGAGGAGTTGGAAAGAAAGATATTGCAAGAGGAGATGTTATATGCGCAGCTGACCACCCAGTTCCAATCGTTGAGGAATTCATTGCACAGATTGCAGTAATAAACCACCCAACTGTTTTGGCTAAAGGTTACACACCAGTATTTCACGTTCACACAGCACAAGTGCCATGCCAGTTCACTGAGCTTATAGCACAGATTGATCCAAAATCAGGGCAAGTCATAAAGGAAAATCCTGACTTCTTGAAAAATGGAGACGTTGCTAAAGTAAGAATAAAGCCTCAGGGAAACCTTGCTTTGGAAACACAGAAGAACAACCCATTCATGAGTAGATTCGCTGTAAGAGATGCTGGTTCAACTGTTGCTGCAGGCGTCTGCATTGAGATTGTCAAACAGAAGTAATTCTTTGAAAAATGAGGAGCATACTATATCTTGAAAATGGAAGTCCTTTGGATGCTGCTTTAACTGCAGGTTATAATCACGGCAGATTTGATTATGAAGTAATTTCTGACCCAAGCGAATTGAGAAGCAGACTCGCTAATGGCAACAATGGAGAAATTTTAGGAGTGGTTATTGGAAATTTAGATGAGCGAAACTTAGACATTTTGGGACTATCAAAGAAAAAGGGCCTGAGAACAGTTGCATTGGCCGGTGAGAGATTAAGAGAAGCTGTAAAAACAACTGCACGGGATCTTGGGGCAGTAGTAATAGAAAAACCATTTGAAAGAAATGTCGGTCTTTTGCTGCAATTCACTGCTGAAATAACAAAGATGGTTGAAGAAAATTAATTCATATTCTCAATATCAGTAATGCTTAAAAAGCTGATTTTATTATGTATTTTATGTTAAAAAGAGAGACGACAAAAAGTGATATGTCTAAGAGTGAGATTGAAGCTTTCTTGAAAGGCAAAGGAGATTTTGTGCAAGTAGACCATTTGACGCGAATGGTCAAGGAAAAAGATTTAGCGACAGATAAGAAGAAATTTTTGTATATGAAACTTGCTGAGCTTTATGATAAAAAAGGTATGTTTGTCGAGGCTGCCAAAATGTACAATAATGTTTCTATTCTTTCAACGACTTTTAAAGACAAAGTGAATGCACACATGAAAGAAGTTGAATTTTATGTCAAGGGTGGAGATTTGATGATGCTTGACGAAGCTTTGAAAAAGGCCCTTGGAGAAGCACCGCTAAAAGAAAGAGAGGGGCTTTTTTCTGCTGTGAAAGATTTTTGCAAAAGACAGGCAGAAGTTTATGTCAAAGAGAGAAGAAGGGCAAATGCAATAAAAATTTATGAAAAACTTTTGCAGATGAGACTTTCTGATTCTGAAAGACAGGACATAAAAAGCAAGTTAATGGCCCTTTACGAACAGACCGGAAAGATAAAAGAATATTTCACGATAAAAGAGAACAAGACGACGAGAGGAGAGCAAAGAAGAACTGAAAGGCCTGCTGCCAAACCTGCATCTAGTGATGAATGGGATTTGGATAAAGAGTTGGGGTTGTGAATAGTTTTTTATAGTAGAATTCTTTTGAAAGATAATGAAGGCTAGAGATTTTAGAGTATACATTCCTAATGAAATTAGAAAACCATTAATTTGGTTTATAATTGCTTCAATAGTAGGAATAGTATGGCAATCAATAAAAAACCATCATTTAGTGTTTGTTAATTTTTTCTGGAAAAATTATACAAATTCAATTAATATTCTTGGACAATCTTTACAAGCAGGACTTTTTTTAGGTTTTAAGATTGTATTTATTGTTCTTTTAGAAATTTTCTATTATGTTATAATGACTGTATGTTTTTTGATAATAATCTACCACTTAATTCTTACTTTAAACAAAAAAAACACTCAAAAAATTTTTGTGTATTTAGTTATTATAATAGGACTAGTGATACTATTTAGTTATGTCCAGCAACATAGTAGTATCTCTGCCTCAAAAAATACATGCCCTGAAGGAATTATACCTGACAAATTATTAATCACTGAAAATAAGATACCGACGCTTACACTAAGTTTAACGTCAGGAAATACTTTTACACAAGCTGGATCAGTTACTCCATCTTGGAATGATGGAAGCCCTATAGAATACGACTTTTTTAATCCACCATGTCATCAAGGTTCGTCAGAAGGAGAAAATATAAATTATTTTTATTGTAGTTTTGATTATTCAAAATCTGTTACTAATGTTTCAAATGAGGGTACAATAGGAAAAACAACAAATACATATTATAAAATAAACCTTATTATGGGAAGAGATAATTCTAATGACGCAGTGGTCTTTAATAATCCCGTAGCATCTTTAGTTTATTACAAAATTAATTCTGCTACTTGTTTTAAGCAATAACTTGTGACAAACTATCTCATTCATAAAGTTTATATATTAGTGCTGCCTCAGAAAGATATGATAATAAAAAGGAGGTACACTTATTCTGGATTGTAGAAATCTTTAAAAGGATGCTATACTGGTTTTTAAAATGGCTTTAAAAAATATTAGGTTGGGCAGGGCAGAAAACTTGTCTGATGAGAAAAGGAAAGAATTTTCACTTCCAAAAGAAGGACTTATCATAATTGAAAGTCTAAACCCTGATTTGAGAGAAAATATTATAGCAATTAAAGGGGGAGGAATAAGAGAGTACCTTCGAAGTAAAGGCAATTTTTTAGAAGTTGCTGAAAAAGATTAACTCATTTTCTTGTTAAACTTAGATGATTACAATTATCCCCTCTATTGAAGTTATGAAAGCTAATGTTGATAATAATATTCAAAGTAGTGGTGGTGAATTAAGAAGGGTGGCCTTTGATGTATCTACGGACTTGATGAGTTTAGGCGATGTAGATGTTTTAATTGAGGGCATTTTATACGAAAAAATTATTGAACCAAAACTTCTTCCAGACCACAAAGTATTTTTTGAAAAAACTTATCGTATTGATAATTCTGCAAGAGGAGTTACTGATTATAATATTATTCAAGCAATAAGATGGGTGGCTGAATCAGAATCTAATTCAAGAAAGGTTATTATTTTAAGCGAGAATGAAGGAGATTTTGAGAGTATTTGTGACGATAAAATAAGATGTTTCAAGCCAGCAAGATTTATAGAACTTGTTGAAAGAGCAAAGTTACTTCACAAAGCAAAAGTATTCTCAACGATAGATGACTCTTTGATGGCGATTTTATTCGTTTTAAAGCAGTAATAATAAACAACAGAAACCACAAACCTTAAAAAAGCTCCACGCTTCATAGACGCAGGAAAATATCATCATATTATCACATCACTTTCACACTCACATTCATTTCTCGTGAGACAGTTTAAGTCAGTTAGTTAGTAAACGCGGTATTTTTCTAGAAATCATAGATTTCAAATTAAATAAACATAGGAGAAAACATGGCAAAAATAAGCCCGGTATCGATAAAATACATGATTCATGCGAATTTTATTGCCGAAGGCGCTTTGGAAAAACCAGACATAATTGGGGCCATATTTGGACAGACAGAAGGTCTTTTGGGATCTGATCTCGAAATGAGAGAGCTTCAGAAAGAAGGGAAAATCGGAAGAATTGAGGTAGAGCTTGAAAGAAGCGACAAGAAGACCACTGGAAAAATAATGATTCCAACTGCCTTGGACCAGTCTGAAACGACATTGATAGCTGCTGCTGTGGAGACTATTGAAAGAATAGGACCTTGCGATTCCCAGATTGAAGTCACGAAAATCGAGGACGTAAGAGGCAGCAAGAGAGAATACATAATTGACAGAGCGAAAAAACTTATGCAGGGACTTCAAGAAGGAACAAACAGCCGAGAGATAACAACCCAGATAAAAGAGTCAACCAAGATGGCTGAACTCAGAGAATATGGAGAAGGAAAACTTCCATGTGGAGATTTATCTGACCCAGAAGTTATCGTTGTTGAAGGAAGAGCAGATGTTTTGAACTTGCTTAAGAATGGGGTCAAGAATGTCATCGGAATGAACGGAACAAAGCTTCCTGAAGAGATCAAAGGACTAAGCAATGAAAAGGACATTATTTTATTTATAGACGGCGACAGAGGCGGAAAACTCATTGCACAGAATGTCATTGACAACGCAAAAGTCAAATACATATGTGTTGCGCCTGAAGGAAAAGAAGTAGAGGAGCTTACGGGAAAAGAAATCCTAATGAACCTTAGAAAAAGAGTAACACCTGAAGAATTTTTTTCAAGGGAAAAAAGGAACGGAAGCTTCTCTGGCTTTTCCAGAGGTAATAATCAAAGAGAAGAGAGAAGAGAATATCGACCCCCTCAGAAAAAAGAAATATTGAGTGAAGAAAATCTTGAGCTATTAAAAAAACTTTCAGAAGAGAACCAGGGTTCAAAGCAGGCAATATTACTCGACGAAAATTTCAAGGAAATAAAAAGAATCTCATTGAAAACATTAACATTATTCATAAACAAAAACAGGATTGAACCTGCAATAATCATAATTGACGGAGCAGCCACAACGCCGATAATAAGGGCTGCGGAAGATGCAAGAGTAAAAGTCATAGTAGCGAACAATTTCTCAACGGCTGACACAAATATACAATTGTTCAGTTTGTGAAAAGAGAAGATTTTTAAATGATTTTTTATAAAATACTATACAAAAAATGAAACCACATATGAGACATGTTGTTATAGTAAGATCTGATAACGCAAGAGAATCAAATTACATTGATAAGTTAACAGCGGTTGCAATAGATTATGCAGAGGAACAACAAGCTCATTTGGTGGGATATGATTTGAGGAAAATGCCTGGAAAAGGGATAATAGAATTTGTGTCAGAGACTAGTGAGTTTATTGAAGGTTTAGCAAAAAAATTAAGAGATTTTGATCCTAAAAATACTGTTGAGGTTGACAGCCATCAAGTAGATTTAGAAAATCCTTTTCAGCATAACTGATTAAACACAATAATTCTTAAAAAGGGAGAAAAATTTGAGAAATGATGGTTGATTATTTTCATAGCCTTGAGAATGAACATGTTATAAGATGGTATGATGAGCATTGTTTAATTTCAAATATTAATGGAATGGCTAAAGATTTAGAGTCAAGAGGATATACTGCTGATCCTAAATCAGGATTGTTTTTTAGAAAACTTTTTAGTGAAGAATTTTTGCAAAAGATGAGCCAAACAATAATTGACGTTGGATTTTTAAGACCAACAGATGTGCATTTTCATGAAGATGTAAATGAATTTGTCAAAGTTATTGGTGGGAAAGGTTATGTTTTTTCTAAATATAAAGGGGAAATATCCACACCAGATATTTCTTCATTCAATGAATCGGAAGTTGAAATTCCTAAAGGGAGAAGACATGCATTTAGCCCATCTAGAAACGGCTTCTTAGAATTAAGAGTTGTTTGTGACGGAATTTTAGATTCCAATAAGGAACATTGTGTGACACCTTTTTATGAGTTTGAGGATTGGGAAAAAGTGCATGGTAAGAGAAAGAATTAATCAAAACTTCTTTAAAATTTAGAAACTTCTTCTAGTGAATTCGTAAATGTTTGTTGCCATTACACCAATTCCATTCATAACAGTCGTATGATTTTTTCTGTTCAAAAGAGAAGCAGTTTCGCTAAGAGATAAACCAAGAGAGTTATATGCAAGATAATATGCAGCATTTCTTAAAGACCTGGCTGGCTCTCTTTTATGGTAATCTGTTAAGTCCTCTACACTTATTCCCCCTAACTCGGCAACTTTTGCCAGCAAGTTTTCTTTTGTAACTCTGCCTTGAGGTTCAAGCTCTCCAACTATTTCAATAGCTAATTTTTTTGATTCATCCATAATTGTTCCTTGAGCAGAAGCTTTATAAAATTTTGCCAGCAACTATTTACATGATAAAATTCGGCCCTTCGGGCCTCGGTGGCGTGAATGAGGCAATTTCAAATCTGGAAGAATATCACAAGCTTGGATTAAGAGCATGTGAGATTGCATTCACTTATGGTGTGTACATAAAGGAACAAAAAGTCGCTGAAGAAATTGGCCGAGCTGCAGAGAGACTTGGAATTTATTTGAGCATCCATGCACCTTATTTTATCAATCTAAATTCTACTGAAAAAGAAAAGATAGAAAAAAGCAAAGAAAGGATACTTGATTGCTTGAAAGTTGGGACATGGCTAAAAGCTAAAAGAGTTATATTCCATCCTGGTTTTTATGGGAAGTCTGGAAAAGAAGACACGTACGAAAAAATAAAGAGCGAGATAATTGAAATACAAAAAATAAGGAAAGAAAAAAAATATACTCCAGAATTAGCACCAGAAACAACTGGAAAAGTGAATGTTTTTGGAAGTCTTGAAGAAATACAGAAACTTGTTGATGAAACTGGGTGCAGTTTTTGTATTGATTTTGCACATATTTTAGCCAGAGAAAAAGATTACAATTTTGAAAAAGCCGCAAAGCTTTTTACCAAAGAAAAAGAATGGCATATCCATTTTTCAGGTATTGAATATGGTGAAAAAGGGGAGAAAAAACACAAAGAAACTGCTGAGCCAGAAATAAAAAAACTTTTAACAAGCCTACCTAAAAGCAACAGTTATATAATAATAAATGAAGCTCCAAATCCCGTCGCTGATGCAGTAAAAAGCCTTAAGGTTTATGGTAAGTTATAACAATCAGTGAAAACCTGATTTTAAGCCACTAAATGTCAGTACTTTCAGTGCTAGTGTAACTCCATCATTACAACAACACCATAAAGTTTATAAATCATTTTTAGGTCATACTTTTAACAAAGAATAAAGATTCTTTGTGCAATTAAATCTAATGAAACAAACAATGGAAGCCAAAAAATATTTGGTTTCTTTCCTAGCGGTTGTGGCAATATTGTGCGTAATTTCTAGCGTAAGTGCTGACAACTTGGGTGACGTTACAAGAGTTGATGTAGATGGTGCTACTGTCTATGGAACCTCTTTAACTGACTTAAGTGTACAAGCTGGCGACACTGTGAAAATTGATGTGTGGTTTACTGCAAATCAATATGATCAGGACGTTGTAATAAACGCTGAAATTAAAGGACATGGCTCTAATGTTAATGTTGATTCAAATCCCTTCAACGTTGAAGAGAACAAGAGTTACAAAAGAACATTGACACTAGTAGTACCAAACGAGCTTAAGGATGATTTGAGTAACGACTTTAGCCTTAAAATAAAGGTTGAAGGAAAAGATCACGAAAGTGATGAAATTTCGATACCTCTTTACATCCAAAGAACTCCTTACGATGTTGCTATAAAATCTGTAAGTGTTGATCAAACATTGAAAGCTGGAGAAACATTCCCAGTTCAGATTGTTTTGAAAAACATTGGTTACAATGACTTAAACGACCTTTACGTAACAGCTAAAATAGCCACTCTTGGAATTCAAAAGAGCGGTTACTTTGGAGACCTTGTTGCAATTGAGGGTTGTGTTAAAGGCGATTCAGCTGTAAATAACTATGGCCTTGATATAAACAGAAAATGTGTTGAGGACAAGACTGACAGCGTAAGCGCTACATTGAATCTAGAATTACCATACGACGTTCAAGCTGGTAAGTACAACCTAGAATTGACTGTCCAAAACGAAGACACTACATCAACACAAAATGTTGAAGTTGTTGTCCAAAACGATTTTGACAGCACTGTTTTCAAATCTGGAAACAGCATCTGGCTTGTAAACCCAACTGACAGCGTTATTGGTTACAGACTTGTTGCAGAATCACCGGCTACACTAAGCGATACAATCGTTTTCGTGCCTGCTGGCGGAAGTAAAACTGTTACAGTTGATCCAAACACAAGCGGAGAATATAACTTCAAAGTTAATGTTTTCAGCTTGAAAGGTGAAACCCTAAACTCAATAGAATTTAGCGGAAACACATCTGGAAAGACAGAAACAGAATCAGCAACAAAGACTAGCCCAATTGTTATCTTAACAGTTGTACTTGCGATAATCTTTATCGTATTGTTAATTGTTTTGATAGTATTAATTGGAAAGAAACCTGAAAAATCAGGAGAATTTGGAGAAAGTTATTACTAAAATCTTTTATTTTTAACTTTTCTTTTTTTATTTTTATTTACTCTTTTTTATTTTTTACAAAGTGCGGGAGCTCTGTTAAACGAACTTCACGAAAACAAATCCTGGAACTTGTTCCAGGATTGACAAACCTTCTTTCGATTTTTTGAATGAAACTAAGTTTTGCATATTATCAGAGCCAAGAGGAGCAACAAGGATGCCTTCATCATTTAATTGGGCCAGCAGAGCATCAGGAATAGAAGTAACTGCTGCGCTGATTAAAATCCTGTCAAATGGGGCTTTTTCATACATGCCGAATCTACCGTCACCGTAAAGAGCCTGGACATTTTGATATTTGTACAAAGGTTTTTTTGATCTTTCAACCAAATCTCTTATTATATCTAAACCGTAAACTTTTCCATTTTCGCCAACAATTTCCGAGATTAACGCCAAGACATAACCAGAACCGCATCCAACTTCCAAAACTTTTTGGTCTTTTTTTAGGTGCAATAAGTCTAACATCACTGCGATTGTATGCGGCTGTGAAATTGTCTGACCATGACCAATCGGCAACGCATTGTCATCATAAGCCAAGAATTTGATCAATTGCGGGAGAAATTTCTCTCTATCAACTGTAGAAAAAGCGTTGACGATTTTCTCAGAAAAACCCTGTTTTCTTAAAGAATCCAAAAGTTCGCTTTTGTCCATCGATTATAGAAGACGTTCAGATATAAATAAATTGTTATAGTTTCAAACTTACGATTTTACTAACTCCCTCGTGCATACGACGGAAACGAAGTTTACGAAGTCATGACTATAATTTAAGGCTCACTATTTTAGAAACTCCTTCATGCATACTGACACCATAAAGAGTTGTAGCTTTTGAAATAACCTCATCATTGTGAGTTATTATTATATACTGGCCTTTCTGCATGTACTTATTCAGCAATCCTGCAAGTCTCTCTGAGTTTCTTTTGTCTAACGCGGCGTCAATTTCATCAAGAATATAGAATGAATAAGGCTTATACTCTTGAATTGCAAATATCAAAGAGAGTGCAATTAGAGTTTGTTCTCCCCCCGAAAGAGATTTTACATCGAAATATTTTCCATGTCCGGTTTTGACAATTATATTAACCCCCCCTTCAAAAGGTTCTTTTCTGTTTTCCAACTCAAGTGAAACCTCTCCCTTAGGACTTAGTTGAGAGAAATTTCTTGAGACAGTTTCGTTCAATGAATCAATAGTCTTGAGGAAAGTTTTTTTCTTCTTGACATCAATCTCATGAATTATTCTCATTACTCCTTCTTTCTCTTTTGTTATTATGTCAACTTTTTCCTGGACAGTATCGTATTCTTTTTTGACAGAATCATAAACTTCAAGCGACCTTAAATTGACAGTTCCAAGATTGGATAGAGTGTCTTGCGCGCTGCTCAATCTTGACAAAAGAGATTCTTTGGGAGCTTTGATTAATTCTACATCGGGAAAACCGAGCATTTCCGTCTCTAGGTTTTCAACCATTGCATCAAATTTTGCCTTTTCTATTTTAAAGTCATTTATATTTATCTCAACATTGTGCAAATCATTTTGCTTTTTTGAAATTTCAATCTCTGTGTCTCTAACCTTTCTTTGCAATTCATCTCTTTGAGAAAGCAAAGACTCGAATTTTTTTGTAAGCTCTTCTTCCTGTTTTCTTTTTTTAGCCAAAATTTCTTCGTTTTCTTCCAAATCTTTTTTTACAGCATCAAGCTCTTCTCTTATTTCTGATTCTTCCCTTACCAACTGCTTAAGAGAGATTTTTGATCTTTCAAGCTCTCTTTGTTTAAATGAAATCTCTGACGTTACTGTCTCATCACTTCTTATTGATATTTCCTGAAACTCAACTCTTGCAGTCTCGCATTTCTGTTCTATGCTGGAATTTTGTTCTATATTCTCCTCTAATCTTTTCCTTATTTTTTCTAACTCAGTAATCTCACTCTTCAGACTCTCTGTTTTGTCACGAAGAACTTTAACCTGATCTTTTTTTTCGTTTATCGAAGAAATCTTTATCAAATCAGCTTCTCTTTTGGATGTTTCAATGGAAATTTGCTCGCTGTCTTTAATTATGAAATCCCTTTTTTTGTAAACTTCTGAAAGTTCTTTGTCGACTTCCTCAATCTGTTTTTTAAGGAGAGTTATTTTTTCTTTTACTTCTTTGTCTATATTATGAACATGATCTTTGGTAATTTTACTTTTACATATCGGACAGACATCCATCTTAGCGATATTTGACACCAGAGAGCCCTGTTTTTCTATCTCATACTCTTTTGTTGAAGATGACTTTTCAAGTTCTTTTTCCCTTTTATTAAGTTCCTCTAACATTGTTTTTTTCTCAGAGAGAGATATTCTCAAGGATGAAAGCAAATTGGCGTCGCTGTTTCTGTCAAAAAGTTCGTGAGACAAAGATTTCATCTGGTTTAGAAGGAAATCTGATTCTGTCGAGTAGCTTTGGAACAAGCTTTTCTTATCATCTATTCTGTCTTTGATTGACTTAAACTCTGATTTATAAGTATAAAATTTTTTTCTTTGGTCTTCAAGGACCTCAAGCTCACGTTTTTTTGCCTCCAAAGCTCTTTGGCTTCCCTTGGCAACATCAACTCCAGAATCTTTTTTCAAATCTTTTATAGAAGACTCATTTTCTTTTATGCTTTCTTCCAGATCATGCTTTTGTTTTAAGATATTTGAAATTTTGTTCTCAAAATTTTCTATCCTTACCGAAGTTCCTGCAATCTCTGCCCGGATATTGGCAATCTCTTGATTCAGTCTTTCCTGTTCTAAACCGGTCGATTTTTGTATTTCAGAATTTATGGAACTTATCTTAGACTGAAAATTATCTATTGAAGCTCTTAGAACGGATATTGCTTTCCTTGAATTTTCGAGCTCTTTGTTTTTCTTTTCAATTTCTGAAGTTATCCTTTCAACTTCTTTTTTGTTTTTTACAAGATCAGAGTTGATTATACTTGCCTTGAATTTTTTTATATCCTCCTCGAGCTTTTTAAATTTCAAAGCCTGCTGTCTTTCTTTTTCAAGATTTGCTAAGTAAGCAGTTCTTTCTCTTAATATCGCCTGGACCTCTTTCAATTTCTCTTCGGTTCTTTCTAGTTCCTTAAGAGATTTTTCTTTTCTAAGTTCATAGACTGAGATTCCTGAAACTTCCTCGATTACCTTACGTCTCTCTTCTGTGTGCATGTTTACAAAATTCTGGATTTCCCCTTGCAAAATTATGTTAAACCCGTTTGGATCTATTCCTGCCTGGGCCAAAAGAGCGAGTATTTCCTGCCTGGTTTTCGTTTCGTCATTGATTTTATAGATACTCTGACCATTCCTTCTTACAATTCTTTTTATTGAAATTTCTTTGGAATTTATTGAAAATGTCTCGTCAGAATTATCAAATACCATTTCGACAATTGCTTCTTTGGAAGGTGAGGCCACTTTAGAACCCAAAAAAATCAAGTTGTGCGCTTTTTCAGCTCTCATCGACTTGATGCTTAATCTTCCAAGAGCAAAGCATAAAGCATCTGAAATGTTTGATTTTCCTGAACCATTCGGACCAAGAACTACATTAATTCCCTGAGTGAAAGGTATTTCTATTTTTCTTGGGAAACTCTTGAATCCATGCATCACTAATCTTTTTATGTAAGCCATTGTAAGATATACAAAGTGTACAATAAGAAGAAATAACTCTTATTTTTAAAGGTTTTTTGGAAGTGTAAACGCGGCTTCAAAACTCGTTCAATTTTTTCTGCTCTTTAAAAGCCACAGAATTTTTCCAGGTTGCCCAGCTTTTCCTTATTATTCCATGATCTTTAAACTCACTGCCATGATTTTCAATGAATTTTTTTGTCAGAGGATCTGAAGAATAACCAGAACCGACTTTGCTCCCGTATTTTTTCTTTATATCATCCATTTCTTTTTCCCTTAATGATTTGGCTATTATAGATGCTGCTGAGACTGAAATGTGGTTCACGTCTGCCTTGTGCTCACAAGAAATTTCCAAATTTGAAAGGTTTTCTATTTTAGACTTCAAAAAATCTGTCCATTTGGTTATATTGGTTGAAGGACAATCAACAATGACTTTTATTTTTGAAAATCCTTTGTTTATCCTGTTGATTATTTCCGCACATGCCAAAGCCTCCAATTCATTAAGATTTATTCTGAACTCATCTGTCCCGTCAATCTGCTCGGGGTAAACTACAACCACTTCAAATGTCTCAGCCTTTTCTTTTATTGTCTCAACAAGAATTTCTCTTCTTTTTTGGGTTAACTGCTTACTATCCTTAACGCCTAATTTTTTGAATTCCTTTGAGGCTTCATCATTGATTAAACAACCTGCAAGAACCATTGGACCTATGACAGGACCCCGGCCCGCATCGTCAATTCCTAATGTTAACATAAATGGGAAAAATGCTTTTCATTTTTAAACTTAATTAGTCTCTAGAAAATGTACTAAAATAACTTTAAAAAGATTGAATTTATAAAAGTTAATCAAGCCTACTTCGCATAACGGTATTGCACGGCCCTGGAAAGGCCGACCCTTCGGGGTGCCCAGGTTCGACTCCTGGAGTAGGCGTTTTACTTTAACTTATCTAGAACATAAATCTTTTTAAAGAAATTAAATTACAGAAAGATATGGACTCAACTGATTTTGGAAAGTTGCCCGCCGTTTCTGAAGAAGACTATGCTAATGCTATAAGAGTATCTAGAAAAGTTATATTTGAGTCTGTTGGACTAAAACAAAAAGAAACAGTCCTAATTATTACAAACCCAGATTATGACGTTGACACTATTTCACGTTCCCTTTATCACGCCTGCATTGAGTGCGAAGGTAAACCAACAATTATATACCAACCATCCAAAACTCAGTCAGATTTTAGAGAATTCGCTGTTCAGCAGGCATTTTTTTCTAACCCTGATGTTTGGATATCCATAAGCAAAAACAAACTTGGAAAAGATGAGCTTGGACTAAAAGGACATGTATATAGAGGACCGAGAGGAGGTGTGGGATCTGAATATCAACACGTTCTTGTAAGTGAAGGAACTTCAAGGGCCTTTTGGTCTCCAGGGATAACATTAGACTCATGGATAAGAACAGCAGATATAGACTATACTAAACTTGAAAAAGATGCGGATAAAATTCATAAATTATTAACTAATGCGAGCTCAATAAGGATTACCTCTAAAGCAGGAACCGATTTAACAATTAATCTTGAAGGTAGAGTTGCTTTCAAAGATGATGGAAACTATCGCTCAAAGGGTGTAAAAGGAGGCAATATTCCTGCAGGAGAAGCTTTTATTTCTCCAGTCAATGAGACTGCAGAAGGTATTGTTGTTTTTGATGGAGTTATTTCTGCTTACGATAGAGCGATAATTGTTAAAAATCCAGTGCAGATGGGTATTAAAGGAGGATATGTTCAACTTGAATCAGTTAGCGGTGCTGGAGAAGAAGCATCAAAAGTCAGAGAATCTTTAGAAATGGGAATGGCAAAATCAAGAGAGTTAGGAAAGCCAGAAGGATTTATCAAAAATAGTCTTCATATTGGAGAGCTAGGAATTGGTCTTAATGAAAAAGCAAGATTAGTAGACAGTATGTTAGAAGCGGAAAAAGTAAGGGGAACAATACATCTTGCATTTGGAAGTAATTATGACAACGATGCTGAGGCATCCACACATTACGATAACGTCATGAGAAATCCTACAGCTGTTTTAAAAATTTTGGGCAAGGAAGTCATGCTGATGGAAGAAGGAGAGTTGGTTGGGCTCTTAGATTAAAGTTTTGTTTCAATCGTCACATTTTTTAACCCCAATTCACTAATTCAGTCATGAAAAAAGGGGTTTATATTCTTGCAATAATTTTAGTACTTACTGCAAGTTTTGCTTCAGCTTCTTATGTCTGTTCTGATGGAAACAATCTTTCAAAAAGCAGGGAAGAGATAGATTTATGGAAGAGCAGAAATTTGAATGGGGTTTACGCTGGACTGACGAGAGGAATAGAAACTCCAGTAATAAAACAAATGGAGGCAAGATTGCTGTTAGACTCAAGAAGTTTTACACTTACAGATAATAGCATAGTTGAAGGAGAATTTGTTGATTTAACAAAATATAATGTCAGCCTAGTGAATTCAACATTCAGTTATGCGGCTATTCAGATAAATTCAGAAACAAAAGCGGTTGACGTTGGAGAAATAGCAACTATGGGGGGCTACAAAGTTTTCCTTGCAAAATCTACTGGAGATTTTCCTGGAACAGGAAGCGTGACTGTCATGGTTGGAAAAGATGAGCTTATTCTGCCAAATTCCAATGCCACCATCATAACTTTTAATAATCAAAAATTCGTTTTGCAACTGTTTTCTGCATCTCAAAGCAGCGCCATCATTGATATTAGCAAATGCGTGAATGAAAGCGCAGTAATAAATTTTGTTGCAGATGTGCCCGTCCAAACGCAAAACACAGTCAACGCAACAAATGCTTCAGTCAACAATCAGACGTTGAATGCGTCGGATACCGGTTTGAACTCCAACACCAATGATTCGAATATTAATTCATCTCAAAACGCTACTGAGACAAATGGCAGTGCACAAAAAGCCGTGAGTGTAGAAGATAGCACAACAAGAACAGTAAAAGTGGCCGTCTACATAACTTTAGGATTGTTTGCTATAATTGGGATATTTTTATTTGCTAAGTACATGAAAAACAAGAGACTAAGAGAAATGCCTATTCAGACTAATATTTAGGGAAAAAACCCCTCTACAAACATTTTTAAACCCGAGATATTTTTCTGTCTTAACTTTAAGACTAGTTCTTAAACAAATAAAACAACAGGAGTTAAAAATGGATAGATTCGATAATCGAAGTAAGGGAAGATTCGGCGGCGGTAGCAGAAGTGGCGGATTCGGCGGAAGTTTTGGCCCAAGAGAAATGCACAAAGCTGTCTGCTCTGAATGTAAGCAAGATTGTGAAGTTCCTTTCAAACCAACAGAAGGAAAACCAGTTTATTGCAAAGATTGTTACCAAAAACATAAGAAATTCTAATTATTAATAGTTAGGATTTTCTTCTTGATTCTTTTATATTTTTTATACTTAATGCCAGGAAAGAAAGCAGCAATGTTCCGATTCCAAAAACAAGGAAAACGAACTTAAGAGGGAGAAGCAACAGGACAAGAGCCGGAATGAATTGACCGGCAAGATGGCCTATTTCTAGGGAAGTGTTGTGAGCTGAATAAAACCTAAGATGCTCTTTTCCTTTGACAATATCAAAGAAATATGATTCTGTGTTTGGTTCCAACATAGCAAGGCCTACGCTTGCTAAAGTGATTGCGCCCATTATGAAGAATATGTTCTGGTAAAAGATAAAGCAAAGCAGAGACATTATTGCTGGGATTAAAAATCCTAAAAAGAAAAATTTCTTGTAGCCTAGTCTTCCGGCCATTTTTCCGAATGGATATTCTAAAAATATCAAAGGAATTGTTATTGCAGCCAAAAACACTCCCACCCAAAATTCTGGAAGCTTTTTTATTATGAGCAAAGGAAGATAGACATAAGACAATGACCACCAAAATGTTACACCCGCCCTTAAAAGATATGACTTAACTCTTGCCTTATCCTTGAAAAAAGCGACGAAATTTTTGAAAACGTTCCCATCAACTCTTTTCTTTCTTCCGCCATGATTAATTTTTAAAAAATGAATCAACAACATTGAGATAAGTATTACTAAAGAAGCTGCAAGGAAAACAGATCTTAGGCCAAGATAAAAGATCAGGGGGATAATCAGCAGGGAACCTATTGTGAAAGATAGGTTTGAAAGAGAGTAGATGTAGCCTTCATTTTTTGAGAGAGTTTTTCTTTTGGAATTTTCCTTGACTAGCAGACCCATTGCGGATATTCTTACTGTGGATATTACAGAGATTATAGCTGCCAAAGCCAAAAATAAATAAAAATTTCCTATGAAGTAATATAAGAAATAACCAACAACTGAAAATATTAATGATTTTATCGTCAAGCTATATTTGTCGGAAGATTCAATAATAGGAATTATCAAAAAGAAAGAGAGAAAAGATACCACTATCAAAAAAGAAAATGTCAGCCCGACTTTTGCTTCACTGTGTAAAAACGAATTTATGTACAAAGCCATGACGCTGCTTGTCAAAGCAAACGCTATAGTCAAAATAAAAATCACGAAACCTAATTTTTTTATCGGCTCTCTTTTTCCAAAAGCTATAGGCCTCTTTAGCATGCCATAAAAAAGATTTGTCAGTTATTAAAGTTTTAGAAAGGGAGCTCTAATGTCATCAAGTCAGTCATAAACTCTGCTTCGGATGGGCTTATACCTGCCAGTGCTTTAGTCCACTCTTCATGTTTTTTATCTTTTATTACTAAAAATGGAAATGGAACAACGGGGATTCCATTCACTGTTACATCGCTTGGAAATTTATATTTTATTTTTTCAAATTCTTCTGGGTTTTTGAACCCAAGTTTTTTCAGAGTTTCATCTGTATAGGCAATG
The DNA here is from genome assembly GCA_038046245.1 of Nanobdellota archaeon. Classification (GTDB taxonomy): domain Archaea; phylum Nanobdellota; class Nanobdellia; order Pacearchaeales; family GW2011-AR1; genus JBBSXB01. The sequence goes on along the minus strand of JBBSWO010000003.1, from coordinate 15,888 downwards.
ATATCATTCTGACCTCGTGATTTGAACTTAACTCTAGAACCATTTTCTTGATTATCCATAGCGACATAAGTATTGCTGTAATTTACCCCATGAGCATATATTTCATAAATTACTCTGGCCGGAAGAGAGACTCCGTATTTAACCTGCGAACAAAGTGAGGCTGTTAACTCTTCTAGTGATTTTGTTTTGAAATTCGCATCCAAGTCTTTTACGCAATGCCTAAATATCTCAAACTCCAATTCAGGAATATGGCCTTCAACCACCATTGAACGCAAAGTTGATCTATATTTACCAAGTTGCAAAATTTGAAGTTTAAGGGGCTCACCCGTTTCACAACCTTTTACTTCCTTATAATGTCTTTCATCAATTACTAGATCCTGCTAAATTATTTCTTCCCTGCCCGTAAACAAATTAATTTGGGGGCTGATGAAATTCCTGTTTGTCAATTCACCGCCGTAAATTCCTTGGGCGATCAATTCAAAGAAGAAGCCCAAGTTTTCATTTAGTTGTCTTTGACTATAAAAGCCCTGAAAAGATATTTGTGCTTCTCTTTGTACAATTGGATAAACCAATGTCTTATTCTTCATGTTTATTTCAGGTGCAGAAGCATAATCGTCTAAACCATCAAAAGGGCCACCCCTAACAAATTTATATCTCTCATCCATAAAAAACAGAAGTGCAAAAATAGTTAAAAAAGATTTGTGTTTTTTGAAGGTATATTTAGTTAAGTTTAAAAGAGCCTAAAATCTCAGAAATATGTACAGCGGGGTGGAGCAGCCTGGAGTGCTCGCCGGGCCCATAACCCGGAGGTCGCGTGGTTCAAATCCCGCCCCCGCTATTTTTATAAATTCCTCTTTCTATTGTTTTGCATGGAAAAAAGCTTCTCTGAAAAATGTTACACTGTCCTGCGGAAAGTTCCAAAAGGGAAAGTCACGACATACAAAGAAATTGCTCGCGCTTTGAAAACAAAAGCTTACAGGGCTGTTGGAACGGCCATGAATAAAAATCCTTACGCTCCTGAAGTGCCTTGCCATAGAGTCGTTAATTCTAACGGGAATCTTGGGGGTTTTGCGTCTGGCTGTGAAAACAAAATTAAACTACTTAAAAAAGAAGGGGTCAGAATTGAGAATAATAGAGTGGTTGACTTTGAGAAGGTTTTGTATAAATTCTGACAACAAAAAACCTTATAAGCTATAATTTGTGTTTAATTTCAAGCCACCATCGCATAGCGGTTATTGCAGCGGATTGCTAATCCGCGCCCTTCGGGGCTCCCAGGTTCAATTCCTGGTGGTGGCGTTTATTTTCAAAGAATTTTATAAATCAAATCACCGGTCTGAAGATATACCAAATCTTTCTGCCGCCTGTATTTGGGCTTTTACTTCTGGCATATTTTGATACGCAATTAGAAAATGAGTATATCTTACCAATCCAAAAGCATCTTCGATAGGAATTTTTGATAAATTGACTAATTCTTCCAACATTTTATAACCTTCTTTTTCAATTTCAAATTCTCTACTCCATGTTTTTTTAACTGGTTTTTCCACAGGATAAGAAACAAATCCAACAGCTTTTGCCACTTCTTCAATAGCTTCGGCTAATCTTGGCTTGTCTAAACCATATCCCACAATTGAATTGTTGGTAAAGTTGGACTGATGAATAGAATCGTATTGATCTATAGTTATATCAAATTCAGGCTTAAGTGTCTTAGGATTAAATTTGAAAAGTGCCTTAAAGAGTCTATCTGGTTCTATTCTGCTAGGAGCAACTTCAATGGGCCAACATCCTTTCATTATTTGATCTTCTACCTCTATTAATCTTTCTTCCATAGTTCCAGTTGTTCCTGCAACGACTAATCTTTTGTGTTCGTAAAATACAATATTTCTTTGAAATTCGTCATCCATAAATATGTCTTAATATCCTATGTTTTAAACTTTTCCCCAACAAAAACAGTGAATTTTTAAACTCCAGATTCCTTCGCAAAGCATGAGTCTTACATTAAGCGTAAACATTCTTGCTGTGATTGTTGCAGCCGTAATAAGTTTTATACTCGGATGGTTATGGTATGGCCCTTTATTTGGAAGACAATGGATGAATTCTTTAGGAACAAGAAGAGAGTCGGATAACTCAAAAAAGAAAGGCATGGCTGGAAAGATGGTAACATCTTTGATTGCATCGTTTGTGAGTTTTTACATTGTAGCCATTTTCATAAAAGCCTCAGGAGCAACAACTCTTTTGAGTGGAGCATTTGTAGGAGTATTAATGTGGCTTGGTTTTTTTGTAGTTAAATCTGTTGATGGAGTTCTTTGGGAAAACAAAAAGATGGCATTTTTCTACATAAACATAGCTTATGATTTAGTTAGATTCATAATAATCGCAGCTATCCTTGCTGTTTGGTTGTAAGATTATTTCACAGCAACAAATCTATCTCTTCCATTTTTCTTTGCTTCATATAAGGCTTTGTCAGCCCGAGATTTAAATGATTTTTTGGAATCGTTTTTCCTGAACTGAGTTATTCCCCCACTTACCGTCAAACCATGTTTTTTGAGAAAGTTATCAGAATGAATTGCATTTTTCAGTCTTGAAGAAAGTCTTTTTGCTTTCTCAAAATTTGTTTCTGGAAGAAGAATGAAAAATTCCTCTCCGCCAAATCTTGCAATAACATCTGATTTTCTTACCTGCTTTTGTAAAACTTTAGCGAGCTGTGCGAGCAATTCATCGGCTTTTATGTGTCCATACTTATCATTTATCTTCTTGAAGAAATCGATATCAGTGATAATTAAAGAAAGTTTTTGCTGATCTCGTTTCGCCTTCTCAATTTCCATTTCAAGCTCTGTCTCAAAAAACTTGTGGTTGTAAAGTCCTGTTTTTTCATCGTGAATAGCAAGATCATAAATAAGAGAAAAAGATTCGTCAATTGATTTGAATAAAGAATCAATCTTGCCTCTTAATTTTGGATCTAAAGATACAAGTCTCTTTTTCATATCATTATCCATAATAAGATAATGGGAAAGTAATATTTAAAGCTAGTTATTTGTTGGCTGGAGAAATTGTGACTCTGCCGTTTCCATGATAGATGATTAGTGTTGTATTTGGTGTATTGTATTTATGAGGATTATTATTGTAAGACTCTCTTGATATCCATCCTTCGCTAGCTAGAGAATCACTGACTTGTTTTTCATTCACATTGATGTTTGCTTCTTCCCTCATGATCTTTGCAATTTTCTTGTTAGACAATCCTTGAGATTTCAGCTCGACTGCTCTTTGGCTGAAAGTTTCGCTTCTATTCTCTCCATACATTAGCTTTTTTACAACATTGCTGTCCGATCTCATGTAGCCATCTTTATTCAACCTTGAAGAATCGACATTTTCAAATTGATAACCCTGATTCAAACCTTTCGCAACAGTGTCCGATAATTCCTTTCTGTTTGTTCTTACTGAAGCATATAGAGCCATTGCCTGGCTAATGGAATCTGAAGTCAAAAAAGTGTAGCTTGATTGTGAAGATGTCTCAACGACAGAGTCTAGGCAGCTTTTAGTTGACACGGGATTTATTGCAGGAGTAACTTTTTTTTCAAGATCCTCTTTTTTAGAGCTTGCAAATCTTTTTGTGGTTTGTGTTCTAACATCTATTACATCATGAAAATTTCTTACAGGATCTTTTCTTACTGTTTGATAAAGAGGATCAATTTCAAAATCTGGCTTGTCTATTCTCACAGAAATTGAGGCTATATAATTCCCATCTTCATCCATCTTAGCTAACCTTATTTTATGTTTGTGAGAATTTTCTAAAAAGTCGGGAGACAGTGCTATGGATAGAGAACAATCAGGAAGTGTTTTTTTACCGTCAACAACTACAGCATAACTACTATCAGGAACATTAATCCCCCTTGAAGTGTATCTTAGGGTATGTGTCCCTTCAAAAACAGTTCCAGCGTTCTCCAAATCACTTTGGTAAATCACTCTTTTTGTTTCTGTAGAAACTTTTTTTATTGACTTCGAAATTTTAGTGGAGCCTGTAAATATTGCTTTAACTTCAGGAGCTATTGATTGGGCAGTTTGAAAATTTGGAGTTTCTTGTATTGATTGTTTTGCATGATTTTGCAAGTATGTTGAACTGTGGATTAATGCCTGCTCAAGTTTAACTTTTTCTGAGTCTGTAAATCCATTTGGGTCTTTAGGCACTGGTAGATAATTGCTCCAGTCTAAAGAAAGTTGGTTTTTTGAGGGGGATGTTGAAGTCAGTGAAACCACTTCAGTCTTTTCTTTCCTCTTCTGCTCTGCTTCAAATTCGCCGGGACTTTTTGTTCTGAAAAATGAATGGGCAGCTCCTGAAGCAAGAGCTAAAACCACAATGGAAGGAATAAGATATCTCTTGAAAGGATTGATATGATTATATATTCCTTTTTCTTCATCATACTCTACAGCATCAGAGCCAGAGTTAAACAAAGGCCCTAGTCTGTTTATAAACTTGTTTAGTCTTCGTCCCATTCGAATTTCATAAGAAAGTATTATTTAAGGTTTTTGGATGATAAAATTAGCCCTTGTTTATATCGCCAGTCTTCTTCCATTGAATGTAATTTTTTTCAAGAATTTTAATCAATTCCTGTCTTTGCTCGCTTTTGAATCCTTTCCAGTCTAAGACAACAAAGTCAACATCTTCTTCTGTTTGTTTTATTGCTTCCATGACCATCTCTTCGGTTATTGGAGAAACATAACTTGGGATTATGTGGGAGATTGCAACATTGCTTTTTGCCTGGATTTTGTTGAAATTTGGGCAGTAGTGCGGACCGCCAATTCCGATTGCTATTTCGTTGTAAGGATTCTCTTCAAAAGTGTTTATTGTGTCCGAGATTGTTTTTGCTATTATGAAGCCAGCCCGCCTGTTTTTCCATTCTTCCTCTTCTGAACCTATCTCTATGAAAACACAGGGCTTGTTAATTGTGGGACCGTGATGGGTCACTTCCATTGTGACTTTAAACTCTTTCATGTCAAACTGGGCAACATTCGCGTAGAGTTTTTCGAACATTTGTTTTTGGAATAATGCAGAGACTCTGCTGACTTTTCCAGGATTGCCCCCCATTTTTGCTTCCCCTAGATTCCCAGGAGGATGGATTGAAAACGTCTTTTCTCCACTCTCAGATCTGTGGGTGCATGGAAAGATGACGAAATCGTATTTTTCTATTTTAGGCATGTCCAGATTTTCATTATAAAGAACTTCTTCCTCTGTAAGATGTATATCAAAAAAAGGTTTAGTCGAACCTATTGCTGCTATAAAATTTGATCTGAATTGCTGCAGGTTACTAATTATATTCATCGCAGCCAGATTCTTTTTGCATGCCACTATAAGGAATTTTTGATACATGAAAAGACCTATACTCTTGAGGTTTTAAAATTTTTGATGATGTAAAATAGGTGAAATTGTAGAGAATTTCGGTGTTTTTCAGTCTTTTTTTCTAAACTTTAATTTATCCAAGCAGAATTCATCTGGACCGTGCAAGAACACTGCAATGGTTGCTAGCGCCAAAGTGAAGTCTCTTACTCCAAGTTCGTTATAACCTAGTATCGTGACTATATGCAGCAAATGCAAGCCCAGTATTAAAGAGACGAATCTTGTGAACAAACCTAAAAGAAGCAGAAAAGCAAAAACAACTTCAAAAGTTCCGTTGAAGTAAACCAATGTTTTTGGAGAAAGATGGAGAAGAGAGAACACATAATTTGGGATCATTCCTGTCCAGACGTCTGGATTTCTTATCTGTGAAAACCCGAACCAAAAGAACATTGCTGAAATTGCGACTCTCAAAAAAACAGGAGAATACCTGCCTAAGTTTTCAAGTTTCATCAAATCCAGAGTGGAGCTATTTTTATAAACGTTATGAATAATAAGTTATAAAAATGGAAGAGTTCATTCTATTTTATGAACGAGATGTTTAGATTAATTCTTGGGGTTATTGTGTTGTTCCTAGGAATTCCGATCGGAAACTTCCTGGCCAAGATAACAAAAGAGGAACTTAAAGACGGTCAGTTGTGGTTCAAGCTAATAATTATATTCAGCAGCATTGGGGCGATACTAAGCTTGGTCCTCAAGAATGATTTCCTTTTATTTGGCTTTTTGTTTATGGCAATTGTGACAAGCAGAAGTCTGGTTTTTAAGAAGAAAAATACCTCTAGGAAAACCAAAAAGTAACAACAAAGATTTAAAAAGAGTTCTTAGTTCCTCAACTAATTTTTAAGGTATAAAATGAACTTAATAGATTTAATTTTAGAAGGTAAGTTAAAAAAGAAACTTGATAGCTGGCTTTCCGTGGGTGATCAGTTGGGTTATTTATCTTGGGACAGTAGGACAAGAGAAAAAATTGGGAAGTGGATAGCTGAAGCTGAAGAATTAATAAGAAAGTATGGGGAAAGTGGAGATAAAAACTGTTTTGAAAAAGCGAGAGAGATTACAACAAAGGCTCAAAATTTGTATAATGTATATGTAATATCTCGCGATGACATCCCAGAAAAAGGGACGAGTTTGATGAATCTTCATCATTATTTTGAAATAAATTCCAAGTTAGTAGATGTTAGACCATTAGCTCGAACAGGTTAGATTAATAAATATGGAATCGCTAGATTAATATGTTGTACATAATAGGTTTGGGGTTAAGCGAGAAGGGGTATTCAAAAGAAGCCTATGAAGCAATAAAAGAATGCAAAAAAATTTATTTGGAAGGCTACACTGTTGATTTTCCTTACAAAATAAAAAACTTAGAGAAAGAATTTAACGAGAAGATTGAAGTTTTGGATAGAGACAAAGTTGAAGATTTGAGTTTGGTCAAAGAAGCAAAAAAAGAAGATGTCTGCCTGCTTGTCTACGGAGCCCCGCTTTCTGCAACCACCCATATAACGTTGATTCAAGAAGCAAAAAAAGCTAAAACAAAAGTCAAGATTATGCAAGGGGCTTCTGTTTTTGATGCTATTGCCGAATCGGGATTGCAATTGTATAAGTTCGGAAAAACTACAAGCATACCGAAATTCGAAGCAGAAAGTTTCGGAGAAATCATAAAAGAGAACTTAAGCATAAACGCGCACACTTTACTTCTTGTTGATATTGGTTTAGATTTAGACAAAGCTCTTGATAAACTTGAAAACTCTGCAAAAAAATACGGAGTTGATATTCAAAAAATAATTGTTTGTTCAAAACTTGGAAATAAAAATTCAAAAATCTGTTATGGCAATCTAAGTGAATTAAAATCCAAAAAAATGGAGAAACCTTTTTGCATTATTGTCCCTGGAAAAATGCATTTTGTTGAAGAAGAATTTTTGAAAAGTATTTAAATAACTTAATTTAATGATTCTGAAATACAAAAATTTAATCATGTTGAAAGATGGAAAATATAAAATATTATCTAAAGAAACACAAGAACATTCTCATATTAGCTTTGTTTCTTGCACTGATCAATCAAGTTTTCTCTTTGATGGATCCGCAAATCATTAGGCTTATAATTGACAACTATGCATTAAAGATTAACGAATTAACTTCTGATGTTTTCATTAAGGGAGTTTTATTTTTGCTTCTTGGATTTGTAGGAGTTGCTCTTGTGTCTAGAATCGCAAAAAACTTCCAAGATTATTATGTCAATGTCATAACACAAAAGATTGGAACGGAAATGTATTCTAGAAGCGTTGAACATACGTTTTCACTTCCTTACAGCGTGTTCGAAGATCAAAGATCTGGAGAAGTTCTTGAAAGAATGAAAAAGGCAAGGCTTGACACTCAGGCAATTATAACCAGCTCAATAAATGTGGTATTCATAACTTTAATTGGATTTTTGTTCGTCCTGATTTATGCATTCATAGTCCACTGGAGCATCGCAGTTGCATTCATAGTCACCCTTCCAGTTATGGCAATAGTAATATACATGATGAGCAAAAAAATAAAAGAGGCCCAAAGAAAAATAGTCAATGAATCAACTGAACTTTCAGGATCAACCACAGAAACTATAAGAAATGTTGAACTCGTAAAGAGTTTGGGACTTCAGGCACAAGAGGTAAAAAGATTAAACTTAACCAATGACAAAATACTTGCATTAGAGCTTAAAAAAGTTAAGTATATAAGGATGCTGAGTTTTGTGCAAGGAACGATTGTCAATGCTGTTAGAGCTTTGTTGCTTTTCCTAATGCTTTATTTGCTTTTCAAAAAATTCATAACTGTAGGAGAATTTTTGAGTTTGTATTTCTATTCATTCTTCCTTTTTGCACCTTTGAATGAATTGGGAAACGTTGTGTCACAGTATCAGGAAGCAAAAGCCAGCAACGAGAAACTGGACGAGATTCTCAACCTTAAACCAGAAGAAAAACCAAAAAATCCTGTGAAAATAGATAAGTTGAAAAGTCTTAAGTTCAAAGATGTAGAATTCTCTTATAAATCATCTAAACAACCTTCAGTAGAAAATGTTGATATTGAGATAAGAGAAGGAGATGTTGCTGCATTTGTGGGGATGTCTGGAAGCGGAAAGACTACACTCGTTAAACTTATTTTAGGACTTTATTCTCCGACAAAAGGAAATCTTTTTTTTAATGAAAATGACTCAAAAAAAATTGATTATGAAGAATTCAGGAAAAAAATAGGGTTGGTTTCGCAGGAGACGCAGCTTTTTGCAGGAACAATCAAAGAAAATCTTTTGTTTGCAAATCCTGGAGCCAGTGATAAGGAATGTAGAGAGGCATTGAAGTTGGCCTCTGCAATGACTATTGTAGAGAGAGGAGAAAAGGGGATAGACACTAAGATAGGTGAAGGTGGAATTAAAATTTCTGGAGGAGAGAGACAGAGACTTGCTATAGCAAGGGCACTTTTGAGAAATCCTGAGTTGCTTATTTTTGACGAGGCCACAAGCAGTCTTGATTCTTTAACTGAGAAGGAAATTACAAAAACAATAAAAGAAATTTCAAAAAAGAGGCCGAACATGATAACTGTTCTTGTTGCACATAGACTTTCAACTATTATCCACGCCAATAAGATTTTTGTTCTAGAAAAAGGAAAAATAATTGAAAAAGGCGATCATAAAAAACTCATAAAAAACAAAGGGCTTTATGCTGCTCTTTGGAGACAGCAAATAGGAAATGGTGCACAATAAAATCATTTAATAATCTTATAAATCAAACTCCTCAATAAAACCAACTATATTTGAATATTTTTCAAGATATCTAAGCCCTCTTTCTGTAATAGATATGAATTTTCCATTGTGAGTCATTCTTTCCACTATAAATCCTTTGCTCGAGAGTTCTTTAAAGTATTCTGAAAACCTCGTCGAAGAAAGATTTGATTTTCGTATTAAAGGAGTTATTTTTATTAAATTTCGACTGTCTTGGATAATTTTCAAAATGTCCCTTATTAATTCAAGTTTTCCTCGTTTCATTATCCTACCTTCCTAAGGACTTTGTAAAGTATTGATAAGAAAATACCTATTGATGCTAAATAAACCAAGAGCTGGAATGTTCCCAAGATGTTAGGTATTAACAAGTCAATTATATTCAGAAGCCAGAATATGAAGAGCAAAATGTATATTCCGTGCAAATGACTCTTTTTCTTCTCAGCTCTTGATTCTTTATATGAAATCCAAGTTACTATTGAAACAAAAATAAATAATACTATGTAAATCGAAAGAATTATTAGAGAATTTGAAATCAAGACTGCTATAAGTGCGGTTATAGCGACTAAAAGGTGTATTACTAAAAGGCTTTCTTCGTTCCATTTTTTCCACATGACACTATAGACAAGATAGAAGACTGCCATCGCACTTGTGTAAAGAGAGATGAAACCGAATATTGAAACAAATAAGCTTTGAGAAAACACTGATGAAAAGTCAAAGAATGAAAAAAGCTTCACAAAATATCTGAAGAAAAAAGAAATCGCAAAAAATAAAAAAGACAGCCTGAAATATTTTATTCCCTTGTGAGAGCTTAACTTGTAGAATTCCCTTGTCCCGAAGTAAATCATAAGGCTTATAGTAATTATAACAAATGAGTAAATAATTTCAAGAGATATTCCTGCTTGAGTTATCTGCTGAAGAAGCTGTCTTCCTATCTCAGCCTGTCTTAATCCCATCTGTCTCATAAATGGAGGTGCCATATTTCAACTATAATTTCAAAATATTTAAGCTTTTAAATGAAATGGACTTCTGTTCCATCCCACTTATAAAGAAAAACATATTAATCCTGATAGGAGGAAAAAATGAAAAAAACAAAACTCGGTGTTTTCATTGTAGGAGCAGTTTTTGTTGCTCTTTTGATAGGAAGTGTTGCAGCTTTCGGATTCGGAAATGGTTTTATGAAATCTAATGCAACCGCTTCAGAGAAAAAAGCTTTCAGAGACGATATCAAAACAGCGATAGAAAACAATGACTTTGCAACATGGAAAAGCTTGATGGAATCTCAGTTGACACAAGAGAATTTCAATGCTTTGGTAGAAGGGCATACCAATATGACTGAAGCCAAGGATTTAAGAGCGCAAATAAAAACAGCTCTGGAAAATGGAGACACTGAAACAGCCGAAAATTTAAGAGAGCAAATGCATGAATTAATGCCAGAAAAAGCCAAAGCATACGGAATTGGCTATGGCAAGATGAAACATGGATTTAATTCTGACGAAAACGAATCAGATTAATTATTTTTTTTATTTTTTAAATGGACTTTAGGTCCATAAAAAACCTTTAAAAATTAGCTTTTTCTTGAATGTATATGTATAATTTCAAAGAAGTTGAAGAGAGTGCAAGAAAAGTTTGGAAGAAGCACAGCAAGGAAATAGAAGCATCGATTCATGATGTTAAAGGCAGAAAGCTTTTCTCTTTTCTTGAGGGGCCTCCAACCGCAAACGCGCCTCCAGGACTGCATCATCTTGAAGTGAGGACTTTTAAGGACATAATATGCAAGTTCAAATATATGAATGGATTTTCTGTGCCAAGAAAAGGCGGATGGGACTGCCATGGGCTGCCTGTTGAAGTACAGGTTGAAAAGGCTCTTGGATTGAAAGACAAAAAAGATATACTTAATTATGGTGTTGAGAAGTTTATAGATAAGGCAAGAGAGAGCGTTTTCTCTTACATAGAAGACTGGAACAAATCTACAGAGGAGTTAGCTTATTGGATTGATTTGAAAAATCCTTATGTGACTTTAAAAAATGATTATATTGAAAGTGTATGGTGGAGCCTTAAAGAATTGCACAAGAAAGGGCTTTTGTATGAAGGATTCAAAGTCACTCCTTACTGTACAAGATGCGGAACTCCATTGTCAAGCCACGAAGTAGCTCAAGGATATAAAGATGTTACAGAAGAATCTGTTTATATTGCATTTAAAATAAAGGGTGAAAAAAACTCTTACATACTTGCATGGACAACCACCCCATGGACTTTGCCGGGAAATGTTGCACTCGCTGTTGGGTCTGAGATAAAATATGTTAAGGCAAAACTTCAAGATGGAGACACAATAATTGTTGGAAAGGACAAACTTAACCTTATAAAAGGCGAATACAAAATCGTGAAAGAATTTAAGGGAAAAGAACTTAAGGGAATAGAATACGAACCTTTATTTGATATAAAAGAAACACAAAACAAAAATTCACACAAAATAATTCTTGCTGATTTTGTTTCTACAGAAGAAGGAACTGGGGTTGTGCACACTGCAGTGATGTATGGGATAGAAGATTATGATCTTGGAATGAAGGAGAAGCTTCCGGCAGTTCATACAGTTGGAGAGGATGGAAGGTTTTTGGATATTGTTCCGAAATTTGCTGGAAGGTATGTAAAAAGTGCAGAAAAAGAAATCGTGGCTGATTTGAAAGCAAGGCATTTGATTTTCAAGACTGAAAAGACGACTCACTCCTATCCTTTCTGCTGGAGATGTGATACTCCTCTTTTGTATTATGCAATAACTTCCTGGTTTGTTAATGTTAGCAAGATAAGAGACAAAATGGTTAAGCTTAATAAGGAAATAAATTGGGAGCCAGATCATATAAAAGATGGAAGATTTGGAAAATGGCTTGAGGGAGCAAAAGACTGGGCTTTGTCTAGATCAAAGTTCTGGGGGACTCCACTGCCAATTTGGAGATGTGAATGTGGAGAAGATAAAGTCATAGGCAGCATTGAAGAGCTCAAAAAAAATTCTGTGAAAAAAATTACTGGAGAAATTGATCTGCACAAGCCTTTTATTGACAGTATAAAATTAAAATGTGAATGTGGAAAAGAAATGTCAAGAATTCCAGATGTCATTGATTGCTGGTATGATTCTGGTTCTGCAACATTTGCACAGTTTCATTATCCTTTTGAGAATAAAGCAGAATTTGAAAAAAGATTCCCATATGATTTTATCTCAGAAGCAATAGATCAGACAAGAGGATGGTTTTACACGTTGCATGTTCTTTCAACTGCATTATTCGACAAGCCAGCTTATAAAAATGTCATATGTGCGGGGCATATTGTTGACGGTAAAGGAGAGAAAATGTCAAAGAGCAAAGGAAACATAATTGCTCCAAGAGAAATCATAGACAAGGCAGGAGTCGATGCAATAAGACTCCAGTTCTGCACTTCTGATGCCGGAAACTTCAAGAGATTTTCTTTCGATCTTATGAGGGAAGGAGTGATTCCATTTTTAACCGTTTTATACAATTCAAAGAAATATTATGACCAAATGGAAAAAAACAAACTGAAAATAAAAATTGAGGACAAATGGATTTTATCTAGACTAAATTCTGTTATTGAAAAAGCAACTTCAGAATTGGAAAAATTCCATCTTGATATAAGCTTTGCTGAAATGCAGAATTTTGTTGTGAATGATTTTTCAAGAGGGTACATAAAGATGACAAGAGATAGGGATGACAACAAAGAGATTGTCGGAGAAGTCTTGGAAAAAGTTTCATTGATGCTTGCTCCTTTCGCCCCATACATTTCTGAAGACATTTACAAGGAATTTGGAAAAACATCTGTTCATCTTTCATCCTGGCCAAAAGCAGAGAAGAAAAAGATTGATGTTAAGCTAGAATCTAAATTTACATTGCTTATGAGCGTGATTGAAAAAGGATTGGCTATTAGAGATAAAGAACAGATTGGATTAAAATGGCCGTTAGCTTCTGTTACTCTAGCAAATTTGAATTTAGATAAAGAATTTGATGAGTTAATAAAATCTCAGTTGAATGTTAAAGAAATAAAAAAGATACATCAGGGAAAAATGCCAGAAGCATTAGACGAAAAAAAACCTCTCACAGATGATGATCTTATAGATATGATAAAACTAGACACAAAATTAACCCCTGAGCTTGAGGCAGAAGGTTATGCAAGAGAAATTTCGAGAAAAATACAGGCTTTCAGGAAAGAGATTGGTCTGCAGAAAAATCAGATGGTTGAAACATTTATAATTGTTGATGAAAAATTTAAAAATATTTTAGAAAAGCACAAAAATTTCATAAAAGAGAGAACAAATTCCAAAAAATTAGATGTTGTTACAACTAGCAAGGAAAGATTTAAAAACAAAACAGCCTTTGAAATCAAAGAAAGAAGAGGCGAGATTGCGATAGTGGCCTAAAATAGTCACTAAGAAGTAATCTATTTGATTTGCCCTTTTATAGTATAAAAATCTTTAAAAAGAGAGGTTATCACATAAATAGATAAAGAAAAAATGATAGTCAAAGATGAATTTTTAAGCAGATTAAGAAAAATTTTCGACCTTAACCTTTATGAGGTAAAGGTTTGGACAGCCTTACTTTCAAGAGGAACTTCAACGGCTGGAGAATTGAGCAATATTTCTGATGTTCCAAGATCCAGAACGTATGATATTCTAGAGAGTTTGGAGAAAAAAGGATTCATTATGATGAAACTTGGAAAGCCAATCAAATTTGTTGCATTAAAGCCAGATGAGGTTGTTGAGAGAGTTAAGAAAAACCTTGTGAAATACGCACAAGAGAGAACGAAAAGACTTGAAACATTGAAAGGCGATGAGGTTTTAGAAGAACTTAACGGACTGTTTACGAAAGGAGTCAAATTTGTCGAGCCAAGTGATTTGTCTGGGAGTATAAAAGGAAGACAGAATCTGTACAACCATCTTGACATGATGATAAGGGACGCTGAAAAAAGCATCACGGTTGTCACAACGGCAGAAGGGTTGAACAGAAAAATTGAGGCATTGATGCCAAGCTTTGAAAAATGCAAAAAGAGAGGAGTAAAAATCAGGATTGCTGCACCGATAAACGCGAACAATATTAAGGTTGCAAGAGAGTTGAAAAAGGTCGCAGAGGTCAAAAATCTTGAGGGGATCAAAGCAAGATTTTCTATAATTGATGGAAAACAATTGATGTTCATGCTTTTAGATGATGAAAAATTCCATCCGAACTATGATATCGGAGTTTGGATAAATACAGAATTCTTCGCGCAGGCAATGGAACAAATGTTTGAGCTTGCTTGGAATGAGATGAAACAAGTCAAATAATCAAGGATAATTATTTAAACTATTTTTTTCTAATATCTTAATGAAAAGAGGTTTGGTTGTTTTATTAGCAGTAATTTTTGTTTTTGGAATATTAGAAAGTGTTAGCGGTGCGACTTTGGAACCACCAAAAATTTCTACCATTACTGATGAAAGATATAATTTTCAGCCACCAAAAACTCTAGCAAATGCTGCGACTTCGCCCAATGCTGTAGAATGTGGAAGTATCCCAACAAGCGGGTGTTTTGTCACTACTAGCACAACTTTTATTAGGGGGATATATAGTCTACCTGAAGGAATCTGGATTGAAGCCAATAATACAGTGTTGGATTGCAATGGATCGACTATTTCCACAGAAGGGAATCCTGCAGCAAGAGGAGTTTACATAGGAGATGATCTGAACAATGATCTGATGAACTATTCTCCTCTCAAAAATATTACCGTTAAAAATTGTATTTTTAAAAATTTTTCTTCTGTGTGGTCAACTGACTATAATCGTCAAATTTTGATACAAAATAACACCTTTGTTGGACCAAATTCAAGATTTTTTGTTTATCACGCTTGCGATGTTAATATTGTTCAAAATAATTTTACGACTGGAGATATCCAATTCCACAGCGATCTAAAAAATTTGACTGGATGTAGTTATCCTGCATTAGTAGAAAACAATACTAAGATTGGATATATGAGTTTGATCGGGATTCAAAATTTGCAGAATCTTCCGGTTATAATAAGAGGAAATTCTTTTGGGGCGCTAGAGATGCATCAAAGTACTCCAACTAAAATTTATAACAACACATTCATAAACGATAATTATAATCTCCACATGGGGGGGCTAGGTCCTGATGACAACTCTAATATAGACATTTATAACAATATATTTTATAATTCTAACCCCTCGTGTATAAGCGGGGCTTGTGATGCAATCACATTTTTTATGGATAATGGAACCCGTTCAAATATAAGTGTTTATAATAATAGTATTAGTGGATTTAATGGAGGTATTTTATTCTTCATAGGATCATCTAATAATTACACAGCTAAAAATATCAAAATTTATAATAATCAGATTTATAATAACTATGCTGGAATATTAGAGTATAATTTAATTGCTTCTGGGGAAATATATGTTTATGCTAACAATATCACTAACAATAGCGTTGGAATTTGGTTACCCTCAGACCCAATCCAAAACCAATCTAAAGTACATTTTTTTCTTAATAACCTTTACAATAATTCACAATTTGATATTTATGGACAATACCAAAGAGAAATTTCATACCAAAAGCAAGGAAACTACTGGGGGCACACAACTCCCCCTTGTTTTGATTCTAATTTTCTAGCAAAGGACACATCTTGGGCAGAGATTGTCGATAGTTATCCTTATTGCGGCTCTGCACCATCAAATGCGGTTATAATTCCAATGTCTAGTCCTGC
>JBBSWO010000002.1:0-2839 GCA_038046245.1 Nanobdellota archaeon | reverse complement strand
AAAATTTGTTAAAATTTTAAGGTATATTTCCGAAATCCTTTGCTGCTATTGATTTTGTTTTCGTGAATTTTTTTCTTTTTTGATGTATAAGCAACTGACATACGTCAGTAACGAACCGAAAGCTTTATATATACATTATATATACAAAATATATATGGATAAACGAAGAAAAAACCTATTAAAACAATCGTTTGATGTGATGTTTAGAGCTGACATAGAAGAAATATTAGAAAGAAATATTTCTGCTTTTGGATCGAGCAGCCACATTATTTTGCCAACAAAGCACAAAGGCAAAAAAGCGAAAGTGATTATTTGTAGAAAATGAAAAGAAGAATGGAGCATTTTTTAAAAGAATTAGGGATAAATGAAATAGACATAGGCAGTTATAAAAGGATTCATTTAAAAATAAAAGATAAAGTAGTCACAAGACCAAATTACGATATTTTCTTTAGTCTAAAAATGCCTCCAAAAATGTTAGATTATAAAACCAGTCAATCTTCCCACTAATAATCAACTTCTACTTCAGAAACTCTTCCAGATTTCATTCTAAGAAAATTTTTTCTTATCAAAAATTTTATAATATAAAAGACAACTAAAGTCGTCAATAAAGCAATTACTATCCAAATGAATGTGGAGTTTGTGTCAAAAAAAAGTTTAAATCCATAATTAAATATCAAAAAAACTATGGAGATTAATAAAAAAATTAAAATTAAGCTTCCGAATATTTCAAAAAATCTTTTGGTTGAATTTGTTTTCATTTATGTAATAAGAAAAAGGTGTTTTTAAGATTTTTTAGGCAGGACATTCTCCTTCTGTGTAATATTCTACTTTTTCATCCATACAAACAAAACATGAATTGCTAAATGTTTGTGCACAAGGATATTTTATACATTGAATTTTGCTTGAGTCAAACCAACCGCAAACAGGAG
Organism: Nanobdellota archaeon; assembly: GCA_038046245.1. Classification (GTDB taxonomy): domain Archaea; phylum Nanobdellota; class Nanobdellia; order Pacearchaeales; family GW2011-AR1; genus JBBSXB01. Next base: position 1,910 of record JBBSWO010000002.1, on the reverse strand, counting down.
AATAAATTTCTGTACAAACATCTACATCCCTGCTTTGAGTGTTGCAATAAATTTTTGACTCTTCTTGGGGTTTAGAATTATTGTTAGAAAGAATGTTACTAACAATCGCTATAGCAAAAATAGCGAGTAATATCACAACGAGCCAAATTCTATATTTATTACTTCTCGCCATAAAATGACTAAGAAACGAGAGTTTTAATATTTTCTTACAATCCAAAATTCTGCACAAAGTTTTCTATTAACTTGTATTGATCTAAGAATTCGTTTCCTTTTTTTGTCAAAGAAAAAGTTTTTTTCTCGTCTTTGTCTGTAGTAATTGTCACAAAATCCTTTACTAGAAGCTCGTCGACATATTCCTTGAACATCTGCGGAGAGAGATTCGAAGCGTAAAGCAGCCTTGTCGGTTTTATGTTCCTTCTTTCCCTTATTGATTTTAAAATATCCCTTATGACCTCAAGCCTTTCCCTTTTCTTTGCCATTTTAATTTTTTGTTATCTTAATTACACCGTATAAGAATATTAAGAAGAAAACTAAGTTCAGTATGTAAACATTAATCAAGATAGACCTTTCTCCACCGAATAAAAGGAATACGAAGAAGTTTAATATCCAAGCCAGAAGTATTAAGATCATGGCTGAAAAATAGAATTTCAAAAATTTATTTTTGCTCCCTGCTTCTTTGTAGTTGATATAGCTTATTGAAGATGAAACCACGAACAAAACTATCTGGGACAAGAACATGAAGTTGGAAGTTTTCAGAATAATGTCGAACAAAACTAATATTATTGCAAATAAGTAGAATATTGATATTATCGGATTAAGAAGAGAGCTGTAATAAAATTTGAGATTTAATCTTTTTGATAACAGGCTGTATGTTAAGAAAAACCCCCCCATTATTATGAAAAACTCGAACAGCGGAGTTATAATGCTGCCGAAAATGTCCGTAAAGACCAGAAAATACCTTACAAAAAAAGCTATCCCATAAAAAAGAAACGCGTTCCTGAAATATCTTATCCCGGAATGTGAACTTAACTGAAAAAGCTTGTTTGTTTTTAGGACTATCAGCAGGCATGTGAAGACGATTATTGCAGCATAGATTATTTTGAAGGTCTCCTTGTTGCCAAGAATAAAAGAGTAAATGTCCATAAGGTTAGATTTTTTTGTGGCTTTTTAAGATTTATGTATTCAAACATATAGGATAAATATGGATTTTTATTTCAGGCTGTTTATAAATGCCAATATATTGAATGTATCATGAAAGAGAGACAATCACATTCAAGAGTTTTAGTGCAGCTTAATTCTAAAACTCCCTTAACCTATATGACACAACCTCAACCCTCGAGCTGCACTAAAACATTTCTTTTTTTTCTTTAGGAAAGCTTAAATTGAGAGACCATTAGATAGACTTAAAAATGTGCTCGATGAAAAACTTTTATGACCTCTTTAAGCAAAATCTTGAATAAAACCATTGACACCGAAACAGGGTGGTTTAACTGGAAACTCGGCACGATGGGAGGTACTTTTGCTGGAACAGTGAACTATTTCGTTAATGATTCTCATGGGATAGCTGAAGGATTAAGAGGCGGCGGGAATCAATTTCTATTCAATTTTCTGCTAGGGGGCGCAAATTCTAAGTTGTGTGAATATTTAGCTAAAGAGGTTGATAATAAATATTTGGCTATTGCTGCTTCTTCTCTGATACCTACTGCCACATCTTTTGTTGTTAATTATTTGTGGCATAAATCACTTCAAACTGCAGAACCTTTAGATTCTTCAATATGGCAAATTCCACTAAATGCCATCAGCACGGGAATTTTAGGGTACCGATGGAATACTCAAAAAAGAAATAAACAAAACCCTTAAAAACCCATTAAGAATCTTATTTTTGTAAGTTGGGTAGTTAACTTCGAAAC
>JBBSWO010000001.1:0-184502 GCA_038046245.1 Nanobdellota archaeon | reverse complement strand
TGCTAAAGCTGTTGGTTATACAATTTACATAGGAAGTATTCATGAATCTGAGATGCTCTCCCAGTTTGAACAAATAGAGCGAGAGGCGCATTCTAAAGGAATTCCTGTGATTGCTTGGATTTATCCTAGGGGAAAAAGCATTGAAGGAAAAAAAGAGAGCGAGTTGATGGCTTATGCGACTCGTGTTGGATTAGAGCTTGGAGCAGACATAATCAAGATTCATCCTGTTGGAAACTTAAATGATTTGAAATGGGCTGTGAAATCTGCAGGGAAGGCAAAGGTTGTCAGCGCAGGAGGCCATAAAACTTCTGAAAAAGAATTACTGGGCGAAATAAAAAATTACATAAAAGCCGGATTTTTTGGAATGGCTATTGGAAGAAATGTTTGGCAGAGCAAAAAACCTTTAGAGTTGACAAAGAAGATAAAAAAGGTGATTTGGGAATGAAACCAGTAGTAATCATCAATTTCAAGACGTACAAATCTGGGGCAGATGCAGTTAATCTGGCAAAAGAAATAAGAAAGATTGACAAAAAAATAATAATTGGAGTTCAGACAAGTGACCTATTTGCTATAAAAAAATCGGTTGATATTACTGTTTATTCTGAGAGTATTGATCCTTACAGGCCGGGAAGAAATACTGGGTATGTGACTCCTGAGGCAGTGAAGAAAGTCGGGGCCTCTGGAACTTTTTTGAATCATTCTGAGCACAAACTCTCTTTTGAAACTTTGAAAAAAGATGTTAAGAGATGCAGAGAAGCTGGAATAAAAGCTGCAGTTTTTGCTTCTAGTCTTAAAGCGGCCATTAAGATTAAAAGATTGAAACCAGATTATATCATAATAGAACCTCCAGAGCTTGTTGCTGGAAAGGTTTCTGTTTCTCAAGCTAGGCCCGGCTTGATAAAGGACATTGCAAAAAAATTGAAGTATAAATTTTTGGTTGGTGCCGGGATTCATACTAATGAAGATGTTAAACTGGCAATGAAGCTTGGTGCATCGGGAATTGCTGTTTCTTCTGCGATAACAACTGCAAAGAATCCAGAGAAAAAATTAAGAGAGCTGATTGGGTAAAGTATTTAAGTTAAATTTGTCTAATCTCATTATGAAAAAAGTGGTGAAGCCCTGGGGCAATTTCAAAGAGTTTGCAAAGAATAAAAAATGTACGGTGAAGATTATTGAATTAAAACCTGGACAGGAATTTAGCTTACAATATCATAAAAATCGGGAGGAGAATTGGTATTTTTTAGATAGTGGGACCGCAATTGTTGGAAACAGAAAGTTTAAAGTCAAAGAGGGAGATGTTGTTAAAGTTCCAAGGAAGACAAAACATAGGGTAATTGCAGGCAAAAAAAGAGTTAGATTTTTGGAAGTTTCTTATGGTGATTTTGATGAAAGTGATATTGTTAGACTGGAAGACAAATATGGGAGAGTAAAATGAGCGGTAAAGTTGTTGCCGTTGATATAGGGGGAACTAATCTAAGAGCAGGGCTTGTTTCAGGGAAAAAGGTCATTACCTACATAAAAACTGCCACTCCAAAAGTGAAGGAAGATTTTTTAAGAGCTCTTGAAGAAACAATAAGCAGAGTAATAACAAAAAATGTAAAAGCCATCGGTGTTGGATCTCCAGGGCCTTTGAAAAATGGAATAATATTAAATCCTCCAAATTTGCCCCTAAAAAATTTCAATTTGAAAAAATTTCTTGAGAATAAATTTAAGAAAAAAGTTGTCATTGAAAATGATGCTGCCTGTGTGGCCCTATCTGAGTTAGTTTATGGGGTAAGAAAAAAGAACTTTGTTATTTTGACTCTTGGAACTGGCGTTGGTGGGGGAATTATAATAGATGGGAAATTGTACAGGGGGAAAGGGAATGCAGGAGAGCTAGGGCATATGATAATAGACAACAAAAAAGACCTTGAATTTTATTGGAAGAACTATAAGAAATTATCTGAGAAAAATTTTGGAAGGGTTTTGACTATAAATGAACTTTGCACTAGCAGAAATAAAAAAGCAAAGAATATTTTAAAGTATGTGACAACCCATCTGGCTGAGGGAATAACTAACTTAATTGATGGTTTTGACCCTGAGGTCATAGTGTTAATGGGTGGGGCTAGGGAAGCAGGAAAAAAATTTATAGATTTAGTGAAAAAAGATATTAAAGGGATGGCAATAATAAAAGATCATCCAGACATAAGGTGGAGCAGAATTAAACATCCTGGAATACTTGGTGCGAGTTTACTTGTAAGATGACATTTGTAAAAAAAGTCAGGGCACCTGTAAGAATTGATTTTGCAGGAGGGACTACAGACATTTTTCCATTCACTCACAAATATGGGGGAGCTGTGTTAAATGCTGCCATAAACCATTATGTTTATGGGGAGTTGATTGCAACAGATAAAACCACAAAACTAGAGTATCATGCAGACATTCCCACTTCAAGCGGTTTGGGAACTTCGAGTGCAATGAACGTTGTGTGGGTTGCTTTGATAAGCAAGCTTAAAGAGAAGGGAGAAATTGCTAAAAGTGTTTTTAAGATAGAACAGTCGATAAGCACTTCAAAGATAAATGGAAAACAGGATATGCATGCCGCTTCTTACGGAGGGATAAATTTAATGGAGTTCAAAAAAGATGAGGTTAAGATAAATCTTGTTAAATTATCTAATGGAGAAATTAAGCAGCTTGAGAATAGTCTTGTTCTTGTTTATACTGGGAAGCCCCATTTGTCCGGGAATTCAAATAAGTCAATGATAAACAATCTTCTTAAGGGGAAAAACACTGAGAATCTTATAAGAATAAGAGATATTGCCTACAGGATGAGAGATGCTTTAGTGAAAAAAAATTTTGAGATGTTTGGAGAGCTTTTAAATGATGAAACTGCTGAAAGATCTAAATTAGATTCTTCAATCGTTCCAAAGAAACTTCAAGACATAATTAATGCTGGAATGCAGAATGGAGCCGTTGGAGCAAAGGTTTGCGGTAGTGGGGGAGGAGGAAGCATATTGTTCTTTGGAGACAAAAACAAGTTAAGGAAAAAGTTTGGCAAAAGTGTTATAGACTTTAAATTTGATTTTGAAGGATTGAAGTGGCTATAGTTATTTAGAATTAATTTCAGATACTAGGATAATCTCTTTTCATTTCCTCCAACATAAGTCTTGGCATTAGATATGAAATCGTTGATTCTGCTCCCTGATTGAGATTGACTGCGTGTTTTCCTAAACCATCAAAACAACCTCCTGTGGCCTCATCATATAACATTTGTTTCAAATGATTTCTTCCTAAAAACCAGTTAAATGCCAGGACCGCTTTTTCATAATATCTTCTGTTTTTTGTCGTTCTGTATGCAGTCAAATAAGCCAACACCATTGAGCATGCATCTATCGGCTGTTGGTCGAACATGGCCCTTTTACCTTCTTTGTCGAACCATCCATTCTGCCCTATCGGCATTAGCTCGTCATTTTCAAACACAATATCTGAAAGGAAGTTTATTGTTTTTTCTGCTACATCAAGATATTCTTCTTTTCCAGTCACTTCATAAGCCAAAAATAATGACTCTGGAATCCTTGCGTTGTCGTATGTTAATTTGTCCTCAAACCAATGCCAGCCATCCGTTGCGTTGTCTTTATAGTGTTTTACTATTGAATTGGCCAGCTTGGTTATCTTTGCTTCATCTACCCCTTCACCGAATTTCTTGTAGTGATGATACAACCCAATAAGGATGTACGCTTTTGCTCTTAGACTGCTCAAGCCGTCTATAGTTTTTTTTGACCTGTTGAACAATATTTCTGCCATCTCACCTATCTTTTTGTTTTTGCTTTTTCTTATAGTGTATCCTAAAGCCCAGATTGTTCTTCCCATCGCGTCATCACTGTACGCTTCTTTTATCACATTTGCATTTTTGAAATTGTTTCTGAAAGTGCCGTCTTTGTTTTGTGCCTGCTCCAAGAAATTTAAGTAAGTTTTTGCAAGATTATGAGACATTCTAGAATTTGTCAGTAGATTGTGCAATACTGCTGTTATAAGCGCTCTTGAGTTGTCGTCTACTGTGTAACCTGAACCCTTGTCTGGAGTAGAACCCTTTGCGAACTGAATACATCCAAATTTGTCTGAGAGTTTTTTCAGATGTTCTAATTTTATGCTTGGATATTTCTTTGTTATTTCTTCCCTTAATCTTACTACTTTGTTAAACACTCTCAAATATTCTGCGGCTACGTTTGTCCAGGTCATTTTTCTTCCAAACGCATATGCTGCTTCAGACATATTTTTCATCATTTCTGGATCTGACAATAATCTGTTTAAGGCCTCGGTGAATAATTCAGAACTCTTGAACTCTTTCAACACTATTCCTCTATCTTGTTCTAGAAGTTCTTCTGCGTAGATTACTGGGGTCGCTATAACTGGCTTTCCGCAGCCCATTGCGTATGCAAGAGTTCCTGATGTTATTTGTGCCTTTTCAAGGTTTGTAAATGAGTATATATCGCAGGCCAAGATATATTCAACAAGCTCCTTTAAGGTTACATATTTGTTTTGAAATTTTACATTGTTCTCTAATCTAAGATCTTTTACAAGTTCCATGAGCTCATTCCTGTAACTTTCTCCCTCTTCTTTTCTTACATTTGGATGTGTTTCTCCGAGAACCAGATAAAGAAGATTGGGATATTTTTTTACAAGAGGAGGTAAAGCCTTTATCATATACTCTATTCCTTTTCCTCTGCTTAACAACCCAAAAGTTAGTATTACTGTTTTGTTTTCCAGGCTGAGCTTTTTTTTGAATTGATCTGAAGATGCTGATTTGGCGTTCGGAATCCCATGATGTATCAGAAATATTTTACTTTTTTCAATCCCATAATCTTCATTGAGTATATCAGCAGCTATTTTTGCCATGACTACTATCCCTGCAGATTTTGCCGCGATTTCTCTTACGATCATTTTTCTCTTCTCGTCGGGGTTTGGCAAAACACTGTGGAACGTTACCACAACCGGCTTTTGAATCTCTTCCAGGAAAGGGAGAAGGTTTTCTCCATATTCTCCTCCAAATATCCCAAATTCATGCTGGACACAGACAAGCCTTAAGTCTGGAGAGTTGTTCACGACCTGAGCCATCTGTTTATAGTTCTCAGGATTTTCTTTATTTATTTCTAGAATTACCTTTTTGTCATAATTATAATGGGTAGCTGGATCATTTAAGGCAATGACTCTGGATCTTAACTTTGGGTTAAATCTCCTGTTCATCGACGTTACTAAATCTTTTGTGAACGTTGCTATTCCGCATTCTTTTGGGGGGTAATTACTAAGAAAACATATTTTAGGATCTTTAGGAATAGAACTTAAATCAGCCTCTTCAATTTTCATCTCACTTAATTCACCTAGATGTTCCATTCAGACGCTCTTTTGGTTTATAAAACTTTATTTTTTTTTGATTATATACAATCCATTGTATATTTCTAAGTTTAGAAAGGATGTTTTTGCCGACGAGAAATCTTGGCGCTGTTAATCAACAACTGCCTTAATTCTTCTAACGCCTGATGAAGACGATTCTTCTTTTACGATTTTGAAATTCCCAATTTCAGAAGTGTTCTTGACGTGTGGACCAGTGCAGATTTCTTTTGAGAAATCTCCTATGGTGTAAATAGAAACCTTTTCACCGTATTTTTCTCCAAATGAGCCGAGAGCTCCAGATTTTCTTGCCTTGACCAGAGACATTTCTTCCCTGACTACATTTATTTTTTTCTTTATCTGCTCATTGACTAGTGCTTCAGCCTTTTTTATTTCTTCGTCTGTAAGTTTTCTGTCAAATGAGAAATCTAGCCTTAATCTTTCTGAAGTTATGTTTGAACCTTTCTGAATTATTTTTTCGTCCTTGAGTACTTTCCTTAATGCCGAAAGCAGAAGATGGGTTGCTGTATGAAGTTTGGTTGTTGCTTCAGAATGATCTGCTAGTCCTGATCTGAATTTTCCTTCTGCTGCTGTTCTTGAAAGCTCTTGATGTTTTTTTAGTTCCTCTTTAAAATCCTCCAAGCTGACTTTAATCTTTTTTTCTTTCGCTAGCTCAAGAGTCATTTCAATGGGGAAGCCGTATGACTGGAAAAGTAAGAAAGAATCTTTTCCAGATATGTTTTTTTTATCTTTTGTTAGTCTATCGAGAAGATTCAATCCTTTTTCAAGTGTTTCTTCAAATTTTTCTTCTTCTTTATTTATTATTTCGTAAATGAATTTTCTTTTCTCTTGTAAAATTCTGTAATCTGGATAAATTTCAAAAACTTTGTCTGCAATAGAATTTATTAAGTCAGTTCCAACAAATCCTAGTTTTCTTAGATTTATTATTGTCCTTCTTAATAATCTTCTCAAAACATATCCTTGCTCCTTATTGCTCGGAGTTATTCCTTCCGCAATTATAAAGACTGAAGCTTTGACGTGATCCGCAATTATCCTCATTGTTTTTTTGTTTTTTCCATCATACTTTTTTCCAGACTCGTGTTCTATTTCACTTATAATTGGTTTCCAGGCATCTGTTAGGTAATTGTCATCCAATCCGTTTATTATTGCGAGAGTTCTTTCAACACCCATTCCCGTGTCGACGTTTTTCTGTTTCGCTGGAAGAAAATTTTCTTTATCATCTTTATTATACTGCATGAAAACGTCGTTCCATATTTCACAGTTGTTTATAAACATCTCCGTGTCTGGTCCACAAGGACCTGTTTTTCCTGCTGGTCCCCACCAATTGTCTTTTTTTCCTAAGAATTTTATTTTTTTTATTCCTAGCTTTTTCCATATTTCTGCGGCTTCATTATCCTTTTCAGCATTTTTGTCTCCTTCAAAACAAGTTACTTCTAACTTTTCTTTTGGGATCTTCAAAACCTTTGTCAAGAATTCAAAGCTCATTTCTATGGCTTCTTTTTTCCAGTAATCTCCTAAACTCCAGTTTCCCAACATCTCAAAAAAAGTGTGATGAAACTCATCTCCAACCTCATCTATGTCGTCTGTCCTCAGGCATTTTTGGACATTACAAAGTTTTTTCCCTTGCGGGTGTGGTTGACCTAAAAGATATGGGACTAAAGGGTGCATGCCTGCTGTAGTAAACAGGACAGTCGGGTCTTCTTTTGGAATTAATGAGGAATTCTCTATTTCCTTGTGTCCTTTTGATTTAAAAAAATCAATATAGGATTTTAGGAGCTGTTGGCGGTTCATAAGAACAAGAAGAACTCTAAGTTTAAAAGTTATTTGTTACCCAAGTCTGTTCAATTTTTCTTGGATTTCTTTTAGTTGTAATTCAAGATTGTCATGGTGTCTCTCTTCCTTGACTTTCGCTTTCTTTTCATGCTCTGATTTTTTACTTTCCTTATGTGGAGATTTTTTGTGTTTGCCTTCCTCATATTCTTCAACTATCTTTGGAAGCTCCATAGGTGGAAGAAGGTTTCTTGTATTTCTCCAATGTGTTTTAAAATCTCTTAGTCTTTTTATGAGTTCTAGTTTCAGGGCAATTTCCTTCATTCTAAATTCTTTGTACTTTCTTATTGCCTGGACAGATTTTATCAGCTCGCTTTCTGTAAGAAGGATGTCTTTCTTAGACTGCACAGCTTCCTCGTAATCCAGTTTGACGTGAATTAAACTATCGTTTTTTGTTTTCATTCTAATTTAGAAAAAATATCTCTGTCAACGTTGTCTATTTGTTCTTTAATCTTCAAAATATCCTTGCTCCAGGAGTCCAATTGTTTCTCCTCTTCCTCTTTCATCTTCATAATGTCTTTCAGCATTCTTTCTATTTCCAAAACTTCTTTTTTAGCCTTTTCAAATGCCTTCATGCTTTCCTCAAATTTGTCTATCCTAATAAATACTGGTTCTTTTTTCTTTGATTTGAAATTTCTAGCGTCAGGCTTGTAATTGAATTTAGGTTCCTCAGGCTCTTCTTCATACGTTTCGTGAAACTCTTCTGGTTCTGATTCTTCTTCGTCTCCAGTATCTTCAACTTCAAAATCTTCAAAGCTTTCTTCTTCTGGTTCTACCTCTTTCACCTTTGACATCTCAAACTCTCTGCTTGGTTGTTTTAGAGGTCTCTGCATCGTCTGCATTTCTTGTCTTGATGCTGCAAAGTCATTTGCTTCGAATGTCCTCCCACTCTTTTTCACCTCAGGATAGGTATTGAATTTGAAATCAGATTTTCCAGAGACGGCGTCCTTAATTGTGTTTTGAGAAAACTTTTCACCTAGTGAACTTGTTGGAAAACTTGGAAGCTGTGGCAACGACTCTTTTTGTTTTTGGGAAGTTAATGGTGGTAACTCTGGAAGTTCTGGAAGTTTCGGGAAATCAGGGAGACTCATCTTAGTAGAATCTTTTTTTATCTCCTCTTTTTTATTAAACCAACCCATTTTGATTATAGTCGAATATGCTTATTTTAATATATATAAGAGATAATATAGGTTTAAAAATCTTTATTTTTTTGAGGGTTTTGGGAAATATAAAATACTCACATAACCGAAAGGTATTTATTCTGATTTTTTTTATTGAATGAATGCTCAAAAAAATTCTTAGGGAAGTCGTCGTTATAATTGCCGGAAAACAGGCTGAAGGCATTGTTGACCTTTTGGACAGCAATCAACATGTCAATGAATTTTTGATTGCTAAAAAGTTAAATATAACTATAAATCAAACTAGAAATATCTTGTACAAAATTTCTGATCAAGGTCTGGTAAGTTTTGTAAGAAAGAAAGACAAGAAAAAAGGATGGTACACTTATTTTTGGAAGATAGAACCTATTAAGGCAATGGAGTTTTACCGAAATGAATTGTTGAATAAAATTTCTCAAATGAATAATCAAGTAAAAAATAGAGAGACACGACAATTTTACTATTGTCCGTTGTGTCACATGGAAATCAACGAGGAAAACGCCTTACTCAAGGATTTTACCTGCCCTGAATGCGGGAACATTTTTGTTTTACTGGACAATGCTCCAATTTTAAATGATTTAAGAAAAGGTCTTGGCAAACTGCAGTTGGAGCTTAATGATGTTGATCAGGAAATAAAAATTGAATCAGAAAAATTGTCTAATGTTAAAAAACCAAAGAAGAAAGAGGTTAAGAAAAAGAAACATGCCGAAAACAAAAATATCAAGGCTAAAAAAGCAAAGTCGCCTAAAGTTAAATCTAAGCAGAAGTCACAAAAAAAAGTGCCTGTAAAAAAAGTGAAAAAAGTAAAACCTAAGAAAAAGAGATAATGGCCCAAGTTTATGCTGTTCCGAGAAGAAGAAGTTTTTTTTCGAGTTTGAGTGTGACGCTGATAATAGTTCTAATAAATGTTGCTGCTTTTATTTTATTTTCTATTCTTATTTCGGCAGATCCTAAATTTATAGATTTTATAGCCTTAAAACCTGACAACGTCCTTCATGGACAATACCTTTGGACTTTTATTACAAGCATGTTTATGCATGCAAATTTTTTCCATATATTCGCTAACATGCTTTCCTTATTTTTTATAGGCGGCTTAACTGAGAGAATACTGGGAAGAAAAAGATATCTTTACTTTTATTTGGCTGCAGGACTTTTTGCCGGTTTATTATTCGTAGTTTCAACTTTTATATTGCCTGGAGAACTTAATGCATATGCTGTCGGAGCATCTGGAGCAATATTTGGGCTTTTGGGGCTGTTAATGCTGTTAACGCCAAACCTTCCAGTTTACCTGATGTTCATTCCAATTCCTATAAAAATGAAATATGCTGCGCCAGGAATGTTAATTGTATTATGGCTGATTTCTATCGCTGGAAATGTTTCTATTGGCAACACTGCACATCTTGGAGGATTTATTCTTGGTATTCTCTATGGCCTTTATCTCAAGAAGAAATACAAAAAGAAGACCCTTTACATCAGTCAGGCTTTTAGTTAAGTTTTTATAATCTCCTTGCTTTTTTTAAGAATGAAAAGGAAGAGGGTGAAGGTTCTTCAAAGGAAAAAACATTTTTCCATAGTTTCAGAATATGAAAGATGTTTTGCATTTTTAAAAGAGTCTAGAGATTTTATTTACGCCACAGTATTGCTTTTTTTTATTTTTGGAGTAATCGGTTTCTTCTTCCAAGATATTCTTCAATTAGTTTTTAAATCATTTTTTAAAATAGACCTAAACGGACAACTTTTGGAATATCTCAAAAATTTAATTTTACAAACACAGGGAATGGATTATCCTCAGCTTATGGGGTTCATTTTTTTGAATAACATCCAGAGTAGTTTTCTTGGATTGGCCCTTGGAATTTTTTTAGGAATTTTTCCCCTCATATCGCTGCTTTTCAATGGATATATTTTAGGATTTGTTGCGGCAATAAGTGTGAAGGTGGGTGGCGTAGGGGTCTTATGGAAGATTTTGCCCCATGGAATTTTTGAACTTCCTGCGGTTTTTATCTCTTTGGGATTGGGAATAAAGCTAGGGTCATATCTTTTCATACACAAAAATAAAAGTTCTTTCAGAGAATGGCTGATTGATTCCCTAAGGGTATTTTTGCTGATAGTGTTCCCTCTTCTAGTAATCGCTGCAATAATTGAAACGACATTAATAATTTTTGTCGGTTAGTTTTAATAAATTTAAAAACTTAATTTCTCAAGTCGTTTATTCCAAGAATTATCAAAAGCAAGCCCGCAAAGAAAATTATCCAGAACAAGAATCCTTTGAAGATAATCCAGGCAGAGCCAAGAAGATTAAAATTCTTTCCAAAAATTGTCCAGTCATTTGCAGATGAAAACCAAGCTACAAGAATAATTCCCAAAAAGAGAATAAGTCCGATTAAAAGTTCGCTCCATTTGTTCATTGTAGATTTTCAATGAATATTTCATTTAAAAAGATTTTCGTTTTTGAAAATATGCTTTACTTGAAGGCTTCGGCCACTATTAGCGGGAAGACTAATGTTGCGTCTGAAAAGACCTTCACTGAGTTTGACTCTTCTCCCTTGATTTTTCCCCATGAAACCGCTTCGTTTGGAGTTGCTCCTGCATCGCTTCCATCAAATTCTTGGGCTGCGTTTATGTAAACTGCATAATCGGCCCCACCTCTGAACAAGTTTGCATTACAGGCGACATGCTTTACAATTCCTGCGCCTAAAATTATTATCCCTACTTTTTCAGAATTTATTGAGAGGTCAATCAATTTTTTCAGATCTTCAGTTACATCGATTCTAAATTCCGGATTTGATTGTTTGAAAAAATAAACCATATCTCCCAAGGAACCGTCTAATGGTGCTGGTGTAAAAACCGGGATCTTATTTCTGGAAGCCCAGTGATAGATTGATCCTTTGTTTTCTATTTTGTTCCCAAGGAATTCTATGATCTTTGAAGGAGTGAGATTAGTCCCTTTTCTCTGTATTTCCAATAAACTTTTTAATTGAGGATTTATCCAATCTTCGAAGAGAATGTATCTGTCGTTCGGAACAAAAATATTTCCAATTCTATTTATCCCCTGCTCTCTTAGTTCCTTTCCGTCTGCATCAAACTTTCCCAACACAAAAGGTTTCAGTGTTTTTATCACATCCTCTTCAATTCCCCCTGTTGTTGTTATTAAAACATCCACTAATTTTTTTTCAGCCAGATATTTTACAATATCCCTCAATCCTGAGCTGACAATTCCCGAAGTGTATGCAAGAAAAATTGTTGCTTTTTCTTCACGCATTTTTTTTATTATTTCTATTGCTTTATGCAAATTTGATGCTTGGAATCCAATATTTTTGTAAGAATTTATCAATTCACTCAAAGATATATTCTTGTTGAAGTCTGGGCCTTTTATTTCTGCTCCTTTTACTTCCTTCGATTTTTTGAAAACCTCTTTTCTTGCTTTTTCGAGTGCTTTTTTTATGTTTTCCATCATTGAAGTGGGTATTTTTCATTTAAGAAGTTTTCCATTGTGTCTCTTTAAAATAATAAAAACAAAAAACAAAGATTTAAAAAATTTCTGTAAAGTTTTATATATATGAAGTGATTAAAATGGGTATGGATTCTGTAATCTTGGAAAAAAAAGAGAAGATCCCTGAAAAAATTCAGGAGACGAAGCCTTTAGCTAATCTTCCAGTTGTTGAGCAGTCGAAGAATAAATTTATACAAAAAAATCAGGAAAAAAACGATTCTAATTTTTTGGAGATAATGAAGACCTTTTCTCCAGGAACTGCGATGAGAACTGCATTGGATGACATAATGCGGGCAAGAATGGGTGCGTTGATTGTTGTTGAGAAAGAGGGAATGTCTAAGATTATTGATGGGGGGTTTAGGATTAACTGCAAGTTCAGTGCTCAAAAGCTTGTGGAGCTCGCGAAAATGGATGGAGCCATAATACTTTCAAAAGATTTGAAAAAGATTCTTTATGCAAATACCTTGCTTGTTCCAAAGGATTCATTTAAGACAAGCGAAACCGGAACAAGGCACAAGGCAGCCGAGAGAACTGCCAAACAACTTGGAACAGTTGTTGTTGCCGTCTCTGAAAGAAGGAATAAAATATCTCTATACTGGGGGGAACATAGGCAGGTTTTGGAGAACAGTTCAGAAATATTAAGGAGGGCCACGGAAAGCCTGCAGATTCTTGAGAAGCAGAAGGAGGTTCTGGATGATATTCTTGTGCATCTAAATGTCCTTGAGATTACTGACTTAGTTTCAACAAATGACGTTTGTAATGTTCTTCAGAGGAAAGAGATGATAAGAAGAATCACAGACACCATGAAGAGATATCTTATAGAACTTGGAAAAGAAGGGTTAATAGTCAGTATGAGGCTTAAAGAGTTGACAAGGAACCTCGATAATGAAAGAGAACTTATACTAAAGGACTACTTTGGTTCGTCTCACTCAAAGATTGATATTATCCTAAGGTCAATGAACTACGATTTTCTTCTAGAAACATCAAATCTGCTTAGGCTTATATTCGAAGAATTACATGACAAGCCAGTCTTTCCAAGAGGGTTCAGAATTTTAAGGAAAACCGGGTTTTTAGACAAGGATTTAAGGATTTTGATGAATCACTTTAAGACTTTGGGAAAGCTGTTTGGAGCAAATGATCAGGTCTTGGTAACAGTTCTTGGAAAGCAGGCTGTTGCGGAGTCTTTGAGGAGAAATCTTGAATCCCTTAAAGAGAAGATCCTTGAAGGGAAGAGAATCTAGGAGGAAAAACCTCTTAAAGGCCTCTAGCGTTTTTTTATCATGCTTACCAACACTCAAGTTAGTGAAATCAAGGAACATCTTGAAAAAGCCCAAAATCCCGTTTTCTTTTTTGACAATGATCCTGACGGGCTATGTGCTTTTTTGATTCTTCAAAGATATATTGGCAGAGGAAAAGGGGTAGTGATCAAGTCTTTTCCGGCTTTAGATGAGAATTATTTCAGGAAAGTGCAGGAATTCAATGCAGACTATATTTTTATTTTGGATAAGCCTGTTGTGTCAAAGGGATTTTTTGAAAGGGCTAAAGAAGTCAATGTCCCAATTGTTTGGATAGACCATCATGATGTTGACGAAGAAGAAGTTCCAGAATCTGTTTCTTATTATAACCCTATTTTCAATAACCCAAAGTCGAGTGAACCGACAACCGTTTTATGCTATAATGTCACCAAAAAGAAGGATGATTCTTGGATAGCTTTGGTTGGGGCAATATCGGACAGCTATCTTCCAGATTTTTATAATGAATTTAAGGAGAAGTTTCCAGAGCTTACAGTTGAGACTAAGGATCCGTTTAAGGTTCTTTATGATTCTAAGATTGGAGAAGTTGCATTTATGATGAGCAATGGGCTTAAGGATTCGACAACTAACGTAGTCAACATGCTGAGATATTTGGCAAAAGCGAAGTCTCCTTACGATATTTTGGAAGAGAATGGAAAAAACCACAGTATGCATAAAAAATCCTCTGAAATTCGTAAAAAATATATTCAGCTTTTGGAGAAGGCAAAGAAAGTTTATAAAAAAAATGAACGGATCTTGTTTTTCAGATACGGCGGAGATTTAAGTGTTAGCGGAGAGTTAGCAAACAATGTAAAATATCTCTTTCCAGATAAGATAGTTGTTGTTGCGTATGTCAAGGGAAATAAAGTTAATCTTTCTCTTAGAGGCGGCAATATTCGTGAAAAATTCTTGGAAGCTATTGATGGACTTGATGGAGCAACCGGCGGCGGCCACAAAGACGCTGTTGGTGGACAGATGAGTGCAGACAGTTTGGATAAATTTATTGACAGAATTAAAGAATTGGTTCAGTAGCTCCTAGCAATATAAACAACATGATTCGCTTTCTTATTGCATATTGCACAGTTACCTGAAGGTTTTTTTGTTTCATCCAGCTTAGTCCCTCTAACATCAGCACCAATTTCTTTTTCAATTATCTCTGCACATTTTATTCCTTCTTTTTCTACAGAACAGAAATTACATTGGGCTATTCCGTTCTGTTCTATTATCTTTTTTATTTCCTCTTTAGACTTTGCAGGTTTTATTCTGTTGTTGAAAACTTTGTCGGCTTTTTCTCGGAGGTTTTTTGTTATTTCTTTTGAAGTTTTTTCTATGTAGCTTAAAATGTTTTTTTCTGGGATTGTTTCTTTTTTGTCCAAATCCCTTCTGAAGATTGTTAATTGTTTTTTCTTTATGTCATTCATTCCAATATCAATTCTAAGAGGAACTCCCTTCATTTCCCAGTAATTGAATTTCTCTCCAGGTCTTTTGTCTGTCATATCTATTTCAACAGACGCAGTTTCATTTATTTTTTCTTCAAGGGCTTTTGCTCTGTCCAAAACCTGTTTTTCTTCGCCTATAGGAACAATAACAACCTGTATTGGTGCAATTTCCCAAGGGAATTTTAATCCTTTGTCATCTCCATGGACGATTGCGACACTTGCCAATATTCTTGATACTGCTGGGCCATAGCATGTTGTATAAACATCCTTGTCCTTTCCATCTTTGTCCTTGTATTTTACTCCAAATGCTTTTGCGAAGCTTGGAGAAAGTATATGTGTTGATGGTTGTTGTACCACCTTTCCGTCTGGATTTAACACATCTGCTGCGAATGTTCTAGACGCACCTGCAAATTTATCCCATGAAGGTCTTTCAAAAAATATGAATGGCAGCCCGAAAATTTTATGTAAAACTTCTTCAGTTGTTTCCATATCCTCATGGACTTGGGCTAAAGCATCTTTTTCTGTTGCATGGACACAATGAGTTTCTATCCAATGAAATTCTCTGCTTCTTAAGAAAGGACGCGTAGCTTTCGTTTCGTACCTGAAAACCTGTGCTCTTTGATATGTCTTGAAAGGGAGATCTTTGTAACTTCTTATCCATAATGCAAACATCTGATAAAATGCTGTTTCTGATGTTGGTCTTAAGGCTAAAGGTTCTTCTAATTTTTTATCTCCTCCATGAGTGACCCAGAAAACTTCTGGTGTAAAACCTTTAACGTGCGAGGCTTCTTTTTTGAAATTGCTTTCTGGAATAACTGTTGGATAAAAATATGGTTTGTGTTTTTTTCTTTGCAATGCTCTTTCTAAGTAATGATACATTTTTTCCATGGAAAGAACAGACCAAGGTTGGAAAACTAAAAAACCTTTGACATTATATCTTAAATCTGCGAGCTCGCATTTCTGCACAATCTGTGTGAACCACTCTGAAAAGTCTTTGTCTTTATTTGCCGATATGCCTTCTTTGTTCTGTTTTTCCTGCATTATAAGATAAATTTACAAGGGTTTATTAAATTAAGGTTTTAGAACTATTGTATGAGAGTTTGATTCAACTTTTCTAGGGATATCCTGTTCACAGCATCTTTTATAAAATTACTTTCAAGGGCAAATCCTAAACTTTCTCCAGAGCCTATCTTGAAATTGTTTATCCCAACAACGTCTCCATTCTTGTCTATCAACGGGCCGCCAGAGTTTCCGGGGTTTAGTGCAGCGTCTGTTTGTATGTATGCCAAAAGATTGTTTGGGCCTGCTCTGTGAACTCCAGAAACAATTCCCTGAGAGACTGAAAATTGTAGTCCTAAGGGATTTCCGATTGCAATGACTTTCTCACCTATCTGGACGTTATTTGAATCTGCCAGTTGTAAAGGGATGTAGCTTCCATTAATCTTCAAAAGCGCAATATCATAGTTTTCATCTTCTCCTATAAGATTTGCGTTGATGATTTCCTGCTTGTAGTTTATTGCTTGGACAGAATTTTTCCCAGACAAGACATGTGCATTCGTTACTACATATCCTCCATTTGCTAGAACAAAACCCGTTCCCTGACCTATATCTGTTCTTATTGTTACAACAGAAGGAATTACTTGTTCAATCACTCCAGAAAAATCTTCACTTACAGATGCTTTTAACGAGGAGAATTCTTTGTCTATTGACCCAACTTGAGAGCCAAGAGAATTAACTTGTTCGCTTGTTTTCATTAGTCCAGAGGTCAGGTCATTCAATTTGCTTTGTGTGTCTGCCTGCAAACTGTTTATCTTGTTTGTCAAATCCTTGTTATTAACACTTTGTTTTACAATTAATCCGTTAAGGAGTATTGCAGTCACAATCATGTAGACAATAACTATTGTGGTGAAACTTCCTATGACAATTTTATGATGTTTCTTTAGGACTAGGTGCTGAACAGGATTTGTTTGAATATTATTCGTTCGTTTGTATGCTGCCATGATTAGATGTTGGTAAGTAGACTTTTTAAAATTAAGGAATTTTTGTTCTATAGCAAATATTAAATAAACCTTAAAATCCTCTTTATCTATGGGCCTATAGTTTAATGGATAGAATACCGGGTTTCGGCCCCGTTGATCTAGGTTCGAATCCTAGTAGGCTCATTTTTGAGAAGATTTTTATACATAAGTAATTTCCTTACTTTATGAAATCTCAGAAAACATCCAAATCCTCTCCAGAACCGGGAGATTATGTCGAAGTGCATTTTGGCAAAGTTGTTTATGAAGGAATTTTTCTTGCGACGCCTGAAGATGAGAAAGGGATTATGCTTCTGAAGCTTGATTCTGGGTATAATATTGGACTTAATAAAAAAGAGATTCTTGAAATAAAAGTTTTGGAAAAAGCTGAGGGTAAGACAGAAAAAATAGAGATTAAAAAAGATTCTAAGAAACCGAACATCGCTATGATAATTACTGGTGGAACGATTGCAAACAGATATGACCCCAAGACTGGTGCTGTGGCGCCTTTAAGTTCTCCTGAAGAGCTGTTTAAGTTTTATCCCGATATTTTTGACATTGCGAACGTTGTCAAAGTTGAAATGCCTTTTATGAAAGCCAGCGAGGATATGGACTACAAAGACTGGCAGAAAATTGCAAAGACTCTTGAACCTTTTTTGAATGATACAAACATAAAAGGAATTGTCATAACCCATGGAACAGATACTTTACACTATACCTCTGCTGCCCTGTCTTTTTTTATAAAGAATCTGAACAAGCCAGTTGTTTTGACTTACAGTCAGAGAAGTTCTGACCGAGCTTCCAGCGACGCTGCTTTGAACTTAAAATGCGCGGCTCTTGCTGCAATTTCAGAAATTGCTGAAGTCATGATTGTTGGTCATGCTTCTACAAATGATGATTTTTGCTATGCAATGCCTGGAACCAAAGTCAGAAAATTGCACTCTACACGAAGAGATACATTCAAGGTTGTGAATTCAAAACCAATCGCGAAAATATCTTCAGATGTTCTTGAAATTTTATCTCCTTATAATATTCCTGGAAAAGAAAAGGTCAATATTGATGCAAAGTTTGAAGGCCAAGTTGCTTTGCTGAAACTTTATCCTGGTCAGGATCCAGAAATATTGGATTATTATGTTAAACAGGGTTACAAGGGAATAATAATTGAGGCGATGGGTTTGGGACATGTTCCCGCTCTTACTTCCAAAAATTCCTGGATTCCAACGTTGAAAAGAATTGTTGCAAAAGGAATTTTTGTGGGAATTACTACTCAGTGTATATTTGGAAGAGTTAACCCTTATGTTTATTCTAATCTTAGAGCATTAAATGATACTGGAGCTGTTTTTCTTGAGGATATGTTATCTGAAACAGCGTTTGTGAAACTGGGCTGGGTTTTGGGCCATGAAGATTGGGCAAAGGACAGGGAAACACTGAGAAAAAAAATGCTTGAGAATATAAGCCATGAGTTTAATGATAGGCTGGAGGAGTGAACTCCAAGTTAAGCTTTCTACTTCGATTTTTGATGTATCAGTTGTAACTCCTAAGAGGTTACAAATCGAAAGGTTTAAATATAGAAAAAAGGTGGGTTTTTCATGACATCAATAGAGGAAATATTCTCAGAAGGACATATGAGGGCTTATTCGGAAGTATGTTTAAAATTAGCTTTGTCTATGCCTGATCAATTTAAAAACAATCATTTAGACACTCTGGTTTTACCTAGCAGAGGAGCTGTACCTATTTTTGCAGGCACACTTTATGGCATGGGCAAATTAAAAGATGCGTTTGGGGGAGATCATGAAGAGTTTTATAAATCTCTTCAGGTTCAGGATATGATTAAGCCTCTTTTGCATGATCAAAATAATTTTTCTCCAACTCTTTTTGGAAGAAAACATAATGTTTTGTTAATACCTTTTACTGCTGATCTTAATGTTCATAATTACGATCCCAATTTATCTGAAAATGATCAGGATGGTTATGTAGAAAAAACAAGAAATTTTTGGGCGAGAGTCACAAGAGCTTTTTGTGAGAGCCCTAGAGGAAGAGCAAAGGATCCTTATTTTGTAACATTTAATGATTTTGTTTTGAGAAATCTTGAAGGAAGAGATGATTTGGCCAAAGCTTATGAAACTTTTCCTAAGATTGACAGATTTGGAATAATGGACACGGTTATTTCAGGAAGAGCTTCAAATCAAATACTTGGGGCTTTTGATCAGATATTCCAAGAAGGAGGTCAAGATGTGGCTCCATATTATGCTTTTCTTGTTGTAGATGATAATGATAGAAAATTGAAGCGTGAATATAGGCTGTTTTTGAAAACGAAAGAACGTCAAGGTCAGCTTGAATTGCATAAGGTCCCAAGAATTGTTTCTGAAGACCAGGGTGCTTCTCTTTTAGGTGTCGCCTCAGTTGTTTATCCTTCTATAATGAAAGAATCCGGCAGAAGACTTGTCTTGAATAATGGAAGAGAGTTTTTTGTAGGTGCTGGTAGTTGGAGACTTGGATCTGACTTAGGCAAACAAGGAGAATTCTATAAAGAATCATTTGGCAGATTTAAGAATTTTCTTTTTTCAGGAATAGATCATATTTTTGCAAGAGATTATGAAGGTAAGGAAGAAGGAAAAGAATTGGATAAATTTAGAGAGGAAAGAGAAAAATTTTTGGCATATGCGGATGAACATTCTATAATGCGTTCTCAAGGAATAGTTGATCCATCTGTTCTGCGCTTAAATAAAGGTTATTCTGTTGAACGCCCTTATGAAACTGGTTCAAGAGTAGCACATTTGCCTTTTTCTCCAGATTCAACGAAAAAAGCAATTACTTATATTTCACACAATGTCCCGGGGGTTATATGCACGGACTGTGATGAAAAAAAGTGATGGTATATCTATTTTAATATCAGTAAATTAATAAACTATTTTTCTTTCCATATAGTATGGAAATAGATTACACTAAGATAGGTTTCAAAGCAGGATTGGAAATTCATCAACAGCTTGATACTAGGAAACTTTTTTGCAATTGTCCAAGCATCTTCAGGAGTGATGATCCTGAGCTGATTGTCAGGAGAAAACTTCATGTTGTTGCAGGAGAAGCCGGAGAGATTGATGAAGCTGCTGCTCATGAGGCAGCCTTGGGAAAAGAGTTTGTCTATCAAGTTTACAATACTAACTGCCTTGTTGAATTGGATGAAGAGCCTCCCCATGAAATCAATAAGGATGCCTTGGGAATAGCTCTGCAAATTTCCGCTTTGCTTGGTGCAACCGTGATTCCAATAACACAGATTATGAGAAAGACAGTTATTGATGGAAGCAACACTTCTGGATTTCAGAGAACAGTCATGATAGCTAGAGATGGATTCATTGACACAAGTTTTGGAAGAGTTGGAATTAGCGGAATTTTTTTGGAAGAGGATTCTGCAAGACTTGTTAGCCGGAGAGACAGCGAGGCAATTTATAGACTAGACAGATTAGGAATTCCGCTTGTTGAGATTGCTACAATGCCTGACATAAAAAATGCGGAGCAGGCGAAAGAGACAGCTTTGAAGATTGGAGAGGTATTAAGAGCTTGCCAAGTCAAGAGAGGAATCGGGACGATAAGGCAGGATATCAATATTTCTGTTAAGGGGAGCAACAGAGTTGAGCTCAAAGGATTTCAAGATCCAAAAATTATGATAAGAACAATTGAGAAAGAAGTTGAGAGACAATTGAATTTTGTTAACAGAGGTTTGAAAAATGACAAGGAAGTTAGGAATGTTCTTGATGATGGAAGCTCTGTGGTTTTAAGGCCGATGTCTGGTGCGGCGAGGATGTACCCTGAAACTGATTTGCCTCTGCTGAAAATATCCAGAGACATGATAAATGAATCAAAGAAAAATCTGCCTAAATTAAGAGAGGAGACTGAAAATGAATTAAGAAAACAAGGGCTTTCTGAAGAGATGATTTCTATTTTGTTCAAGGAAAGAAAACTTGAGGAATTTAAGGAGCTTTTGGTCATTTTAAATAGGCCACAATTTGTCGCGAAAACACTTTTAGTTTTTACAAAAGAAATTGCCTCAAAAAAGAAGCTTAGTTTTGAAAATGTCTTGGAAAAACTTGAAGATCAGATCCCTAGCGTTTTGGAGCTGGTAAAAAAGGGAAAAATAAATGAGGGAGATGTCAAGGGAGTTCTTGATAGACTTGTTGAGGGAATGAGCTTTGATGAGGCAACTGCAAAAACTGATTATAATGAAATTGAAGAGGGAATATTGAAAATAATAAAATCTAATCCTGGATTAAATGAAAATGCTTACATGGGGTTAGTGATGCAGAAGTACAAAGGAAAGATTTCTGGCAGCGAGGCCATGGAAATAATAAAAAAACATACTAACGGGTTCAAGAGATTTACTTAGTTTTGAACCAACAATTTAATAAATACCTTTTTTGTAGTCTTTTTATGCAACGCTCTTTTATAAAGGAAATAAAAACTGGGCAGGAAGTCACACTTAAGGGATGGTGTCATGAACTTAGAGTTATGTCAAAAATGGCCTTTATTCTTTTAAGAGACAATTCTGGAATTGTGCAGTGCATTGTAAAAGATCAAAAAATTCTGAAAGAAATTCCTTCATTGACTTTGGAAAGTGTTATTGAAATAAAAGGCAAGGTGAATAAAGCCGATGTCAAGAATGAGTTGGCAAGGAAAGACGCTGAAGTTGAGGTTGAAAATCTGATTGTTTTGGCCAAGGCTGAAAAACTTCCAATACAGGTTAATGAAAAAGCAGTTAGTACTGAATTGTCTTCAAGGCTCGATTATAGAAGTTTGGATGTCAGAAAACCTAAGATAATGGCAATTTTTAAGATTCAGTCTGTGATTGCAAATTCTTTCAGGGAATTTTTTGCAAACAAGAATTTCATAGAAATACAAACCCCTGCAATCATAGGGACTTCAACGGAGGGCGGAACTGATTTGTTTAAAATAAATTATTTTGATAAGCCTGCTTATCTCGCTCAATCTCCACAATTATACAAACAGCTGATGGCAATTTCAATGGAGAGAGTTTTTCTTATAACTCCTGTGTGGAGAGCCGAAAAACATGACACTTCTAAACACATTAACGAGATAAGACAGATGGACATTGAGATGGCTTTTGAGGATGATATGGGGATAATGAAATATCTTGAAGAAGTTGTGAAATATATTTTTAAGAAAGTTATCGACACATGCAAACCTGAACTTGAATTGTTAAATGTTAAATTAAAGGTTCCTGATGTGAAATCTCTGAAATATAAAGAGGCTTTTGATTTAATGAACAAACACGGAATAAAGATGAAAGATGGAGACGATTTTGAGCCTGAGGCTGAGAGAAAACTTTGCGAGTTATTTCCTAATTGTATTGTTTTTACATATGAGTGGCCTTCAAAGATAAAGCCTTTTTACATCTGGCCTAAAGACGAGAAAAAAGGAATTAGTGGGGGATTTGATGCCCTTTATGGGGGGATTGAAATTTCTTCTGGTGGGCAGAGAATTCATGTTCCAGAAATCCTGATAAAAAATCTGAAAGCAAAAGGTTTGAAGCCTGAGAGTTTTAAATGGTATGTTGATTCTTTCAGGTATGGAGCTCCAATGCATGCAGGATGGAGCATCGGATTAGAAAGATTAACGCAGACGATGCTTGGATTGAATAATATTCGTGAAGCAACTTTGTTTCCAAGGGACAGAATGAGGTTGACACCATGACTCAAACAAAATTCCTATCAATAAAAGAGGCCATGAAAAAAGGCAGCGGGAAAGTAGCTGTGCGTGGTTGGATTTATAGGGAAAGAGGAAGCAACAAAATGAAATTTCTTGTTTTAAGAGATTCTAGTGATATTATTCAATGTGTGCTGGACAGAGGTAAATTTGAGAAACAATGGGATGACATAGACAAAATAAAAATTGAAAGCAGCGTTGAGATTGAAGGAACAATAAAAGAGGACAAAAGAGCGCCAACAGGTTATGAAATTTCTGCCGATAAAATAAACATTATACAGATTGCAGAGGATTTTCCAATAAACAAAGATTTGAATGAAGAGTTGTTAGGAGATAGGAGACATTTATGGTTGAGAAGCAGGAAAATGGCTTCAATAATGAAAATAAGAAGCACTGTTTTTGGAGCGATTCATGAATATTTCAGGAAAGAAGGATTTTACGAATATCAAAGTCCTATTTTCCAGAGTGTGCAGTCAGAGGGAGGGTCAACATTATTTTCTGTTCCTTACTTTGGACAGAAAGGAGTTTTTTTATCTCAATCCTGGCAGCTTTATGCTGAGCCCGCAATTTTTTCTTTGGAAAAAATTTACACTCTAGCCCCTTCTTTCAGGGCCGAGAAGTCAAAAACTTCAAGACATTTGACAGAATACTGGCATGCAGAGATGGAAGTTGCATGGGCCAGTTTCGATGATATCTTGAGTTATGGGGAAGGACTGATAAAACATATTGTGAAAAAAGTTTTGGATGAAAATAAAGAGGAATTAAAAATACTTGAAAGAGACGTTAAAAAGCTTGAACCTGTTCTTAAGAAAAAGTTTGTTAGAATAACTTATACAGAAGCATTGAAACTTCTTAAAGAAAAAGCTAAAATGAATGTTGAGTGGGGAAAAGATTTGAGAACAATTGAAGAAGACAAGCTTAGTGCCATGTTTGATGTTCCGATAATGATTACACATTATCCAAAAATTGTTAAAGCTTTTTATATGAAAGAAGCTCCCGAAGACAAGAAAGTTGTTCATGGTGTGGATTTTATCGCTCCAGAAGGTTATGGTGAAATTATTGGAGGAAGTGAAAGGGAATCTGATATTAAGAAAATAAAAGAGAATCTTGTTGAGATGAATGAAGACCCTGCAAACTATGAATTTTATCTTGATACCAGAAGATATGGAAGCGTTCCGCATGGCGGTTTTGGAATGGGAACAGAAAGAGTTATTTCTTGGATATGCGGCCTAGAAACAATAAAAGATGCAATTGCTTTCCCTAGGACAATGACTAGATGGAAGCCGTAAGAAAATGAAGATTCTAGTTGTAGGTGATCCACATGGTGCAATCGACCAAGTTAGAAAAGTTCCTTCAAAAGGTATTGATTTAATTCTTTTAACTGGAGATATTGGTAAGGCTGATTTGGCTAGAAAAAGACATTTTGAAAATATTAACCGAAAAAAAGAAGGTTTGCCAGAATTGGAAGAAACTGCGAAACATCAAAAAGATGTTCACATGGAAATCCATAACTCAACAATTGAAGTGCTAAAATATCTCAGTAAAATTGCTCCTGTTTATTCTTTGCAAGGGAATGTTGGAATTCCTTCCACTCCTCAAATAAAAAAAGAAAAGAAAAAATATGGATTGAATCTTCCTTCTACTCGTGAAAAGATTAATTCAATGAAAGATTTTTATCTTGTTAAGAATAGTGTAAAAACTATTGAGGGGTTAAGAATAGGTTTTTTGGAATATTTTGTCGATACAAATTGGGTGCAAGATTTTAAACCTTCAGATTATAAAAAGAGATTGCAGAAAGCTAAAAAAGAAACGGACAAAGCGAGAGAAATTTTAAATAGATTTGGGCGCTTAAACATTTTGGTTTGCCATCAGCCACCTTATGGTTATCTTGATAAGGTTTCTGGAAAATTTGGAGCTCCTAAACACTGGCATGGAAAACATGCTGGAAGCAAAGTTATTCTGGATTACATAAAAAAATATCAGCCAAAATATGTTTTTTGCGGACATATTCATGAAGGAAAGGGAAAAACAATGGTTGGAAAATCTGAAGTTTACAATGTCGGTTTTAACGGAGATTATGTTGTAGTTGACATCTAAAACTCCACCATAGTTAATCTTTTAATCTTGCAATTTGTGGCTTTTTTATGCGTCTCAGCTATATCAAGAGATTAGTAAAACTTGTTGAAGAGTCTAGTATTGATAGTTTGGAATTATCTTCTTGGTTTTCTCGATTGAAGGTAGTAAATAGATTACCAAAAACAATTGAAAAGATTGTTCAGTCTGTGGAGAAAAAATTCGAATTGTCAACATCTGTGGAAAAACATCTTTTCATTGGGCATGAGTATGATTATATTAAATCTAATTATCCTGGAACTTTTTATTGGAGTGAAGATAAATCTTTACCCAGCTCAAAACTAAAATGGAAACAAGAGATTAAGAAAGGGGATGTTCTGGGGTATTTAGACCATTTTGAAGGATTATACGGAAATTTAATGACTGAAGTTTTCGCCCCTTGTGATGGATATATTTTAAGAACTAAGGTTAGAAATGGGCAAAAAGTTAAGGAGGAGGCTAAATTATTTTTGATTTACGTGAAAGAACCAAAGAAACCAAGTAACAAGCACAAAAAACCAAAAAAACCCAAGAAAAACACTTAAAAACCGCTAGTTTTTGATATCATGATCATGGAAAATGTAGTTATTGTTAATCCTCAGGATTTGGCTGAAAAGAGAAAAGCTTTTGTTAGTAATGGAATTAACAAAATTCATGTTGTTGCTGATTTTGACAGGACTTTGACAAAAGCGTTTGTTGACGGGGAGAAAACTCCCTCTTTAATCTCTGAGCTGAGGACAAGAGGTTATATCAGTGAAGACTATTCTGCAAAAGCCAATGCTCTTTCAGATAAATATCATCCTACTGAAATTGATCCTAATATTCCATTTGAAGAAAAAAGAAAGGTCATGCATGAGTGGTGGAGCAAACATTTTCAGTTGCTTATCGAATCTGGGCTGAATAAAAGCCATTTAGAGAAAATCATTGAGAGTGGAAGAATACAGTTCAGAGAGGGGGCTGGAGAATTTTTGGATTTTTTGGATGAGAAAGGCATTCCTTTAGTAATCCTTTCATCTGCAGGGCTTGGTGGAGACTCGATTGAGATGTTTCTGGAGAAGCAAGGAAAACTTTACGGAAATATAACTATAGTATCAAATTCTTTTGTTTGGGGTGAAGACGGAAAAGCGATTGGAATAAGGGAGCCAATAATCCATGTTTTTAACAAAGATGAAGCATCATTGCGCCATTATAGAAATTTTCATAGAGTAAGAGACAGAAAAAATGTTTTGCTTTTAGGAGATAGTTTAGGGGATGTTGAGATGATTAAAGGGTTCGATTATGATAATTTAATAAAAATTGGGTTTTTGAATGATGAAATTGATAAAAATCTTGATTTTTACAAAAAGGCTTTTGATATTTTAGTTTTGAATGATGGAAAAATGGATTATGTAAATAATCTTTTAAAGAAAATTTAATCAAAACTCTTAAAAACTAAAATGATTTTTTATAATCATGGTTAAAATAGAAGACATTGAAATAAAATGGCTTGGGCATTCTGGGTTTCTTATTCAGAATTCCAAAACAATTTATATTGATCCTTACAACATAAAGGATGGGTTGCCGAAAGCAGACATTATCCTGATAACTCATAGCCATTATGATCATTGCAGTTTTGCTGACCTGAAAAAAGTCGCAAAAGAAGGGACAAAAATTATAATGACTGCGGATTGTCAAAGCAGCGTTACAAAGTTTGATATTCCCATAAAAATGGAAATTGTGGAAGCAGGACAAGAGTTGGAATTAGGAGATGTAAAGATTGCTACAATTCCGGCCTATAACATTGGAAAACATTTTCATCCAAAAGATGAGGGCTGGGTCGGCTATATAGTAAAGATGAATGATGTAATTGTTTATCATAGCGGCGATTGTGATATCATTCCAGAAATGGCAAGGCTTACTGGATTTAAACAGCCTGGAAAAACTTTTGTGGCTTTGCTGCCTATAGGGGGCAGATTTACAATGAGTGCTGAAGAAGCTGCGGAAGCGGCTAAAATAATAAAACCTTCAATTGTTATTCCAATGCACTGGGGAAGCATTATTGGCGGCGAGGATGATGTAAAAGAGTTTTCAGGGCTTTGTCATGAGGCGGGAATAAATGTTTTAGTCTTGGAAAAGGAGTGATATGAAATTTTTAATGGGGCATGAAAAAGATTTCTGGAGTTTTGTTGATTCTATCAAGAAGGAAGATAATGTTGCAATAGTAAGCCATAATGATTTGGATGGGCTTGCAAGTGCTTTTTTTATGGAAAAAATACTTTATTTTAAAAAAATAAAACCAAGAATTATTGAAATTATCGATTATGGGGATTTAGAGAATTGTTTTGATAAATGTAAGAAGGGGGGAGTAAACAAGATTTTGCTTAGTGATATATATGCTGATGGGAGAGATAACATTGATTTTCTGATTAAGGCGTTCAAGGATTTTGACATGTTTATGATTGATCATCATCCAATAAACCCCAAAATAAAGGATATTAAAAATGTAATAAAAACAGAAACGCCGTTTTGCGCGTCTTTTATAATCTATAATCTTGCTAAGCATTATTTTGATCCTTCAGAATCTGACTGGCTTTTAGAAGCTGCATTAGTTGCAGATAGGTCTTATTTTGCAAAGGAGATTTTAAAATTTCTTCAGAAAAAACATCCTTCAATAACTGAAGAAAATATAATAAATTCAATTCCTGGAGAGTTGATGCAGACAATTGGAGCTGCAATAATTTATTATTCTGATGATTTGAAAAAAGTTTACGCTCTTTTAAAAGAAAAAAATATAGCTTCCATGGAAAAAGCAAGAAAAGAAATTGACAAGGAATTTAAAAAATGGACAGATAAATTTAAGAAAAATGCGGAGTTTTATGGGGATAAGAAAATGTATTTTTTTTATGGGGCTCCAAAGTTCGGGATCACTTCGGCAATATGCACGACTTTGTCAATAGAGAATCCGGGTAATCTAATTGTTTTTGTTTCTGACTCTCAAAGAGAGCCAGGAAAATGCAAGGTTTCTGCAAGAAGTCAATCTGGGGAAGTTGATGTTAACCTTTTATTGAAAAAATCAGTGAATGGTCTTGAAGGGGCCATGGCCGGCGGGCATAAAAAGGCGGCCGGTGGAAGTTTTTTGAAAAAAGATTTAGAAAAGTTTAAAAAGAATTTGGTCAAAAATTAAATATTTCTCAAAATTATTTCAAAAACGCACTTCTAAAAGCATGTGTTGGAAAATAAAAAAGTTTAAATAGAACAATCCTCTGTTTTTTCTATTATATTAATTGATTGCCGTCAATTAATACCTTTGCATGCAGAGGCGATTCCTCATTCTCTATTAGTTGACAGTGTATCAACTATATAAACATTTCGTCATAGACGAAAGCACATAAATAAATCAAAGAGGAAAAAAATGGTATTAGATTTTGCAAAAGAAGCCATAGAGAAGACAGAGACTCACAGTATTAATTTCGATGAGTTGAAGGCTGGAAAGGCTAACATCAAAGTTATTGGTGTTGGTGGAATGGGCTGTAATGCTATAACCTGGCTTTACAACAAAGGAATTAATGGTGCTACTGTTTTTGCTGCAAACACTGACGCCTTGCATTTGAGTGTTTCCAAATCTGACGACAAGATCCTTATTGGTAAGGAATTAACAAGAGGACTTGGATGCGGTGGAATGCCTCAAAGAGGAAGAGAAGCTGCTAAAGAAGCAATTGTTGACTTGAAGAAAGCTGTTGCTAACGCAGACATGGTGTTTGTAATTGCTGGAATGGGTGGTGGAACCGGAACTGGTGCTGCTCCTGTCATTGCTCAACTTGCTAAAGAAACTGGTGCTGTTGTTATTGGTGTTGTAACTATGCCTTTTGAAGCTGAAAGAGCAAGAGTTGACAAAGCTGAATTCGGACTTCAGGAGCTTAGAGAAATGTCCAACACATGTATTGTTTTGGATAATAACAGACTAGTAGACATTGCCGGCCAGTTGCCAATTGAACAAGCCTTTGCTGTCGCTAACGAACTAGTTAGTACAATGATAAAGGGTATTGTTGAGACTATAACATTGCCTAGCTTGATTAATCTAGACTATGCAGACGTTTCAGCAATAATGAAAGACGGCGGAGTTGCTGTTATTGGAATTGGAGAAGCAGATACGCAAGACAGAGTTAATGAAGCTGTAAAGCAGGCTCTCACACATCCTTTATTGGATGTTGACTACCAAGGCGCTACTGGTGCTTTGATCCATATAACATGCGGACCTGACTTGAAGTTAGAAGAGTTCGACCTTATCGGTAGAATTGTTTCTGAGAACTTGAGCCCAGATGCACAGGTTATTATTGGAGCAAGAATCAGCAAAGACTTTGTTGGAAAGGTTAGAGTTATCACCATAATGACTGGTGTTAAGTCTCCTTATGTACTGGGAAAGGGCTATGAAGATAGCAAGCCAGCACAGAGAGGAATGTCTGATCTTGGAATAGAAATATACGGTTAAATCGTAATCTTATTTTATACGCCTCGGGGTTTCCCGAGGTTTTTTCTTTTTTTTATTAATATTTTTTCTAAGAGTTCTTTTTTACCTAAACAATAAATAAGTTCCAACCCCTACTGCGATTATGATTATCAATAAGACAACTAATGGTGCAATTCTTGGATGTTCTTCTTTGTCATTCGCTACTCTGTTGATTTCATACTGTAGGTACAAGTGTCCGAAGAATAGAGTGTATAATATTGAGATTTTTTTGTCAACATTCTTGTTTTCTAGCGCTTGGTTTATTATTGTCCTGCAGTAGAATGCGGTGATTATTGTCAATAAGAATGTTATTATTGCTGAAACAAATATCAAGAATAATAAAGCGGCCTGCAAAGTTGTGACGTTCTGGAAGAATGTTCCCATATCTGAAGATATAGTGGTTATAAGAACTGCGACACAAACAATGAACACTATATGGAAAAACAAAAGCAAAGATGGGAGAATCCTGACAAGTTTTTTTGTCGTGCCAAGATTGTAAAATTGTCTTGTTCTTTTCATATACCATAATGGCGTGTAGATACAAAGGGTTATTATTGTTAACAGCAGTGCTAGAAATACGTTTTTCTTCTGTGGCACATCGTCCATGTTCTGACTTGGAGGATATGTTGAAACCGACTGAGCCGCTAAATTTTCTTCACCCATTTTTCTTTTATACTTCGAGTTTATTGATTTTCTTCATCCTTTTGTTTCCGTACTCTTCGAAGTATAATATGTTATCTAAGTCTATGCTGTTTTTTATTCTTTTCTTTTTGTCTAAAACAAGGCCTATTGGGAATAATGCTTCCACTTGGACGTCGCTTGGGATTTTCAGTGCCTCTTTTATCATTTCTTCTGAAAAATAGCCAACCCAACATGTTCCTAATCCCAACTCTGTTAATTTCAAAAGAAAGTTCTGAATTGCTGCTCCGGCCTGCTGTCTCACATAAGCTTTTCCAGCTTCTCCATACGCGTTTATCGTTCTGGATGGAGCGGAACAAACAATTACGACATATTGTACTTTACCGATAAAATGCTGCTGTGTTGCTTTTGCCAAAATTGAAATTTTTTCAATGTCTGATACCATAAGGAATTTTGTCGTGAAATTGTCTCCGGCTGTCGGAGCAAATCTTGCGGCGTCGATGGCTTCAATGATCAATCTCCAATCTGGTTTTTTTGTTGAGAACTCTCTTATACTTCTTCTTGCACGAATCGCGTCATCTAAATCCATTATTTATTGAAGAATTAACATTATAAAAAGGTTATTGAAAAGTTATAACTCCACCGCCAAGGCATTTTGTTCCTTGATATAGAACAATCGCCTGGCCTTCTGAAACTCCTGTTATTGCTTTGTCTAACGTCACTTTTATTTTTCCGTTTTCTTTCTTTATTTTGCTTGGTAGAAGTTCACCAACTTGTCTGATTCTGGTGAGGACTTTAATTTCTTTCCCACCCACCCAATCCAAAGATAGTCTCGCTTCGCTCGAAATAGATTTAGTTTTAATTAAAGAAAGGTTAGAGTTATTATTAATCCAGTGTGCATCTTTTACAAAAATTTCTTTTCTGAAATTTAATTTATGGCCTTCTGGAGCTGCGATAATTATATTTTTATTTTTGATTTTTCTTGCCACATACCATCTTTTTTGCCTTAATTCTTGTTTTTCAACTTCTATTCCGAATCTCGGTCCTGTTCTTTGGCCGATCGTGTAATAATAAATTCCATCATGCTCTCCTATTTTATTTCCTTCTGGGTCAAGGATTATGCCTTTTTTTGCCTTAATTTTTTTCTGTAGGAATTTTTTCAAGTTAATTTTTCCAATGAAGCAAATTCCTACTGTGCCTTTTTTGTCATGGTTTGGAAATCCTTGCTTTTTTGCTATTTCACGAACTTGCGATTTTGTTAAGTTACCAATTGGAAAAAGTGTTTTAGCAAGTTCGTTCTGTTTTAATCTGTAGAGAAAATATGACTGATCCTTAGCTTCATCCTTTGCCCTATGGAGCTCAAAATGGTTTTTTATTTTTTTTATTCTAGAATAATGGCCTGTTGCAATATAATCACAGCCAAGTTTTTTTGCGGCTTTTATCAATAATGGGAATTTTATTTTTTCATTGCAGTCAATATCTGGATTGGGAGTTATTCCTTGTTTGTACAATCTAAACATTTTTCCTACAACATATTTTTTGTATTCTTTTTCAAAGTCTAAAGTTATCAATGGGATATCAAGAATTCCTGCAATTTTTAGAGCAACCCTTCTTTCGCCTCTCCAAGCGCATTCTCCGAAGTCATTTTTAGTGTTGCTCCAGTTTTTCATGAATGCCCCAATGATTTCATAGCCTTGTTTTTTTAACAAATAAGCAGCTACACTAGAATCAACTCCGCCAGACATTGCCAAAAGGATTTTTTGTGGTTTCATCTTATGTTTTATAATTCATAAATCTTATTAACAAATAAAAGCTTTTCCTTTGATGAAATTCCCAAAAATTAATAAGAAACTTACGCCAGAGCAGTATCATGTTTTGTTTGAAAAATGGACAGAGATTCCTTTTACTGGAAAGCTTTTACATAATAAAAAAGACGGCATGTATTGGTGTGCTGCTTGCGGAAATGCAATTTTTAATTCAAAGACAAAATTTGATTCTGGGACTGGTTGGCCAAGTTTTTATGATGCTGAAAAAGGGGCTGTGAAGTTAAAAAAAGAGTCTTTCTTTATGATGCCTGTAACTGAAATCCTTTGTGCAAAATGCGGCGGACACTTAGGACATCTTTTCAATGATGGGCCAAAGCCAACTGGAAAAAGATATTGTGTTAATTCTTGTTCTTTGGATTTTAAGAAGAAGGGGAAAAATTAACAAACTTCTTTGTTTATATTTCTGCACAATTCAATTCCGTCGCAAGTGTAGGTTGAAGGGGTGGAGATTTCTTCTATAAGAAACCCAAAGCATACGCATTGTTTTGAGTATATTATACAACTTTTTGATGGATCTGTCAAAGTTCCTTTTTCGTATATCGATCTTTTTATCACAAGGACAATTGCTAGAATACAAATGAATATCAATACTACAATTATTATTTTTTTCAGTTTTTGATCCACGACAGAACTAAGAGGAGAGGGTTTAAAAATAAAAC
Source organism: Nanobdellota archaeon (assembly GCA_038046245.1). Classification (GTDB taxonomy): domain Archaea; phylum Nanobdellota; class Nanobdellia; order Pacearchaeales; family GW2011-AR1; genus JBBSXB01. The sequence continues at coordinate 152,451 of JBBSWO010000001.1, read as the reverse complement.
GCCCAGGCTCAAATGTTTCTCATTTGGCTAAGTTCGTTAAACTAAAGTTTAAACGCCCAAACTGAAAAGCAACGCTTTTCGTATAGTTCTTTTTACTTCGTAAAACGCCCAGGGTAGGATTCGAACCTACGACCCCACGGTTAACAGCCGTGTGCTCTAACCGACTGAGCTACCCGGGCATGAAATTTTTAACAGAAATTGTTATTTAAAGGTTTTTGTTTGGAGGATTTATATAATGTCTTCTGAGAAGGCATACAAAGAAGATGATCAGATTTGCAAGAGTTATTGTAATAAGGTATGTTAAAGTTAGTGAATTATAGCTTTCTAAGGCCAATATTGCAAAGGTGTTAGCTATCACAAATAACATCCAACTTGATAATGTTTCACTCCGTGGTTCACTCCATGATTTTCTAATTGTTGGGATATATCCAAAAAAATCTATTGCTGAAACCATAATTACTGAAATTAGCGGTTGATCTAATTGCCACCAGACCAATATAGCACAAATAGCTAAGATTAAGATGATTGTATCAATTTTTTTTATATTTTTAGTCCCTTTTTTTATGGAAAAAAGAAAAATCACAAAAACTAAGATAGTTCCTACCGTTAGGCTTAATGCCCCCAGATTTCCACCCCCATATAAAATCGCAAATATTGCAGTTCCCTGAGTCAGTGTCCAAATAAGCCAAGTATACGGATGAGGCTTTGTATTATTTCGAAATATATTTCTAATGTATGGAAAAAAAGCAATTATAGTTAGAAATGTAGCAACGATCGTAAAAACGATTTTTATATCTATCATTTTTTCTTCCCCATTTCTTTCAAACCTAAATCAATAATGGGCTGAACTTGATGCTTTTCAAGATAAGCATAAACATTTGCCTGCTTTGAACCTTTTATCAAAGAGATGACAGAAGTCTGGGCATTTTTTATATACTCGGGTTCTCCAATAATTCCCACTACATTCCCTTTAAGCTCGAAATGGCATTTTGTCAATTCTGAAAGGGCCCTTAAAGTTTTTCCATTTTTTCCTATTATTCTTGCCCTTATTCTTGCAAAGTCTTTTTTTGTAGTGTGGTCTTTTATGCTCATTGTTTCAAACAAAGCATCTTCCCTTAATGTCAGTGCAACTGCAAAAGGAAATCCGAAATTTAAAGCTTCAACAACTTTTTCTGCGACATATTCATCTTCAGGAGTGGCTTCTATGAACACTTCCTTATCTTTGGTACTTATAGCAGCATTCAGGGTTTCTTCAAGTTTTTTTTTGTTTTTCGTTATTCTTGAAGTCTTGTCGATCATTAATCTTTTCATTTTTGTCAGAAGTAATTATGGATTATAAGTTTTTGGATTTAAAATTAAAACTCGCTCTTTTCTGTCTTTAAGAAACCGTTTCTTTTAAGCCATTCAATTTGGTTTGATCTGTATTTGAATATTACATCTCCTTTGTTTGGGTCGAATTCCCAGGGCTCGATAATAACAACATCGCCAGGACGTAACCATAAAGCCCTTTTCAATCTTCCAGGAACCCTGCAGTTTCTTGTCTTCCCGTCAAGGCACTCAACGTTCATCTTATTCCCTCCAAGTCTTTGTTCTATGACTCCTATTACTTCTTTTCCTCTTGGGAGTCTGGCTCTTGCAATTTGCTGCTCTCCATTTTCGCCAGGGTTTTGCTCTTCATTTATGTCTTTGAATTCTTCAACCATTTTAAAATTAGAATTATCGGTTTTATAAAGGTGATGGAATAATCCTTACATCAAAATCATTGCGAAAGGGATTCCACCAATTCTCTTTATTCCGTGCTTGTTTATTATTCCGGCCTTAATCGCAGCATTCACAGCCTTTTCTCCAACAATGTTAAATGTTGCATCTTCAATCGCCATATCTCTCATGATAGGTATGACCTCTTTTTCTGTCTTTTTCTCGCCTTTATAGAAATTTTCCTTGACATCAAGCTGAAAATTATCTTCCTCGAAAATTTTTCCAAGTAGCTCTGCATCACAAATTGCAACTATATCTCTATAACTTCTTATTATATTGATATACATAAAAATAATTAAAAGTCCTTTTTAGCTTCGCCTGTTTTTATAGCAGCATCTGCTTTGTCTTTCGACATCATAGCACACATGACTGTTCCGCAGTTTCCACACTTTCCCTTTGCCATGAAGCCGCCTCTAGCAGTCTGGCCTATTACAGCGTTCTGCATCTTCGTTCCTTTCTTCTTACACTTTACACAATATGCTTCAACCATTTTTTCCTCCGTTTATTTTAAAATCCTAAGAAAATTCGTTTTATAAAGATTTGTATCTAGGTTTTTACAAAAAAGATTTCAGTATATGGTTTTTTAACCGGTCAGGCTATTGGAAATACTCTAAATTTTGCTTCTCACTGCATGTTTTGCTCCGCATGCAAGACACTTAATAAACATAAATCTTTCCTCTTTTGTCAATTCTGTGTCCGGTTTTCCACATTCTTTGCATATCACGAATTCTTTTACATAATCTTCAATCTTTTGGGTTATTTTTGCGCTTGGCACTTTCATGTTCAAAACGAGTCTTTCACCTTCAGTTTGTCCGGAGACTGCCAACTCTTTGAGAAGATATTTCTGAAAATGGACTGGAGATCTTCTTATGTATGATGCGATTTGTATAAAGTTAGTCAATATTGTTTTTTTACCTTCGAAGTGACCTTCAACTTTTGGAATTTCAAACCTATCGCTAGACCCTTCAACTTTCTTGACTTTTTTGTATATTTCTCCCAAAAGATTTTCGTAGCTTTCCATTCTAGTAGAAGTGAAAAGAACATTTATAAATGTTTTATCCTTGGTGTATTGATGAATCTTAAAAATATCCTGATGGGGATTGCAATCATAATTCTCACGATTTTTGTCACTTATTACGGAATAAACATGTTTTTTCCAAGCCCCGAATACAATTCTTTCTGCAAGGACAGGCCTTATTATCAAGAAATAAATACTTCCGTCCAGTGCGAAGCTGCCCAAGGGAAATGGAATCCTGCTTATGGAAATGCTCCTGTTGAAGCTGTTCCAATCAAAGGGTCTTCTCAAGGATATTGCGATCTCAACTATTACTGCCAAAAAGATTGGGATGATGCAATGAGACTCAGATCAAGAAATGTTTTCTTCATTGCCTTGCCTCTTGGAATTTTATTGATTGCTGGCGGAGCTTTCTTTTTCGGATTGGAAAGTGTCGGCGCTGGATTAATGGGTGGAGGAGTCGGAACCTTAATTTATGGTAGCGGGGCTTATTGGCCTTTCACAGAAAATTGGGTGAGATTTTTATTATCTTTAATTGGCTTAGTGATTTTAATCTGGTTTGCCTATTTCTTGAGCAAGAGAAGTGGGAAGAAGAGGAAGTAGTTAGTTGGAAAGGTTTTTATTCAATGTTTTATTAGTGGAATTATGAAAAAGGGGTTAGTTATTGGAATCGTAATTATTATTCTAATTGCTATTGTTGTTGGCATTTTAGTTTATCCTAATCCAAAAGAACTAAAAAACAATGTTGTTAGTTGTTCTAAAATAAATGAAACTTGTGGGGGTGGAGTTCAAGGTCCAAACGGAGAGAGCAATTATATTAAGTGTTGTGCTGGTTTAACTTGCGGTCACGGGGGTTATGAATCTAGCATATGTATCAACGAAAGCAAATAGTTTTTAGAAGAATTAATTTTTTTAATCTTTATCCCAAATACCTGACTTTCCCCGGCCTTGGTTCAAATATTATTCCTTCTTCCAAGAATTTCTGAACTTCGTCTTCAATTATCACAGGAGTTATGTCTTTTAGATTCATAATCAATTTGTCTTTCTCGATTCCACCTTCTTCTTCAAAGTTTTTTATCTCCCTTAATATTCTGTCTTTTACGGCAATTATCTCTTCTCTTCCCAAGACATCCTTGACATTTTTTGAATTTTCTTTTTCCAATTCAAGTTTTCTTATAAGGAGGTATTTTGGGTCCTGTTCTTTTATTATCTCTGGAGAGATATAAAGTTCGTTGTTCCAGAACCTCAAAGTCCCAATCACGACTACTGTTTGTCCTTGCATGAAATTTGCAAATCTTGAAGTATCATCTCCGAAAGTTTTCAGTCTTGTTTGCCCAGAACCATCATCTAAAGTAAATGTAAGATATTTTGATTCTCCTGCTCCTTCGTATTTGTCAACAATATTTCCTATAATATTCACCCTTACTATCTTTTTGCTGCCAAGCTCCAAAAACGAGAATCTCTCTCCATCCATAACTGGCTTGCCTGAAAGGATGTTTCCAACTTTTAATTTGTATGCTGTGTGTCTTTTGAATTCTTGATCTGCCATTTTAATTAAAAATTTTATTTCTTTTTAAAGATTTATGATAAATTTAGCTAGTTTTGCTAATATAACCTTTCCTTGGTTCGTATAAATCTCCACGCTTTTTTAATTCTGTTATTGCTTCTTCAATCTCAAACACTTCCATTTTTCCTTCAAGTTCCTTTTCAAGTTCTTCCAAAGGAATCATTTTCCCTAATTTATCTTCCAATTCAGCTATTGAATGAAGGACTCCGAGTATCTTTGACCTTTTTGAAGTTGATATTCCCGTAGTTATTTTATCTATATCAAAAGTCTTTGACTCATAATCATAACCTACCTGCATCAGGTAATATTTCATAATCTCTATTGCACCCTTGGCATCTTCCAAAGCCACGACTTCACTCAACCTTAGTTTTGCCGATGCTTCTGCCATTCTTATTAAAGCTTGAAGCTGTCTTGCAGAAATTGGGATTGGTCTTAATGCGCTGTCTGAAGAAACAGGCTTGTTTCTCAATTCAACATAGAATTTTTTTATTTCGTTTATTGCCTCTTCTCCAAGAACAGGTCTTACTCTCTGCTTTGAATATGCAATGTACTTTCTAAACAAATCTCTTGGAATTGTCATTTCTTCTCCTTGTTTTATGTGCTCTCTCAAAACATGGGAGGCTATTTTTTCATCTTTATCCCTGTTTGGCAAATCTCTTAATGTGAAAATAACGTCAAATCTGTTTATCAAAGTTGGAGGAAGGTCAATTTGTTGTGCGATTGACTGATATGGGTCGAACCTTCCGAATTTTGGGTTTGCTGCAGCCAATACTGAAGTTTCCGCCCTTAATGTTGCCTGGACATTCGCTTTTGAAATTGTTATTGTCTGCTGCTCCATTGCCTCATGCATTGCACTTCTGTCGTTAGGATCCATTTTTTCTAATTCATCAATGCAGACTAATCCTTTATTGGCTAAAACCATTGCTCCTGCTTCAAGACTCCAACCTCTTAGATATTCGTCTCTTACGACTGTTGCTGTTAAACCAGCACCTGATGCAGATTTTCCTACAACATATCTTCCCTTTGGAGAAATTTTTGCCATGAAATCCAATGTTACGGATTTTGCAACTCCTGGATCCCCGATAAGAAGGATATGAATGTCGCCTCTACTTTTCTGGCCGTCTGCATGAACTTTCTGGACACCACCAAATAACTGCAAGACTAATGATCTCTTTATTTCTTCATAACCCCAGACGCTTGGTGTTATACTTCTTGCAAGCTTTTCAAATACTCTCGGATCTTGGCTCAACTCTAAAATTTGTTTTTCATCTTCTTCAGAAATGTCGAGCTCTTCAAATGTTTCTTCTAAGGGAATTATATTATTTGCTTCTACCGCCAAATCGAATCTTGTTGACAATCCTCCTGACTGTAGCGGCACTGGAACTTCTTTTAATACACCAATTATTTTTACTCTGCTTCCAGGAGTTGTTTTCTCCTCCATTTTTGGCTCGACGAGGTCTTCTTTCAAGAATACATTAATCCTTTTCGGCTGTTCTCCTCCTGTCAAGGATTCAGGTGTTTCTTCAATTACTAATCTTTGAGTGTCTACCAAATCTTTGCTTATCAATTTAAAACCACCCCTTCTTCCGCACGAACATCTTGAGGGTTCCCTGAATTTTTTCTCTATCTGGAGAACTCCGAGAATTGTTCCACAGCTAGGACACTCGAATTTCGCATTTACAACTTGCGGCCTGACGTCTGAAGTTTGCCTGACAATTCCTTCCACAATTATTGTCTGGTCAAGATTTTTTGAACGAATATTCCTCACTTTCATTTCTTGACTTTTTGGGAGGTCAGTCAGTCTGACTCTTACATTACTTACGAGGCCTGACTCTTCTATGGCCAGTTCTATGATGCTCAATGTTTCTTCAGGGTTTATTATAATCTGGTCTGAAAGGACGTTTGAAAATTCTGTCAATTTCATGAAATCAAGATAAATGACGTTTGAACCTTTTCTCAATGATTCTCCAAACTCCCTCTTATGGGCGTCAAAGAAATTTTTTGCCTCAAGTATCAAATCTTCCTTTTTCAGCTTCTGCTGCTCTTGTTCCATATTTTTTCAATATAAATGGAGTTTTTAATTATTATTGTAGAATTTTGGAGTGTTTTGGCGGATAAGAGCTATTTTTGAGGGGTGAATGTTGGGTCAATCTCCAATAACATTGGGGCTGGAATGTGAAGCCGGATTAGGGATTTGGTGGGTTAAAGAAAATCTTATTTCTTGTCCAGGATAAATTATATCTGGATTGGATATGTGTTCTCCTCCTTGAAGAGGATTACTATAATTTCCATTATAAATATCTACCCATGAAATTTTATTTGGGAAAGGATGTTCTGATCTCATTCTGTTCAAATTGTTTATCCTGTCAGCTATAACAGACAAATTGTCTCCTTTTTGGACAACTATATGGTAGAGATGTGTTATTTTAGTAGAATCTCCTTTTCTAGGAGTTGTGTTTTCGTATAATGTTACTCCTTTGTATTCTGTTGTTATGATGTGGGGGTTCTCTCCATCATTGTGTTTATCAAGTGTGAACTTAGCTCCGTCAAATTTCATCCCACCTTTAGAATCATAGCTTTGTCCAGTAAGAGTAAAGTCATTTCCATCAAATCTAACTCCGCTTTTTCCCACTTCTGTAGAAAGCAAAGTTAACCCCGTTGCCAGAATAATTTTTGGTAGTGTTTTCATGTTAATTATTATAAGAAATTATTTATAAAATTATGTGTGGTAGAAATTATTTCTCGTAATTCTTCAAGGCAGCTTTTATGTTTCTTAGAAGCTGTTCCATAGAATCTTCAAGCTGCTGCTTGTTTTTTGTTCCTGTGCATACAAGTTTTCCATTACTGAACAACAAGAATGTTGCATTTGGCTCTGCCAATTTGTAAACTAATCCTGGAAATTGTTCTGGTTCGTATTCTGTGTTTTCCATTTCCAAACCTAGGAAGTTTAAGTTTAGTTTTAGGTCAATCGAGCCTGAAGCGACTATATTTTGGACTGTTATTTTTGGTTTTGTTGTGATATTAACATTTATTTTTCTTAATTGTTTTATAACTGCCTGTATTACTTCCTTTACTTGTGCTATTGACTTTGTTCCAGTGCATACTAAATTGCCTGAAGAGAAGACTAAAACGGCTGATTTTGGCTCTTTGACCCTTAAAACAAGGCCTGGGAAAGTCTCTGGATTATATTCTGTGTTAGGCTGGGTTCTTGCTAATTTAGTCAAAGGAATTGGTTTTTCTAAAGAAGTCGTGGCAACAATGTTCTGTATTTTATAGTTGCTTTTTGATTTTTCAGGTGACATTTTGTTATTATGAGATGATAAAATTATACGAAGAGGCTTTATAAAGGTTTTTAAATGGGTTTTTGGGATAACACACCCTTATATCCTTTCTTTTCCAATTCATCTGCAAGGGTTTTGTCTCCTTCTAGGGCAATTTTTCCGTCGCTCATTATGAATATTTTATCTGGTTTAAGATATTCCAGCATTCTTTTGTAGTGCGTTATGATTAGAGATATTTTGCCTTTTTTTGTGAATTTTTTTATTCCTTCAGATATTGTTTTTAAGGAGTCAATATCTAATCCAGAATCTGTTTCATCTAGAATGGCTATGCTTGGATTAAGGACAAACATTTGGAGTATTTCCGATTTCTTTTTTTCTCCACCAGAAAATCCAGCATTTACATATCGTGTTAAAAATTCCTTTTCTAATCCAAGTTCTTCCGCTTTCTTTTCTATGAGTCTTTTGAAATCAAAAAATGAAACTTTTTCTTTGCTTATGGAATTTAAAGCCTGTTTCAAAAAATTGTAAATTGTCACTCCTTGAATTTCTTGTGGATTTTGGAAAGATAAAAATAAACCCTTCTTTGCTTTTTCATCTGGAGAAAGATTTGTTATGTCTTTTCCATTCAGAATAATTTTTCCTGAAGTTATTTTGTATTTGGGATGATTCATTAATGCTAATGCAAGCGTGCTTTTTCCTGAGCCATTTGGCCCCATTAATGCATGGATTTTTCCATCCTCAAGCTTTAAATTAATCCCTTTAAGGATTTCTTTTCCTTCTATTTCAACTTTAAGATTTTTTATTTCCAGACCCATTTTTATTTTATATCTTTTAATTTTTTCAAAGCATCCAAAGCTAAAAGCTCGCATCTTATCCTTCCAGGAGTTATTTTTGTTCCAAGCCATTTGTCAATATCTTCTTTTGTCAGCTTCAAAGCCTGTTCAACTTTCATCCCTTTTATTTTTTCAGTTAAAACAGATGAAGAAACAGTTGTAACGAAACAATTTACGCCATGGAATTTTGCGTCAATTATTTTACCATTTTTTATTTTTAATTCAAGTGTTATCTCGTCGTCACAAATTGGATTTCTCAGTTTTAATTCATGAGTTTTGCCTTTTAATTTTCCGTAATTTGGCTTTTCGGAATAAATTTCAAGGAGCTCTTCTTTGTAAAGTGATTTTTCCATTTTTATTTTAACTAACAGAATTTTCTATTTCTAACTCAATTAATTTATTTAATTCTACAGCATATTCTAATGGCAAGAGTTTTATTACAGGTTCTATAAAACCGGAAACGATCATCTTTATTGCATCCTGTTCTGAAACGCCCCTCGACATCAGGTAAAACAATTGTTCGTCTCCTATTTTCCCAATAGCTGCTTCGTGTGCGACTTCAACTTCGTTTTCTCCTACATCCATACTCGGGAAGGTTAAAGCCTTGCTTAAATTATCTAACATCAATCCATCACATGTAACACTTGATTTTGAGTTTGTTGATCCTTTTGGGATTTTAATAAGGCCTCTGTAAGAACTTGTTCCTCCATTTTTGCTTATTCCTTTGCTTAAAATTGTTGAAGATGTGTTTGGAGCGAGATGTAAAACTCTACAGCCCGTATCCTGATATTGGTCCTGTCCTGCATAAGCTATTCCAATGTAATCTGATTTTGAGTTTTCTCCAACTAAAACACTGCAAGGATATAACATTGTAACTTTGCTTCCTAAATTTCCGTTTACCCATTCTATTATTCCATTTTCTTGGACAACTGCTCTTTTTGTGTTAAGATTGTATGTGTTTTTACTCCAGTTTTCTATTGATGTATACCTAACTCTAGCATTTTTCAGAACATGAATCTCAACGCAGCCTGCATGGAGAGAATTTTTTGAGTAGACTGGGGCAGAGCATCCTTCAATATAATGAAGATCAGAGTCTTCATCCGCAATAATTAATGTGTGTTCGAACTGGCCTGCCTTTTTTGCGTTCATCCTGAAATATGCGTGCAAAGGCTCTTTTAACTTAACTCCTTTTGGAACATAAATAAATGTCCCTCCACTCCAGACAGCTGCGTGCAATGCTGTGAACTTGTGTAAACTTGGTGCCACACATGTTGTCATGAAATATTTTTTGAAAAGTTCTTCATGTTCTTTCAATGCTTCATCGCAATCTATGAAAATAACTCCTTTATCTTTCAGCTCTTTTTTTAAATTATGATAAACAACTTCGCTTTCATATTGCGCTCCAACTCCTGCCAAGACTTCTCTTTCTGCTTGTGGAATTCCTAATTTTTCAAAAGTGTTTTTTATTTCTTCTGGAACTTCTTTCCAGGAAGTTGAATTTCTTTTTGCGTTTGGTCTTACATACAAAGAAATCTCGTCTATATTCAAATCAGAAAGATTTGGGCCAAAATCAGGCATTTTCATTTCATTAAAAAGTTTCAGCCCTTCAAGTCTTTTTTGAAGCATCCAATTTGGTTCATTTTTGTCTTTGGAAATTTGTTTTACTAAAGTTTCAGATATTCCTGGAGATGATCTAAATTTAAGATTTTCTTTATTATAATGATCGTATCTTTCTCTGTTTATTTCTACTGCCTTTTGTTGTTTCATTTGAAGAATTATTTTTTAAAAAACTCATTAACCTTGTCCCAATTAATCACACTAAAGAAAGCCTCAATGTATTCTGCTCTTCTGTTTTGATATTTTAGGTAGTACGCGTGTTCCCAAACATCTAAAGCGATTAACGGTTTTTTTCCCTGGCTTATTGGCGAGTCTTGATTTGAAGTCTGCATTATTTCAAGCTCTTTTTTGTTGTTCATGACTAACCAAGTCCAGCCGCTGCCAAATAAGGCTGTTGCTTTATCTGAGAATTGTTTTTTGAATTCTTCAAAACTTCCGAATTTTTTTATTATTGCTTTTTCAATTTCCCCTTTGCATTTAGTTCCTTTTTTTAATATTTGCCAGAAAAAACTGTGGTTGAAATGTCCGCCGCCGTGATTTTTGACTGGAGTTCTTATATCTTCAGGGACTTTACTTAAATCCATCAAAAGTTCTTCAACTTTCTTTTTTTGAAGTTCAGGATGTTTTTCTAAAGCAGCATTTAATTTGTCCACATAGGTTTTATGATGCTTGCTATAGTGGATTTCCATAGTTTTTGCATCTATGAAAGGTTCCAGAGAATCGTAATTATATTGCAACTTAGGTAATTCGTGTGTCATTTTAGATATATGAATGATTTTTCATATGTTTAAATACTTTTTGGTAGAAGTTTTTATAAATAAAGATATAATTGGAGAAGTAAGCCTCCATCGCATAGCGGTTGTGCACCTGCCTCGAAAGCAGGGCCCTCTGGGCATCCAGGTTCGACTCCTGGTGGAGGCGTTTTATGTTTTTGAAAATCGATAAAAACTTTCTAGTGGAGTGCAAGAATACTTTTAAACCAAATAAATTTTAACATTTTATGTATATTGATGCACATGTTCATTTAAGAGATTTTAATCAAAAACATAAAGAAACTGTTCGACACGGTTTAGAAGTAGCAAGAGATTCTGGTGTTGACGCTGTTTTTGACATGCCCAATACAGATCCCCCTATTGTAACAAAAGAGTTAGTCAAAGACAGGCTTAGATTGGCAAAAGAGGCCAATGTTCCAGAAGTTTTTTATGGGTTGTATATAGGGTTAACCAGCAATTCAGAACAAATTAAGCGAGCTGTTGAGACTTATTATGAGTTTTCACAAGTGGTTGGAATGAAATTATATGCTGGACATTCCGTAGGTAATCTTGGTGTAGCCAGATTTGAGGATCAAGCTAGAATTTATTCAACATTATCTCAACAAGGTTTTGATGGAGTTCTGGCGGTTCATGCAGAAAAGGAAGACGAGTTAAATTCCGGCCTTTGGAATTATCATAACCCAATTACTCATTGCCATGCTCGTCCAGAGAAGGCAGAACTTGAGTCTGTAAGGGACCAAATTAAGTTGGCTTTAGATTATGGTTTTAAAGGTAAAATGCATATTGCCCATATATCTTCTCCCTTGGCCGTAAAATTGGTTCAAGAAGCCAAGAATTTGGGAGTAGACATTTCTTGCGGGATTTGTCCACACCATTTTATTTATGATTGGCAACAAATGAATTGTAAGAATGGAGTTTTGTGGAAGATGAATCCTCCTCTTAGGTCTGCTGAATCAAAGCAAAAAATGATGTTACATCTTCTTTCTGGAGAGATAGACTGGATAGAGACAGATCATGCACCCCACACTTTAGATGAAAAAGTTAATGCTCCTTTTATGTCTGGAATTCCTGGACTTCCTTGGTGGAACTTGTTTGAAGAATACTTGAGGCTAAATGGATTTTCTGATTCAAGAATAGAGGAAATAACTTTTTCAAACATTTCTAAAAGATTTGACCTAGATGTTAAAAGGTCTAAAAAAATAATAGTGGATAGAAGAAATGATTATCCATTCAATCCGTACAAACCACTTGAGGAGCAACTGATTTAGATGAAAGCAACAACTCTATTAAGCCTGGAAAGGCACTTTAGGAAATTCATCACATTACTACCTTCGAGGCTTGCTGTGTCAAGTTATTCAAGAGTAAGGCCATATTTCTTAAAAAAGTTAAAAGAGGAAATTCCTAATGAAAGTTATTCTCCTCCTAAAAATTTGTCAAAAGTATTGTGGGGAATTAAATTTAAGTCCCCTATTATGAATGCTGCTGGAATGTTCAAGAATGGTGAATGTTACTTAATGGTTGCAAATCAAGGCGCCGGTGCTTATCTTGCTGGGACGGGAACCTGGAACCAAAGAGTGGGAAACGAAAAGAATGGAATTCACTTACCTTTTCTGCCATATCCTAGATCTCACGCTTCTTCTAATTGGCTTGGATTACCCAATGATGGAGATGCCACAAATTACAGGAGAGTTTCTACAATAAGGGTAAATGAATGCCCAGTAGGCTGGAGTGTAATGGGCTCACCCGATTTTAAAGGTCAAGAAAGATTACAAAACCTTGTTGAAGGGATGAAAAGATATGAACATTTTGGTGTCGACTTTTTAGAACTTAATGAGTCATGTCCAAATACAAGCAATTCTAGGCCGCAAGATGATGATTTAGCAAATAGATTAAAATACGTTCAGGAACATTTTTTGGATAAAAGAGCTTTGAACAAATCTACATCGAGAATGATACCAGCCATAGTTAAGTTTTCTAATGATACGCCAGTTCAACAAATTCCTTTTTTATTGGATTTGCTTTTTGAATTAGGTTATGATGGTGTAAATTTTGGTAATACTTCTACTGATTACGCAAGAAGAAGAGAATTAATACATTCGAGTGAAAGGAGACTTTATGATTTTTTTACAACATCTAAAGAATTTGGAGTTGGAGGAGGCATTAGTGGCAGACCACTTAAGGAGAGCTCACTTGAACTCGCTAGCCGTGCTGTAGAATACCTAAAGCAAGGTCCCCCTTCTCAAGAGTTTCATGTTATAAGGACGGGTGGAATAGAGAGTAAACAAGATCTTGAAGATTCAGAAAGAGCAGGAATTTCTTTGAATCAATGGTTTACTGGATACTTTGAGAATTTTGCAAGGTATGGGCATAAACTTTACAAAAAAGTTTTAGAATCATAATTTTGAAGTGTGTTCTATTGCTGCTTCCCTTATGTTTGATGCTGCATAAATTCCTCTTCCAACAATTCCTTGGAATCTATCTCCAGCAACTTTTGCTGCGTCAGAAATATTCCCTCCTTGAGCAATAAATCCAGGAGCATAAAAAACAGGAGAAACTCCTTCTCCTTCAACTAATTCCCTAACCTGTTTGATAACTTCAGGTTTATTTCCAGGAACAACAAAATTATTTACCCCCGCTCTTGCCGCAATTCTGTACATGTCCAGGGCTCCTTCATCTGTGATAAATCCACCTTCGCTGACAGAATAAGCTGGATGAGTCATTCTTCCTCCAACAATAACATTCAATCCATTATCTAAAGCATGATAAATCCAAGCTCTTTCTGTTTCAGGACCTGCCTGTGGGAAAAATATAACTGCATCAACTCCAGATTTTTTCATTAATCTTGCATAATTCTTACCAGTATCTGGAATATCTGTTCCTGCTTTTTGATGATCATAAATTATCGGTTTGTCTGTATGTTTTCTAGCTGTAGCAACGACATTTGGGAGTCCAAATCCTAATCCTAACTCAAATCCAATTTTATATCCACCAATTCCATCAACATCAGCAGTTTGTTTTACTAATTCTTCAAATTGCTCCAATGTCTCAACATCACATGCAGGGATAACACTTCTGTCTCTTTCAATTATTTTTTGTTCTAATCCTTTGCCCATTGCAGTACGAGCATCTTTTGTTCCGTAAACTCTAATATAATTCGCTAGTCTTTCCATTGTCCTATTTGAAAATGAAGCCATTCTATTAGAATTTAAAAAATTGTAAACATCAACTGCATTTACAATAGAAACAACTCTTGTTCCAGTTTTTTCAGAATATTCTGCAATAGCTTCTCTACTATCAATTGCAACCTCTTGCCTGTCTACGGCAATTGCAAGTAATGGAAGATTTGTTCTATCTAAGCTTTTCAAGAAAGTATTTGCTTCATATTTTGCATCGCCTGCAGTAAAAACATCATCTAGTTGAATAATTACATCATCTTTTTTTGGAGCTCTTCCTACAAGTAATTTTTTAATTCTATCTTCTGGCCCTAAATTGGTAGCTTCTCCATGAGTTTTTTCATCTTTTCTTGAAAAACACCATCCAACATTATGGCCTTTTGAAGCCATGGCCATTGCAACTGGAGCAGCTAATCCTACTCCTTTATCAGGAATCCCGTATAAAATATCACCTTCAACACCAGAATTAATCACTGCGTCAGCATAAAATCCAGCCAATGCATTAGAAGATTCTCCTTCATTAAAATCTCCTATATTCACAAACCAAGGAGAAATTCTTTTACTTTTTAATGTTCTGTCATCAGAAGGATTTTCAAAAACTTTTAATGCACCTGTTTTTAATAAGAAGTCAATAAATTTTGCTTTATACTCTTCCATATTCTGTCAAGAAAAAAGGGGTATAAAAAGATATAGCATTAATCTGGAGTAATAAAACTTTACCCATACTTATAATTTCTTTTTTGGGCCTCAAAGGCTTCTTCAACTTCTTTTAAAGTTGCAACGTCTTCCCCATGCCTGTCTGGCCTCAAAGCTGTGAATCTTGGAAACCTCAATGCAAATCCTGATTTGTAATTAGGAGATCTTTGGATTTCCTGATAAGTTACAGAGACAACAACTTTTGGTTTTACCTCAACAATTTTTCCTTTTTCTTTTGTTATTAACGGCTTTAATTTTTGTGTCAGTTCATCAAATGAAACATTTTCAAGAGATATTCCATCTTGTGCTTTTTCCTTTAATCCTGTCGCAACCCTTCCAATCTCTAAAAATTCTTTTTCCCCCCTACATGAAAGAATGAATGATGAGAGCCAGCCAGATCTTTTTCCTGTTCCGTATTCTGCTGAAGTTATTACAAGGTCAAGGTCTTTTTCAGAAGGTTTGAGTTTCAGCATGTGGCCAACTCTGCTTCCTGGCTGGTAAAATGTATCAAGGTTTTTGAACATAATTCCTTCCTGTTTGTCTTTCAAGGCTTTTTTGTAAAAACTTTCTGCTTCTTTTTCGTTGTCAGTTATAATCTGTTTTGAATGGATGATCTTGTACGGCTGATTCTTTATTATTTTTCTTATTAATTCTGTCCTTTTTTTGAAAGGTTCGTTTATGTAAGATTTTCCATTGTAGTACAAAATATCAAAAACATTCACCTCAACAGGAAGGCTTTCTTGCAATTTTTCTATGTCATATTTTCTTCTTATTCTCTGGCTTATGTGCTGAAAGGATGTGTACTCTTTAGTCTTGGAGTTAAATCCTACGGCCTCCGAGTCTAAAATAAAAGATTTTCCTTCAACATATTTTTTTATGTAATCCACAACTTCTGGGAATTGTTTTGTCACATTTTCGAGTCTTCTTGTGAATAATAATACTTGATTTTCTTTTTTGTGTATTAACATCCTAAAGCCGTCATATTTGTATTCAACTGCGCAGGGTTTTCCGACTTTTTCAAAACCATCTTTTATGCTTTCTGCTTTTTGAGCCAGCATGACTTTTATCGGCTTGCCTACTTCTATCTCTATCTTTTCCAAAGTCTTGAAATTCCCTTTTTTTGCCGCCTCAAAAACTTTTGCCACGTCATTAGAATTATCCACTGCTGTCTGGATTTTTTCTGAAGTCTCTTTGTCTCTTTTGAAAAATGCCTCGGCCATCGCTTCTCTTATTGTGCTCTCTTTTATTCCTATTCTTAAATCTGCGAGCAACGTTCTCACGAGATAAAGTGCTTCTATAGGTGTTGCTGAAGTGAGTAGTTCTGTTATAAGTGAAAGTTTTTTGTCTACTGTTCCCTTTCCGATAAGTTCTGGAAGTTTTCTTAGATTTTCAAGGACTTTTTCAGTTGTCAAAAGATGTGAAGCTAAAGTTGATTGTTTTTTATTTTCAGTAAGTTTTTTTGAGACCTCTCCCAAATCCCCAATTTTTTTCCATTCATGGGCAACTTTGTCTAGCTGGGTTCCGGTTGCTTTTGAAATTGCTTTCATCGCAAGCTGTGTGCTTATCCCTATTTTTCTTTCGTCATATTCTGGATAAATATCTCCGAGCAAAAGATACAAAACATCTTTATCATCTTCGTGTAGATATTCCAGAAATTTTGATAGTATAGATATCTTTTCAAGTCTTTTTGTTGTCGAACTTAAACTTTCGTACAACTCAGCCAGCTTTTTATAGTGCATTAAATGTTCAAGAAATATAAGTATTTAAGATTAAGGTTTAAAGATTTGTCTTAAGCATTACATCGTGAAGAGTCTTTCTCCACTAATAATTTTTTCTAACATCTTTAATGTTTTTTCAACCGGCGAATGCATTATATCGGCAGTGTTGAACGTTGATCTTACAACTTCTCTTTCGGCGTTTTTTCCTTTTCCACGTCCACCTCTTAGCTTCTTTTTGTGTGTTAAGTTATATTGTCTTTGATATTCTTTCGCTTTGTCTTTGTGCATCTGGTAGTATTGTCTTTGATATTCTCTTCTTGCTTCAGCTGTTGATAATCGTGATTTACTTTCTGGAGAAATTTCTTCTTGGTTGCCCTCTTTAGGATATACGGTTCTTGGCCTTCCTACTATTTTTTTTGGTTCTGCTGGAGGTTCACTTGTCTGAACTGTTGTCTCGAGATCTCTACCATTTCCATTGGCGTTATCTTGCGCTCTTAGCATTTCCTCAACTTCTTTAGTTTTTTGCTCACTAACATATACTCTAAGTCTTTTTGCTCGCTCTTTTGTGTACCGGTCAAAGGGCATTGTTGCTAATTCTTCTGGTGTGAAAAGATGATGAGGATCTGTTCTAGGTCTTGGTCCTCTTCTATATGTTTGATCAGAAGTTGTTTGAGGTTCAGATGTTAAAGGTTGGTTTTGTTGAGCCCCTATTTCAAGACCCCCCTCTTTAGTCTGGGCTGGTTGGTAATACTGGCCGTGATCTTCTTCTGATGAACCATTGCCGTTAGATTTAGAATGATATGCTCTAGGCGTATTTTGATTTTGCGAGTGATATTTATCTTTCCCATTAGGCTTAGAAGGTTGTAGACTTATTTGATAGGATATTTTTCCCTTTGTCTTTATTATTTGTACAGAAGGCACGCCTTGACTTATCTTTTTTTTTGATTGCACAAGAAGTCTGTTTGTGTCCATCACATGTTAATATCTTTTTTACTTTTAAACTTTTTTACTCACTTTCTCTTAGTGACTCTAATCTTTCTTTAAAGGACCATACTTTCTAGAAAATCCACCGAGTTGTTTCGGTTTAAATGAATAATTTTTGTCTAATTCCTCTCTTTTCCATCCATTTTTTACAGCCTCACTATACAGCTCTGGAGTGAGGTTTGGTTTTCTTCCTCCTCGTCCTTTGTCTTCAGTTGCAGTTGGTTTTGCTGATTTTGTTGGCTTTTTTGATTCTTTGTTTAAAAAAGCTTCCAACTTACCCTCTTTTGCTGCATCATTCACTCTAGAGATAAACTTTTCATAATCATCGATTAAGTTTAAATTTTGGCTGTTATACACTAAACTTAATGTTTCGACAGACAATCCACTATAATGTTGCGCCCTTTCTCCAATAATCTCTGAGAGAGGTTGTAAGCTAGTTTCTTTTTTTCCTCTTGCCATTGTCCCTTAAGTCAATGACGTCTTATAAACATTTATAGAATTGAAAGAATATGTTAAGATAGATATTACGACTTACTTCCCTTTGGCCATATGGGCTCTTAAGCCTCTTGATTTCTGCGCAGCCCCCGTCAACCCTCTGAGTGCTCTTTTTCTGTTTTCTCTTTTTGCAATCCATTTAAGAACAGGATCATTTTTTATTTCCGGTCTTTGAGGATCGACGCAGATCACTTCGAAAAAATAATATACTCCATCTTTTCCTATTTCATAAGAATTCAGGACTTCTAAGTTTTTGTAGTTGTTTGAGACTCTCTGTTCAGCTATCCATTGATAGCTCATTATAAGATTTTTTCTTGTATGCATTCTTTTGGATCTTCTACCTTTGTTCGGTCTTGATCTTGTATGGCCCCCTCTCTTTAGCCTTACTCTTATGACGACAAATCCTTTTTTGGCTTTGTATCCAAGAGCCCTGGCTCTGTCCAGCCTTAATGGTTTTTCAACTCTTGTAAAAACTTCAGAGCTTCTCCATTGTATCATTCTTTCTCTCAGAGTTTTAGAATCTGGTTTTTTCCAGGCTTCTCTGATGTGGTGATACATTCCTTTCGTCATTTTAATTTTAGATAAAATTGGTTTTTAAAGGTTCTTATTATTAAATGAGGCTGCACGGATTTGAACCGTGGACCCCTGCCGTATCAGAGCAGTGCTCTAGCCAGGCTGAGCTACAGCCTCATTAATATAGAAACTAAGATTTAGTTATTTAAAGGTTTTTATCCTTTGATACTTAACTCAAGAACTAATTTGCTTTTGTCAAGCTTGAAATTTTTTATTGGAAGATCTATTGGAATCAATTTTGAGTATGCCCTGTCTTTTGCGATAGCTTTTATTTCAATGCTATTTTCAAGTTTTACTATAGAGATATCTTTTGTTGACTCAACTCCTGGAACGTCAATCTCGTAAACAACTTTATTTGCCAATCTTCTTATGCTTGTTGTTGGCTCTTTTTTCGGCAGTTTAAGGAATTTCTGCTGAGAGTTTTCATCAAAATAAGTCTGAACATTCTTTATCTTTGCAGGTTTTTCATAAACAGGAGTTTTTGTCACCTTAATGTTTCTTGGGTCAATCTTTTTCCCGTTTATGTAAAGCTCAAAATTAGCTTTTGAGGGCGCTTCTTGAACCATTGATTTTTGAAGTTCTTTTTCAAGCATTTTCATGGCACTTCCCAGCATTTTGTTCAGCATTTTTCCGCTAATCCCACCAAACAAAGGGTTCATAACTTCGTTGATTTCGTCATCTTTTCCTAACATTCCAAAGTCTTCCTCTTTAAGCGGCTTACCGGTCGAAAAACCGCAATGCGGGCAGAATGCGTAACTACCTTTGTACTTGTTCTTACAATTTTTACATTCCTTTCTATTGAACATTCTCAAAACACGTTTTACTATTTTAAAAGGTTTTTGGAGTATTGACTAGTGAACTATTTCAGAGAATACAAAATAATTTAAATCTCTGACATTTTGGATTTTTATGAGAGAACGGACGTTCAGGAGACCTAGTGTTAAAGAAGTTTTTGATGCTCATGGTGTTGATACTTCTAGATTTAGATCTTATTCTGTTGAAGAAATTGTGGAAATGCTGGAGTATGATGGAATCTTTTCCTCCACAGGGTCTACTTACAAATCTGCGATTAAAACTGTTGAAAGTGTTCAGCCGGGACAAATTAATCTTTTTCAAAATGATTTTGATATTTCGAGAAAAGATGCGGAACAAGGATTAAAATCTTTGGACGATTTTTTTAAAGTGGACTCACTGAAAGTTCTTAGGAGTTTTGTTTATAGTGGATATCCCCCAAATAAGCTCACAAAAGAGTTTTTGGAAAGCCATAAAATCTGGCCATATTTGCTGGCTCAAAAGGCTTTGAATCATCCTGATGCTGATGTGGAAAATCCTCCTATCGGTTTATATTGGATTGGCAGCGATAATCATCCAAGAGTTATCAGTTGGATAAGGTCTGTTGCAGGTGTGGAGATGAAACAAATGAAAGATGTTGGTGATTTTGGAGGCCGGGCTTTGGACAAAAAAACTTATGGAAGAAATCTTAGAGTTAGTGTCAGCTCAAGATCAGAAGAAGGAAAAGAATATGAGTTTACTTTATTCAACCTACCAATTTTCGAAAAAGAAGATCCAAGGCAATATTCTGACTGGATAAACATTGGTCATACTTCAAATGATCCAGACTCAAATTACAGGGGTTTGGAACACGACAAGAGAAAGTTTAAACCTTTCATCTGGTCTGCTCCAGCGATTTTTGGTTTTTACGAAGCGATGAGTTCTGTTCGGGAATTTGGAGGAAAGGCCCAGCTTAGAGTAAATCCATTTCCGATTCCTAGGGATAAAATGATGGTAAAGTTTATAGACGATTTAAGACTCAGAAGTTTAATTTTAAGGAAAGACGAAAGCGGCAAACCTGTGTTAGATGTTTTAAACAAGTCCCACATGGATCGGATTATTGGTGCCAGAACTATTCTGAGGGGGTATGAAAATTGCTGGACGCATTTTGGAAAAAAAGATTTTAGTTTCCTTTATACACCAGGGTAAAGCGTCATTAGTTTAGTGGTAGAATGGAGCCTTCCCAAGGCTCTGATGCGGGTTCGATTCCCGCATGGCGCATCTCTTTTTAGTAAATTTAATAAACAAATATATTTTTGAATAATTATGAATGGCGAATATCTAATCTTGTTAATACTGTTTTTTTTATTGTTTTACCTAATAAATAAAAAATTTAATTTAAAGGTTTTCAAAAGAAAATCTTCTTTGCTTCTTTTATTTGCTGTTAGTATAATTGTTTTTGGAATTTGGGATTTGTATGCAATATTAAATCACCATTGGATATTTAACAAAAATGTTATGCTTGCATATTTAGGGATTTTTCCTGCTGAAGAAATTATCTTTGTAATCTTTATAATTACACTGGGACCGATTATAATTTGGGAATGGGCAAAAAAGGTGTTTAAAAATGCGTGAATATTTTATTATTTCAGTTGGATTATTGGCGATATTGTTAATTACCGAATTGCTAATTTTCAAGACTGGATTTTTAAAAAAATGGAAATCCTTAACCTTCACGTGTTTTGTAGGATTTATCTTAACTTTTTTATTTGATACAATTTCACTATACAGGCAATTCTGGGTTTACACTTCTAGATACTTGTTAGGACTTAAAATAGGATCAGTTCCCTTAGAAACATTCATTCTAGCGCTTGACATTATATTTTGTTTTGTTATGCTTTGGGAATGGAAAAAAATTAAGGATTAAGTTTTTATATTCTTATTTTGTTGGTTCTTTATGGTTAAGAAATTTTACATTACAACAGCTATTGATTATGTAAATGCTAGGCCCCATATAGGGCATGCATTCGAGAAAGTTATAGCTGATGCCTTAGCAAGATGGAAAAGACAAAAAAATGTCAAGACTTGGTTTTTGACGGGAACGGATGAAAATGCTCAGAAAAATGCGCAAGTTGCGAAGGAAAAAGGGATACCTGTAAAAAAATTTGTTGATGCAAACTCTAAAATCTTTATTGAACTCTGTGAAAAATTAAATATTTCTAACGATGATTTTATCAGAACAACGGAAGAAAGACACACGAGGACTGCAAAAGAAATTTTCAAAAAAGTTTATGAAAAGGGAGAAATCTACAAAGGGGCTTACGAAGGATGGTATTGTGTTGGATGCGAAGAATTCAAAACTGAAAAAAATCTTGTCAATGGATCATGCCCTGAACATCATACAAAACCGGAATGGATTTCTGAAGAAGCTTATTTTTTTAAGTTGAGCAAATACAAGAATAAACTGGTTGAATTTGTTAAAAATTACATTGTTCCAGAATCAAAAAGGAATGAGATTCTGTCAAGATTAAAGAATGAAGAGCTTAGAGACCTTTGTGTGTCAAGAAAGAATTTGGATTGGGGAATTGATTCTCCGATTGACAAAAAATACAAGATTTATGTTTGGTTTGATGCTCTTATAAATTATATTTCCGGCGCTAATGGTAACTGGCCAGCCGATGTCCACATTGTGGGGAAAGGGATAAACTGGTTTCATTCTGTCATATGGCCAGCGATATTAATTTCTGCAGGATATAAATTGCCTAAAACTCTGCTCGTTCATGGGTATCTCAATCTTAAGGGACAAAAGATAAGTAAAAGCCTAGGGAATGTCATCGATCCTTTGGAACTGATTGAGAAATACGGGGTGGATTCTGTTAGATACTCCCTTTTCAGGTGTTCTGTTTTTGAAGATTCTGATTATTCTGAAGAGATTTTGATAGAGAGAAACAATAACGAGCTGGCAAACAAACTTGGGAATTTAGTCTCAAGGGTTTCTGGCTTGATAGAAAAAAATGGTGTTGTAAAAACTCAAAACTCTTTGATAAAAAAACTTAATGAGAAAAAAATAAATGGGTTAATGGAGAGATTTGAATTTGATAAAGCCTTGAACGAGATTTTTTCATTTGTTGACGTATGCAATCAGTATGTGCAGGACAAAAAGCCTTGGGAAACCAACGATAAAAAAATTCTTTTTGAATTGAAGGAGTCTATTCTAAAAATTGCTGATTTGCTTTGGCCGTTTATTCCTTCTTCTAGCGAAAAAATAAAGGAATGTTTTTCAAAGCCTAAAATAATCAAGAGCGAGATATTATTCAGGAAAATAGAAGTTGAAGAAAAAGTTATTAAAGAAGAAAAGATTGAGGGTGTAATGACAAACGTTTCGTTTTCAGAATGGGAAAAACTTGATTTGAGAGTTGCAAAAATCCTGAAGGCTGAAGATATCGAGGGGGCTGATAAGCTTTACAGATTAAGTTTGGATGTCGGAAAAGAAATTGGAAAGAGAACTATCTGCGCTGGAATAAAACCTTATTATTCAAAGGATGAATTAAAAAATAAAAAGATAATTGTCTTTGCAAACCTTGAGCCGAGAAAGATAAAAGGCATTGAGAGCCAAGGAATGTTGTTGGCTGCTTCAACATCAAACCATGGGAAAGTAATTCTTTTGACTGTTGAGAAGGATATTGAAACGGGAAGCAAGGTTGGTTGATTATCTATATTTCCTCAACTCAATTATCTCAACTTTTTTATGGGTGAAGGCCTGTTTTATTTCATCTAAATTTGTGTCTTTTAATTCAGGATAACGAACAAAATCGTTTTTAAATTCCTGGAGATTTTTCATTATTTTTGCGTCAGAAACAACTAATCTTTCTCCACCAAGAGTCTTGACATAATCCCCTTTCTTGTACTTCCCATACTCAGAAGCAATTATTATTGTGCGGACTTTGTCAGAAGTTTTGAGTATGTTCCCTATTTTTTCTTCTTCGTTTTTGGGAAGGTAGATTAATCTCATTTTTTCAAACCCAACTTTCTCAGAATAAATTCGTAGACTTTTTCCTTGTCTGCATCAGAGTCATAGTCTATATTTAAAATTCTTGCTGCAATTTCCTTATATGCTCTTGCTGGAATGCTTTTTGGGTGAGTGTGAACTACGGCGTCTCTCAAATTTAACGCTCTCTTGATATCCTTATGTTCTGGGACCATCCCAAGAATAGGAACCTCTAGCATTTCTTTGACATTGTCTGGCTGCATCTCTAGGTCGTCTTTTCTAACTCTTGTGACTATGACTCCTATCACTGGTTTTTTTAGTTCTTCAGCAAGCTTGACTGCCTTTAACGCATCCGTTATTGCTGGAAGTTCGGGGTTTGTTACAATTATGATTTCATCTGCCATCTCTATAACTCCTGTGGCTTCGTGTCCAAGTCCGGCAGCACAATCGACTATTATGTAATCAGAAAGTCTTTTGAACTCACCTTTCAATGTTTTTAATTTTTCAGGCTTTATTTTTCTCAGCTCTTTCATTGAGAGTGAAGAAGGCATAATTTTCATTCCAGACTCATGCCTGTAAACAGCTTCTATCGGTCTTGCTTTATCCTGCAAGACTTTGTTTAGGTCAACAGGAACTTCTGGAGAATTTAAGTGTACTCCGATATTTGGGGTTGAGAGATTTGCATCAATGACAAGAACATCCTCGCCAAAATAGTTTAAGGCTGCTCCCAAGTTTATGGCAGTGGTTGTTTTTCCAACTCCTCCTTTTCCAGATGTTATAACGATTAGTCTAGACATTTTGTTTTAAAATAGGGTGTTATTTAACCCTTTGATAGAAGAAATTGCTTTGTTGTACTTATAAATTTTTCTACCTTTTCGGCATATTCTTTGAGTTTTTCAAGATTGATATCTGTCTCTTTTCCTTTATAAAAGACCTTCAGTGTCACGTTTTTTCTGAATTCGCCTATCCTTTCTGTTTTCAGCTCCTTTATCTTTTTGAACATTTCGTACATCTCTAAAACGTCAAGGAAATTTTGATCTTTCTTAAAGAGCTTTTTTATTGTCTCTAATTTGCTTACAGGATTTGTCGGTACAGAAGGGATTTTTTTCTTAGCCTTGGCATGTTGTAGAACACGATCAATAACCAGATCAAGCATCGCTTTCCATCTTATAAGAAGATTCATTATGACATCACAGGTTTTTGTGTATTTCAAACTTACATATAAAAGATGGTCCGCGCTTATTTTCTCTTGAATTATTTCTTCCATACTTGCTGCTCTTTTTCATTTGTTTTTCCAAACGATTAGAAGTATAATCACTAAAGAATTCGGGCTTTTTATACTTTTCTTCACTATTTTTCAACTATCCTGCTTTTTATCTTCATCAAAATACTTTTTGAAAGCAGCAAAAACTGTTTTGTCCTGTCAATCGAGATTGTATCATGCTTAAGATTGTCAGAAAGAATTATCATTTTGTCACCTCTTGTGAATTCAAACGGACTTTGCTTGTGCTTTTCCAAAAGATCAAACAATTCCATCATTACTTTTATTTCATTTTCTGTTATCCCAAATCTTTTTGAACATTCTTCTGAAAATAGCTTGAAATTTGTCAAAGAATCTTTTGTGAGAGTTATTCTTTTGTTTATGTGCTCGTATTGTAATATTGAGTTTATACAGTTTACAAGAGCTTTTCTTATTTCAAGCAGAATGCCCACTAAGAGCTTGTTATCTTTTATTATCGGGAAGGTCACATACACCATGTGGTCTGAAGCTTTGATTATCCTTTCGGCTTCTTCCAAGTATTCTACGAATTTTTCTGCCATTTTTCTTTTCAACCGAAAATTAAATGTTTTTAGAATTAATATGGATTTTGGTGATTTTTAATAAGGTTTATTTTCAACTCAACTCTAGAATAGCCTCTGCCAAATCACCTGTTTTTTCAAGAGTTTCAACTGCCTGCTTTTTTGTGCAGCCTGTTTTTTCCATGACTGTTTTAATATCCGACTCTGAAATCAAACTTCCTGCTTCTTCCCTTGTGTTGCCTGAAATCTGAAAAGAATCCTGGCCCTGCATTGTTATTTTTGTGACAGAAGGGTTTTCAATTATTATTTTATCTCCATCGTTTTTTTCTATGATAACTTTAGAAGCATCTATCTCTTTTTGGGCAATTCCCATCTGCTTCATCATAGCCTGCATTTTTTTTGGGTCTAAACCTCCACCGAGTCCGAACATTTTTTTGAGAAGAAAAAGAGGTTTTTATGGTTTTCTGTTTACTTCAAGAACAAAGACAATCCTATTCTAAACACGATTACAAGTATTATGAAACCTATTACATGTGCGGGTTTTAGAGCAAATTTTGTTTCATACTCTTCGCTGTATCTCATCAATCCGCCCATTCCGGAGGGCATCTGTATGCTTGAATCTGCCATAGGTTAATAATATACAGATAGTTTTTAAAAGTTATTGTGGTTTTAGATTACATGGTAGAGTACAATTTCAAGGAAGTTGAAGCAAAATGGCTCAAGTTTTGGGAAAAAGAAAAAGTTTACAAGTTTGATGTTAAAAGCAAAAAGTTTTTTTCAGTTGACATACCCCCACCAACTGTTTCTGGAGCAATGCACATAGGGCATGCTTTCTCTTATTCACAACAGGATTTTGTCATAAGGTTCAGGAGAATGTTTGAAGGCAGTGTTTTTTATCCTTTTGGAACAGATGACAATGGATTACCAACAGAAAGGCTTGTTGAAAAGCTCAAAAATGTCAAAAGCAAGGAGATGCAACGATCAAAGTTCATCGAACTTTGCATTAAAACGATAAAAGAAATAACTCCTTCTTTTATACAGGATTGGAAAAATCTTGGGGTTTCTGCAGATTATGGAACTTGCTATTCTACTATAGATGATAATTCTAGGAAGATTTCACAAAAATCGTTTATTGATTTGTATAAAAACGGACATGTTTATGTAAAAGAGTTTCCGACCTTGTGGTGTCCAGAGTGTCAAACCTCTATTGCACAGGCAGAACTTGAAGACAAAGAACTACCTAGTTTGTTTTCTGCAATCAAGTTTGGATGTGAGGAAAAAGATCTTTTTATTGCCACAACAAGGCCAGAACTGATTGGGGCGTGTGTTGCAATCTTTGTCAATCCTAAAGACAAAAGATACAAAAAAATAATTGGAAAAAATGCTGCTGTTCCTATATTTAATTATGAGATTCCCATTATCGGAGATGAATCTGCTGAAATGAAGAAAGGAACCGGGGCTATGATGATATGCAGTTATGGGGATAAGTATGATGTTGAGGCAATTAACAGATATAAATTAAATCCTAGGATTATCTTTAATAAAGATGGGACTTTGATTTTGGACTTGTATAAAGGAATGAAAATAAAAGAGGCAAGAAAAAAGATTCTTGAGGACTTAAGCGCTAAAAATTTAATTAAAGAGCAGAAACAAATTTCCCATGTTGTCAATGTTCATGATAAATGCGGAACAGAGATCGAGTTTCTTCCAACTGAACAGTGGTTCATAAAAATTTTAGACAAAAAAAAGGAACTTGTTGGGCAAGGGAAAAAAATCAATTGGCACCCGGAATATATGTTCAAAAGATATGAAAATTGGGTTAATGGTTTGGAGTGGGATTGGAATATTTCAAGGAACAGGCATTTTGGAGTCCCTATTCCGGTCTGGAGATGCGGGAACTGCAATGAAATTATTTTAGCTGAGGAAAAAGAATTGCCTGTCGATCCTTTGCAGGACAAGAAAAAATGTCCTAAATGCAAAAAAGATGCTAAGGGGGAGGAAAAAGTTTTAGACACCTGGGCAACTTCGTCTTTAACTCCGCAAATTGTTTCTTCGCTGACAAAAGGTGTTAATATTCCACTTTCATTAAGGCCGCAGGCTCATGACATAATAAGGACCTGGGCGTTTTACACTATTGTAAAGTCTTATCTTCATTCCAAAGAAGTTCCCTGGAATGACGTAATGATTTCTGGATTTGTGACATTAAAAGGCGAGAAGATGTCAAAAAGCAAAGGCAATGTTGTTGACCCTAGTCAAGTTTTGTCCCAATATGGTGCCGATGCCTTGAGATTTTGGGCTGCAGGCTCTAATCTTGGCGAGGATGTTGACTATCAGGAAAATGAATTGGTCTCTGGAAAAAGATTCGTCACAAAATTGTTGAATGCGTCTAATTTTGTTTTCATGAACTTAAAAGGATACAAGAAAGAAAAGCCAAAACAATTGCAGGCTGTTGATAAAATATTTTTAGACAAGCTTTTTGAGATGGTGAATAAAGCAACAGAAGCATTTTCTGAATATGAATATGCAAAAGCTAAGTCTGAAATTGAAACTTTCTTCTGGAAAATGTTTTGTGATAATTATCTGGAAATAGTCAAAAAAAGAGTTTATCAAGGAAGCGGAGATGAGAAAGTTTCGGCCCAGTATACTCTTTATGCCTCTTTGTTGACTCTCTTAAAACTAATCTCTCCAATAACTCCTTTCATTGCTGAAGAAATTTATCAGGCCCATTTCAAGAAACTGGAAAAAGACAAAAGCATACATATCTCTAAATGGCCTGAGGTTTTTGTTGATGAATTGCACAGTGCTAAGTATGAAAAAGTTTTGTGGAATGGGATTATTGAAGTCATTTCCAAAGTCAGGCAGGAGAAAACTTTGGCTAAGAAACCAATGAATGCGGAGATAATCTTGACTCTGCCTGAACAATATAATAAGGTTTTATCTTATGTTTTGGAAGATATAAAAGCGGTTACAAATGCAAAGGATATAAAAACCGGGGATTTTGATGTTAAATTTGTGGAGATAAATAAAAGTGAAAACACAAACAAAAAATAAATGCAGATTCTGTGGAAAGGAAGATTGTAAGTGTGAAGATCAAGGCTTTTGCAGCTGCCATAATTGCAGTTGTGGAAATGGGAATGAGGAAGCCCAAAGGAAAAAGAAGTGATTCTTATGCCAATAACAAAAGATGAACTTGACGAACTTGTGAAGGAACTTGATACTTACAAAGCAAGAGCCACAGAACTTATCACTGTTTATATTCCTGCTGGGCAAAACATATACACTGTTGCTGACCAACTTGAAGCTGAAAAATCCACTGCAAAAAACATAAAATCCACTACAACAAGAAAAAATGTCGGGAACGCCTTAGACAAAATAACAAGATGTTTGAAAGATTATAAAAAAACTCCTGAAAATGGCCTCGCTCTTTTTGCAGGGAACATATCAGAAATTGAAGGACAGGAAGATTTAAGGATTTGGAATTTTGAACCTTCAACACCTCTTAAGGTAAGAATGTACAGATGCGATAAAGAATTTATTTTGGATCCATTGAAAGAAATGCTCGCTGTTACAGAAGTTTTTGGGCTTTTAGTCATGGACAGAAAAGAGGCAACAATAGGGATGTTAGAAGGAAAACACATAGAAGTCTTGCAGAAAATGACTTCGGGAATTCCTTCAAAGGTAAGGGCCGGTGGGCAGAGTTCCCAAAGGTTTCATAGAATTACTGAGGGTTTGACAAAAGATTTTTACAATAGGATTTCAGAAGAAATGAAAAAAATATTTTATGATATGCAAAAATTAAAGGGGATTTTAGTTGGCGGACCTATTCCAACAAAAGACGAATTTTTAGATGGAGAATATTTGCCTTCAAAATTACAGGGAAAAATAATTGGAGTTTTAGATTTGGGAGATACATCTGAATCGGGGCTTAAGGAATTAGTTGAGAAAGCCAGAGATATACTTCAGGGACAAGAACTTGTTTATGAAAAAAAAGTCCTTGAGAAATTTTTTAGAATTTTGGGAGAAAGGCCGGACATTGCTGCATTGAAAGAACCTGAAACCAGGAAAGCTTTAGAATATGGTGCTGTTGACACGTTAGTTATCTCTAAAGAAATAAACAAATTTTTAGCCAAGGAGTTAACAAAACTTGCTGAGAATATCGGGGCGAGCGTTGAAATGATCTCTACAGAGACGGAAGAGGGTCAGCAGTTCAAGAATATGGGTGGAATCGGAGCTATTTTGAGATTTAAGGTGCATTGACTCAAATAATATCAACCATCCAATTTTTAATTATGTCAGAATCATTGCAGTGGTAAACCTTATGCGTGATTTGATTTATGTTACCTAAAAGACTTAAATTATTATTTTTAATCAGCTTTTTATTATTCTCAGATATCTTTAATTGTGGGGGTTTAAACATTGTGGGTTTTTCTCCAAAGCATTTTTCAAATACTTTCACTCCTTCATCAAAGTATTCCTGGCTTTTGTCGCTACCAAATTCTTCATACTCATGAGTTACGCCGTGCATGCCAAGTGTTTTATTTAAACTTAAAATATCTTTACACCATGTTTTGTTCTCTGAAATACTTATACTGTTAAATTTAGGGATAACCCACAGCACATGCGCTTTATTATAGAGCTTTTGCTCGCACTCTATTCCTGGAGAAACATCATCTAATTCCCTAGTATTCAAAAGTCTTATTAAAAAAAATACGAACACCGCCATTAAGATAACAAGAAATATTTTTGATTGCTTATTCGTTTTGTGTCTTTCTTTCATAGAGTATCTAATAGGATTGCCGTTAAATATATAATGGTCTCTATATAGATATTTAAACATCATTTTTTTTAATTTACCATGGATATAGAAAGTAAAACAATTGATGAAATGGATGAAGCCAGACTTTCGCATGCTCACTCTGCTTTGGCCAAATTGGATCAAGATCGGGAAAAAGAAGATTTGAAAAAACTTGAGGCAATATTTTTTGTGTCTGGAAGGTTCTTGACAATGGTGGACCTTGTGAGCTTGAGTGATTTAAATCCTATAATAATTCGTGATTTAATAGAGAGACTTAAGGAAAGGTATGAGACCGAACATAGTGCTCTAAGGATAATAGAAAAGGGAGAGATGTGGAAAATGGATGTGAAGCCAGAATATTCTGGAGTCATAAATAAACTTGCAACAGGCAGTGCAGAGTTTTCTAAAGCTGAGCAGGAGACTTTAGCAATTATTGCGTACAAACAACCAATAAAACAGTCAGTCATAATAAAAATAAGAGGAAACAAAGCTTACGACCATGTCAAGAAATTTGTTGACCTCGGATTGCTGAAAAAAAAGAAAACTGGGCACACGAATGATTTGAGTTTGAGCGATGAGTTCTATGACTATTTCAGCGTTTCTGGAGCAGACAATCCGTTGGGGAAAGAGGAAACAGTAAATAACTTACAAGAAAAGGTTTAGGAGAATAAATGGACGTTCTTACAATAGTATATTTGACATATTCTTTTGTTTCTTTCTATTTTTTGTTTTTTTATTTGTTAATATACATTCCTCATAGAAAGGAGTTTCATTCTATCCCAAAGCCTGAAAGAGTTTATAGTTTGAGCATTGTGGTTCCTTGTTACAACGAAGAGGATGATATTGGTGGCACTATTGAAGCGCTTTTGAAATCAGATTACAAAGGGCTAAAAAAAATAATCATAGTTGATGACTGTTCAAAAGACAATTCCTGGAAAATAATCCAAGATTATGCTAAAAAATACGAAAAGGTCATGGGTGTTCAGACTCCAAAAAATTCTGGAAAGGCAAGCGGTGCCAAAAATTACGGTGCCAAATATGCCCATACAGAGCTCATAGGTTTTACTGATGGTGATTCTTATCCAGAGCAAAATGCAATTAGCAATATGATTGGATTTTTTAATAATCCAAAAGTCGGTGCAGTAGCTAGTTCTGTTTTTGTTAAAAGGAGAAATACTTTCTTGGAAAAAATTCAGTCTATAGAATATAAAATGATTGCTTTTGCCAGGAAATTGTTGGGATATGTTGATGCAATCTATGTAACTCCTGGGCCTCTAGCCGTCTACAGAAAAGACGCTTTCGACAAAATTGGAGGGTTTGATGAAAAGAATATGACTGAAGACATTGAGATAACCTGGGCGTTTGTTAAAGCAGGGTATAAGGCTGAAATGTCCTATGAATCAATCGTGTACAGTGTTGCGCCAGACAAAATAAAACCTTGGCTAAAACAGAGAATAAGATGGAATATTGGAGGAATACAGACCATAAGCAAATATAAACAATATTTTGGAAGCAACAGAGTTGGAATGCTTGGAAAGTTTATCCTGCCTTATTTTATATTCAATTGGGTCTTGGGGGTTTGCGGGTTTTTAATTTTGTTATACAGACTTGCAAGGACTGTTTTTATAAAATATCTGGCAACTACATATTCACTTCAAACTCAAACTGCTTTAGTTACATTCAGAGACATAAATCTTACTCCAAGTATATTATTCTTTTTTGGAGTTGCTTCAATAGCAATGAATTTTGTGATCGTCAGTATAGCCCTTACACGTGCAAAAAGGGAGGACAAATACATGGGGCCGGGAATACCAAGCATACTGTTCTACTTTTTTGTGTACATACTTTTCTACCCCATTATCTTGTTTACTTCGATATACAAATTTTTCAGAGGGAAGTACACTTGGTAGTATAGAAAACAATTTAAACAAAACAAAGTTCAAAAAAATATAAAATGAAACTCGGGGATCCTAAAAATGTTTTCTGGGAAGCACTTCTTTTAACTGTGGTTGTATTCTTTTTTGGTTTACTGATTGGATATGCTGTGGAGGAGAGCAGGTTTACAACGGTTGACCGGTATTATGCTCAGTCCGAAATTTCTTTGATGGATATTTTTACTCTTAACAGTTTTACAATAGATCAAAATTCAAGCTGTGATGTTTTAGTACAGACTAATCTTGATTTTGCAGACAGGATATACAAAGAAGCACAAATTTTAGATAGTTACGAACAAGCTGGAAAGATCAGTACTGATTTAGAACTGGCACATAAGAAATACGATCTTTTAAGAACAATTCTATGGGTAAATTCGATAAAGGTCAGAGAACACTGTGGGAATGAACTAAACAGTGTGGTTTATCTTTACCAACAGAATACCCCTGACTTGGCTCAAAAAGCAACACAAAATGTTTGGTCTAAAGTTCTTTTTGATTTCAAACAGAAAAATGGGGGAAAAATAGTCTTGATACCAATTTCTACTGATAGTAATTTGATTTCTTTGCGGCCATTAATCGATAAATACCATGTAGAAAGATTCCCAACAGTCATTATCAATGACCAGGTCATAAGTCAGCTTAGCTCTGTTGAAGAACTTGACAAGTATTTAACATGACTTTTTCAGAATAGAAATATTAAAAAAGGAATGCACTATATTCTTCTATGGCACAATGCGCTAGATGCGGGCTGGATGGAACCAAAGTGAGGCTTTTAATCGCTATTTCTTCAAATGAAGGATTAATCCCTATTTGTGAAGGTTGCAATGCACATGAAGAATTGCCTGTTATAAGAAGGCCAACAACATATCAGCTTAAAGAGGCAGAGAGACCATCAAGTGTTTATGCCAGACTTTCAAACATGGCTAAGCTTAATCCTACTGAGCATAGAAGGAAGCTTAATATTCCTGAACCAAAAGCTAGGACGTTTTCCTCTCCTGCAAGTACGAAAGAGACTTCACTCAGAGAAATTGTTGATAAACAATACAAAACAAAACAAACACAGGTAGACAAAAAAGATGTTCCTTTGAATCTTGTTCCAAATTTCCATTGGGCTTTGAAGATGGCAAGAAGAGCCAAAAAACTTTCGGTTGCTCAAGTTGCTAAAGAGATTGGCGAATCTGAGGCCGTGATAGAAATGGCTGAGAGGGGTGTTCTTCCTCAAGATGATTTCAGGATTGTGAACAAACTAGAGACCTTTTACAAAATAAAGATCACGAAGGGCGGCGGAAATGCCCAATATTTCCCAAATACTTCTAACTTAAAAAAACAGGAAGAGCGTAGAGGGCTTCCCAAAGAACTTGATTTTGACGACAAAGATGTGAGAAGTTTGAAGGTCGATGATATTAAAAAGATGGCAAATAATCAAGCAAATGGAGAAACGAATCCTGGGGAAGATGTAGTTGATGAAATAGATGTCAGTGATGATACAGAAGTTGAGGGGAGTTCTGAAAACAAGGGCAAAGAGAGTAAAGGCTGGAAATTCTGGAAGTGAAAAATTATAGATTTCTCAAAAGATAGTCTAATGGGTGGATGTTTTCTTTTTTAGCGTCGTTTCTTTGTCCATTTTCGTATGGAGTAACTTGGTAGGTACCATCTTTAGGATTGAGTGTGAACTCTCCTAATGCTTCAGGTGTTGGTTTTTTGGGAATGATTCTCCAGATTGAACCGGAGTTAGGAGATTCATGGCGTGCGCCATGTAGAATACGTCCTAAACTCTCATGTTCTCTTCCTGTTTCCCTGTTTATTAAATACAAAAATTGATCTCTTTTCTCAAGTGTGTATTGTTTTGTTTCGTGTTCAATAATACTTCTTTGAGTTACTGGATCAACAGCAATAAACTTTACTTTTGGGGAGGCTATATCTGTCATGAGATAGTTCTTATTTTCTTGTTTAAAAATTTAACTGTCATTTGTGATAACCGAAGCCTTTTTAAACTACTTTCAAGATTTCTTAATATGGAACTTAAGTTTTTGAAGAATGAAAAGGATGAGATTGAAGTTGAGCTCCCAAATTTAACTCTTGCAGAATTACTTAGGGTTTATCTTAACAAAGATGAGGATATTACACTTGCTGCATGGAAAAGAGATCATCCAACTGAAAAGCCAATTCTAAAGGTCAAGACAAAAGGAAAGTCGGCAAAGAAAGCGATTAACGATGCTGTTGCTTCCGTAATAAAAGATCTTGACAAGACTCTTGAAGAATTTAAGAAGATGAAGTAAACCACAATAATCCTTATTAATTGTTAATGTTGTTTTTGTTTATGGTTGCTGAAAAATCCGAGAAAATTTCTGCTGGAAGTTATGATTTAAACACTTGGCTTTATGGTGGATACGAATCTGAGGTCATAACAATGATTGCTGGGTCTCCTGGAAGTGGTAAGACTAATTTTGCTATGCTTGCTGCATGTAGCCAGGCAAAGAAAAACAACAAGGTCATTTTCATAGACACTGAGGGGGGTTTTTCTTCTGAGAGAGTGAAACAAATTGTGGGAGATAATTACGAAGATATAATATCCAACATTTTGCTTTTAGAGCCTAAGTCATTTGATGAACAAAAAAAGATTTTTGAGAAATTGTCTGAAAAAGTTAAAAAAGAACAAGTTGGGCTGATAGTTGTTGACAGTATGGCTATGCTTTACAGGCTTGAGTTAGGAGACGCCATAAAAAAGAAAGATGATGATGGGGAGTTTGTTAGAGCAGTCAACAGGACGCTTGCAGAGCAGATGAAACTTCTTTCTTTGATTGCAAGAACTCAGAAGATTCCGGTCATAATAACCAATCAAGTTTACAAAGAGTTTCAGAATGAAGAGGATTTTAGAAATAAGAAAGAAGCTGGAACACATATTGTCGGGGGAGATTTATTCAAATATTGGTGCAAGTGTATTATTGAGTTGAAGCACGATAGTGGAAAAAGAAAGGCGATACTTCTAAAACATAGAAGCCTACCTGAAAAAGAGCTTACTTTTGAAATAAAGAACAAAGGGATATTCAAGAAGAGCTGGATATAAAAGTTTAAAAACAAAACTTAAGAATTCTTTTCATGACAAATAAGACAATTGAAGAGCTTTCGAAAGAATACAATTATTTAGTTGTTGATACGTGCGCTTTTATATCCGAATATGGTCATCCAATAAGTAGAGACCATGCTGGTGTTAATCAAAAGATAAAACACATAGGGCATGAAATCTCTTCCATACAATTCTTTAACAAATTTTTAAACGGTTATGGAAACTTATATACTACTTCAGAAGTGATTGATGAACTGACTGCCTATAGAGTTAGAGGGTCTAGGAAGAAGGACATAAGAAAGCAGAATAGACTGAAAACTTATCGAGAAAAAAGAAAACTTCATCAAAGCACTCAAGAACTTATTGCGCGCGATAGCAGTAGCATTTTCGGAGAGTTGCAAAGCGAGAGATATGACTTATCCAAGCTGTTGAGGGCTTTTACTAACGAGTTGGTTCTCCGAGGAAGAGTTTTAAATTTTGTTGGAGAGGAACAGGCTATTTATAATGATTTGGAGTCACAAAATTCTTTTTTAAGAGAAAGATTTAATTTAGATGACACTAGCTTTAATCTTTTAATGAGCTCGGGTCTTTTGGCTTTAAATCGGGGAAAAGTTTGCTTAATCACTAGCAATAGCCAGCTTTTTGAGGCGAGTCACTTTTTTGCTCATAATAACTTATCCTTCAAAGAAAATTATCGTACTTTTGTAAGGGATAAATTTAATTCCTTTGCCGATAGTCTTTCTGCTCAAAATTGATTTATTCTCCAGTAACAAATAACTAATAAAAACTTCAACATCTATTGTTTTGTATGGATATAAAGTTTGAAGTAATAAAGAAAATAGCCGAGGCCAGATTTAGATACAAAGATATTGGAAAGATTTCTAAATTGGACAGCAGTTCTCCTCCAAGTGTTTTTATAGGTTCTAAATTGAGATATCCTCTAGTAAACGTTGGAATATTGAGTCCCTTGGAAAGAGATGATGAGGCATGGATTTATGACAATTCTAGATATTGGGCAGATAACAATTTTGCAATAAGTGATGTTATAAGACTGAGGGGGAGCTTGTTGAATTCCAGGTTTCAGTCTCAAGTCCAGGATTCCAGGCTGAACAAAAAGTTTGTTCAGATTGCGCAGGAGATTGCAGTTGCTTCTCGACCTGTTGATGTTGAGATTGAATTGAAAAGCGGAGTGAGTGTTAGAAATAATCTTGACAGAATTGAGACCCCTCACGGAATGAAAGCTCCATTGAAGGACGCTAAGATTACTGGAAATGTAAAAGTTGAGAGAAAACTTGACAAATTGATGAATGATGAGGTTAAAGCTTCAGAAGCATTGAAAATTCTCTACAAATCAGATTTTAATGAATATTCTTTAAATAAAATTCTCAGCGTCGGGGTTTTAGGATTAAAAAAGAACAAGAGACTTGTTCCAACAAGATGGAGTATAACTGCAACTGATGACACACTTGGAAAATATTTAATTGATGAGATTAGGGATTACAAAATAATAGAAAATTACGAATTATTTTTTGGAGAGTTTTTGGGAAATCAATATGCCATTATGCTTTTTCCTAGTGTCTGGAGTTATGAACTTTTTGAGCTGTATTTTCCAGGAAGTTCATGGAACCAGTCAAAAGAACTGAAGGCTTCAACTGATTATGAAAATTTTTATGGAAGGAAAAATTATGCTTCTTCAACTGTCGGAGGTTATTATGCCGCGCGACTTCCTATTCTGGAATATCTTTCTGGAATTAGAAAACAGGCTTCAGTGTTAGCAATAAGGCTTGAAACTCCTAGTTACTGGGCCGCTCTTGGAGTTTGGGTTGTGAGAGAAAGCGTTAGGAAAGCAATGTTTTCTCAAGGAATGAAATTTTCCACTAAGAAAGAAATTGTCGAAAGTGCAAAACAAATCAGCAAAATAAAATACAATTTTGATCCTACAGATATTATGAAAAAAAGCAAATTGCTTGAAAATTTGAAAACACAGACGACGCTGAGAGGGTGGGTTTAAAGAATTGGCTGCGGTTCATAAGCTGCTTGCTTTGAATATTTGGAAATAATTTTTTGAGCTCTTTCATTGACTCTGTCTATTTGAGAATATGATTCTCCTATAAACCTGTTGTTATCTTTTAGTATTTTGGTTATTTCATTTTCTCCAATTCCATTATTTTTAAACAAAGGTTCATTGCTAAGCCTTTCAGCAAGAGTATTTTTTTCTAATCCTTCAACTCTCATTTGCAGTGCAACAGCCTTTGCATGTTTTTTTATTGTTGAGTGTGCTCCTTCTCTCCCAATACCTTTTTTTACAGCCTCAGCAAGTATTTGAGTTGTTGCTAAAAATGGGAGATACCTATCTAGTTCTTTACTTATGATAATTGGATAAATTCCCATTTTGTTCAATATAGTTAGGGTTGTTTCACACACAGCGTCAGAGGCAAAAAATGAGTCTGGAATGATTACTCTTCTCATTAGTGAACATGAAACATCTCCTTCTTCCCATTGCTGGCCAGAGAGTCTTGAGCCCCCATTAGCATAAGTTTTAGTCAACTCTGCTGCACTCCATATTCTTTCAGAGCTTCTCGTGTTCATTTTGTGTGGCATTGCACTGCTACCAACCTGACCTTCTTTGAACCCTTCTGTGACTAATTCATAACCAGCCATCAATCTCATTCCATCTGCAAAATTTTCTGAAGCTGAGGAAAGCAGTGCTAGATTACTTAACAACTTATAATCCAATGATCTTGGATAAACTTGCCCTGGCGAATCTAAAACTCTGTTAAATCCAAACTCTGTTGCTATCATATTTTCTAATTGTTTAACTTTTTCAGAGGACCCTAATAAAGTTTTCATGTCTGCTTGTGTTCCAACTGGGCCTTTTATACCTCTTAGTGGATAGTCTAATATGAATTGTTCAAAACTATCTAAATGCTCCATAAGCTCTTCTGCCCACATTGAAAATCTTCTTCCTAGAAGTGTTGGTTGTGCTGCTTGGTGATGTGTTCTTGCTGTTAGCACTATATCTCTGTAAGCTTGTGATTTTTCCGTGAAATGTCTTAGGATAGAAATATTTTTTCCATAAATTATTTTTGAGATGTCTAAGATTTGTTTTTGTTCAACATTATCTGTTAAATCTCTTGATGTCATCCCAAGATGCAAATATTCTCCTGCATCAGCAATTTCAATGAATGCTTTTATGTTTGCATCCACATCATGCTGGCTACTTAACTCCAGTTCTTTTATTCTTTTTAGATTAATATTGTCTTTTGAATCTCTAAATTTATCTATATCTGCTAAAGGGATATTAACACCTAAATCTTTTTGGTATTGCATTACAGAAATCCAGAAATTTCTCATTCTTTTTACTTTTCCAACAGGTGAGTATGGTTCGGCAACAGAATCGGTAGCGTATCTTTCTGCCAAAACATTTGGAATATCCATCTTATATTTTGTTTTTCTTGTTTTTTAAGCATTATTGTACTTTTGTATAACTTAAGAGAAAGATTTAACTCAGTCTATAAAGAGTAGTGCTATAATCTGTGCTTAATACTTTTCCCCTTACATCTAGGACTTCAATATAAACTGCTGCTTCATTAGATGAACTTTTTTCTGCAGAATTTTCTTTTCCCAGGTTCATTTCTCCAGCTTGAGGATCATCTAAATCACCAGTCCCTTTTCCTGGTTGAATTAATCTTGGCATATATGCAGTTATTCTATCTCCTGCTTTTACTATGGAGTTTCCGTCTAATGTTAATCTTTTTACAGGGTTTCTAGGATCAGAATTTTTTACGGTGATTTCTAGCGTTCCACCAAATCTTTCAACTCCTTCAACTGTCAAGTTCCAAAGCGCCTTTGTTTCACTTTTTCTATATCTCATTAGTTTTCTTTAATTTTAGTGTTTTTAAGCATTACTGCACTCAATTAACTTTATTAACCCCTCTTGCTATGATATGGGAATTAAAAGGGGGTGTTGAGATGAGTTGTAAATGGATACATGTAATCTTGCTTTTGGCTATAATCGTGTTTGCTTTGTTTGTCAAGAGCAGTGTTTCGACATGGGTTGTGGTTATAGCAGCTTTGGCATTGCTTATACACGCATTTTGGTGTAAAAATTGCAATGCTTGCTGGGCAGGAAATCATGGACATGGAATGACTGAAAAAACCATGCCGGCTAAAAAGAAAAGATAATTTTTTATTTTTATTTTATACTTTTTAATATTTTTAGTTCTGTTTTTGTGTTTTATTTTATATTCTGACTATAGAAAGAATATTCGTAAGGTTTTTAAGTTACTGGAATTACTTTTTGTTATGAACAAATATTCTATTCTATCCTTCGCATTTGGGTTGTTGGCTCTATTAAACCTTTTTTTATTATTTCTAAAAGTTAATATGTCATTTTTAGGATTATTTGGAACTATTATTTTTTATTTGCCTTTATTGGGAATTGTTTCCGGAGGTATTTCTTTTTTTAAGAATTCCACCAAAAAGGAAGTTATTTTGTCTATTTTAGGAATTATATTTATAATTATTCTATATCTCTATTGGATTTATCTTTTCGTTGCTTTGGCGAAAAGCATGGAAGGGTTTTAATTTTGTTGGGCGTTTTTCATTTAATCCAAGCTGTTTTCTGTGGAAAGCAAGAAATATTTATCTGGGCTAATAAATTGTGCTGCCTCTTGGATATCGCTTCCAGATAATTCTGATAATGATTTGAGGTATTTTTCTACAGTTATGTTGCTGCTTTTTTCCCAATCCATAGTATTAATTGCCTCTTCCGGATTGTCAAAATCGCTTCTTTGTTTTACTATATATCTTTGGATTACAATATCTAGAATTGCCGGGTCTATTTTTCCATCTCTAAATTTTTCAAATTCATCCATTACAATCTTGATTATTTTTGGTGCGCTCCCTCTTTCAAACTGAGTTCCAAAAGTAAATCTTCTTTCAGAAAAATCAGTCTCAAAATTGACTCCCAAAGAATATATGAGCCCTTTTTTTCTTAGAGTTCGTGATAGTCCTGGAATTTCTATGTCTGTTTCCATTAGCAAATGTAATCCTTTTAACTTTATGTACTGTTCATAAGTTAAGTCTTGGATTTGCCACCCAATCATCATCATGCCTAAATCCCCTCGATTGTTGGCCACTCTTTTCTCTATCCTATCTAATCTATTTTCTCTCTCAAAATGAAAATCGGTTCTTGACTTATTAATCTGCCCAAAATATTCTTGAATCAAATCCATATCAAGATCTTTTGAAACGATGTAGAGAGTCAACCTTTCAGGAGTAATCCATCTTTCATGGAAATCCATCATGTTTTTTCTTGTAAAGCTTTTGATGTTTTGTCTTGGCCCGAGTATGTTAAGAACCCCATTTCTTCTCACAGGACTTTTTTTATAAAAATAACGAAAAAATCTATCGTCAAATACTTCTTGGGGGTTACCTGAACTTTCAAGTCTTTCAACCTCTATGACTTTTCTTTCAGATTCGATATCAACATCGCTAAAGTTTGGAGCATATGTGCTTTGAGACAATTCTTCTAGAAATTTTTTTGAATCCTGGGCAGTCACAACTCCTTCAACTGAAATTTCATCTATTGCAGTTGTGGCATTAAATCTTCCATTCATTGAGAATTTATATTTTATTGGTCCGTAGCCTACACCATCTCCTTCGAAGAGCATGTGTTCCAGGAAATGTGCCAATCCGTGTTCGTTTGGCGCTTCATATGCTGTTCCAACATCAGCGTTGAGTTTTGCATAAAAAAGACCGGACCTTAAATCTCTTTTTAGATGTCTGATTTCAAATCCATTATCTAAAGTATGCACATGTAAGTCTCTCATAAGAAGACTTGGTTTGTTGGTTTTTAAGCTTTATTGAGAAGGATTTTCTTTCTGCCTTTCTCTGTTATATTTCTCAACCCTTTCTTTATTCTTTACACATTCTGGATTGAAACAGAAAATCCATGGAGATTTTCCTTTTTGTATCCTCATCAGCATTGGGAACCCACATTCTTCACAATCTTTTTCAGCTTTTTTTATAAAGCCGTTTGGAGGCAGAGAATAAGTGTTTTTGCATTCTGGATATGCATTGCAAGCGATAAACTGCCTTCTATTTTTTTTAGAATAAATTATACTCAAAAACCCTTTTTTGCATTTTGGACACAAGACCACTTTGCTTTCTTCTCTTTTTACTTCTCTCAATTCAGTATTTGCCTTTAGCAAATCATTTCCTATGTCTTTTTCGTGTTTTCCAAAATCTTTTGAAATAGAGGTTATTGTCTCTTTTGCTTTTTCTATAAGGCTTGATTCTTTTTCATAAATGTCTTTTTTCGCCTCAATTATGGAATCCATCTGATCTTCAAAACTTCTTGTCAACTTTTCGTCTATTATTATTGGAGAATATTTTTCAAGGGTCTCAATCAAAGACATCCCTAATGGAGTTGCTTTTATGCTTTGGTCTTTTATGTAATCTCTGTCATAAAGTGTTTCAAGTATAGAGGAACGAGTCGCTTTTGTCCCTATGTTTCTTTTTTCAAGTTCAGAAACTATAGAAGCGGGAGAATATCTTTTTGGAGGTTGCGTCTCTTTTTCTTCAACTCTCAAATCTATTATCTTAACTTCTCCTTCCATGTCTGGGATTTCTTCCGTTTTTAATTTAGTCGGATAAACTTCCATCCATCCTTTTTTCCTTATTGTTGAACCCCTTACTGAAAAGTCTAATCCATCAATACTCACACTTATTTTTTTGCTGTCTATTATTGCATCTTCACAGAATAAGGACAAGAATCTTTTTGCAATCAAATTATAGATTTTTTCTTGTTCTCCTGTTAAAATTTGCATGTTGCCTGTGGGGTATATTGAAGGGTGTGCTGGGTCAGATTTTTTCCCTTCGATTGGAATTTTTCTTTTTATCAAATGTTCGACTTCAAAGGTCTTTGCCATTTTGTCCAGTATCTCTTTATATCCTATTGCTGGCGGAAGTTTTTGAGATGAGGTTCTGGGATATGAAATTAAACTGTCTAAATAAAGGGACTGAGCGATTTGCAGAGTTTTTGAAGGAGTTATTCCATAAAATTTGTATGCTTCTGTCTGTAAAGCGGTTAAGTTAAATGGGGGATTTGGCTCTATGCTCTGAGAAGATT
This sequence comes from Nanobdellota archaeon, assembly GCA_038046245.1. Classification (GTDB taxonomy): domain Archaea; phylum Nanobdellota; class Nanobdellia; order Pacearchaeales; family GW2011-AR1; genus JBBSXB01. The sequence continues at coordinate 110,478 of JBBSWO010000001.1, read as the reverse complement.
TTTGTGTCGAGGCTATAGCGGTTCTTCCTTTAAGTCCATCAAATTTTGATAGCTCTTTTTTGTTAAATATTTCTTTGTTATATTTTAATTCTAGAACGTGCTTATTTTTTACAGTTATGAAAACTTCCCAGTATGGTCTTGATTTGAATGCCTGGATTTCTCTTTCCTTTTGTACAATAAAGTTTAGTGTTGGGCCTTGAACCCTTCCTATCGACATTATTTTGAATTTTCCTATAGATTTCAATGCACTCATCAACGCTCTTGAGAGATTTATTCCATAAAACCAGTCCAGATAATGCCTTGTCTCTCCAGCGATTGCCTGACCCCAATTTAGTGTTGGTGATTTTTCCTCATATGCTTTATTCAGTTCTACTGGAGTCAATGTTGAGAATTTCATTCTGCTTGCATCTTTTTGTCCACAAATGTATTTGACTATGTTCAATCCGATGACCTCTCCTTCTATGTCATAATCTGTGGCTACTGTCAGAGAGCTCGCACCCCTTACGAGATTTGCCATTGCGTCATAATATTTTTTGCTAAAATCCTGTTTTCTTACATAAAAATTCGGAACCCACTTTATGTCAAACACTGGAAAGTTTGATCCTGGCGTATTTTGAGTCAATGTAAACAAATGACCCACAGCGCAGGCAACAATTATTTTTTCTCCATCTCTGTTGACATCATAATAAGGAACCCCTTTGAAATTTTTTTTATCGACACTTCCTAACGCGTCTGCAATTTTTGAAGCTGCCTGAGGTTTTTCAGTTATTATTAATTCATAACCTTCTGGATTCAAAGAAATCTTTTGTGGTTTGTATAAATCAGCTGCCTTGAATTTTGTCCTCTTCCCTTTGTCATTTGTAAATCTCGCTTTCTTACCCAACTTACTTGCCTTAAATTTTTTTCCGGGCTGTGATTTTCTAATCTTTGTTGTTTTTATCAATTCCACTGGATTTTCTACTGGGCTTCTGTAAATTTTCTCAATTGTTTGTTTGTGGGTTTCCTGCAAACCTCTTTCTTGTTTTTCAAATGATTTTCTTACGGAGCTTTCGTCTACAGGGAAAAACCTTTCACTTGCCAACTCTCCAGTCGTTTTTTTTAGCTTCTTAGCCATTGAATGAGGAAGAATACGCCTTTTTAAGATTTTTCTATTTATTCGTTAAATTTATAACTTTAATCTTAGTTTGTTATTAATGAAAAGAAGGAAAACTGAAGCAAAAATTGAGGAAGAATTGTCCGAGGAAAGGACTTTGTTGTCTAATGAAAGGACATTGTTGTCGTACGTCAGGACGGCCTTTTCAATAATTGTGGCTGGAATTGCGGCTGTCGGACTTTTTAGAAATTACACAATGCTCGTCATAGGTTTTGTCCTGATTGCTTTGGGAATTTTGTTCCTTATTTTTGGAGTCGTCTATTATTTCTTCAGAAAAAAGAAGATAAAAGAAGAGATTGAAGATTTTGGGGATTAAATCTCAAATATTTTTTCTTTTCTTGCAACATTGATGACTCTGGTCTTGCCTATTTTTTCTTCCAAGCCTGCAGCTTCATGAATGTGTGAGCAGATTGCTATGTCTGGCTGAAAAGATTCTATAGCTTTTTTTACTGCCTTGCTTCCTTCAAATCCCGAGAATTCCATTTTTGAATTTTCTGGATGAATATGTGTTACCATTATTTTTTTGCCCAGATTTTTTATTTTTTCGTGACTTCTTTTCAATAAATCATAAATTTCTGAATCTTTAATCTGATGCGGACCCATGTTTGCTGTTCCTGCTCCGAAAAAACCAATTCCATTTTTGGCTAGATAATATCCATGAAGGTTTTTTGAGTATGGAGAGTATAATTCTGCAAGCAAGGCGTTTGTTGCAACGGACTCATGGTTCCCTGGAATTATCAAAACAGGCATTTTTTGTTTTGCAAATGGTCCAATAATCCCTTTGATTGACCTTTCAGCGAAAGTCAGGTCCCCAGAAAGAATAACAATGTCAACATTTTCCTTTTTTGCTCTATCTGCTAGCCTATTTATCATAGTCAGGTCTCCATGTACATCTCCAACTGCAAGTATTTTTGTTTTTCTCTCTTTTTGAAAATTTTCTTTGTTTTTCATGAATAAAAATTCTTTTTTTGGTTAATAAGTTTTTCCGACATATATTTTTTTACTGAAACGGGGTGACGAATATAGATATTACAAAACATTTAAAAATACAATACTATCAGGATATATAGTTTAAATTGTATAAATCCACGCAAGATGAAAGAAGAGACAATCCAGTTAGGTTTAGGATTCTCTGATTTTCGTTTGAACGGAACAACAAATCAAATGAAAGACAATTTTGACATTTTTTTCAGGAGAAAGCCGGCTTTGATGCTGGTTTCTTTGAAGAAGAATATCAGAATGAGATACGGTAGCATACTTGCAAAAGAGGTGGATTGTACTTACAGCCATGCGGTTAAGATCCTGCAGACTCTTAAGATCTTGAAACTGGTTGATTTTGAGAAGCAAGGAAGAATAAAGCTTATCAAGTTGACCAAGAAAGGCAGAGATGTTGCAGACGCGATTGAAAACATTCAGGGCTTAATACGATAATTATTGCTAGCTTATCTAATCAGGGATGAAAAGAGAATTTTTTATTTCTTTATTTTTTAATTTATTACACTAGGTATTCCATCACAATATAATTTAAAAAATCGAGTTTATTTCCAGCTTGATGAGAAAGTATATTGTTGTCACAGGGGGTGTTCTTTCCGGATTAGGGAAAGGAATTGTTCTTGCAAGCATTGGCAACCTGCTTGCTTCAAAATATAAACTCACTCCAATAAAATGTGATGGTTATCTTAATGTGGATGCTGGCACGATGAATCCTACCGAACATGGTGAGGTTTTTGTCCTTGATGATGGAACAGAAGTTGACATGGACTTTGGACATTATGAAAGGTTTCTTGGAATTTCATGCAAGAGAGAATTTAGTCTGACCATGGGAAGAGTTTTTGAAGAGATAAGAAAAAAAGAAAGAAAAGGGGACTATTTGGGAAGGAATGTCCAGCTCATTCCCCATGTTTCTAATTATATAATGAACTATTTTATCCAAACTGGAGATGAGAATAATGCAGATATTGTATTAATAGAAATTGGTGGGACCGTTGGAGATATTGAAAGTGAATTGTTTATAGAGGCTGTCAGATCCCTTTCAAGAAAAGTTGGCAGAGAAAACGTTCTTTTTACGCATGTCACCTATGTTCCTATTCCTGCAGTAATAAAAGAACCAAAATCAAAACCAACACAGCAGAGTGTTGCTTTACTCAGACAAAGAGGCATTGAGCCGCAGATTATTATTACAAGATCTAGAAAACCACTTAACAACGCTATAGTGCAGAAAATAAGTGAAATGTGCAATCTTGGATTTGAGGAAGTTATTTCTGGAAGAGATGTTGATAATATCTACAAAATTCCTCTTCTTTTGGAACAGCAAGGAATGAGTCAACTTTTGGCCAGAAAGCTTAACATTCAAGTTATGCCTGATTTAAAGAAGTGGGAAGAATTAATAAACAGAAGAGAGAACGCAAAAAAAGAAATAACAATTGCGATTGCAGGAAAATATACTTCTTTGGAAGATTCATATGCCAGCATCATTGAATCTTTGCATCATTGTGAATCTTATTTTGGAGTTAGAATAAATCTTAAGTTTATTGACACTGAAAAAGGAGAAATCAATCTTGATGAGATTTCAGGAGTGATCATTCCTGGAGGATTTGGTTCTAGAGGAATAGAAGGCATGATAAAAGCAATAAAATTGTGCAGAGAAAAGAAAATTCCTTTTTTAGGAATATGTTTGGGGTTGCAAATGGCTGTTGTAGAATTTGCAAGAAATGTTTGCAACCTTAAGGCACACAGCGCTGAAATTGATTCGGCCTGTGTTGATCCTGTAATCGATATTCTTGAGGAACAAAAATTTGTAGAAAACAAAGGCGGGACAATGAGGCTAGGAAGCTATCCCGCAATCATCAAAGAAGGAACAATAGTTCACTTGCTTTATAACAATACAAAGGTTGATGAAAGGCACAGACATAGATATGAAGTTAACCCCAAATATCATAAAATCTTAGAGGAAAATGGGCTAGTTTTTTCAGGAATGTCTCCCGACGGAAATTTAGTGGAGTTTATAGAATTAAAGAACCATCCCTTTTTTGTTGCAACTCAAGCGCATCCTGAATTAAAAAGCAGTTTGTTGAAGCCTGCTCCTTTGTTCAAAGGATTAATTGAAGCAGTGCTAATGCTTGATGATATGAAAGAACAGAAATTAATTTAAAACAACAATCTATTCGGTTTTATGCCAACAATCCAGACTCTTATTGGAGAAAGATTTGAAAATATTTTTAGTTCTGCTTTTACAGATTTTGAAAGGACAGATAAAGGAAGTAATGGTGCTACTCCTGATTTTTTTAATAGTGAATATGGTTTTTGGGCTGAAGCTAAAGTTGGTAATAAAAGGTTTAATGCTCAGTTAAAAGAATATCAAGTTAAAAATTTTAAAAGTTTGGGAGAACCTGTTTTGTATGTTGTGGGTTTTCATGATTTTGATAATGCTCATGAAAGGCTCGGTGATAAGTCTGATAGTGCGAGAAGGAGAGTACTTGCACAGCATATGAATATAGTTTGTTTATACTGGGTTTCTAGTGTTGTTGTTCAAGGTATCTACGAAAGAGAATGGAGATTAAATCAAAAAGGAACAATCAAGTATTGTGATTTAAAGCAAAGATTTTTGGAAGGAATTATCAATGATGTATCAACTATAAGAGAAGGTAAACAAGTTAATTTGGTTGATTATTATGGACTACGCGATAAAAGTTTAGTTATTGAACCATTAAAAGACACAAATGCTGGTTTTCAACAAGGGGTCATTCTTGATGCTCAATTAGACAGATTAGCTATCAACTACCTAGAAGACGTTAAGGTTTTGTAATTCTTGTTTTTAGAAACTATTTTAAGATTTTATGGCCCCGATGGGATTTGAACCCACGACACCTGGATTAAGAGTCCAGTGCTCTACCAAGCTGAGCTACGAGGCCTTTAGTTTAATTTAACAAAAGAATTCTGTTTAAAAATATTTAGAATCGCTTAATTTACCTATAATCTCTTCTCGACCATAGCTTCGTTAGTAACTTTAATAGTTTGCCTTATCTATAGTCTCGCCAGGTATGCTCACACTTTACACATTTGAAGAATTTTGTCTCGGCTTCATCGCCAGCTCTTGTTTGGACAGTCCAGAAGTACACTTTGTCATTACCACATTTTTTGCATGTCTCTGTTATTATTGGATAAGCATTCTGCTCTTTTTCTGTTATGACTGGGATTTCTTTTTTACTGCCGATTTTTTCTGATGTTTTCAGCTTTACCTTCCCTTTAGAAGAATAGTTGCATCTTGGGCAGCCGTCATTTTTCCTCTTTTGTATGAGAACAGCGCCGCATCTTGGACAAAACTCCATTCAGTGTTTAAAAGGGGTAAGTTTAAAAATGTTTCTTATAGAATTAATTCTCGTGGCAGAATCCCCTCTCTGCCGAGGATTTTGAGGGTTCAAAGAAGACTAGCTTTACCCAGCCTAAGTAAGGCGCTAGCTTGAAAACAGCTTTTCCTATTATTTGATTTTCTTTTATCAGCTTTTCTTCTTCGAGCTGCCCGTTATTATTATCTCCTTCTGTTGAAAAAGCATAATCTCCTGTTTCAGAATTAATTTTTATATCAACTATTCTGTGAATTATTGGATTTTGTCTAGTTGTCTGAAAGATTATTACATCCCCAACTTTTATACTTTCAGGTTTAACTCCAATTATAAACAAAATATCTCCTTTGTTGAATCCATTTTTGAGTTTGTATTCTTCAAATCCAGACTGATTTATATTAAAGCTGGAATATTTTGTATCATGTCTTTCCCACCAATTATCAAAATTTGAAAAGAGATTTCCATCATGATACATTGAACAGGATTCCACTATTGCCAATGGAAGAGTTGTTCCTGTGGCGAGATTAAGAATTGGGAAGAAAATAAATTTTACAACTATAAAAAGAAATATTATGGATATTATCCAGCCTTTGACACTGTTATCTTTCCAGACAATAAACCAAAATTTTTTCCAGAAACGTTTAAATTTATTATCATAAATCTCTTTTGAATACTCCATCAAGTGAAATATCCTTCGAGGTATTTAAGTTTTGGGATTTTTTCTGTGATGGATTTAAAATTCGAAAGATTTAAATAGTGTATCTATCTAAGTGTATACGTAGAGTATACATGAATGATTCGCAAGATGAGTTTGTGTATACCTTACACCTCTTTTCAACCCACTGGCTGCAGTAAAATGCAGCCTTCATACTCAAATGACAGACATTTTCGACAACCAGATACTTTGCAGAGAATGCAACAAGAAAATGCAAAAAACAAATGTTTCTAAGAATGGCTTTTTGCTTAGGGCAGTCATATGCCCTGATTGTAGCCATAAAATCATACATCCTGTAGACGAACAGGAGTACAATAAATTTATAAATTTGAGGAACAGAGAATTTCGTGTAAAAATGAGAATGGTCGGCAATAGTTATACTGTATCGATACCTAAAGAAATAGTCTCTTTCATGAGAGAACAGGAAAAAAGAATGGATGATATGGTCCAATTATGCTTCCAGGAAATGGGAAGATTATCATTAAACTTCGGGAATTTTTTTGAAAACAGAAATGACAAATAAAAAAGTTAGGTTAAAAGTTGTAGAGGCATTGCAAGATGATGCTTACAAAGGAATAGCTAGAATAGACTCTGAAATAATGAGAGAACTGGAAATAAAGAGAGGAGATGTTGTAGTCATCAAAGGAAATAGGGAAACCGTTGCAATCGCTGACAGGGCTTATCCTGCTGATGTCGGTGAGGGAATAATAAGGGTTGATGGAATAATGAGAAGAAACGCAAAAACCGGAATTGGTGATGTTGTTGAAATCTACAAAGCTGAAATAAAGAAAGCAAAGAAAGTCATAATCGCTCCTGCTCAAAAAGGTATCACTGTACAAGCTGATTCTGAAAGTCTAAGAAGAGGACTTCTTGGAAGAGTTGTAATCAAAGGAGATGTTGTTGTTTTGGGCGGAGTTCAAAGAAGAAAAGATCTTTTCAGTGAAATGGGACTTGGCGGAGGTTTTGAAGATATTTTTGGAGAGGATTTTGGAAATTTCTTTGGAACCTTAGGAGGTGTGACTCAAATAAGATTTATGGTAGTAAATACTAATCCAAACCAACCTTGTGTCATAACTGAAACAACTGAAGTTGTGCTTAACTCAAAAGCTGTTGAAATTACAGATGAAAAAATCCCCGAAATCACTTATGAAGACATTGGAGGTTTGGAAGAAGAAGTGAAAAAAATTAGGGAGATGGTAGAAATTCCTATGAAACATCCAGAAATTTTTGAAAAATTAAACATTGATCCTCCAAAAGGAGTTCTACTTCATGGGCCTCCTGGAACAGGTAAAACACTTTTAGCAAAAGCTGTTGCCAATGAAACTGATGCGAATTTTATTTTGTTGAACGGGCCAGAGATTATGAGCAAGTATTACGGGGAAAGTGAAAAAAAGATAAGAGATATTTTCGACGAAGCTGAAAAGACTGCTCCCACTATCATATTTATCGATGAAATCGATGCTATTGCACCAAAAAGGGAAGATGTGCAAGGAGAAGTTGAGAGAAGAGTTGTCTCACAGCTTTTGACTATGATGGATGGATTAAAAGCCAGAGGAAAGGTCATAGTCATTGGAGCAACAAATAGAATCAATGCTCTTGATCCTGCTTTAAGAAGACCTGGAAGATTTGACAGAGAAATTGAATTGGGTGTCCCGGGAAAAAAAGGAAGAAAAACGATTTTAAGTATCCACACAAGAGGAATGCCTTTGGATAAGGACGTTAATCTTGACGAAATTGCATCTGTGACTCATGGATTTGTCGGGGCTGATCTCGAATCTTTGACTAAAGAGGCTGCAATGAATGTTCTTAGAAAATATCTTCCAAAAATGAAACTTGATGGAGAAGAACAAATTCCTCAGGAAATTCTGGAAAAATTAATTGTTTATCATGTTGACTTTATGGAAGCGCTTAAAGTTGTGAGGCCTTCTGCTATGAGGGAGGTTTTGGTTGAAACTCCTAACGTTACCTGGGATCAGGTTGGAGGATTGGATAATGTCAAGAGAGAACTTCAAGAAGCTGTTGAGTGGCCTTTGAAATATCCTGAAACTTTCCAAAGAATGGGAATAAGACCTTCAAGAGGAATTCTTCTTTATGGTCCTCCAGGAACTGGTAAGACTTTGATTGCAAAAGCGGTTGCAAAAGAATCAGAAGCAAATTTCATTCAAGTTAAGGGGCCTTCATTGTTAAGTATGTGGGTCGGAAAAAGTGAAGAAGGAATGAGAAAAGTTTTCGAGAGGGCAAGACAAGTAGCTCCATGTATAATTTTCTTCGATGAGATTGACGCATTAGCTGGAAAAAGAGGAATTGACAATGGAACAAAAGTTACTGAAAGAGTTTTGAATCAGATGCTTGCGGAAATGGATGGTCTTGAAGATCTAAAAGAGGTTTTAGTTATTGCTGCTACGAATAGGCCGGATATTTTAGATCCTGCTTTGTTAAGACCTGGAAGATTCGACAAAATCCTTTTAGTCAACTCAGCTAATGAAGAAGGAAGGTTAAAAGTTCTTGAAATTCACACTAAAAAAATGCCCTTGGCAAAAGGTGTTGATCTTAATGATTTGGCTAAAAAAACGGATGGTTACACTGGGGCTGATCTTGAAGCTCTAGTAAGGGAAGCGGCAATGTTGGCATTGAGAGAATCAAAAGATGCTAAACAAGTCAGGCCGGATCATTTTGAAGAAGCTTTGACGAAAGTAAGGCCTAGTGTTACAAAGTCTATGATTGAAATATACAGAAAAATAGAAGAGAATTTCTTGAAATCAGCTAAGGCAGCCGTGCCTTTAGAGAATGTGAGTTATCTAGGATAAAAACATTTAAATACAGTTTTCTCAGAGTTTTTTAATGAGAAAGATTTTTTTAGTGGATAAAGACTCAGAATTTAGGAGTTCTGTGGAGTCATTACTAAGAACAGTAATTGATATTGCTGGAGTAAATGGGGAATTTGATTTTGTTCATTTGAATGATTCTGAAGATTTTAAAGGGTCGCTTAGGTCTGGAAATGGAGGTTATGTAAATAGCTTGACCATAACTGACCAGGTAAAAGTTGTAAGACTCGCCAAAGTAGTTCAGTCTTCACCCATTTTTTATGATGAGGGTTTTAACTTTCAATCTAGAGGAATTAAAGCAGTTAGATACGGGGCCGTGGCTTATTTTGGAAAAAGAAATGCAAATGACGAGGTCTTTTTTATGGATAAAGCAAGAGAGATTCTTCAAAACGGTTCTAATCCGCACTAGTAACAATAATTTCTTTTCCTATTAACACTGTGTTTTCTGCTTGGCTTACGATTGCATTTTCTGATTCTGTAAGCTGTGCGAAGTGATGTAAGTTTCCATTGTTTTCAAGAATTTTTAAATCAAAGAGTGACTTTGCCCCAAATTTTTTTACAATCCATCTTGAGCAAAATGGAAGTGTGTTATATTTTTTAACAATAAAATCTAAAAGTTTTCTTGCTCCTGGATTTCTTGGAGCTTGAGAAGCCCGTAACATGTATATTCCGGAGGGTTTTCCGTCGTGAACTTTTCCAGAGCCATTAGTTGCAAAAGGCTCAATTGCATAAAGTCCGGGCGTAAGAATTGAAGCTCTTGAGTCGTCTATATTCGGAACACTTACTCCTGCGTGAAGTTCGTATTGGCTTATTTCATGGCCTGAAAGATTTATTATCGGGGAAAAACCTTTTGACTTTATTGTCTTTTCAATTATCCCACCTATCTTATTCATATGAATTCCTGCCTTCAATATTTTTTCAGCGGATTTCAAAGCTTCTTCAGAAGCCTGGATTAATTTTTTGTTTTCTTGTGAATTTTCCAAGTCCATTGAAAATGCTGTGTCAGCTATCCATCCATCAACGTGAACTCCTAGGTCTATTTTTAACAATCCGTGAGCAAGACTTTTGTCATCGTGAGAAGGGGTATAGTGTGCAGCTATATTATTTATTGACAAATTGACTGGAAAAGCAGATTCTCCTCCCAATTCTATAATTTTGGCCTCAATTTTTTCAGCTATGTCTAATAAAGGCATCTTGGGTTTTATGAAAGATCTTGCAAATTTCTTAACCTGTGATGCAATTTTTCCTGCCTTGACTATTTTTTCTGTGTTCATTTTGGTTTATTTTTTCAATGTAAGAATCTTTAAATATGATTTGGTTTGGCCCACTTAGTTAAACTTAAAAATAACAATTACCTGCTAGAATAATGTCTAGAAAAAAAGTGGTGAAAAAGAAGGTTGCTTCAGAGAAGGCTGTACCTCACAAATTGAAATTTTCTGACTTTTTTTCGACTTCACATTTCAGTATGGGACTTTTTGCAGCAGTTGGATTGATAAGTGTTTCTCTTTATATTTCAAAACTTTTCACATTCAGCTCTTTTGGGTTCCTTTTAGTTTTTCTTATAGTGCAGCTTGGATTTGCCATAGACTATTATTATGAGAGAAACATTGACGAAAGATTTTTGATTTCTTTCTATACCTTTTCAATAATTTTCCTTGTAGCCAACTTAATCGCTTTGCTTAGGCTTTGAATTTTAGTCTTCTTGCTTTAGGAATAAAATTTGTTATCTTGCTTTGAGAGGCTTTTCCTGTGCCCAAGAAATCTTTTTTGTGTTTTATTATTATAAATCCGTGCAATCCTGTTGAGATGTTCAATTCTGAACCATGCATCCAAGTATCTACTTCTTCTTCAGAAATTTCGAAGACGTTTTTTGTTATTTGGTCTTTCATTAAATCTGCACCATCAATGCTTAGTCTTATTCCGTCATCTTGTATTTTTCCGAAGTAAACTCCGACTCTCTCTATAAAAATCCTTTCATCTTCCAGTTTTTTCAATTGATTCTCGTTTAGAGAACCTTGATAAAGGAAAATTCTTTCTTGACCTATTTTTATCAGGATTCCTTTAATTTCTTTTATTCCGAATTGTTGATTCAACATTTCAAGTATGTCTTTTCTTTCTTGGTTTGAGAAGATGTGGAGCGTCATTTTATTTTTTTAATTTTGCAAACGAAGAATCCCTCAGTGTTATTATCTTGGGGGTATATTCTGCATGCGAGATTTACTTCTTTTGAAAATTTTTCATTTTCCCACTCATCTATTCCGGGCCTACATTTTATCGGTAAAGAAATTTTTTCTATGTTTACGTTTGAAAAATTTTTTATAATATAGTCTACAATTGCTTCATTTTCCTCTGGGGCATGAGTGCAGGTGCTGTAGACTAAAGTTCCGTTTGGTTTTAGTATGTCTAAAGCTGAAGCCACCAAAGTTTTTTGTAGCTTTGAAAGAGATTTTATTGTGTTCGGATTCCACATCAAATATGTTTTTGGTGTTGATCTTAAAGTCCCTTCTCCAGAGCATGGAGCATCAACTAATATTTTGTCAAACAAAAATCCGGCTTTTTTTAGCCTGTTACATAACGCTACTCCTTCTTTTTTTGTTATTACTGTGTTTGTTACTCCACACCTTTCTAGGTTCGAGGCCAGGATTTTTATTCTTCCGTAACTTATCTCGTTTGCAAATATATTTCCTGTGTTTTCCATGCAAGATGCTATCTGAGTTGTTTTGCTTCCCGGAGAGGCACAAAGGTCAAGTATCATCTCTCCTTTTTTTGGTTCTAATGCAATTACTGGTAACATGCTCGCTAGTTCCTGGATATAATAATAACCTAAAAGATGTTCTAATGCTCTTCCAAGTTCTCCAGGCTCTAGGTCTATGATTGTTTTATTGGAAATCTTTCCTTCAACAACCATAACTTCAGGATGGCCCTTCCAAGGTTGAGTTATTTTCCAACTTTTTTCTTCCAATCTTTTTTTCAAAACTTCTGGAGTAATTTTTAAAGTGTTAACTCTTAGAGATTTTACTGGAGCAATTTTTAGAATTTCCCCATATTTTTCGTAGTCAGATGGAGAAAGAAGTTTCTTCATTCTTTCCACAAATTCTGGTTTTGGGTTTGGATTTGTTCTCATTTTATTATTCCAAAAATAACAGAGAGCCTATTAAAGCTATTCCTATCAAAAAGAAGAGCAATTGAAGAAGTGCTTTTTTCGTTGAATATTCTTTGTGTAATTCTGGAATCAAATCAGAGCCGGCTATGTATATAAAACCCCCAATAGCAATTGCAGTTATCAGTTCTTCCACTCCTGATATATATTTACTTAGCAACAGAGCAGCTACTGCACCAACTACTGCAAGTATTGCAGACAGGAAGTTTACCAATAGGGCTTTTTTCTTTGAGTAACCCCCATAAATCAATACTCCGAAATCTCCTATCTCTTGAGGGATTTCGTGGATTAAAACCGCTAGTGTTGTTGCAATTCCTGCTGGAACACTTATTATGTAACTTGTTGCTATTATCAATCCATCCAAGAAATTGTGAAATCCATCCCCTATAAGATTCATTGTCGCTAAACTATGGACGTGATTTTTTGTTATTGGCATATGGCAGTGTTGCCAGTGAACGATTTTTTCTATAACAAAGAATATCACTATTCCTGTAAGAATAAAAACAGGAATTTTTATCCCTAATCCGTTTTTTGCAAGTCCAGGCAATAGATGCAAAAAAGCGTCTGCAAAAAGAGCTCCTGCTGCAAAACTTATGAGATATATCAGAAACTTTTGAAGTCTCTCTGTTTTTATTGATAGCGTTATTATCCCAATTAAGGAAACCAAACTGACAATTATTACGCTGATCAAAGTATACGCCCATACGCTTATCATTTAAAAGTCACCTAAAGTTTTTTGTTTTTTGCCATCGATCAATTCTTCAGCATTGATATTGAAAACTTGAAGAATGTTCTCAACTGCAGGAATTATCTGATGTTTTAAATAATATTCTATATTGTACTCCCCCTTTTCTTGAAGAAGCTTTACTTTATCTCTAACAAGTTTTTTGCTTTCGCGAGTTTCGGCAATATAAAATTCAATCAATGTGCCAGCACTTATGGGAATCTCTAACTCTTGCATTTTTTTTGCTGCTATAACATGTGGTGATATCGCTTTATATTCTGATATCGGCTTTTTTAGCTGGGTTTTTATTACGAATTCTTCTCTGGGAATTTCTCTTGACTTTATTTTTTTAACTATTTTTTTCAGATAGTCTAGACTTGCTTTTTCATCACCATCATTTAATACTTGCCTCAAAACATTATTTTGTATCTCTCTTGCAAGTTTGCACCAATCTCTTCTTACTGTTTCAAAACCTCTTATTTTTAGCCTGTTTTTTTCATCTATCAGCGCATATTTCTTTTTTGCGCCAATATCTCCTGTTCTTTTTGTGACCCATATCCCTCTTTTGAAAAATCCTTCCAATTCAAGTTCCATTATCCCTGGAAGCTTTTCATTCAAAGAACTAAGAAACTCTGTTGTTTGTTTTTGTGTTTTATCTCCCTGAAGAAATGCGATTGAATCCGTGTCAGAGTATATCACTTTGTAACCTGCTTTTTCTATGTTTCCAATCGCCTCTTTGATTGACTGTCTTGCGAAAGCCGCTGTTGCTGCCCCAGCCTCTTCACAATAATATCTTCCCCCGAAAAAACTTTGGTAACCGTAAGAAGCGTTGGCAAGAAGCTTGAATGCGTTGCTCCTTGCTCTTTTTACAGGATCGTCTTCTTTTTTTAGTTCCTCTTTGAATTGCTTCCTTTTTTTTATTATCTCTTTTAGCATTTCTGGGAAAAACCCTGGCTCTTTTGAGAAATAAACTTTTTTTCCAAGTGCCTCGATGTTATAAGAATTTTTTTCTGGCTTATTTAGAAAAGTTGATTTGGATAAATTAAAAGTGACTATAACACTTCCATAGCTTGAAGTGAAATCAAATACTGCGAGGTTTTCATAAAGTCCTGGAGTCGGTTCGAAAACAAATGCTCCTTCAAAAGGAGGCTGTCTTCTTCTGTCACCTATCTCATCATGTGTTGGCCTTTTTTCTGGGATTTCATCAAATCTCTCCAAATTGTGAATTATAAAATCCTCAACGTTTTTTGACATACCATTTCTTGTTACATCAAAAACAGGCTCTTGCATAATTTTTGTGAATTCCTGCATATCTGGCCAAAACTTCTCGAATAGCCTGTAAGTCAAGCTGGAATCGTGAAGATTGTATTCAAAGTATTTTTCCCATTCGTGCTCTTTTATCTTAGATGAGTGCTGGAATTTAAAATCTTTTTTTTCATCACCCAAAAATTCTTTTGAAACTTCATTTAATGATAATGTTTCTGATTGCATATACTGCGAGTATGCTGTCTGGATAAATTTTAACAAATCAACATGCACTATCCCTTGTATTTTTGCGGTTGTTAATGCCCCCTTGAAAAATCTTGGTTGGCTTTCATCTAAACCCAAAGCAAGTTTGACTTTGTGTTTTTCAGCTCTTGATTTAAGGTATGGGAGGTCAAATCCATCTGAGAAATAGCCTACAAGAAAATCAGGAGATATTTTTTTTACATATTCTGTAAACTTTTCCAACAAAGTTTTTTCGTCTTTAACATACTCAACATACTCTGGTTTTTCGTTTGTTTTTTTGAAAGTTATGACTTTTTTGACATTATCTGTGAACAAGGACATCATTATTATCTCTCCTTCTCCAATCTTGAAATCATCTGCTTCAATGTCGTAAGCCAGAACTTTTGGCACAAATTTGATTTCCTTTGATTCTTTGTGCGAGCTTAGTTTTATACAGAAATTTACATTTAGAGATTTGCCTATCCCTCCAAATTCAAGACTTTCTGAGATTTCCTCGCCGTCTATTTCATAAAACTGCAATGGCTTTAGTTTTTTTTCAATTATATAATGCGTTATAAAACCCAAATCATATCCTCTTCTTTTTTCTATTTCTGAAAAGTCGAGCTCACTTGCAATGTCATGCATGTCCTTGTAGTTTGTCGCAAATATCTTAAGAGCCTTGACGCTTTTTCCAAGAAATTTTTTGTCATGAAGCTCAACTTTTTCAACTTTGGTGAACCTTCCTTTCACATCCAGCTTTATTTTTCCAACCTTTTCCATAAGGAGTTTTGTTTTTTCCTTAGAAATCCCTTCTTTTAATACGGCCCAAAAGTAAACTGGGCATGAGTCTATCACACAAACCCTTTTCCCTTCTTTGTTCCGGCCTATCATCTTTATGTAGTTTCTACCTTCAAAATCAAAGTAATCATAGTCTATTGGGATGAATGTCGTTTTCATAGAACTTTAAATTTTTAGAATTATTTAAAGCTTGGTTTTAGGGGAAAATTTCATATTCGTAAGATTTAAAAACCCCTTAATAGTAGTGACTATATGGGAAGAACTAACTTGAGATATGACAGTGAGTTTGGTAGTGATGAAGAAGCAAATAAAAGAATTAGGCGAGCCCTTGAAGCAACTGTAAGAGGAGTTGGCCAAACTGAGAGTGATGGTGTTATTTCTGATGCTGAATATAAACAAAATAAAAGACTTATTGAACTGGCTAAAAATAGTAATCTGTTACAGGATGTAATGACTAGGACGAGGGCCAAGCGAGGCTTGCTCAAACAATTTGGTTACTCTGAAACTACTAAAGATGACGGAATCACTCGTGTTTCGATAGATAAGGCTTCTGCTGTTGATGTTCATTATCAATTAATGGCTATATATTACAGCTCTGAAAGAGAGAATCAACTTTATGACCAAAAACATGGCGCTAGCCATTAATCAGTTAATTATTTATATTTCTAATACTGCTAAATCTTATGGGTCTTAACATAAGAGACATAATCCCGAGAAGGGAGATTGAAATACCTGACTTAAAGGGGAAACTAATCTGCGTTGATGCTTTTAACACATTGTATCAGTTTCTCTCTACAATAAGACAGCCGGATGGAACGCCTTTGATGGATTCTAAAAAAAGAGTTACAAGCCACTTATCCGGAATTTTTTATAGGAACATAAGCCTTTTGTCAGAAGGCTTGAAACTAGTCTATGTCTTTGATGGCAAAGCTCCTGATTTAAAATACAAGACGTTTTTGAAAAGAGAAAGTGGAAGAGATTTTGCAAGGGAAAGATATGAAGAAGCAAAGGATCGGGAAGATGTTGATGCAATGAAGAGATACAGCTCTCAATTGACAAGAATTAATGATGAAATGATTGAGGAATCTAAAGAACTTTTGAAAGCAATGGGGATTGGGGTTGTTCAGGCTCCTGGTGAGGGTGAGGCAGAGGCAGCTCATTTAGCAAGAATAAAGGAAAACGTTTATGCAAGCGCGAGCCAGGATTATGACAGCTTGCTTTTCGGAACTCCTAATTTAATACAGAATCTGACCTTGGCAAGAAAAAGGAAAACAATTTCTGGTTGGGTTGAAATTAATCCTGAGATAATTGAACTGGATAAAGTCTTGAACTCTCTTGAAATAAATCTTGACCAACTGATTTGTTTGGGAATTTTAGTCGGAACGGACTATAATCCTAGAGGGATTCCTGGGATAGGACAGAAAAAAGCTCTGGATATAGTTAGAAAATACAAACAACCTGTCCTAATTTTTGAAAGTGTTGATGAACAGTGGAATAGGTTACCTGATGAGGACAAGTTTGACTGGAAGGAAATATTTAGCCTGTTTAAAAAACCAAATGTTGAAAATCATGAGATAAAATTTTGGAAAGTTGACGAAGATAAAATAAAAGAGATTCTTATTGAGAGGCATGACTTTTCTGAGGAGAGGGTTGAGAAGCAATTGGAAAGGCTTAGGGAGATAAAAGAAAAGTCAAAACAGAAAGGCCTTGACAAGTGGATGTGAATAAGTATTTAAATTTGCAATTATTTAGTTTTCTATGTCTGAGGAATTAAATCACACTATCAACTGGAACATATTCACAATCATCGGGCTGATATTTATGGCCATAGGATTATTCTTCTTTGCACCAAATTTGACTGGCAATGCCATAAGTGATTTTAACACGAGCACGACAAACATTATAGGTATGGTGCTTTTTATTTTAGGATTGGTCGTGGTTTATTTTTCTTTCAAGAAAAAGTAAATCTAGGGCTTACCTTTATTCTTTTTGTTCTTAGACATTTTTATTCCAAAGTATACTAGTATTAGGATTACTCCAATTATGAACATGAGCTCTGATTCATAGACGACTTTCAAAAAGCTTAGTATTATGAATAACCCCCCAAGAATTATCAAAAGGTTCCACTTTGTTTTTATGCCCAAGAAAATTGCTCCCGCTATAAACACTAGCAAGCCAATTATGTAAAGTGTGTCAGAAGAAAATCCCAGCCCTGAAAAGGTATCTGAAAAGTCTATTCCGGTTTTGTTCAAACCGTAAACAATTAGGAGAGAAATACAAAGAGAGATTACAGTGGCTATGTTTGTGTTAGGTTCGACCATCCCATATCTGTCTTTTCTTGAAAAAACTTTGGAAAATATAAAGAACAACAAGGCAAAACAAATTATGAATATTGCACCGAGAACAATCGTTGAAGAATCTATATTATTTAGCATGTCGCTTAAGTTGAATACCATGCCTGTTCTAGTTTAAAGGATTTTATAAAGCTTGCCACAAAGTTTAAATGTTGTTTCATGCTTTTTTATTTATGGTTCGCGCATTCGATTTTTTGGGGAATATTGCAATAGTGAATTTTCCTAAAAATTATAATCCTAAAGAAAAGAAGAAATTTGCCTTAAAGATTTTGAAATCAAATGGTTCTATAAAGACTGTATTGGAAAAAATCGGGAGATTCAAAGGAAGGCTTAGAAAACCCTCAATGAAGTTTGTTGCTGGAGAAAATACGAAAGAAGTTGTTTATAGGGAAAACGGATGTGTTTTCAGGTTTAATATTGATAAGACTTATTTTTCTTCAAGATTAAGCAATGAAAGAAAAGAGATTGCGAGTTTGATAAAACCAAAAGATAAAGTTTTGGTTATGTTTGCAGGAGTCGCTCCTTTTCCTGTAACAATCGCTAAGAATTCAAAAGCTTCTAAAGTTTATAGCAATGAATTAAACCGGGAAGCGAACAAATACGGAAGACTTAATGCTGAATTGAACAAAGTCAAAGACAAAATTGTTTTTTTGGATGGAGATATCAAAAGAGTTGTCAAGAAGATTAAAGAAAAATTTGATGTCATAGTCATGCCTAGGCCACAACTTAAAGATTCATTTTTGAAAGAAGCTTTTTCTTTGTCCAAAAAAGGGACGAGAATTTATTATTATGACTTTTGTTTGGAAGATGAGAAAAATCTGATTTTGGAGAAAATAAAGAATGAAGCCAAGAAAGCTAAGAAAAAAATTAAAATCCTAAAGATAAAAAATGCCGGTGAGATTGCGCCTTATAAGAACAGAATTAGGGTTGATTTAGTGGTTTTGTGAATTTTTCTAGAAAGTATACTGCCTAGCTTCGTTTAACATTTCGTTTTCTAATTGAGATGGGACTGACTGATTCGTTTGGGTTGTTCTGACTACTTGATCATCAGTCATACTTAGATAATATAAACCTGGATTAGCTCCATACTCTCTAGCTATTCTTGATATGGCTCTGCCTCTACTTCCGGCTGAATTTGTTAAAAATCTTAATCTTGCTCTTATTTGACTTTCTGAGTGTGCTTCCATTATTTTCAAGATTGTTTTTGGTTTAAAAATCTTCCTAAATCTTCTTTTCGGGGCTTATTGCTGTTGGAGCTTCCCCACCATGCCAAGTAAATCTTGGTCGCATTCTCATCGGATATATTCTTTCGGAATTATCATCAAGAAGTATTGCAGAACCTCTTAAAGAAGGCAAGTCGTCCATGTATCTTTTTATGCTGTCGAGAAGATAAGACTGCATTATGAAATTCAGGGCTTCCAAGTCGGGTGCTGACGTAACCCTGTGGCTTATTACTATGTCTGACTGAGTCATGACGTCTCTGTGAATCTGGCCAGGCTGTTGTGTTGCAAGCACCAAAGAAATTCCTGGCTGCCTTCCTTCTCTTAAAATCTGTATCAAAGAATCTGTTGCCAAAGTTTTTTCATGTAAAGGTAAAAATTCATGGGCCTCATCTATAAAAAGCCAAACAATCGGATTTTCTTTTCTTTCTAAAGAAAAAGAATAATCGAGGCCTCTTGCAACTGATTTTACCTCTTCTGCTTTTCTGGAGGCCATTCTTTGATTGAAAATTTTTCTTGAGACTAAACTTATGACTAATGCTCTTACATTGAAAGCTCCAACAGAATTGTACACACTTAAATCAAGGACTGACGTTGCTCCTGAAATTATCAAATCAGAGACTTTTGTTGCATCTTTTGACGATTCTCCGAAAATTCCCCAGTTTTCTGCCGCTTCAAATAAAGATATTGCGGCGTTTTTCACATTTTCATCTGTTTTTTTATCTGCTTCGATTTCAGCTATTATTTTTTTTATGTTGATGCCTTTTGATTTTATTTTTGGAATTGTCCTTTCTATCAAAATAGAAATCGGATCTGTAATGTTCAAACCAAAAGTCAAGATCCAATCTTCTGAATCCATTTCATTTACATCAAGCGCGAATTTTTCGTCAGCTGGAATGCCTTTTTCAATATAATCTTGGTAATGCCCATAAGGAACGAATATTTTTACAGGAAGATTCTGGGTTTTCAGTTCCCATTCAGAAAGCAAATCCCTGTCCTTTTCATTTTTGTATTTCATTGTCCAATAGATCCCCATTGTGTCAAATATCAATGATGCAATATTCTCTTTTGCCTCTTTTTGTAAATTTGAGAGTTCTTCAGCAATCACTCCAAGAGTGTAGGATTTTCCAGACCCTCTTTTTCCTGCAACAAGCACAACATGGCTCCTTGAAACATCCATCAATATCTTGTTGCTTAAAGAAGTGTATTGGCCCATCTTCACGAAACCTTTTCCAATGTATATTAGGCCCTTGTTTCCAAATGCTTTTTTGTCAGCTTCATTTCTTCCAACTATTATGTCGTATGGCATTGATTATGAAAGAAAAAATTCTTTTTATATTTTTGTTATGATTAATTTCTGCACTTTATCATAATTTCAAACAATATCTTTGAACTCTTCATAAACTTTATAAATGCCGTTTTCATTTCGTTTTGATGGATGCTGACAAAGAAGCAAAAAAAACTGACAGGGTTGAACACAAAGTTTCTGAAGAACATGCTCATGCTCACAGTGTTCCAAGTCTTACTCACAGGATGAGACAGAATCCTTGGATTGTTTCTACACTTATACTGGCAATCGTCACTCTGATATTATTGATTGGGAATTTCTCAGGAAGCTCTGGAAAAATTGATGGTGCTTCCATCATTCCTAAAGCTGATGTTGAAGCAAAAATAATGAGTTTTGTTCAGTCGCAAGTTGGTAATGATGCCACTCTTGTTGGTTCAGAGATAAAGAACGGTCTTTATGTTGTCACAATCTCTTACCAAGGCCAGCAGGTTCCAATTTACATGACTGTAGATGGTGAGAATCTTGTTCAAGGAGTTGCACCTTTTGATACTGTATTGCAGCAGGCTCAACAAACAAATTCTGGAAGCGGGACTGCTTCTGCTTCAGGTTCTTCACCAGTTAATATTCCTTTAGACAATTCACCAGCAATAGGTAATGCAAATGCAAAGGTTACTGTTGTTGAATTCACAGACTTTTCCTGCCCATTCTGTCAGGCTGCATCAGGGTATAATGCCCAAATGGCATCTTCTTTACAGACTCAGAATCCAAGCTGGCAACCAATTGTTTCTAATCTTTTGAAAGATTATGTTGACACTGGGAAAGTCAGGTTTGTTACAAAGTACACTTTCGGCCATAGCGGTGGGAAGCCAGCCCAATCTGTTGCATGGTGCTTGAATGATCAGAATCTCTACTGGAAATTCTATCCTTTGGCATTTGCGAAATCAGCTACAGAAGTTGAGGACTTGAACTTAATGAATGAGATTGCAAAGAGCATCGGTGCTGATATGACAAAGTTACAATCTTGTTTAGACTCAAAGAAATACGACGCTCAATTTGCCAAAGAACAGGCAGAAGCTGCTGCAGCAGGAGTTAGCGGAACACCTTCATTCTTTGTTAACGGGATAATTGTAGAAGGAGCTGTTCCATACAGCCAGATAAAGCAGATGATTGATGCAGAGCTGGCTAAGTGATTGAGAATAGGTATCTTTAAAAATAGTTATAATTATTAGTTTTTAACTCTCTACATATTCAATTTCTTCTTCAGTTAGTTTAAGTTCTTTTTGTATCGCTTTGCTTGACTTGATTATGTTTTTCAATATCGGAAAATCATGCATGGCTCTTTTTTCTCCGATATGGACTTTCAATGCATATTTTTGTGCAATCGATTTCTTTTTTGCTACCTTCTGGTTATGGAGCCATATCTTAAGGATTCTCTCTGGTTTTTTGTAGCTTGTAAACCCAGTTTTTGTCCCTTTTTTTGCTGCAGAAATTCCATACCCCAAAAATATGTTTTCATAAACCATAAACCTCCAATACTGCTGCTTGTAAATCCTTCCCTTGAACAAATCGACTTTACTTAAGCTCTCAAATGCTTTCGCTAACTCTTCTCCTTGATATTCTGCGGGGATGTTTTCTTCTACCCAAAGTATGATGTCATCCAAAGGAAGATTTACCGAGTCGAAAACTCTCAGCGTTTCTTCTGATGGCTTTCCCTTGAATATCAATCTTAATGCATTGAATATGTCAACCTCTTTATTTCTGTCGTCAAATGTGAAGTAAGCTTCTCCGCCCAGCCTTGATATCGACTGCAAATCATTTATCGCTGCTCTTAAGTCCCCCTTTGACTTGATGGAAATTTGGGTGATTGTCTCCGGGTTGACTTTCAGACTTTCTTTTTTTGCTATTTCGGTCAATATGGAAGATATTGTTTTGTAATCAATTTCTTTTAACTGGGTTATCTCTGATTTTTGCCTTAAAACACTGAATCTTCTGTCCCAGATATCATTTGCAGTTATTATCACAGGATATACGGATGTTTCTACAAGAACTAACAATTCAGGCAGACCGCCCCAGTCCACTTTTGAGATTCCATCGACCTCATCAACGAGAATTATTTTGTTTTCTTTGACAAGAGACTTTTGCTCTATTGCCGGCTTTAAAATTTCTCTCAATCTTTCTCTGTCTCTCATGTCAGAGGCATTTAGTTCAAACAACTCAGAATTTGCCTCTTTTGCAGCGACGTGTGCCAAAGTTGTTTTTCCTGTTCCGGGAGGTCCGTAAAGAATCATTGATTTTTTTGGTTTTTTTGGAAGAGATGCCCCTTTTTTGAAATGGTCGACAAATTGCTTTATTTTTTCTATCGCTACGTCTTGGCCTTTAACTTCTATAAATTTTTTAGGACGATATTTTTCAACCCAATTTTGTTCTTTCATTAATAAAAACCTCTTTTAAAATTATTTTGCCAATCCGGCTAAAACGAAGCTTGCCAAAAGTGCCTGGAGTTGTATGAACGGATCAGAGCCTTCTACAATCCTAAACTCTGTTTCGCCTGTTTTTTCTGTAAGCCTGACTTTTAGGTCTGGTTCGACAGGAAGGTTCCATATTTCTTTTTGTATCGCTTTTATAACCTCTTGGCCAGAGATACTTTCTTTAAGCATAACATCGAGAAGCTTTTCTCTTGATTTTTGAAAATCTCCAGATAATGCGTAATCTAAAACTACCTTTATGTCTTTGGGTCTTGCACTTGAAATCACTGTTGAAACCAGTTCAACATTTATAGAGGGAGAAATCGATGCTGTTGATTGCAAAATGTTTATGCACTTTCTGCAGTCTCCTTCACTGCCCTCGTAAATTATTTCCTGTGCCTCTTTGCTTACTTCTAGTTTTTCTTTTTCAGATATCTTATTTATCACTTTATCAATGTCTTTTTTTTCAAGAATTTTGAACCTGAACAAGGCACATCTTGATTGTATCGGGTCTATTATCTTGCTTGAGTAGTTGCATGAAAGAATGAACCTGCAGGTTGCTGAGTAGTTTTCCATCGTTCTTCTTAATGCCTGCTGGGCTTCAGGAGTCAATGCGTCTGCCTCATCAAGGAAAATGACCTTGAAAGAGACGTTTCCAATAGATTTTGTTCTTGCGAAGTTTTTCACCTTTTCCCTTACAACATTTATCCCTCTTTCATCAGAGGCGTTTAATTCAAGGTAGTTCTCTTTCCAGCTTTCTCCAAACAGCTTTTTTACAACTATCAAAGCCAAAGTTGACTTTCCTGTTCCTGCCGGGCCTGCAAAAAGCATATGTGGGATGTTTAAAGATGAAGTCAATGCCTCTACCCTCTTTATTACATGATCCTGGCCAACAACTTCTAAGAATTCTGAAGGCCTGTACTTTTCAGTCCATATTTCTGACACCATTTCAGTATACAATTGATTTTGCTTATAAAGATTGTTGTTGTGAAAAAGAGGATTGTTATATGTTAAAGAAAAATTACTTGCTTCTAGCTCTCTTTACCTTTCTTTTGTGCTTTTCTTTTCTAAGCTTTTTACGCTGCCACTTCCAACGCATCTGTCTTTTCTTTTTCCATCTACGGCTTGAACGCTTCATAAAATGGAAAGAAAAAGTTAGTTTAAAAAGATTTTGGATAGAGGTTTGTTACATAAATTCTTAAAAGTATGGTTTTGTTGGTGAAATAAGAACATGAAAAAGGTCTTGGTTAAGATAGTCCAAATAAGTGCCATGGAGGCTTTAGGTTTGGGAACAGAGTGCGGAGCCAAATCTGAAAGAATAAGTGTTTGGGATGTTTTTGGCCTGAAGAATGATTTTAGTGTTGATGCAGTAGCAATATTTCCTCCTGTTTTTATTAAAGTGCAGGGTGTTCCGGAAGCAATATATTTTGACAGAACACATGATCTGAATAATAATTATTTTCCAGAAAAAAAGAGGAGTTTGTACTAATTTAACAGGAAATAATTTTACTTCTTCCCAACACTAGCTTGCTGCTCTTTGACTTCTTTCTTTATTTTATCAACACAGTCCGCATTTGTCAGAGTCATCAATCCAACAGGCTCTTCGTTGTTAAGAATATTCTTCAAAATTCTTCTCATTATTTTTCCTGATCTTGTTTTTGGCAAATCAGAGACAAAGTAAACTTTCTCCGGCCTTGCTGTTGGGCCTATTGTTGCATCAACATGCTTTTTTATTTTTGAGGCTAATTCCTCTGAAGCTTTTCCTTTTTTCAACACAACAAATGCTATTGGAGTTTGTCCTTTGATTTCGTGTGCAATTGGAACGACTGCTGATTCATTTACTAAACTAAACTTGTCAATTGAATTTTCAAGTTCCGCTGTGGATAATCTATGGCCAGCAACTTTCATAACATCGTCTGTTCTTCCTGTTATTCTTATTAATCCATCTTTCATCACAGCTCCGTCACTCGTGTCATATTTTGTCTTAAATGTTTTCCAGTATGTTTCTACATATTTTTCGTGGTTGTTGTAAACTCCATGCAACATTCCGGGAGTAAAAGGAGATAACTGTGCCAAGAATCCTTCCTTAGTTTGTTTTCCTTTATCATCTAAAATAACATGTCTTGTTCCAGGGAAACTTCTTCCTGAGACCGTTGGAACAAATGGACCTATCCCAGGTAAAACATTTATAATTGTTCCTCCAGTTTCTGTCTGCCACCACGTGTCTATAATTGGGCAGTTTCCTTTTCCTATGTTGTTGAAATACCACATCCATGCTTTTTCGTCAATAGGTTCACCGACACTTCCTAACAATCTTAATGAATCTAATTTATGATTTTTGAGATATTTCTCTCCCCATTTGATGAACATCCTTATTGCTGTTGGGGCTGTATAGAAAACAGAAACTTTATGCTTGTCAATTATATCCCACCACCTTCCAGGATTTGGGAAGTCAGGAGTTCCCTCGTAGATTAAACTTGTCGCTCCGTTTAACAATGGGCCGTAGAAAGCATAAGTGTGTCCGGTTATCCAGCCAATGTCTGCTGTGCACCACATGACATCATTTTCATGCAAGTCAAAAACCCATTTTGCTGTCCAGTATGCTTGAACCGCGTAACCGCCTGTGTCATGGACAATCCCTTTTGGCTTTCCTGTTGTTCCTGAAGTGTAAAGTATAAACATTGGATCTTCTGAATTTACTATTTCTGGTTTGCAATATGCTTCGCCTGTTTCAAGAAGTTTGTCAAAAGCTATGAATTTTCCAGAATAATTTTTATTTTTGTTCAATCTTCTTACTACAACAATTTTTTTTATCGTTGTTTTGTTTGCTCCCTTTACCGCTTTTTTTATTAAGTCTTCTTTTTGTCCTCTTCTATAATATCCATCTGCCGTGATTAAGACTTTGGCCTGAGCATCTAGAATTCTTGATTGTAGTGCGTCTGGAGCAAATGCAGAGAATACGACAGAGTGAATTGCGCCTATTCTTGTGCACGCCAACATTGCTGTCAAAGCTTCAGGAACCATTGGAAGATAAATAGAAACAGCCTCTCCTTTCTTTACCCCAAGTTTCTTTAATGCGTTTGCAAATTTGTTTACTTTTTCATATAATTCAGCGTAAGTTATTTTTATTGTTGGTTCATTTGTTGGCTCTGGAACCCATATCAATGCTGTTTTTGATCCTTTAGCAAGATGTCTATCCAAAGCGTTAACACAGAAGTTTAATTGTCCTCCTTTAAACCACCAGAAATAAGGGAGTTTCTCAACGTAAGTATTTTTTTCATTCCATAATTTTTCCCAGACCAATCCTTGTTTTGCCAAATCGTCCCAGAACTTTATGGGATTTTTTTCTGCATATTGATAAATAGATGACTTATTGACCCAAGCGATTTTTTTCATCTCGTCGCTTGGCCAAAAAACCTTTCCTTTTTTAACGACGTATTTTACCATTTCAAGAATTTTCTTTTTTTATTTCATGAGGAACTTTCTTTTTTCTTTTGTTCCTTTGTACCAAAGCATTTTAGTGTAACCCGTATTGTCAATTTGCTCTGGCCTTATCTTAAGCTCTTTCATGACCGCTCTGATTTGTTTTCTTGCCTTGTTCAATTCTTTTGGTTGACACAAATATTCAATCTCTAAAAAGTATCCAAGGTGTTTAACATTGTTGATTTCAATCGAGGCTCTTTTGTCTTTTTTCCATTGGTAAGTCTCGTTGTGTTTTATTTTTTTTACCCATTCTTTGAATCCTAAATCCCTAAACAATGCTATAAGATCTTCAACCTGCTCTTTTCCTTCCAATGAGAATTCAAATTCCTGCTTTACGACAATGTCTTTTGTCCAAAGGTTGACGAGCCATTTTTTGAAATTGACCTCGAACTTGTTTTTTAAAGCCCTTACCCTGAAAGCTTTTTTAGGATAGTCTTGTTTGTTTTGTATGGCAAAATAATCATCAGCTTTGGTGCCTTCTTTCTCGAAGATTCCAATCTGTTTTATCTTCTCTTTCATCTCTTTCACTTCAGAATCCAAAAGCTTGATTTTTGTTTCGACTTCGAGCCAGACCATTTAAATTATTGAATTAAACAATTCAATTCCTCTTTTTATATAGGGAAAAGGGAAAAAGGTTTTATAAATGTTTTTGAGGGTGTGAAAGTTATCCCCTGATATATTCAGAGAGATATTTCTTAAAACTTCTCCAGCCCTTATTTTTTAAACGATTTGATATAAAGACTAATATGATAAATATAGCTAAAACAAGAATGGGAATGATAAAGGTCCACCAAAATTGATTGGCACTTGTGTAACAATATTTAATAAATTTGTTATAAACTTCTTCAGAGCTGATTCTAAAAAAAGCAAAAAAATAAGCAAGAATAAAACCCAACAAAATTATTTCTGCCATAAATTTTGCTCTAGGATACCATATTTTATCTAATTCTTCTTCCAATTTAGAATTTTTTTGAACGATTTTTTGTTTTACTTGATAGCCTAGTACTAGACAAAAAGAGTAAATTAAAATCGCAAAACCTGAAATAAGTGCTAGAGCTTTTAATCCAGTGCTATTTTCTTTTCCAGATAAAACATAGTAAAGAATTATTACAGAAGATACAACTCCAATTGAGAAAATAGTCCAGATTTGACTATCAAACTCTAAGTTATTTTCTTTCATGGTTTTTTGCATGAATAATGGATTATAAGTATTGTTGTGGTGAAAGCTAAGAAAACGCCCCAACTTCGATTCTCACTCTCCTCGTTCGAATCTCGAGAATCAATAAATTGAACTTTCAGTTCAATAGAAAAACGCCCCCGCCGAGATTCGAACTCGGGTCACCACCGTTCCCTAAAAGCAGATTTCTCTGCCTAGATGTCTCCTTAGAATTCTTCAGAGACTTAAATCAAGTGCTTGTCCTAAGAGGACGCGAGTCATTGTCTCAACGACTATACTCTAAGCAATTTCTGAGAGGGTGGCATACTTGGCCTCTATACTACGGGGGCTTAATTGCTCGCTCACTATTTAAAAATCCAAGAAAAAATCTTTTATAAGCTTGTTGTTTATTCTACCAAAAAGACCTTATCATTAGGCCTTACTCTTTCTGAAACCTTTATTCCAATATGGGCTCCTTTCTTCGCTTCTTTTACAGGCTTTCTTTCAATCTGTATCTCATCAACCATTATCTCAAAATTAGTTGTGTTGCCCTTTATGTGTATTGTGTCTCCAACTTTTAGAGTTCCAGAAAGCTTTATTGCTGCAACTTCTACATGGGCAAAGTACGTTGAAACCTCGCCAATTTCCTTTTCTGCCATGTTTTATTAAGGTGTCGGAGATATATAAGTTTTACTTTAGTATATTCTATATTTACAAAATGCTTAAATACAGGTGATTTCTTAGTTTTTTATGACAGATAAAAATTGTCCAAAATGTAAAGGCACGGGAAGAGTAAAAAATAAAGATGGTTCTATTCAAACTTGCTTTGACTGCTTATTGAACGGTGAGATGGATCAACATACTAAAGATATAAAAGATGCTAGTCAGCTTGGCTTGAAGCTGTAATTATTTTCTTCTTAAATACCCTATAACTGGAGGTATACTTGTTACAACAATTAATAGGGCTACGATTATGCTTAGGTGATCCTTTACAAATGCTATATTTCCAAGGAAGTAACCTCCGGCCAAGAAGACTGCTACCCAGCTTACTGCTCCAATAATGTTGTATATAATAAATTTATTATAATCCATCTTGCTGACTCCAGCTAAGAAGGGGGCTATTGTTCTTACTACAGGAATAAATCTTGCGATGACTATTGTTTTTGCTCCGTATTCATGATAAAAGTGTTTTGTTTTTTCTATGTACTTAGGATTTATGTGCTTGGCAAAAAACTTTGTTCCGAAATAACCTCCGAGCCAATAGTTCACTGTATCTCCTATTATTGCTGCAGAAGTGAAAATTACGAATAGAAGAAATACATTAAGCAAACCCCCTCCGGCGAAAATTCCTGCGATGAATATGAGTGAATCTCCTGGGAGAAAGGGAGTTAAAACTAATCCTGTTTCAAAGAATATTATTAAGAAAAGTATCAGGTAGATGAAACCGCCGTATGTGGTAAGTATTGTTC
This sequence comes from Nanobdellota archaeon, assembly GCA_038046245.1. GTDB lineage: Archaea > Nanobdellota > Nanobdellia > Pacearchaeales > GW2011-AR1 > JBBSXB01. The sequence goes on along the minus strand of JBBSWO010000001.1, from coordinate 81,837 downwards.
CTAAATATTTGTCAAGATGAAGGGCTATGTTTATTATGTCTACCATTTAGCTTTATAGCCAAAACACTATATAAATTATTAGAATATCTATAGCCCCACCAGGATTCCTACAAACCTCCTGCGGGTTTCTAGGAGTTCCAGCAGCCGCAAATCTTCTGATGAAGATTAACTCTCTCGTTTCACTCGATGAGTTATAGCCCCACCAGGATTCGAACCTGGGTCACAGCCTTACTCTGTGCAATTACTCCAGAGGGCTATATACTTGACCGCTGTACTATGGGGCTTTATAATATATTTTATTTGCCTGTTTTAAACTTATTTATTTTTCAATAAAGAAATGTTTTTATACAACTTGTTGTTTAATTATTGATGGCACTTGGAGCTACTATATTCATAATAATTGTCCTGATAGCCGCTATATGGATTACCTTGGAATTCAAAAGAGCCAGGCACAAAATTTTTGCAATATTTCTGATAGCGTTGATACTGTTTACTTATTTTAGTTTTACAACCGCGATTAAAGGTCAGAATGTTGACTTGGGTTCAACTTCGGGGATGGTCAAAGCTGTGGGCTTGTATTTTGGCTGGCTTGGGCATCTTTTTGGTAATCTTAAAACAATAACTGCCAACGCTGTTAGAATGGATTGGAACAACAATAACAGTACAACTGGAAAATGAAATTCTTAATGTTGATATTCATGTTTTTCGTCTTGTCTGCTTTATTAATAATAAGCAACAATAATCTGAATCTTGGCGAGCATGGAAAATTTCAGGAGTTTGGTGGTTTGTGGATTAAATTTGTTGAGAAAATTTCTTTGAATATCGTTTCAATAACAGGGCATGCTGTAGGAATGGATTGGAATCCTGAGTAATATTTAAAAAGATGAAAGTATTAGAATGAATATGGACTTTCCAAATGGAGGTTAAGATGGAAGGAGATAGTGATGGATAAAATGGGAATTGATACTAATTAATATTGATTGTTTTTCATAAATCATAATCATGGCAAAAAAAAGAGTGAGAAGAAAAGGAGTTAGGAAATCTGCTGGAAGAACTGTAAGAGAGGCTAGGGCACTCACACAGGCAGGTAGGACAATTGCTGGAGCTCAGGAAGCTCCAAGAAGAAACAGAATGAGGATGGTTGTTAAGAATCTTATTTTGTTTGCAGTCTTGTTTGTCCTTTCAACAGTCATAGCAAGCAGTTCAAGTGATGTAGTTGTGCAGCAATCCTTCTGGATACTTGCCATACTTACCGGATTTGTTGCTGTGGCATTGCTTATTGTTCTGCTGGTTTTCCTGTTTATGGGAAGAGCTAAAAGATAATTTTATTCTTATTTTATTATAATTCTTTTGAACTAGTGTAAGGTTTATAAAATAGTTTTTGCATGGAATTTTGTTATTTATGCCTGAGTAGCTCAGTCGGTAGAGCGTTACCTTGGTAAGGTAGAGGTCCCGAGTTCAATCCTCGGCTCAGGCTTTTTTGGTAAGTATTATAAATCTTATTTCACTATATTCTTGATGGATAAAAAGGGGATGTCGGAGATAATCACTACATTAATCATAATACTTGTTTCTCTAGTTGCTATAATGGCTGTTTGGATTGTAGTAAGAAATGTAGTAGATAGCGGATCGCAGGAGATCTCTTTAGGGAAGTTTACAATCAATCTTGAAATACAAAAAGTTGTAATAAATCCTACGACTCTGGATGTAGTTGTAAAGAGAGATGTCGGATCTGGAACAATCAAGTCGTTTAATTTTATTGTTTCCAACGGGGCAAGCTCGCAGACTTTCCCGATGGTAAATCCTGGATTAGATGAACTGGGAACTAGAACGTTTAGCCTTCCCTACACAGGAATTGTCAAACAGATATCTATACTTCCCGTCTTGGATTCTGGCGCTTCAGGAAATCCTGTAACAAAAACATATACTGACGCTGAAATGCTTCAAAATTTAGGACTGGTTTCCTGGTGGAGATTTGAAGGAAATCCTAATGATGCGGTGGGGGGAAATAACGGAGCTTGGGTTGGAACTCCTGGTTATGTTAACGGAAAATTCGGAAATGCTGCAAACTTTAGTGGAGCTTCATACATAAATGTTTCAGACAATCCAAGCGGTAGTTTAGACCCTCAAAATGGAATTACAATTGCTGCTTGGGTAAATGAAATTGATTTTGGAGCAGATCGTCCTATAGTGGTTAAAACTCCTTTAGAAAGTGGAATTTATCCGGGGTATCAATTCTCTTTTGGTTTTAATGTAGATATGTTTATTAGAATTGCAAATAACCAATTACAATTCAATTATTATGATCCTGAAGTTTGGAAACAGACGGTTGCAACTTATAATGGAACTGTGAAATGCATTTATGTCAATGGGGCCGGGAGTTGTTCGGCTAATGTTTATAGTCCTATCGGTGATTCTCCAGACCCTTTGTGGATAGGGCATTCTAACCGATATATAGGCGCGAACGGTGTTGGTAGTTTCTTTAGAGGGTCAATGGATGAAGTCATGATATTCAACCAAGCTTTGACAGCAATGCAGGTTCAAGGATTGTATAATTACACCTTTAGTTAAGAAAAGCTTTCAGGATTTTTTCTAGATCAATTTCAAACATTGCTACTGGCATCCTGATCTTTAAGCCGTCAAGAATTTTTGGATGAACCTCTCCGAGGAAGCCCAGCGGTTGGTTGTCCATTCTTATTTCGGCACATCTTCCTTCTATAAAATGCGGGGGGATTGTGGTTGGTTCTTTGCATTCAATCTTTATGCCAAGCATTTTGAAAACATATTCAATAATCTGTTTTGTCTCTGTGAAATTTCCTGGAGAAACTGCTAGTGCTAGATTTGTAGTTTCAACTATTTCATTTTTATTTTCAAAAACTTTCCCAATTTCAAATATTTTCTGAGGATATTCAACGTCCACATTTTCAGAGAGATTTTTCAAAAGATAATGGCTCAAGTCCTTTCTTAAAATGTTATACTCTGTTTTTGAGTCTTTGAGTTCTATCAATTCTTTTTCTTGTTTTTCAGAAAAATCGGCTCTCATCAATTGGTCCTTTTTAGTTGTAAGATGATAGTTTGAAACCTCAAGAATTCTTAGTCCCTGAATTATTTCAGATATTTTTCTTTTTATCACTTCTTTTTGGTCTTCCTCCCCTATTGTTGATATCTCTGGCAGTATTGGTTCAAAGTTTTCATAACCGTAAGCTATTGCTATCTCTTCGATCAAATCAACTTCATGCAATATGTCAATCCTCCACGATGGAATTTCCACTATTCCTTTGTTGTAATTATGGCCCATCTTTTCCAGAAGATTTTTTATTTCTTTTTCCTTAAGATCAAGACCCAAAAGTTTGTTTGTATTTTCCAGAGATATTTTCATTTTTTCAGGAGCAAGGTTTGGAGTCACTTCTTTATTTTTATACTGAAGTTCCATTTGGTAGATCTTTCCACCCATATCTCCAAGCGTTGAAACAATTATATTAAGGCATTTTTTCAGGATTTCTAAATCAAACCCAGAACATTCTATAAAAACATTTTTTGTTTTTTCAGTCACCTTACCAGTCAGTTCAGAATTTATTATTGGAGGCATGCTTAAAATTTTGTTCTCAGCATCTGTAAAAATAGGGAATTTTATTTTTCCTGCAAGCAATTTTGCATATTCTTTTCCAGCCGGATGTTTTTGAAGAATCTCGAGTCCGGACATCTCTTTGTTGCTTTCTAGAGGAATGAATTTTATTTTGTCAGGTTCTAAAGCTTTGTATGTTATCGGAAGTTTTATTTTTTCAAGAGGATAAATTCCTACAGCTAATTTCTTTCTTTTTCTCCCCAAAGTTATGTGGAGTTTTTCTTGTAAATCAATTATCTCTTTTATCTTTTCGTCGTCTAACTCTAAGTCTTTTATTATTGCGCATGCTGTAAAAGGTCTTATCTCTTTAACAGAAGAGTCTATCAGAACTTTGTAATCTTTTTCTGGCTTGTTTATCTTGTACCCTTTAAGGCCTGTTTTTTTCCCAAGAAAAGCAAGAAATGCTTTTTTGTATCCTTCATAAGAAAGCAAATCTGGCCTGTTTGGAAAAATTTCAATTTCTAATGTTTCATTATTTATGTTTTCCAACGGAGTTCCAAACATTGCAACTTTGTTTTGCATGCTGTCATCAAGCTTTCCTATCTCACTCTCGAATTTTTTTCTGTTTAACGTTATTAGTGCCATGTTTTTAATCTTCCAATTGGATTATTTTAAATCCAAATTTATTTTTGTCTTCCTCAGACCAATGACCCATCTCTTTAGTTAATTCAATATGCCCTGCTTTTCTTACAATATAATTTTTTGTTGGCGTCCCTTTTTCATCTCTTTGGATTATTATCAATTTGTCTCCTTCGTTAATATCTTTATTCCCTAACCTGACTTCAAAGTTCTTTTTTTTCTGCTTAACCCTTTCAAAAATTTCTTTGTCTAAGTGGATTATCTTTTTAGTCATTTATTTTTCTCTCCTTTAGCACTTGGATTAATTCATCAAATTTGTTGTTTATTGTTTCCTCCAGACTTTCCAAAACATCTTTCATCTCATCCAGCTTTTGTTCTATTTTTTCCATTTTATCTCATCCAAATTTTTGTTTTTCTTAATTGGTTTATATCATTCTTGTAAAGTTCTCTTAGGTCTTTGACTTGGTAATAATCCATCAATATTCTGTCAAATCCAGGGCCCCAGGCTAGAATTGGAATGTGTTTTCCTAGAAGGGGGATCGTAACTTCTGGCCTGAAAATTCCTGCTCCGCCTAATTCAAGCCAGGTTTTCTTTTCAGGATGCCACACATCAATTTCAACACTTGGTTCTGTGTATGGGAAATATGAAGGCCTCATCCTTATCTTTTCAAATCCCATTTTCTTGAAGAATATTTTCAAATAGCCAAGCAAATGCCTGAAGTTTACATTTTCAGCGACGACAATTCCTTCTGTTTGGTTGAATTCAAAGCCGTGTTTCCAATCAAGTGTTTCATTCCTGAAGCATTTTCCTATTGCGAAGAATTTTAGGGGCAAATCTTTTTCCTTTAAACTTGCAAGTGTTTGTGCTGATAAACAAGTTGTGTGAGTTCTCAAAACGAGAGTTTTTGCCTCCTCTTCGTTCCAATTATAGTTCCAACCTTTGCTATTAGTCCCCTTTTCATGCGCGTCTTTCACAGCTTTTACAATCTTTTTATCTGGAAGTTCCCCATTTTTTTCCAAAAAGAATGTGTCTTGCATCTCTCTTACTGGATGATCTTGTGCGGTAAACAGAGCATCGAAATTCCAGAATGATGTTTGCACTAAATTCCCAGACATTTCTTTAAAACCTAATTCTGTCCAAATTTTTCTTGCATAATCTGTAGACTGATTTACAAAATGTCTCTTGCCCCCATAAACTGAGGAAATTGGAGAGGTTACATCATATCTTCTGAACTTTTTCTTTTTCCATAAAGACTCTTTTTTCAAAATTTCAGGAGTTATTTGTTCTACAAGATTTTTTTCATCAATCTTCGTTTTGACAATTTTTTTGCCAAGCTCGGTTATTTCAATTTTTTCAACTTTTATCTCAATTATTTCAACCATCTCTTTTCTGTCCTGCAGAGCCTTTAATGTATTCAATTGTCCGGGGTTTAATGATTCTAATTCTATCGGGAGAACTTTAAGGAATGATTCTTCCGGCGTGTTTTTTGATATGTCTTCGTTTGAGCTTAATATTATTTTTCCGTTTTTTATGTCTATAGCTGATTTTTTCTTTAGCACCCCTAAAGATGCCTTAAACTCATCGTCGCTCAATTCTGAGAGCTTTTTGCATTCTTCCAAAGGGATTATTCTTTTTTCTGAGACTAAATGCAGAAGTCTTCTTTCCGGAAGGCCTTTTTTCTTGTATAATGCCCCATTGACTCCGAGCTCTATTATCTTTTTCTTTTCGTAGTTTAGGTTTACGATTCCTTTGTTTTTCAGGTATTCAAGTGATCTTGCAACTGAGACCTTGTCAAGGTTTGATTTTTTTGCTATTTCACTTATCTCTCTTTCTCCAAGATGAGGCAGTATCTTTCTTTCATTTGGGCTTAGAGAGTCTATTAGTTTGTTTATGTCCATTTTTATAGAACGGGTAAAGGGATTAAAAAGTTTTGTTCTCAATAGTATTTGTCATCCAGGTAGGCATTCCAAGAACCAAAGCAAGGGATTTAAGGTCATAAATATCTCTTTTATCCTTGCTTACAAACATCATCTTAAGCTTGTTTTTTTTGCACAACTCTATGTTCTGCCTTATCCTTGCAAAAATCTCTATTTTTTCTTTATCTTTTGAATTTAAGATTTCATCAAGATTTATTCCTATGGCAACATTTGATTTTTTTGCTTCTTTTGCCATCACATTATCTAAGCCAGAATTTCTTTGCTTTTGGAAGTCTTTTCTTCCTTTTTGGTTTACTAGAAGAATATTTATCTCTTCTTTTTCAAGGACTTTTCTTGCTACATCTTCGTCATCGCTTGAGAAAATTATAGAGTTTCCTTTATGTTTTTTTATTGCATTTCTTGCTTTCTCAAAAGTGTTTTCGTGGATTAAGGTTGTGGGCATGAAATATCAATATCAAAGGATTTTATAAACTTGATTGACGATAATGTTTTAAATCCAAATAATGTTGATTTATTGTTAAAATGAGGAAGATATTTTTTGTAGTAATGTTGCTTTTTGCATTAACAAGTTTTGTTAGTGCAACTGATTATTATGTTGACATTAATTCTGTTGATGGGACTTGCAGTGATTCTAATACTGGAACCTCTACATTCTTTCCATTTTGTACTGTTCATAAAGGAGTAAGCATGGCATTTGCAGGCGATATTGTTTTCATAAGAGCTGGAACTTATGATGAGGTTGATTCGCTTAATAATTGTGCAGACAGCAGAAATTGCGGCACTTTATATGCAATTCGAAGCGGCACTGTCGGAAATCCAATAACCTTTAAAGGATATCCTGGTGATTCCTTGCCGGTTATAATGGGGGGAGGCCAGGCTAGATATTCGGTTTATGTAAGATATTCAAATATAATTTATGATTCTCTTGAAGTAGTAAATGGATATAGGGGTATAACAGTGAGCAATGTTGAAAATTTAACAATCAGAAATTCTCATATTCACGATAATAAAGGGCCACAAGTTCCCCCTGGAAATAACAATGGGGGAGGAATATTCTTCATTTTTACTTATTCAACCGTACCTGGCCTGAGAAATGTTCTCATTGAAAACAACAATATACATGACAATAAAGACCCAACTTGTTTTGTTGGTACGGGGGCTGGAATTGAAATGTATGGTGCATACAATGTGACTATTCGTAATAACACTATTCATGATGAGTATGGTGGAGTTTTTGCCAAGGGTAATCTTTGGGTTGAGGATCCTCCAGGCACTATGAATTGGGAATCATTAAATATTGTAAATATTTACAATAACACCATTTATAATGTGGATCAAGGAATTTATTTTCATGGCAGCAATAACGTGAAGGTTTATGATAATCTGGTTTTCAATTTCTCTTATATGGGGATTGGGCAATCAGCAGCTACAAACCTTTTGTATCCTGAACACGAAAATTTTTCATGGTATCAAAACACTGTTGTAGGGACGGGAAACTATACTCCGGGGAATGGTGTTTGTTTCTTTTACAAAAATACAACCAACACAAATGTCTATAATAATATTTTGACGAACTGCGATTATAGGGCATCAACTACAAGCTGCAATGCAGTCCAACCTTATGATGATTACCAAAGAGAATTTGCAAACAAGGGAGCAGGAAGCGATTATGATGGTACCCAAAATCTCCCAGATTATGCTGTAAATTTCAAAGAAAACAACAATATTATATACAATTCTTTAGGTAATTACAATTTCTGCTGGTATTTTATCCCGTATAACTTAACTGGCTGGAGAAGTTATTGGCAAACACAAGGTTCGAATAACGGCCAGAATTCAATCAGCGCAGATCCATTATTTTTTAACCAAAATAATTACAATTATCGCCTTCAAGATATCAGCCCAGGAGTTGATAACGGGACATTTATTCCGGGATTTCATTGTGCGTTATCTGATAGCAATGGGGGAAGCAGTTTAACAAATTGTAGACATTGGAGTGGTTTAGCCCCGGACATTGGCGCATTGGAATATGTTTCAACAGCACCAACTTGTGAAGCGACAGGAACAGGAAAGTGTTATTATGTTTCAACAACTGGGCTTGACACAAATTCAGGAAATTTCACAAATCCATTCAGAAATGTACAAAGAGGACTAAATGCTATAGGTATTCCTGGTGATATTCTTTACATTAGAGAAGGAACTTATGTTGAGAATACAAGAAGAGATACACTTACTGGAAATGCTTTGGATCATATTACTATAAAAGGATATCCTGGCGAAACAGCAATAGTCGATGGAAATCACGTTTTTCCTGCAATGTGGCTTAGTTTTCCAAACTTCGTCAATGTTGAGAATTTGGTTATTATAAATGGACAAGAAACAGGAACAGTTGGAGCTTCCTCACTCAGGGTAGAATATGGCAATTACACTGTTGTTCATAATCTAGAAGTGTATGGAACTACAATTAATTGTGATGGTACTGACGGACAGATGCAGTTTTGGTATGTTGATAATACTCTAATAGAAAATAACAATGTCCATAATGCAGACTCTCTTGGAGACAATTGTGGAGATATCACTATTCACTCTCCAGATTACATCCATGATTCACAAAACATCACGATTCGAAATAATATTATTCATGACAGCAGAGTTACTGGTATCTTCCAGAAACATCCTGGAGTGGGAGGTCTAGAAATTTACAATAACACTATCTACAACAACTATCAGGGCACAAAAATAAGAAATAGGAATACTCATTTTCACCATAACCTTTTATTCAATATCAGTCAAAATGCAGTCGATTCTTATGGGGGACTGGCTGATTATTCAAACCCTGATGTGTATAATAATCAAAATTCAACAATCGAATACAATACTTTTGTTTCCTGCGGGCAGACGTTATTGTATTGGGAAGGAAAAAATCTTACAATACAAAAAAATATTTTCTATCAATGCATTGGAAGTGAGGGCATGTATAATGTATGTAAATATGGTGTTGACTGTGCAAACTATGCACCATATGATCCAATGCAAGCTTCAATTTTAAGCATACATTCAAATAACAACTGTGTCTATTATACTCCAAGCACGAGAACCTTTCTACAATATCTTGGTTCAGGAGGTAATTTATACAATTTTACCCAAGCACAACAACTGTTTAACTTAGACACCAATTCAGTTTTTGCAGATCCGCAACTAATGTCAACCAACTCTTCCAATATTAATTTTTTAAGACCTGCTACTGGAAGTCCTTGCACCGATATGGGCTATTATGCTGGTCAAACACAAAGTCAGCAAAACTCACCAGATGTAAACAATGATGGAAGTGTTAATGTCAAAGATTTATCAATTGTTATCTTCAATCAAGGTAGAACACCAACTGGAAATTATGGCCATTTAGATTTGAACAATGACTCTTCAATCAATTGGAATGACGCGTTGGTTGTTATAGGAAACATGTGAGAATAAAAAATGAAACAAGAGAAAATATTTTTTGGAGCAATATTTTTGTTTATGTTCATCAGCTTTGCTTCTGCTAATGAGTGCCCCGTGAATTGGCAAACATTACATCCTGAATGGATTTTTTGTGATGATTTTGAAAATGGAAATTTGGCAAGATGGGATGTAACTGGAGTCAAAAATACGATAAATTCCAACTCACAGAATATTTTGGATGGAAATCATTCACTTCAAATTATGATCAATACTGTAGGAGATGGCGGAGATGTAATGGAGGAATGGTTCTTGCCAGGATATGATGAGATTTATGCTAGATTTTATGTCAAATTTCAGCCAGGATTTCAGAATTTAAGAAGTGATGGAAATGGAATGCATTTGTTTGGAATTGCTGGCAACATGCCTTATGGAAATTCTGGAACTGTGCCTACTGGTTTTGATAGATTCACGACAGCTGTTGATCCAGATCACACTGATGGCAGTGGCACATTGATGCCCTTTACATTTTATTCATATTTTCCTGAAATGGTGGGAATTTGGGGCAATGTGTTTCGTCAAACGACTCCGCAGACTCCGCTTGTAGGTGGGCAGTGGCAGTTGGTGGAGGCAAGAGTTAAAGTAAACACTGTAGAAGTAAACAATATAGGGTTGCATGATGGATTGCAGGAATTATACATAAATAATACTCTAAAAATATCAGTTCAAAATATGAGCTGGAGAAATACAACAAATCTAAAACTGAACGTTATAGTTTTTATTCCATATATGCCAAATACCATAGGAACTCAGTATATTTATGTAGACAATCTTGTGGTTTCACGTTCTCCTATTGGACCACTGGCATCCACTTCTTCAATTTTTCCGGATGTAAACTCTGACGGCAAAGTAAACATAATTGACTTGGTTTTAGTAATAAGATGGCAGGGAAAAAATAATGCAGATATTGACTGGAATAACTATAAACATTTAGATGTTAATAGCGATAATAGGACAGACATAAGTGATATTACTGCTGTTATGGCAAATCTGTAAGAAATAATTTTTATCCTTCAATCACAGTCCCTTTGAAGCTTTTTCCATTGAGGTAATTCTCAAGGTTTTTTGCGTTTTTTCCTAAAATGTAAGTTGTTATCTTGTTCTTTAATATTATCTCTGATGCTTCCTGGTCCAATACAAAGTGTTGTCCTGGTTCGAATTTTATTGAGTTTGCCATCTTATGGAATTCTTTCCAGCTTATTCTTGAAATGAATTTTGCGCTTTTGTTTTTTCTTGGGTTTTTATCATACAATCCTAAAACATTTGTTAAATTTATGAAAGGAACTTTGAATGCAGCTGCAAGATCTGCAGCATTTGTGTCTGTTGTTTGATGCGGCTTTAATTCTAAGCCTCCACAAAAAACAATATCTTGTTTTTTTATCAATTCTCTGACTTCATTAAACTTTCTTGGAACTTCTTTTTCAGGATCTTGATCAAAGAATAAAGACATGAATTTTGCATTTGTTCTTGTTGCTGAAATCCCCGCAACTCCTCGGATTATATTTGGTTTATCTTTTAAAGCAGCGATGTATTTTCTTGCTAAACTGCCTCCGCCACAAACTATGATAAATTTACATTTATTGGTGTTTCTAAGTATTAATTTTTTGAATTTTAACAGAAATTCTTTGTCAACGTCTTCAGGGATTATTATACTACCTCCAAGACTCATTATCACCAGTTTTTTCATGACTTATTATAGCATTTGGTTTTTTTAAAGTATGTGATTATTTTACTGTAAACAATTTGTTATCTTTAACGTCAAATATCTCTAATCTTACTCCTGAGTCGAGCCAACCGTGAGCGTAATTTAATGCTCCGAAAGCGTTTACGAAATCCCCTTTTTTTTCAAAATGCTTTGCGTCTAAAAGGTAGTTTGTTGTCATTTCAATTATTTCTTTTGCTTCTTTTTCTTTGCCTTTTATTATTGATTTTTTCACTTGTTCAAGGGCTTTGCTTGTTAATGTGAAATATTTTTCAAGTTTTTCTTTTGTGATTGTTTTTTCCATGATTTAAGAAAGAGAATCGTGTTTTTAAAATGTTTTTAAAATCCATACATGCCCGGCATGTTCCCAAAAGGAGAAGGTGGAGCCATTTTTCTTATTATGAACTTACTCCCAACAACTTCTGAAACAATGGCTGAAAGAATTAATTTACCGACAACTATTTTGAAAATACCCTCGCTTATAGGTATCCTGGATGCTTCTGAAAATTTTCTTAGGACGTCATTTACTTCTTCCTCATTCAGCACGATGTTTGTATTTTTTGCACCCATACCTCCTCTGACGACTATGGGCTCTTCTGGGCCATTACATTCAATCGCTCTCACATTTTGGTCGTTCACTAATATATTCAGTTTCCCTAAATCTACTTGAATATTTGTGGGGTATGGTCTTAAATACTGAACAGTTGGAGGCAAAGGATATTCTGGAATAATCAATGGAGGGGGGATTCTTGGTGCACGAGGCATTGGCGTTCTTTGCTGTACCTGTGGTTGTTGGGAGAGAGTTTGGGTTATTTGTTCTGGAAGAGGTTGTGTGTATTGTTTTACTAGCGGTTTTTCGGTGTGCATTAAACTTGGTATGAATTGTTCTTCCTGTTTTTGTGGTGGAAGCTGCATTGCTGTGTATGTTTTTACAGGCGTGAGAACTCTTTGAGGTCTAAACACCCCAGTCCTTATTTTTTCTTTTTCCGCTTCTTCAATTTCTTTTCTTAGGTTTTCTATTTCTTCAACTTCTTTATTCTTCTTTTTTATAACGTGGTTTAATGTAAAGAATTCTTCAACTTTTGTTTGTTTTATCAATTCTTTTGTGAACAATAAGAGAAAGTATTTTCTGAAACCTTGTGATGTGCTGGAAAGTTTTGTCTGGAGTTGAGGGATAGATTCTTCTTCCATTTTATATTGGAGACTCGAACGGTGGCCTTTGTGGAGAAGATTGTGTTTCGTCATTCATTGTTTGTTGTTCTGATGTCTGTGATGGAGATTCATTGACGTCTCTAATCAAAGACAAGCTGGGCATATATTGTTGGCTCATTTGTGGAGGTGCTTGTTGAGGCATTTGTTGCGGAACTTGCGGAGGGTAATATTGCTGTTGCTCTCTTGGGATTCTTTCATGCATCAATGCCATACCCCTTGCTAGAATTTTATTTTGGTCTACAAGCCCATTAAGTTTGTCTAGAATATCCCTATTGTCTTTTTCAACATCAAAATCTTTTTCTGCGAGTGCCTTTGCAGATATTTCGAATAACTCCAAAAGTTTTGATATGTTGGAAGATAAGTCGTCAAGCTTGACGGCAAGATTTGTCATTACTCTCTGCAGCGAGACAAAATTTTCTAAAAGAATACTGTTGGATCCTGTTTCTTTTGGTGCAGGCATGTTTATTGTTACGGGAACTTGATGATGTGTTTGTTTGTGCGGATGTTGTGTGTGGTGGGGATGATGCTCTTGGTGGTGAGTTGGGTGGTTGGCTTCATGATGCTCTACATGATGAGTTTTATGTTCTATATGATGAGATTTCTGTTTGTGGTGCCCCTTTTTTATCATGATTTATAGAAGGATAATGTGTTTATAAATTTTCTTAAATTTATACTACTGGTCTTTCTCAAAAATCTCTTCCCCAGGATGTTCTTTTAGATATTCTTCCTTTTCTTCTTCGATAGCTTCAATATCTTTTTTTATTCTCTCTTCTTTCTTTTCTTTTTCGCTTTTGTGTTCTGGCTGGTATTGTCTTGGCTCTTTGTCAGTTCCGGCAACAAGTGATTTTTCAGTTTCCGCTATAACCTCAGCTATTTCTGCGGCTTTGTCAGCATTTACCGTTATGCTGTCTATTCCATTTTCAATTAAAAATTTTACCATCTCTTTTTTACTTCCTGCCTGACCGCAAATGCTGGATTCAACATTGTTCTTTTTACAAACTCTTATAACATATCCCAATTGGTAAAGAACTGCTGGATGCATTTCGTTGTAAAGGTATTGCACTTCCTCATTTCCTCTATCGATGGCTAAAATATACTGTGTTAAATCATTTGTTCCGAATGAGATAAAGTCTATTCCTTCTTCACAGAGGTCTCTTATTATCTGGACAGCTGCAGGAGTTTCAATCATGACTCCAACTCTCGCTTCATGGAAATTTATTTCTTTTAGAATTTCTTTTACTTTTTGCACTTCTTCAACCATAATCACCTGAGGCATTAAAACTCCTATTTTTTTCCCTTCTTTTGCGACTCTCTTTAATGCATTAAGCTCTGCTTTTAGTATTGGAAGATTTTTTAAGCTGTATCTTATTCCATGCATTCCCAACATTGGATTTGCTTCCACTTGTTGCGGAGCTCCTTCAAGATGTTGATATTCATCTGTTCTTATGTCCGAGGTTCTTACAACAATTTCATCAAAGTATTTTGCGATCCCATGAACCCCTTTGTAAATTATTTCCTCATAATCTTTTATATCACCTTTTTTCAAAAAGTATTCTGGATGCTTTCCTGATTCTGCAATGATTCCTTCCATTCTCGTTAACCCAACTTTTTTAATTCCTGTTTTTGCAGCTCTTTCTGCGAAATGTGGGAGGTCTACAATCACTTTTAATTTCGTGTGAGTTTTTGCTGTTACTGGAAGAATTTCTTGGGAATGAGATTCGCCGATTTTTCCTTTGTACACTTTTCCAGTGTAGCCGTCAACCGTTACCAAATCTCCATCTTTCAATATATGAGTTGCTTCTTGGGTTCCAACGACGGCAGGAATTCCCATTTCTCTTGAGACAATTGCTGCGTGAGCTGTTAGGCCGCCTTCATCTGTGACTATTGCTGCTGATTTTTGCATTGCAACAACCATATCTGGATTTGTCATTTTTGTCACCATAATGTCTCCTTTCTTTATTTTTTCGAGATCTTGCAAATTATGGACTATCCTTACAACCCCTGCACCAATTCCTGGTGAGGCTGCAAGTCCTTTCAGGATTTCTTCCCCTTTGACTTCTTGCCTGTTTTCAATACGTTTTTCAATTGTTGTTATTGGTCTTGTCTGGACAATAAAAATCTCATCCCCTTCTATTGCAAATTCTATGTCTTGGGGTTTTTTGTAGTGTTCTTCAAGATGTTTTGCAATATTTGCAAGCTTTATTATTTCATGGTCTTTCAAAACCTGAGACTTAGATTTTTCATCTTTTAATTTTACAATCTCTTCATTTCCTGAAGAGTCTCTTGTGTATGCTGTTCTCTTTATCGCAATTTTTTTGTCAACTATTTTCATTTCTGGAGAGACTAAATAAGTGTCTGGTGTTACCGCTCCCGAGACAATTCCTTCCCCGAGGCCGAAAACAGCCTCTACAATTACATGATCATTTTTGTAAGAGGGGTCTTTAGAAAATATGACTCCCGACTTGTCTGAATCTACCATTTTTTGAATGACAACCGCTAAACTTGCTTGCTCATGTTTGAATCCTTTTTTTATCCTGTAATATGTTGCTCTCGATGTGAACAATGACGCGAAACATTTTTTTACGTTTATTATCAAATCAGATCTTCCCTTGACATTTAGATAAGTATCCTGCTGTCCCGCAAAACTTGCCTCTGCTAAGTCTTCTGTCGTCGCTGAACTTCTTACTGCTACGAATGCCGGCTCTGCCGCGTTCTTGAAAATATTATGTATTGGGCCAGAAGATATTCCTGGATCCTTGAAACTTAAGATGTCATAGGCTTCGATGATTTCTTTTTCCATTTCTTCAGGCATTTCAGCGTTGGTAATAAGAGTTCTTATTTGATGAGTTACTTCGTCCAGTTGTTTTGTGTTCTCATAACTTATTGAAGAGAGAAGAAGTTTTATTTTGTTATCCAATCCGGCTTTTCTTATGAAATAGTCATAAGCCTGTGCTGTTATTACAAATCCTGGTGGCACAGGAACTTTAAGATTGTAAATTTCGGATAAATTCGCCCCTTTCCCTCCTGCAACCTTTCCGGAGTTCTTATCCATCTCAGAAAACCACTTTACAAAGTCTAACCCTTCCTCTTTTTCCATGATATTTTATAAAAAGCAAAGTGATTAATAAAGGTTTTGATGAAAATTTTATTTACTTATGCACTGAGTTGGGCATTCTGTGATTGCCTTAGCAACGCAAGGAAGCGTTGATTTTTCTTTTCCTTTTTTAACCTGGGATTTTCCGTCTTTTCCCATCTCGAAAACATCTGGACAGACTGCCATGCAGTTCCCACAAGAAATACACCTTGGCTTATCCACTTTTACCATGAGTATAATTATTGAAGGATGTTTTTAAATTTTTAGAAGAAACATGAAACTTTATATTATTTATTTCATCTATGGGGACAGCCAGCCCAACAGCAAGGTCGGCGCATCCCATCCTTTAGCTTTGAGAGTGCCTTTTTTATACGAATGTCTCTAGTTTCAGATTTTTTGCCTGATGTGACCCAGCAAATCCATTCATTTTTGGCTAGGGGAGTGATGTCTTTCCATATTGTTTTCAATGTTGGAATAGAATCGATAGCCTTCTGTAAATCTGCAGGCATTTTATGAGGTACGTTAATATTGGTTTCTTTTTTGACCATAAATTAAGTTAGAGGATATTATATTTAAATTTTTGGAAAAAATCACATAAATGTTTTTATACCTCTTATTTTAAATTGATTAATGTTTAGCGAACAAGATAATTATTTTATGAAACTTGCTTTAAAAGAAGCAGAGCTAACATGTAAAAATGGAAATCTTCCTGTTGGAGCCGTTTTAGCTATTGATGGAAATTTTATCGGAGCCTCTCGAAATACTGCTAATGTTGATGGAACTTGGATATCTCACGCAGAACTTAGTCTTTTGTACAAGTATTCTAGCGAAATAAAAAAGAATAAATCTAAAAGAAATGTTCTTTATACTACCTGGGAGCCCTGCCTTATGTGCTTGGGCGCTTCAGTAAGTTCAAGGATTAATGAGATAGTTTATGCTTGTCCTGACCCTAATGCTGGTGCTTCACATCTTGAGTCATCTCATGTAGCTGGATGGTATGCTAAACACTGGCCAAAAATAAGAGAAGGCCCGTTTAGGCAGGAATCTTTTAATCTCCTAGAAAAGTTTATGGAAGAAAATTCTGATATTTGGGGAGATTTTTTAGTAAGTTTTAGAGAACACACCATTCGATAATTTTATAAAGTAGGACTTATTTTTCTTTGTATGTTGTTTTTATGGATACTGATTGCCATTGCAGCGATTTTAATAATCGTATTCATATCATATTACAACAGATTCGCAGTTCTTTCAAACAGGATAGACAATTCATTATCTCAGATAGATGTTCAATTAAAGCGAAGGGCTGATTTGATACCTAACCTTGTAGAAAGCGTTAAGGGGTATATGAAGCATGAAAAGGCTGCAATAAAGGCTGTTACTGATGCAAGAAAGTCTTTGATTTCTGGTGATTTGCCCTCAAGGGTCAAGGCTAATGACAAATTAACTGGATTTTTAGGAAAGCTTTTCGCAATCGCTGAAAATTATCCGGACTTAAAAGCAAACACGAGCTTCTTACAGTTACAAGGCGAGCTTACAACTACTGAAGACAAGATCGCTTATTCAAGACAGTTCTACAACGATTCAATATTGTCATTCAATAACCTTTGCACAACTTTCCCCGGAAGTATATTTGCATCAATGTATGGAAGAAAGCAGAAAGAGTATCTTCAAATTGCAGAAGCTGAAAAGAAAGTTGTGAAAGTTGATTTTGAGTAAAATTATTTTTTCTTCAACTCTCTTTGATTCATATACATTAATATCACTGCACCGACTATAAATATCCAGTCAACGAGAAAAGTCAGTGCCAGAAATCCTAAGGCAATAATTGAGTATATTATTACTTTTATGTTTGGTCTGCGTTTCATTTTAATTTGAGCATACAAATGCTTATTAATGTTTTATTTTCTTAAGATTGATGGACTTTCAGTTTAGGTCTATACAAGATGAGAACGATGTTGCAAGGCTTGAGAGATTTCTTTTGTCTCAGTCATTGAATTATCCATCCTATGAAGGCTGGGTTAGGAAAGCGGTTGGAGAAATTTTGGCAGGATATAAACAAGGAATAATAGCTTTCAGTGGAGGATATTTAGTGGGAGATTTGATTTTTCAGCCCCATAAAGAATTGCCCAGAATGCTTGAACTAAAAAATATGAGAATCCATCCTAAAGTCCAGAGAAGATATTTTGGGTCATTTATGCTGAAACAGGCTGAAGCCGAAAAGGAATATGATGGAATAATCTGTGACGCAAGGGTTTCGCAAATTCATGTTGTTAATCTGCTAAAACTCCTGGATTACAGAGAGGTTTTTAGAGGTCCATTATATGACGAAAATGAAGAAGACATTGTTTTTGTTAAGAATTTGAAGGCTGCCTAGCTTAAACCTTAAAAACTCTTTTTTATTGTATATTTTACAATGGTTGAGATAAAAAGAATTGATTTTCGTGATCAAATTTCAAAAAATAAATGGAAGTCTTTTTTCCTTATATTTTGCATCTTCATTGTTTTTCTTATTTTAGGATATGTCATTTCCATGGCGACCGATCCTTCGTACTTTTTTGTAATAATGATTTTGTCAATAATAATCTCTATACTTTACATCTTAATCAGTTATTATAATTCTGACCGGATTGCTTTGGCAAGTGTTAGAGCTAAGGAAGCTTCAAGACAGCAGTATAAACAATACTATGATTTGGTTGAGGGATTGACTTTAGCTTCAGGACTGCCGATGCCAAGACTTTATATTATGGAGTCTCCAATGATTAATGCTTTTGCTTCCGGGAGAAATCCCCAAAAGGCAGTTATTTGTGTTACGACTGGAGCTTTGGAAAAACTTGACAAGAAAGAACTTGAAGGAGTTTTGGCTCACGAGCTTGGACATGTCGCAAACTTTGACATAAGATACATGACTCTGGCTGCAGTCATGGTCGGAATGATTGCAATCATATCTGAGATTTTTTTGAGAAGCTTGTGGTTTAAGAGCAGTGATAGTGATAATAAAGGAAACCTGATATTTTTAGTCATTGGAATCATATTTGCAATTCTTGCTCCAATAATTGTGCAGCTTGTGCAACTTGCAATTTCTCGAAAGAGAGAATACAGTGCTGACGCAACTTCTGTGGCTTTTACAAGATATCCTCAAGGTTTGATTGGAGCATTGAAGAAAATACAAAAAGATAACGCTCCTCCTGAGAAAAAAGTTGCTAAATCCATTGCTCCATTGTTTTTTGCAAATCCTTTCAGGAACATCGGAAGCACGCATCCTCCAATTGAAGAAAGGATAAAAGTTTTGGAAAGAATGTGATTAGTTTTATAAATCTCAATTCTTTATTCACTTTATGGGTCTAATAAGGGGTGGATTGCTTATAATTTTTGGAATATTGCTTTTTATCTCAATTCTTGCCACCGCAATTTTCTGGAATTTGACATTATCTTTGGAGAATCAGAATTTAAAAAGTAATCTTGCAGATATCGTTGTTGGTCAGATTGAACAGCATTATGGGGGAATTCAGTCAATACAAGACAGACTTCCAGTTATTCAGAGTTATTGTCAAAATAATACTGATTATGTCTTTCAGGAGAATGGACAGGTCTTTGTAGTGTCTTGCGATGTTGCGGGGCAAGGACAGGAAGCGGTCGCAAAAAATGTTGTTGCAAATTTTATTGATAGGTCTTATTACACCGAATATTCCTGTGGTTTTTGGAATTGCTTCAAACAGGGAGACATTCCTTTCTTCTTGGCTTCAAAACAAGCACATGATTACTGGCAGAGCAAACTTTATTTTGTCTTATTGACTTCGCTGATATTGCTGGCTTTGGTTTTGCTTTTTGCCAAAGATAGAACTGGTGTTCCTTTTATTGTTGGAGCCTTCATGATTGTTTCAGGATTAATCGTCTTGAAAGTTGACGTTTTGTTCTCGCTTTTTGGGCAAACACTTTATCAGTTCATTTCAGTATTTTTTAACCAGTCTTTTTACGTCTTTTTGAAATTCTTATTCTTTGGAATAGGAATTATAATCATCGGAATAATACTAAAGATTTTCAAGACTGGATTTAAGTTTTCAAACTTGATGGAGAAGATAAGGCTGAGAAAAAATAGCATGTCCAAGGACGAAGTAAAAGAAATTGTCAAAAAAGAAGTTGCTAAATCAAAGGATGAAAAGAAGAGGAAGAAGTAATCATCTATTTCTTTCTGTGAATCTTTTCAAGAATTTTTCGTGCTCTTCCCTGTCTCTTACTTCTGTTATTGAGTGCCCTACAATTCCTTCTCCGACAACTCTTTCTGTCTTTATTTCTCCTGCAAGAAGAGCCCTTAGTTTTTCATCCAACAAAACATTTTCATTAGCTATGGATGCTAACCTTCTGGCTTTGGTCATTGTGTCTCCAAGAGGAGCGAATTCGAAAATATCCCTGTTAAGTTTTATTATTAAGTTTCCAGTGCTTACAGAAAGTCCAAAATTCATTTTTTGTCTTTGAATTCTATTGTGATAATTCAGTATGTCTTTTACTTTTTGTGCAAGAGTAATTCCATCCTTATCATTCTTTAAAGATCTTGTTTTTACGGGAGCAAGAATAAAGAAAGTATTTTCCTGATTTTCATAGACTATTGCTTTTGCGGATTTTCCGGCTTCAATAGCTTTTGATAGTGTCTCTTGTACACCGCTGTTAGCTTTCCATTCATTGTAGTTTCTTACTTTCAAGCAAACAACACATGCAGTCTGGCTTTGTCCCTGAATAGAAAGAGAAAGTTGTGCTTTGCTTATGTTTGATGTAATAACATTTTCCATTAGAGATTCATTGGCGGAAATTTTTCTTACCCTTGATGGCAATTGATTGGGAATGCTTTTCGTTGGCTCTGATTTTTGCATTGGTTGTTGGTAAAATTTTGGAGTATATTCTAAAGATGATAACGCCATTCTCGAAGGAGTTTCTTTAGTTTGTTGTCTTTGCTGCGAAAAAGACTGTTGTGATTGATTTGATTTTTGTGCCAAAGGCTTTGAAGATAACGATGATGAAGATGATGGAGGAGATTTCCTTTTAATCTCAACATAACCTCCAACGAGACTTCTTTTGTAACCTTTTTTGTAAACTGTGAATGCCATCAATCCAAAAATAAGGACAACAAAAATCCATATGAACGGTTTTCTGCTTAAAACGCTGTTGGATATCTCTTTTATGTTTATTGCGCTTCCCGTCAAAACGGCGCTTCCAGATATTTTTTGATTGTCTGCAATTATCTCAATTGGGTATTCTCCGTTCGGGGCGCTCAAAGAGTATTTTTGCACTTCATCAACCTGAAGACATGGATTTAGGTTCAAAGGATTGTTGCCTATTCTAACAAGAATTGTCTTATTGCAATAGGGGACATTTCCTATGTTTGTCAACGTCACTGTTTCGTTTTCTGTTTGGATTCTTATGTCTGCTTTTGGATTTATATCAAATGTGGCCTGTTTTTGTATTGAACCGTAAGTTGCAGTTATTGTGAATGTTGATGGAGGTTCGTTTGAGTTAATCAGGAAGTTTGTATTCTCTCCACTTTCTATCTGGGTTTTTTCAACAATCTTTCCCTTGCTGTTTTTTATCTCAATGTCGATTGGAGAAGAGATATATAATCCAGATTGGTCATAAAGAATTGGTGAAATTTTTACTTGTGCGCTAGGATTTACTGTTCGATTATCAAGGATTATTTCTATGTTTGTTGGAACTTGTTTCACTGTGAAAGAAAGTTCTTTTATTTCCTGATTAGTTACTTCGTTTGAAGAATCTCTTTCATAAATAGTAAGTGTCAGCCCATACTCTCCTGCAGGCATGTTTTTTTGTGTCGTCAAACTTATTGTGAATGCACCGTTATTTACAGTCGCTATCTGAGACAACAAAGCAGGATCTATGTTTGTTGAGTTTGGTGCTTTGATTTCTGCTTGGACAAAACCTTCAACACTTGCGCCACTCTCCTTTGTTGCAGTTCCAGTTATCACTAAAGGCTCTCCTGGAGAGATTTCCTGCGCTGAGAATACTTCTTGGGAATTTATTGAGGAAGATATCTTAAAATTATTTGTTAAGGCGTATTCATTATCTATAACTGCTTTGATTAAACAGCTTCCTTCAAGGTCGCCTATAAAACTCTTTCTTAAAATCAAAGAGGTGTCAAATTTTTGCTCTGCTCCTGCAGAGAGTGTTACCCCATTCCTGAAAAAGTTTACTTCTTTTCCGCCACAGATGAGATTGACGTCCAGGACACCCGTGACATCCTGAGTTGTCTTTATGGTTAATGGGGCTTTTATTATTTCTCCGAGGTTGTAAACTGAGTTTGGCTGAACAGTAAATATTATTTCTGCAGATATGCTAGAGACAAGAATCACACCCAATATTACCAATATTATTAATTTCCTCATTTTACACCTTCTATATTGAAAATTAGTTAGGACTTGTTTATAAATATTATTGGGCTTTGCATAGTTTTAAAAAACTGGAGGATTTTATTTACATATGGCAAATAAGGTGACTCCTTGGGAAGTTCAGGGCAGTGTTGATTATGACAAACTGATAAAAGAGTTTGGTGTTAGCCCTTTGAAAGAACTTCCAAGTGTTTTCAATGATGAAATCTTGTTTAGAAGGAAACTTGTGGTTGGACATAGGGATATCCAAAAAATTCTTGAAGCCATGAAATCAAAAAAGCCATTTGTTGTCATGACAGGATTAATGCCTACAGGAAAGTTTCACATAGGTCACTTGACAATTGCTCGGCAGTTTATTTTTTACCAGAAACTTGGGGCTAAATTGTATATTGCTGTGGCTGATCTGGAGGCTTATAATGCCCGGGGTCAGAGTTTAGAGGATAGCAGGAAAAACGCGATTGAAGATTATCTTTTGAATTACATTGCTTTGGGTTTAAGTCCAAAGAATTGTGATTTTTATTTTCAGAGTGATAGGAGCAAAGATGGGAAAAAAGCTTCTGCTTATTACAGGCTGCAGAATTTATTGGCCAGACATGCAAGTTTCAATGAATTTAAGGCTGTTTATGGAGAGATAAGTCCTGGAAAAATGCTTTCTTCTTTGTTGCAGGCTGCAGACATGTTGCACCCTCAACTTCCTGAGTTTGAAGGCAAAGTTCCTGTTTTGGTGCCTGTCGGGTTTGACCAAGATCCACATTTAAGGTTGGCAAGAGATATCTCGCAGAGAATAAAACCGTCTTTTATGCAATTAAGCTCAACTTACAATATTTTTATTCCAGGCCTTGGGGGCGGAAAAATGTCTTCCTCCGATCCAAATTCATATATTGCCTTGACAGACTCTGAAAAAGAAGTTGAAACAAAGATAAAGAAATATGCTTTTTCCGGGGGTAGGGATACATTAGAAGAGCATAGAAAACTTGGCGGAAATCCTGATATTGATGTTTCATTCCAGTATTTGAAATTCTTGTTTGAAGAAGATGATAAGAAGCTAAAAAAGATTGAGCAGGATTATAGGTCTGGAAAATTGACAACAGGGGAATTGAAAGCGATAACAATTGAGAAGATAAACAATTTTTTGAAAGCGCATCAGAAGAAAAGAGAAGCTGCCAGAAAATTAGTTCGGAAATTTTTGGATTAAATTTAAATACTAAAAAAACATAATGTTAAAATGGTGAAAAGAGGGTTTGATTGGAATCTTGTTTACAAGATTGCTGCTGCAATAATTATTCTTGCAGCAATTCTTTGGGTTATCACATTTATATGGGAGCCAAAAATCTCTGGAAATTATTTTACTTTCGAAGCCTGTATGGCATATAGGGAATTTTGTTTTGACGCAGATGATCATTGCAACGAATGTTATGATAATAGTGGGAATAGATATGATTGTCCGCAGTCCCAAGTAGATGAATGTAGGCGTGCTTCAGGAGACTGTTGGACAAATGCGAGAAATTGTTTTAAGAGTGCTTTTTCGTCAGCACAATCCTCTGCGAGCGATTTAAATTAAGCTGTTGGGTTTTTGTAGAATTCGTGTACAGTGCCTTTACGCATTTGGACTTTTTTTAGCTCTGTCTGCCACTCTGGATTTACCTTTTTAGGATTAAAATAATTTGTTGCACCATTTGTTGGGTCAGAATATCTTCCATTTAAGATTTCATAAGCCACTTCAACACATTCATTCCATTCTCCAACATGGTTTTTGTCAACATCTACTCTTTTACCTTTTCTTGGATCATAGCTGTTAAAACAAGAATATTGATTCCCTTCTAAGATAACATAAAGCAAACTTTTTCCCCTACCCTCTTTGAGCCTATTTATTGCAGTGTACATTACAGCCGCTTTTTCTTCTCGTGGACAGTCTTTTGCTTCTTCAAATGCTAATGTTGCTAACAAATCTATTTCATCTGTTAAGTTTACCTGTTTTTTCCCAGGCTCATATACAAATTTGTCTCTTAATCTTATTAAATCTGAATTGTATTCGCAAAAGTCTCCAGAGTAAGAACTATGAGTGTTCTGGTTTTGATGAGAGGGTGTTTGATTTGCAGAGATTTCAGGAGCTTTTGTTGAACCATTGTAGAGAGTTCCAACTCCCAAAGCTGTTCCAATTATTGCCAGTTTTGATGCTAAATTTTTCATTTTTTGTTTGTAATTTTTATTTTAAACTTAAAAATTAGTTTGACAATAGGAGAGCGTTTATAAACATTTCTATAAATTCAAAGAAAATTGAATGGAAAACATTGATTAAATTTATAAAATCCTCTTAACTACTCTTTTTATGAAAATCCTATTATTGCATTGCGATTATATAAGATTCAAGGCGTTGAAAAAAGCCTTGAAAAGTGTTGAAGAGCTTTCCGAGAAAGACAAGAAAGAACATGAAGTCAAAGAGTGTCTTGTTGTTCTTAGTGCTGTCGAGAAAGGAGATGGTGTTAACATCGTGCCTGAACTTGTAAAGAATATTAAAGAGGTTGCTGGAAGTGTCAAGGCTAAGAATATTGTTTTGTATCCCTATGCTCATTTGTCCAGAGAACTCTCTGATCCTGAGACAGCAGTTAACGTTTTGATTGAAGCTGAAAAAGTTTTATCTAAAGAATTCAAAGTCTCAAGGGCTCCTTTTGGGTATTACAAGGAATTTGAACTTAAAGTCAAAGGACATCCTTTGTCTGAGTTGAGCAGACAGATTGGAAGTTCTGTTTCTGCAAGTAAAGCCCCCATTGTTCATGCTACTCTAGAAAAAGAAAAAGTCATTGATACTAACCAGCTTTTGAGAGAGATAACCAAGGCAAAACTCGATACTTCAAAACTTAAAGATAATGATCATAGAATTGTTGGCGGACAGATGGATCTTTTTTCATTCAGCGATGTTGCTCCAGGAATGCCTTTTTGGCATCACAATGGTTTGGTAATAAAAAATGAACTTATTAACTTTATGAGGGAAGTTATGATGAAGCATGAGTACAAGGAAATTTCTACTCCTCAGATAATGGACAAAAAGTTGTGGCAGGTTTCAGGACATTGGGATAAGTATAAGGAAAATAATTTTGTCACAAAATATGAGAACAGGGATTTTTTGGTAAAGCCTATGAACTGTCCTGGGGGAGTTTTAGTTTACAGAACTTCGCCTAAAAGTTACAAAGAATTACCTTTGAGGATGGGAGAGTTTGGAGTCGTTCACAGACAAGAGCTTTCTGGAGTCTTGGCGGGATTATTGAGAGTTGTTGAGTTTACACAAGATGACGCACATATATTCTGCACAGAAGAGCAGCTTGAAGATGAGGTTGTAAAATTAATCGATTTGATAAACTTAGTTTATGAAAAGTTCAACATCGGCGTAGATCATTACGAATTGTCTACAAGACCTGAAAAAAGGATAGGCAGCGACGATATTTGGGATAAGGCCGAGAGCGTTTTGGAAAGTGCTTTGAAGAGAAAGAAAATAAAATTCAAATTGAATAAAGGTGACGGGGCATTTTACGGGCCAAAAATTGACGTTCATATAAAAGATTCTCTTGGAAGAACCTGGCAGTGCTCGACAATTCAGCTGGATTTTTCGTTTCCTGAGAGATTCCAGCTTGAATATGTTGACAAAGACAATTCAAGAAAAAGGCCTGTGATGCTCCATAGAGTTATCTACGGGAGCGTTGAGAGATTTATTGGAATACTTTTGGAACACACTAACGGAAGACTTCCAACATGGCTTGCACCGATACAGACAAGAATCATAAGCTTCACGGACAGGAATATGAATTATGCACAAAAAATAGTTAAAAAGATTGGAGAGGAAATTCCCAACATCAGACTTGATGCTGATTTTAGACAAAATCCTGTTCCAGGCAAAGTAAGAGACGCGGAGATTATGAGAATACCTTATGTGATAGTTGTTGGAGACAAAGAAGAGAAAGAAAAAACGGTCGCTGTGAGGACAAAAGGCGGAAAAGTCGAGAGTATGAAAGTTGATGTTTTTATTGAAAAATTGAAGAAAGAGATAAGCGAAAGAAAATAATTATTTCTATACATAAATGCTTAAAAAGAATGGATGTTATTTTTTAGTATGGGCAATGATCATCGAGAGGAAGGTAGTGTTGGGCGTTTTTCCAGTCCTCCTCATGATCCTGAAAGAGAATACGTTACTAGATTTGACAAAAGATATATTTCTAAAGGGAAATTTTGGACAACTGTTGTAGCTAGTGTTGCTGTGCTTGGTTTGGCTGGAGTTATTGGCGGAAATTATTTAGCTAATCGACAAGACAAAAAAATTGAACCTTTAGTCCAAGAAGATCAAGCTGATAGAGCAAGAGATAGTGTTTTAGATTCTAGCTACGCCAAACTTTCAAGTAATTTTGACTCTTTCAAATTGTATAGTGATTCTGTTAATGAAGCTCAGACAAATGCAATATCAAAATTATATTCTGAATTATCTTCAGAAAAATCAAGACGCTCTGCTTTGGAAGATTCATTGGCAGCCAATAGAGAAAACGATGATTTGAATAAAGAACAGTATTTAGCGTTGCATAAGACAGACTCAACATCAATTGCAAAAGATTCTGCCAGGATTGACAATACAGAAAGCAGGTTAGTAAATATTTCAAAGGAAGTCAAATATATTGGAGATGTTGTTAGTGGGAATCTTGATTCTATTCGAGCTGGATTTTATAATGGAGTAGTTGGCAATTACAATGTATTAAGGGACGCTTTGCACCAAAAACTAGGGTATAAAAAAGGATGGTTTAATGAATTTTGGAAGAGTTCTGGATCTTTGCCTTCATTAGCAAAGGGAAATGTTCTTACTAAAAAAGAATTGAGAAAATTAATGAAAACAACTACAGAGTTGGGTTTGAGCGGTAAGGTTGACTCTCTTTCTGGGGAAATAAGTCGTGGAAATATGGCTATTGGTGATATTGAAAAAAACATAAAAGAAATTGCATTTTCTATTTTTGAACATAATTTGAATACTGGCATTTACAAACGCTGGAATGAGGGAAATGAATATTTTATCTCTAAAGTTGATTCAGCTTGGGTTGATAGTGTTAGGATTGCAAACACAGGGCATTAACCCCAAATTTTTTAAAGTGTTATTTCTATAAGATTTTATGAACATGCAGTTTTATGTTGAGAAATTAAAAGAATCTGAAGAATATAAGAAATTCATGAAAGAGAATCCCAAAGCATTTTTTTGTTCAGGTTTTTTTGTGATTGATAAAGAAGGAAAAGATTTCAAACAGCATTTTGATTTTTATGTTCCGGAAACAAAGAAAATTTTTAGCTTTTATGGAGAAGATAATATGAAGCTTGTTGAGACTGAAAGGAATGAAACTAACGTTCCAGACAAAATAGATTTTAACATTGATCTGGATTTTCAGACTGTGGAAGATATGGTTTTAGACAGGATGGAGAAAGAAAAAATAAAAAATAATCTTCAAAAACTACTCTTTTCCTTGCAAAAGTCTGAAGGGAAACTTGCTTTAATCGGGACCGTATTCATTTCCAAAATGGCTTTATTAAAAATTATTATTGATGTCAAGAAAAAAGAAATAAGCAGTTTTGAGAAAAAAAGTTTCTTTGATATGTTTAAGATAATAAAGCAGAAGTGACTGTTGTTAATATTTTATCTAAATCTTTAAAAATAAATGTAGTTATCTTTTCGAATGGGCGAAGAAGTTAAATATAGCGCACCGGAATATGCCGAAACAAAGCAACTTCCTTTCAGATTGGATGTGGAGAGACATACTATCTTCACTTTGGCTGGGAATCTTGCTGGAAAAAGAATTTTAGATGCTGGATGCGGAGACGGGATTTATGCTCGAGTGTCAGTTGATAGGGGAGCAAGCCATGTTCTTGGAGTTGATGCTTTTCGTGATTTTATTGACTTAGCCATAGGTAAAAATAAAGGATATGAGGGAAAAATTGATTATCATCTGGCATTTATGCAGAATTTTTTCGGGAATCAAGATAGAGACATTGCTATTGGGGCTTATATTCTCAGTTATCCAAAAAATTTAGAAGAAGCTGTGACCTATTGTAGAGCAATAGCTTCTCATTTAAAAAAAGGAGGAATGTTTGTCGGATTTAATAATAGCCCGTTTGATATTTTTGATGGAACAAAATACAAATTATACGGCTTTGAAAAAGAAATGCATGGCGATAAAGAAGGTGGAGAAGTTATATACAGAGTTCAAGGGTTAACTGATCCAATAACAAATTATTTTTTGTCTCATAAGACTTATGAAAGAGCATTCAGAGAAGCTGGGTTTTCCAGATTTAGCTGGAGAGATGTTTTGCGTGATGAATCTTCTAATGCTGTTAAAAGGTCTAAAAGTTACTGGGAAGAATTTTTTGAAGGACCACCCTTTGCCGCTATGGTTGCGACGAAGTGATTAGGGTTTTTCCACAACAAGAATTATGTTTTTCTTTGAATAAAAGAACTCTGGGTTTTCCCAATCAATGACTTTTTTTATTTTAAAGCCAACACTTTTAACTAATTTTTCAATTTCATCTTTTTCATAAAGGTAATAATATCTTCTGTATTCTTTTCCCTCTTGTTTCCAGGACAGTAAAACCTCTTTTTCTGCGTTCTTAAATTTTTCTTGATTTTTGTCCCAGACAGTTATTATTGCCTCTTTTCCTTTTTTTAAAACTCTATACAATTCCTGCAATGCTTTTTTTCTTTCCTTTTCTTTTGGAATGCAATGGAGTGTAGCGACAAATATTGCTGCGTCAAAAAAGTTATCTTTAAATGGAAGGTTTTCAGCTCTGGATTTTGTTAATTTGACTTTAACATCTCTTTCTTTGGCTAAAGATTTTGCATACTTCAACATGTTCTCAGAGAAATCAACTCCGTAAATTACTCCATCTACTTTTGTGAAGTTTCTCCCACTCCCACATCCAAGATCGAGTATTTTTCCTTTCTTTGTTTTTAGAAAATTAATAACCTCTTCGACTGGTTTTTTTCTAACCTCTTTCCAAGGAGAAGCAACTTTATTCCAAACCTTTTCTGTGTTGGGTATTTTCATTTAACAAGTAAATAATCAAGATTTAAAAATGTAAATAATTTCAAGTTTTATGCACGATAAAATTTATTCTAAGGAAAACCCCAAGAAACCAGTAAGAACTATCTCAGGAGTCACTCCATTAACCGTTGTTCTTAAACCTAGAAAGTGCAATCATGGAACTTGCATTTATTGTCCTGGCGGAGATTACACACCCCAAAGCTATACGGACAAAAGTCCGGCAATAATGAGGGCAATGGCGTTGAATTATGATCCTTATGAACAGACCAAGAAGAGACTTGAGAATCTGGAAAGAATGGGGCATCCGACCGATAAAATTGAGTTAATAATTCTTGGAGGAACTTTCTTACAATATCCTCTTGAATATCAGTACGATGTGATAAAAAGAAGTTTTGATGCTATGAATGGAAGAGTTGCAAAAGATTTGGAAGAGGCGAAAAAATGGAATGAGACTGCTGAGCACAGGTGTGTTGCAATGTGCATTGAGAATAGGCCAGATAATTGTTCAAAAGAAGAGATAAAAAGGATGCTGGAGTTTGGTTGTACGAGAGTTGAGATTGGTGTCCAGATTTTAGACGATAAACTCTACAGAAAGACAAATAGAGGCCACACTGTAAAAGATGTAATTGATGCGACAAGGAATCTGAAAAATGCAGGGTTTAAACTTGGATACCACATCATGCCGGGGTTGCCTTACAGCAATCCTGAAAAAGATTTGAAATTATTTAAAAAAGTTTTTTCTGACAAAAGATTCAGGCCAGATCAATTGAAAATCTATCCTTGCCAGATTGTGCAGGATTCACCATTGGAAAAAACTTACAAAGAAATTGGTTACGAGCCTTATTCAGAGGAGCAAACTAGAGATTTACTGAACAAGATGATGAAAATCATTCCTGAATACTGCAGAGTGATGAGGGTCATGAGGGAGATTCCAAAAGAAAGAATGGTTTTCGAGCCTTTGAAGTTGGACTTGAGAAAAGATGTTGAAGATAATTTAAGAAAAACTGGTGAGAAGATTAAAGAAATAAGAATGAGAGAAGTTGGATTTAATGTTGATGTTAATCAGAAGATAAAATTAAAGATAAAAGAGTATGAAGCTTCAGATGGGAAAGAGTTCTTCTTACAGGTTGTTAATAAGGATAATATTTTGTTTGGGCTTTTGAGGTTGAGGATTTTTGAGGAAGGAAAAACAAAGAAGGCAATTGTAAGAGAATTGCACGTTTATGGGCAGGCTTTGATGATAGGCCACAAATCTGGAGAAGCTTCACAGCATCAGGGTTTGGGAAAGTGGCTAATGGAAGAAGCTGAGAAAATAACAAAAGAGAACGGAATAAAAAGGCTGGCTGTTATTTCTGGAGTTGGAGTGAGGGAATATTACAGGAAGATTGGGTATGAATTAGAAGGAGCTTATGTTGTGAAGAGATTTTAGGGTTTTTTATCACATAAATTATTATAAATTATCAATATATCTTTTTTTATGGTTGAAGACAAATTTGAGTCTCCGCAAGATGAGGCATTAGAAATAGCTTTGACGATTAGAAGAAAATTGCTTGATGGAAAAGAAGATATAATCTCTGTTCTCAGAAATTGTTTGGTTGTTGCTATAAACTTATCAAAGGAAAGTGATATTGAATGGATAAAGAAGGAGTTGGAGGGAATTTTTGATAAAAACAAAATACCTGGCTACAGGGTTCTTTCTTGTCCCGATAAAGCCACTGGTAAATTGAAAGAATGTAAAATTCCTTTCGAAATAAAATTGCTTTATGATCTTGCTATTAAAGACGAAAATATCACTTATGAATCTGAAAATGTTACTTTACGAGCGTTAGATGGGAGAAGGATAATTGACCGAGTTTCAAATAAATGTCTTTTTTTCTTAAATGATTGCATCTCAAAACTGCAATATGGAGGCTATATTCAATCTTTTTTCGAGACTATTCGAAATGAAGTAGACAAAAAACTTGGTTTTGTTGATTTAACTGTCTATCAAGAATTGCAATCACTTTATATTAATCTAAAAAGTAATAATCCTACAGACTATCCTAAGGTTGCGCTTTCATGCCGTCAGATTTTAAAATCTTTAGCAGATAGAGTATTTCCAGCTCAAGAACAGAAATATAAAACTAGAGATGGGAGAGAATGGGAAGTAAAGGAGAACAATTTCAGAAATCGTTTATTATGCTTTATGGACAAAAATTCTGCATCGGATATTGTGAAATCTGAATGTGAAATTATGGAAAAATATTTTAAAGAAACTACTGAAGAGGCGCAGGATGGAGTTCATAAGCGTTTATCTCATTATGATGCTAGTATGATTGCACTACATACATACCTAATCTTAAGTGAAGTTCTAAATAAAATTTCTGAGGAAGAGTTATTAAAAAGCTAGTTTTCACTTCTTTTTCCTTTCCACTCTTATCCAAACTTTATTTTTGTATTTTGGTGTAAGTGCCGGCAAAAGGTGAGACAAGAATTGTTCCGCTGTCATTCTTCGAATTGTGCCTTTTGAGCTTTTTTGCGTCCATCCTTTGGCGTCTTTTTTGTAAATCTGCGTGCTGCCACCATTAGTAGTCATGTAGATTACACATTCATCGTTTTTCATGAAAGATAGAAGGCTTTGATGTTTTAAAGTTTAACGCCCCGTCCGAGATTCGAACTCGGGTCACGGCCGTGAAAGGGCCGCATTCTTGGCCACTGAACTAACGGGGCAAAGGTACACATCTCAAAAAGAAAAATGCTTTTTAAAGGTAACTAAGAGGTGTGTTCATATTCTTTATTAATTTCTACAGTCACTAATCTTATGGGATAGTATCCCGAACAATTTTTGTTATTCTCTGGGTCAGGGGAGCAAATAGTGCAATCTCCTCTAGAAGCATCTGTTGGGAGCCTGTCCTTAGGTCTAAAGACCTGGCAAAGGCACACCTCTATTGTTTGCATCTGACTGCATAAAGATGAAATAGTTTTTAAAGATAACCAAGGAATACTACTATTTTCTTTATCCGCCAAGTTTAAAAACCGGTGGTTTAATGGTTCTTTTATGGAATTAACAGATTATTTGGCTAGGGAAGGACTTAAAGATTTTTCTTTACTTAATTGGGATGCTGTTAAATCTGCTTTGACAGAAGAGCAGCTTAGGGTTCATCATGATCTGGCGGATAGATTTTGTGCGTATAATGTTCAAGAAAACATCTCAAAGTTTTATGATCATGCAGTTGGAGAGGGCATTGACTTGCTTTATGAGTCTTTATACTGGGATAGGGCTCTTTCTTCTTCTCCATTAATTTTGGCTGAATTAAAAAGAAGCAGTTCTGTATTGGATATAGGATGTAATTCTGGACTGAAAACCGTCTTTTATGCACTGAATATGCCCGATACGCAGTTTACAGGAATTGACCTCTCCAATGTTTCACTTAAAAAAGCGAGAGAAAGGGCAGAAAAACATGGTTGCAAAAATGTTAGATTTGAAAATGTGGATATGACTAAAATGGAATTCGATCAGCAATTTGACGCTGTTCTTTCTGAGAACTCATTGTTTGAGACACATTGTATTTATTATAGTTTTAAAAAGGAAGAGCATCCTATGTTTTCACAAAAATTTGAACGCTGTTACAAAGCTCTTAGTAAAGGTAAATTTATTGTTTTTATTAACCCTGGAGACTTTAATGAGATTAAAGAGTATTTTTTAGACTTTTCAAAAAATGTGGGTTTTTTTAATCCTGTAGTGAAGCCAGTCAATTTTATCTTCGAGGGTAAAAAAAGAAGAAGCATGCTTTTTGTTGCAGAGAAATGATTCTACTTCCCTTTCTTATGATTTTCGAAGAATGACTTGACTGCGTAATATCCTCCACCAAACACAATTATTCCCGGTATCAATGCTATCCCAAGTGTTGGTGCGAGAACGGCCGTGCCTATCGTCCCTATTAATCCTGCTCCAGTACTTTCGAGGACTTTGGACATTAAAGGAATGTTTTTTTCAACGTTTTTTTGAAGAGCATCAACTTGCATTATGTATTTTCCTTCTTTGAATATTTTTATCTTCCTTTCTTCTTCAGAAACAAGAATGGCTATGTTTCCTTTTGAAGCTGTGAATGCTGCTGCGTGTCTTGTTCCATAACCCACAAAAGGCTTGGTGTTCTTTATCATGACTCCATAATCGACCAAATTACCTTTTTTGTCTATTACAACCGCACCGTCAATTACTGCAAGACCTTTGAGGATTTTCTCTGCCCCGTTTTCAAAGATATTCAATTTTGTGAATTTTTGCTTTATCAGTTTTGAATACTTTGCATTTTCTCCAATAACAAACAAACATCCTTCTCCAGATTTTGCAATTTCAATCGCAATTTTCAGAATTTTTTCTTCTATATCTTTAAGAGTCTTTGTCATTTTATTCCGTAGAATTTAGATTTTTATATCTTCTTGGTACTGACCGATCAATGGAATCTCTTTCATTTCGCCGCTTAATGCGTAAACCCAGCTGAATATCCAAAGAATTGTTCCTGCTATAGAAAGGACGGCTTTTGCAAACCCTCCGACTACAGGTATTAAAGCCGAGACTCCTGAAACAATGAAAACTATGAATATTAATAATGATTGTCTTGCATAGAACATTACATATTTATTTTCTTTTTTTGTCAATAAGGCAATTATGAATCCTAGTATACTCAAGAAAGTTGCTATAAAAGCAAAGAGTTTTTCGTCATTCTGCTTTTTACTCCCTTTTGCTTCTTTTATTTTTGCCATCTTTTTCTTTACTTATAAGATTTTTTTTCTTTTTAAATGTTTTCTTAAAAAATTAAATAATGAGCCTACACAACTCGAGCCCCGACTTTGAAATTAATCACAAAGTTTGCCAAAGTCAAAACTCTCGGGATTTGAATGTTCAATATTTTGCTATCTTACAAATCCTAGCTGTATTTTCAATACAGCATATGAGCCTACACGGATTTGAACCGTGGACCCCCGCCTCACTTAGAATTTCTCTGTGTGAGTTGCAATCCTCATGAATTGCATTCCTATAAGAGCGGTGCTCTACCAGGCTGAGCTATAGGCTCCTGACATATATAATCAGGATTAATTATGTTTAAAAAGTTTGGGTTGGTGGAATTTTATGAGTTTGGAAAACAAAACTGTTATTAGATTTTTTATAGAGATGGGTGCACCTGAAGAAATTGCTCGTGAGGTATCTAGAATTTCTTGTAAACTTATTGAAGGGGCTGAAAAAGGCATTACGAGCAGTGAAATTTTTCAAGATTTGAATGAACGTTATATTGCTACTATTGGAAGAGATGCATTGGACTTGGGCATTAAGCATGCATATTTTGAGAAAAATATGGGATTGTACAAATTAACCTCTGGTGGCAGGTCTGTTTTTTTCCATGAAGGTTCTTCATAAAAATCTTTAAATAGTTACCCTACCATTATTTTCTAAGGTTTTTATTTAAAAAAGAGGGAGTGATGGTTTATAAAAAATTTATAAAAAGAGATGGGAAAGTTTATGGTCCATACTTGTACGAAAGCATCAAAAAAGACGGTAGGGTAACGACCCATTATCTTGGGCCTCATGATTCTAATCACGAACATAAAGAAAAAACAAATTTTTTTGGTAGTGCAAAAAAGCCTTCAAAGAAATTTTGGTTTGTCGCTGGATTTTTATCACTATTAATAATTCTTTTGACTGCGAATTTAATCTTTTTAATCAATCTTAATTTTACAGGAAAAGTTTCTGTTGAATTAAAAGATAATTATGCTCCTGGGGAAGATATTTCTGGAAATATAAACCTTATGCTGAGGCAAGGTGAGCTTATGCCTGCTGATTCTAAGCTAATCGTTGATAATGCTGGTTCTGTCAGTGCTTATAATCTGAAGGATTTGATTTCTGATAACTTAAATCAAGGAAATTTCTTTGTTGAGGGAAAAGATATCAATGGGACCGGTCAAGGATTTGGTATTTTAGGTAAAAAAGAGGTCTATCCTTTGGTTGATTTTAAATTTAAAGTCCTTAAGGAAAAGGAAACTGCTGTTGATGTTGTAAAGAATGAAAGTTTCAACGATACCAACAGTACTAACACCGAAGCAACAACTTCTGAACCATCTGCCCCTCCAGCCGAAGCTTCACCTGAAACTCAACCAACAACAGAAACTCCTTCCCAGCCTCCTGAAATTACTACTCCTGCTGAAACCACCCCTACAACCTCTGATCAAACAACATCTACTGTGAGTGAGCCTTCTACTACATCTACAACACAAGATTCAACATCGCAACCCAGTACAGATACTTCTGGCGCTGTCTCAGATTCTGGGAGTTCTGGCTCAACTGCTGTAAGTCCCGAAGATTCTGGCTCAAGTTTAACCGGACAGGTTGTTGGTGCAGAAATTATTGAGGGTCAGGTTTCTAAAACTCAGCCATATAATTATCAGTTGAAAAAAAATGAAAAAATAGAAATTGTTGATTCTTTACACCCTGTTAGTGTTCAATATAATGATAATGGAGCAGTTATAACAACTGATTACTCTGAATTTAAAGAAGGATTTGGACAGGATTACTTAACAAATGAAGTCATTAAGATTCCCATTGATTTTACTCCTTTAAATTTAAAGGCAAATGAAGGAGCATTAAAAATAAGTTTTGTTTACAACACTGTTGAGATAACTTCTTCATCTGTAAACATCAGAGTAAAAGATCAATTAAATGTGACTAACCTAACAAATGTCACAAACGTAACTGGGATGCCTTTAAATGAAACCAATGTTACTGTTAATCTGACAAAGATAGAAAGAATCAATAAGATTATTTCAGAAAAAGGAATAAAGATTGATAGTGAAGTTGTTAATGATTTACAAAACAAAAATAAGGTAAGAGTCATTATAAGAAATAGAGGATTGGTTATTGGTGAAAAACTTGATGGATTTGATGATTTAGAAGTTTTAGAGTTGGATGAACAAAACCTTGCTTTGCTTCAAAATGTTGAGATTGTAATTGATCAACCTGTCAATCTCCTAGTTCACGATTCAGAAAATATAATAAGAAGTTTAGATGTTAAAAATGAATTTGGATTAATCGGAAGTGGAAAGAAAGTTTGTGTGATTGATACTGGTGTTGATCCTTCTGTAGTTGGTTACACTACCGGCTTTGACTTTGTAAATAATGATTCTGATGCTAGTGATGACAATGGGCATGGTACAGAAGTCGCTTATATCCTGAAGACAATTGCTCCGGGAGCTGATGTTTATGTTGCTAAGGTTCTTGATGCTAGCGGAAGTGGTTATGAAAGCAGTGTTCTGGAAGGGTTGCAGTGGTGTATGAATCAGAATGTTGATATTATTTCATTCAGTATTGGTGCAGGAAGCTACAGCGGATATTGTGATTCTAATATTGTTGCTGAGTTAGCTAACACTGCTGTTAATAATGGAATATTTGTTGTTGCTGCTACTGGAAATGATGGCTCAGCAAATTTAAAATCTCCTTCGTGTGCTTCGAGTGTTGCAAGAGTTTCTGCAACTGACAAAAGCGATAACATTGCAAGTTTTGCAAACGTGAATGAAGCTGTTGATGTTTTAGCTCCAGGAGTAAATATTCTGACAAAAAGTTTAGGGAATTCTGACAAAACTATTTCTGGAACATCTGCTTCAACTCCAATGGTTGCTGCTGGAGCTGCAATTGTTTTGGAAAATGAAAGTTTATCTCCTTCAGAATTAAGAGACAGATTAAAAACAACAGGAAAAGCAATTGAATATCAAGGTAGTGTAACTGTAAATCTTTCAAGACTTGACATTTATCGTGCTGTAACTAATAATGTTTCTTTGAATTTTGGAAATTATAGTTTGAATCAGACGAATGTCACGAATCAGAGCAATTACACTTTGTTGTTTGGAGATGATCCTCTTGGTTCATTGGGCAGCAAATGTGCCGGACAAGTTGCTTTGTTTGATTGTCCTAATGGATTAGCTTGCTGTAACGGAGGATATTGTGTTACTTCTGACAATCAAATTAGTGCACTTTATTGCACAGATCCTGATACTAGTAATGTTGCTTGTTCGGTGACTTGTGCTGGCGGGGGTTTTGGTGGAAATGTTTGTGATTCTGGGTCTTACTATGGCCAAACTTGGGTTGGAGGTTCTACTAATTTATGTTGTGGTGATGATGGAGTTAATGACAGTTTTTGCGGTGCACAATATACCTCTTGTTATCAAGGAACGTATTATTCAACTGGGGATGATAATAATTATACTTGTAGCACTTGTGGAGGTGGGATATGGCTTAATGGTTCTACTGGAACAAACACTGCTTGCTGTGGTAATAATGCCGGAGAAACATGGAATGGTTCTTTGTCTGGATGCTGCTGTAATGCTGGTGCTGTTGCAACTTCAACTAATAATGGTTTTTGTTCATCAAGCAGTCAATGGTGTTATAGCAATGGAACTAGCAAAGTTTATTGCGATGATGCTACTTTAGCAAATGTTTATTTCCAGGGAACTTCCAATACGAGTTCTCAACTGGTCTGTGCAGAATGTGGAAGCGGAGAGGTGACTTTAAACTATCTTTGTGATTCTGGTGGAGACGGTAGTATAAATGGGATTTGCGGAAATAGCGCTCCTTTCACCCCTACTTGTATTGGGCCAACAGTTTTTAGGTCTTCATCAACATATTGGGGCATGACCCAGGCAAGCGCAGGTACTGCTTCTAGTTGTGATACTGATGTTAGAATTGGAGGTTTTGTTGCAGAGGGAGTTACTACACGTAATCTTTCTACTACCAATATGATTTGTGATAATTCTGGAAATGCTTGCAATGATGATGGTGCTTACAGAAGCGATTGCTCTGCTTGTTCAAGTTTAACAAGTGATGTTGATGCATGCGATACTAATGTTGCGGATGGAAGTTATACTGCTCAAGGATATTGCACTTCTGGAGGAATTTGCGCGACTGGAAGTGTTTACAATAGCTCTGGTACTTTAGTTAACGGATGTACTTCTGGAGGGGGGGAGAAGTGTGACAGCGATGCATCTGGTTCTGAGAGTGGAAATTGGGCAACTTATGCCGATGGTGTTTGCACATCAGATTATTGTGCTGTTGGTGGCAATTGCTATCCTGATACTCCTACTTGTTCTATTGATACTACTTGTGTAAACTCAGGAGTTTATCATGCTTCGTGTTCTGCTTGTGCTAAGAATAATGCTTGCGATAGTGATGTGAATAATTCTGGATTTGTCCAGGATGGTTATTGTGCACAAAATGCCGGAGACTCTGCATGTTGTTCGACTCAAGACAGTTGTGTTATTAGCGGAGCATGTTATGCAAACAAAAGTACTTCGCCGGATGGAAACTCATATTGTTTGGTTGGAAGCTGGAGTTCTATAGACATCACGAACAATGCAGGATGTAATCCAGCTCTTCCTGGAATTAATAGGTGGATTGTGAACGGAGCCACTTCGTGTTCTAATGCCGTAATTAATATTGCGTCTTTGAATGTCACAAGTGGTGGAAGTCTTACGTTGAGCAATGTTACATTAGTTGTTGGAAATACTACAATAAATTCTGGAGGAATTTTCACAATTCAGAATTCTAGATATAGTATTTGGCAGAATGGCAATTTGACAATTTCAGGAATTTATGTTTTGGACAACACAACATTGAGAATGAATGGAACAACTAACGGTTATCTGGGAATAAGCGTGATGTCGACAGGAAACATGACAATAAAAAATACTTCTAATATTACTAATGGGGAAAACGTGAATGCAAATTATTTCTTTGTTGTAAACACTGGGGCTTTGTTCAACATGAGCAGTTCTTATTTGAGTTATGCTGGCTGGAGTTCTAATATAAATCAAACAGGTTTAGTTATTTATTCTAATGGGGCTGTTGTTTATAATTCTACTTTTAATAATAATTACAGATCAATAGTCCTATCTAGCTCAATAAACTCCAATATTACTTACAATAAAATTTTTACTAGTTCTGTTGGGGGA
Source organism: Nanobdellota archaeon (assembly GCA_038046245.1). GTDB lineage: Archaea > Nanobdellota > Nanobdellia > Pacearchaeales > GW2011-AR1 > JBBSXB01. The sequence continues at coordinate 42,767 of JBBSWO010000001.1, read as the reverse complement.
GATGGAATTAATCTTCTTGGGGCTTCAAATTCTAATAGTATTTTATTAAATCAGATTGATACTTCCCTTAGCTCTAGCTCAGGAATTGTGGTTTTTTCATCATATTCGAATAATATTTCATCAAATAACATTACAATACGCAGTACTTCTTCTTCAGGAATTTTATTTACCTCTTCAGGAAATAATAATGCTTCCAACAATAATATTACAATTTTTGGGCCTTTTAGCTATGGAATTTATGTTTTTTCAGATTCAAATGCAAATAAGATTTTCAACAATAAAGTGATAACATCTGGCAGCAGTTCTGATGGAATTAGAATTTTTCTTACAAACAATAACAATTTTTCATACAACAATATAACAACAAATGATGTCAGTTCTAATGGAGTATCTTTAATCTCCAACTCATCGGGAAATTTGTTTTATGGCGATAATATAAACTCGTCAAATCTGTCAATCAACTTTAATGGCGGTGCTTTTTCTGTTACTAACAATATCTTTACGGGCGTTCAGCTGAATAATTTGTCCTCACAAATTTATTCTGATTCCAACGCTTATAATAACATTTTATTAAACTCGACATTTAATGAATCGAGAATTACATTTGGAGCAACAGGAACAAATAACATTACAATAAAATGGTATGCAAGAGTTAATGTTACAAACCTTAACGGAACTCCTCTTCAGGGGGCTTTGGTTAATGTTAGTGATTTAAACAATAACTTAGAATCTTCTCAATCAACAGATTCACAAGGACTGACTTCGTGGAACTCTGTTACAGATAAGGTTAAGATTTTATCTGGAGATATTTTGTATAACAATCACACAATTAATGTTTCCAAAGGAAGTTCTAAGATTGGGTCTTATTATAATATCACCCAAAGCATGCAGATTAATATAGTCATGGACGTCGAAAATCCATTAATTGCTTTTATCAGCCCAACACGAAATGATGGCGCTACAATATATGAAAATTATACTCCTACAAGTGTTCCAGTAAACATTTCAATAAACGAGTCTAATCTGGCGAACTTTATTTATAATTGGAATGGGATAAATTATTCTTTTTACGATGACCGTTTGGTCTTGATGATGAATTTCAACAATGTCCTGGCTTTAGGTGAGAACAGTGCTCAAGTTACTGACTTAAGCAAATATAAAAACAATGGGAGTGTTAAAAATGGATTGGAATGGTTGGTGAACGGCGGGAGGAACTCCGGCGGATTTAACTTTACTGGGACTAATTACAGTGCAGGAAGCCCGAGATACATAAACCTTTCAAATCCAATAACAAATGCAACACAAAATTGGACTTTTTCGACCTGGATAAAACCTTATTACAATGGAAATCCAGACAAACAGCATATAATAAATTTATACGGACTTTTTGATGGGTGGATTTATTGGGATGGACGTAATGCAAATACTAATTATGTTGGCTTGACTATCAGAAATCCTGCTGATCAGGTAATTTTTTCTAATATTAATTCAGTTCCACAAGGACAATGGTCGTTTATTACAATGACAAGGGAAGATGTTGGTAGTTCACATAATTTCAAAATTTATGTGAATGGATTATATCAAAATGGAGTGAGTGTTACGGGAACAATCACCAGCAATAATCCTTATCCTTCTATGATTGGAGCCCATCTTTCTTATGGCAGTACACAGTATTTATCATTTAATGGCTCAATAGACGATTTAATGGTTTTCAACAGGACTTTTTCGCAAAATGAAATCCAACAGCTTTATATGTCAAATTTATACAAGTATGATATTAATAAATGGAATTTCTTTGCAAACCAGACAAATTTAACTTTTGGAGATTATACTTACTATGGATACGCCAATGACAGCTACGGCGGGGCAAACTCAACAGAGACGAGAGTTTTACATTTTGTAGGTGTTGTGCCTAATATAAGTTTTGTTCCTCCGACATATGCTAATGATACTACAATTTCAGACAGCTATGCTCCTGTGAATATCTCAATAAATGAATCTAATCTTGCAAACTTTGTGTATAATTGGAATGGGACAAATTACAGCTTATATGATGATGGTTTATTGTTTATGATGAATCTAAACAATAATTCGCTTTTAGGAGAAAACAATACTTCTTTTGTTGATGTTGGTAAATATGGAAACAGTGGAAACTGCACTTTGCCGTTTAATTGTCCTACTTTGACAAACTTAGGAAAGTTTGGAAACGCTTATCGTTTTGATGGGGGGGATGCTATTATCATGAATTATTCTCAAAATATAAGTCCATTGACAAAAAACTTCAGTGTTTCTGCCTGGATAAATGTAACTTCAAGTTCTACATCAAACCACAAAAAGATAGTTTGCTTGGCAAGAAATGTAAGCGTCAACGGATGGTGTTTTGGACTTTATTCAACACCTCAAAATAATCTGACCTTCACGGCATTTGGTGTTGCGGATTATAGGTCTAACTATATACCTCCTTTAAACCAATGGGTGTACTTGACTGCTACTATTAATGAGAGCAAATATCTTACATTTTATGTAAATGGTGGAGAATTTAGTCAAGGTTATGGTTTAACTAATGTAATAGCTAGCAATGATGATAACTTTTTAATTGGAGGGACGACTTTGATAGGAAGTTCAACCTTATCTCCAGATGGATTTATTGGAAGCATCGACGAAGTTAGAATTTGGAACAGATCTTTGTCTGCACAAGAAGTTAGACAGCTTTATCTTTCAAATTTGTACAAATATGATTTTGACAAATGGAATTTCTTTGCCAACCAGACAAATCTAACATTGGGAGATTACACGTATTATGGATATGCAAATGACAGCTATGGTGGAGCAAACTCTACAGGAGTAAGGGTTTTGCATGTCCGGAATACTGCTCCACAAATAAAAAGTTTGGCAATAACTCCAAGCCCGGCTTATACCAAAGACAGTCTTAACTGTACTTTTAATATAAATGACGCAGATCAAACAAATCTTAATGTAAATGTCAGCTGGCGTAGGAATGGAGCAGTCATTTTAAACCAAACTGTTTCAGGATATCAAAATGACACTTTAGCATCTGTTAATCTTTCAAGGGATCTTACTTATCACGATGATAATATTAATTGCAGCATTGTTGCTTTTGACATTTTTGAGTCAAATTCTAGTTCAACAGCGATAATAATCCAAAACTACACTACGAGTATATTAACTACACAATCTGCTCCTGTTATTAATCAGCCGATAACTTTCACTGCGAATTACAGCTCTGGAGTTATTGGGGATGTGAAACAATTGATTCACAATAGCACTGATTTGGATACTAATGACATCTCTCATTCAATCAAAGTTATTGATATGAACACAGACGGTATACCTGATGGTTATGTGCTTGGAAATGGATCAAACTTTGCAGCATTTGCATTTAATGGAAGTTTATTATGGGTTTCTGCCACAATTCCATATCCTAAATATGCAATACGTCTTGGCGATATAGACAAAGATAACCAGAGTGAAATATTAGGAATTAATTATTATGATGGAGATTTATTTATTTTTAATATGGCTGGGGGACTTGAAAGAACCATAGATCCTGGAGTATCTTGGGGGGAGTCACTTGAACTTGGCGATATCAATGGAGATGGACAACTTGATATTATTTTTGGTTTAGGTTCAGGTAATGGACTATTTGCATACAATAGTTCAGGACAACAGTTCTGGAGCAACACAGCACTTGGCGCACTTGTTGAATTGCAGCTCTATGATAAAAACATTGATGGTGTAGCTGATTATATAGCCGGAAGTCTGGGGGGGCGTCTTTTCTTAATCAATGCCACAAATGGATCACAAATTTGGAATAATACTGATACTGGAGAAGATGCTTCGATCTTTATGGATATCAACAATGATAATATTTCAGAAATTCTTTATGGAAGATATAACAGCGGTGGGGGTGATGGAATAAGATTTTCGAACTTGACAAGTGGAAGTATTGTAAGTTTTAGTCCGTTCAGTAGCTACACTCCTTGGGTCTCAAGAGATTTGGTGAAGACAGACCTTAATGGAGACGGCAAAGACGACCTTTTATTTGTTTATTTAGACTCACAAAATCCTCAGCATAATAATTTGCGTGCAATTAATAATAGTAATGCAGTGCTGTGGACATACATCTTACCAACACTTAGCGTTGTTTATAATATGAAAATCGCAAATATTGATGATGATATACAGCAAGAGCTTATCACTGGTGGTGATAGCTCAACCCTCAACGCATTTGATATCAATGCCACAAATGCAACAACTTTGCTTTCATATGTCTGGAATGTTGGAAGTATAGGTAATGATCTGGGTTACAGCGAGGCAATCGATACTGGTGATTCTAATAAAGATGGTATAGCAGATGTCGTAGCGCTCAGCACGAACGGAATAGTATACATTACGCAACCAGTTTCATGCAAGATAGCATTCAACGATTCTGTTTCTGCAGACATGATATGGAACACAACCTCGAGGTTGTGGAGCTACAATAGGACATTCGTAAGCACAGGTATTTATCTTTACAATACCACATGCGAGAAAGGAGGATATCAAACTAAAGTAAATAACACAAGCATATTCATCGGAAACACTTTACCAACTGTGACTCTTTACTCTCCTTTAAACAATACCCCCCTCATAAATAGAACTCCAATGCTTGTTTGGAATGGAACTGATTTAGACGGGAAATCAGATATCAAAGCTTATGAAATAAATATAACTTGTTATTATCAAGATGGAAGTACTTGTACTGATGACAACAGGTATATTATTGTGAATACTGGCTCTCCTGTTATAGAAAATTACACTTTATTAACTCCTTTGAAATATTTGGCCGACAGAAATTATTACTATACTTGGAAAGTTAGAGCGAATGACACCGTTGGCTTTGGAACGTGGAGCGATGAATGGAGATTCAATGTAACTGCTTTGATTGACATCAATCTGACAAATCTGAGAGTTAATTTTGGATTGATGCTGCCAAATGAAATCAATGACACATCAGACGGTTCTCCTCTGCCATTTGCTTTGGAGAATTTGGGAAATGTCCTGGTAAATGTGAGCATTAACGCGACAAACTTATGGCTAACTCAGCCAAATCCATCACAATACTTCCAGTACAAATTTGACAACAGGAGTGAGCCTGGGAGCTTTAATTGGTTTTTAAGCCAGACAGCCTGGAAGAATGTTCCCACTCAAGGAGAGGTGAAGAACGCACTTGCATATCTTGGGTGGCAGAATGCAAATGACGCTGCAGAAATCGACATTAATGTAACTGTTCCCGGGGCGCAGGAAGGTGCCGGCATAAGAAGTTCAACTATAAATTTCACAGCAAGCTTAGCAGAATAATGGAAACAAAAAATAAAATCGGATTGGAGAAAAAGATTTTGATAGCCGAGGCTGTTTTGGTTGCTGGAATTTTTGTGTACTTATTTTTCTTAAACTCTCCTCAAGCAATTTCTCCAATTTCTGGCCAGGTCGTTTCTGATCCTGATTTTGTTTTTGAAATACAAAATGGTGATAAAGTTTATATCTCGCTTGATGAGCAGTTCACAGATCCAATCATCCTGCAGGAAGGGGATGAGATCACTTTGCCTCCTAGGATTTATTATTGGAAAGTCAAGAGTTTGCTTAGAGAAAGCGAGATTAAAACCTTTACAATAGAAGGGCAGGTTGGGTTGAATTTAAGAACAGGCCAAGAAAAAAACATTTTGGAAAATTCAGGGAATGTTGCAGTTGCGGTCAAAAAAACTAAGGGCGGAATTACTACAAGCATTCCTCTTGAAGTTGGAACATCGACGGAAGTTGAAAATAATGGGGCTTACACAGGAGGGCAAAAATGACAAATAAAAAAATAATCTTGGGTTTTGTGCTTTTGTTAGCTTTAACCAGTTTTATTTCAGCAATAGGAATAACTCCTGGAAGAACGACTTTGGATTTTGAGCCTGGCATGCACAGGGAGGTCGCTTTTTCAGTAATCAATTCAGAACATAAAGACATGAGTGTTGTTTTTGTTGTGAAAGGGGAATTGGCAAGTTACATAACGATGAACAAAGCGTATGAAGACTTTTTGTCTAGCGATGAATCTAGGTCATTTAGCTATACTTTTAATCTTCCAGAAAAATTTGACAAGCCCGGATTGTACGAGGCAGAAGTTGTCGCTTTGGAGCTTCCTAAAGATATCAAACAGCAGGGGACCTTTGTCGGAGCAACCGTTGGGGTTGCGACGCAATTGCATATCTATGTTCCTTACCCCAATAAATATGTCGAAGCAGAGGTCAATGTGATTAATGACAAAGGGAAAACCCTGTTTTTGGTTCCGTCAATAAATCGTGGTAAATTAGATATTGGGAACATCAAGGCTGTTGTGGACGTTTACACTTCTTTAAATGAAAAAGTTGCAACGATTGAATCCAATTCCGATTCACTTCTAAGTTTGCAGAGAAAAGAACTCATTGCTGAGTGGGACAGCAGCGGCGTCAATTCTGGAAAATATCTTGCTGTTGTTTCTGTTGTTTATGACAACGAGGTTACTAAAGTTGAGAAGCCGTTTGAAGTTGGGCAGAAACTCATTGACATAATTGCCGTAGATGTCAAAGATTTTAGGCTTGGCGAGATTGCGAAGTTCAATGCAATGGTCGAAAGCAAGTGGTCAGAGCAGCTTAAGGACGTTTATTTGAACATTTTGGTTTACAACACGCAGGGAGAAATCATGGCTGATTTCAAATCTCCTAATTATGATATAGATTCCTTGAGTAAAGAAGAAATGGTTGCATATTGGGATACGGTTGGAGTTAAACAAGGAACTTATGATGGAAAATTAATTTTGAAATATGGAGAAAGTTCTGTCGAGAAAAATATACAGCTTAAAATAGGCAGCGACAGCCTCGAGATTATTGGGGTCACAGGAAAAGTTATCGTCAAGGGTAAAGGCGGATTGAATGTTAATAACTTGCTTATAATTTTAGTGATTGGATTGATTGTTGCAAATATTGTATGGTTTGTTTTGATAAGAAAATTAATGAAGAGAAAAAAATGAACGAATATTTTGAATCATCAAAAAGTTTATAAAGGGTTCTGATTTTAGTTGGTTATAAGAATCAAAAGAGGATAAAATGGTTAACAGTCAAAAAATTGTGGTGATATTGTTGTTGATAACAATTATACTTTCTGTCGTTAGCGTTGTATTAACATTTTCTACTAATCTTATCGGTTCGCAAAAAACTGTTGAGAAGACAATTAACAATCAGGGGCCATCAACCGGTCAGATTTCATTTAAAATCGCTCCAACATCAGAAAGAGGAGGAATACAATAATGGCTGAAGAAGAGACATCGGGAGTTACAAAAGTCTTGATGGTTGTTGCCGTCCTTGCTGTAATCACTTCCGTGATTGGGGTTTTCAGTACATTAAATCTTAAGAGTTCTGGATTTGCTTCATCAGGACAAGGAAATGTTACCTTAGAAATTCAACAAGTTATTAGTCTTAATTTTACAAATAACTTAATCAACTGGAGTTCTGGTTATGTTAACACTTCGTGTGGTACTGGTTTATATGCAATATTAGACACGAATAACACTGCATCCCCAATAATATGCGGTGCTGGTTGGCAAACCCAGAATAGGGGATTAATACTTACTACATTCGGATCAACTTTGCCTATAGCTATTAATTTAACTTCTAACAGAAATGCTTCACTCTTGCTTGACAATGGTGCAAATTTCGGTTCTACATTTAAGTGGAAGCTTTCGGAGTTTAACATTGCTGATGGGAGTGAGCCTAACACCTGTGATGCCACTCTTACACCACTTTCATACACGGATATTCAGACTAATCAGGTAGTCAGAGTTTGCAACCAAACGCAATTCAACCCAGACAGAGATGAATTGAGAATAGATTTCCAGCTGAATGTTTCGAACAACGCTCCTGCTCAATCAGGATATAGGACTGCACAAATCACTGCTACTGGGTATCTTCCTTAGTTTTATTTTTTTATATTATTCTCGATAGTGTTTGTAGATTATGCTACATTGCTTTGATTCTTTGTTGTGATTTAATTTTGTTTATTCTGTTGATGGGTTCTGTAATAAGAGATTATTCTAAAATTATTAACACTCAACAAAAGCGGTTAAGATGGCAAAATCAAAAACAGTAAGATATAAAAATAATTTTTTACTTTAATTACTATGCCAGAAAAAAGAGGGGGGTTTTTTATTTGTTTAATTGTGTCAGCAGTTATTATAATCACTTTGCAAAATGTTTCGTCCTTGGGCCTTACACCAGCAATAGAGACATATAATTTTATCCCTGATAGTGTGGAAACTATCCATTATAATGTTCTCTCTGCTGCCAATATGGAAGTGGAAGTTTCTGCGGAAGGTGATCTGGCACAATATATTTCCTTTGACAAAACAAATCTTGTGGGTGGAGGCGAGTTTGATGCAACAATTAAATTTCCTCATGTTATTGAAAAACCCGGAAGGCATAGACTTGGCATAGTTGTTGGTCAGAAAGTTGATCCTGAATTGGCTTCAGGGTTTATAGGGACAAGAGTCGTTGTTGTTGGGGCTATCGATGTTTATGTGCCTTATCCTGGAAAATATGTTGAGATAGGACTGACTGGGCATGATGCGAATGTTGGTGAGCCTATCAATTTTGAATTGAGCATAACCAGCAAGGGGACGGAAGACGTGACTATTACGCCCAAAGTTGAGATATATTCCGGAGAGACCCAAGTTAAGGAATTCTCTTTTCAAAAGAGACTTTTGAGGAGCCAAGAATCAATTGCTTTGCAGAAGCAGTTTGACACCTCTGGCTTGAACTCTGGAAATTACACTGCAGTCGCGTTAGTCGATTATGGGGATGTGGCAAAGGACCGATTTAATTTTAAGATAGGCAATCTCAGTATAAGTATAATTAACTACTCCAATTTCATCCCCATAAGCAAGCTGCAGTCGTTTGACGTTGAAATCTTGAGCAATTGGAACAACGACATTGATGGAGTCTTTGCAGATGTTGAAATTCTAAACAATTCAGTGAGTTTGGCTTCTTTTAAAACAACATCAACCTCTCTGACGGCTTGGGAGAAGAAAACAATTACGGGATATCTGGATACCTCAAATTTCAGTGAGGGATTCTACGATGCAAATATCACGCTAAACTATTATGGGAGAGACGAAAGGGGAGAGACAAATAAGATTGTTAAGGTTCAATTTTACAATAGACCGTCTATGCTAATTTGGTTTATAATCGGAGGTATTGGAGTTTTGATTATCTTGACTTTGGCTGCTGTAAAATTTATAAGGGCAATTAGATATATAAAAGAAAATGGAACGCTTAAGAGACCTCGCAAAAAATAAGAGTTTGAAAAGTTTTTACGTCATTTCAGCCATATTGTTTTCTTTAGCTGTTTTGACATTGTTTATAATATCTTTTGTAAACAGGAACGATATTCTTGGGACTAAAGAAATTCCCATAATTGTCAGGATAGGTAAGGTTGGCGGTCTTGCTGTTCAGAATCAAACTCTCGATTTTGGGATTACTCCCTTAGAATCGAGTGCTGAAAAGAAAATAAAAATACAAAACTATTATAATTTTGGGGTAAAGGTTGACTTTGAAGTTTCTGGCCAGGTCAAGGACTTTATAGTATTTGACAGCCCGATTTATCTGAAAAAGGATGAGATGAAGGAAATAAGTGTCTCGACAATTGTTTTTACCAATCAATCCCTTGGCAACTATACCGGAAACTTTACTGCAACTTACAAAAGAGATCTTAGAAAACAATAATTCTTAAAAATAAGGTTTAATACTGGTTCTTATGAAGACTATAAACCTAATCTTAATTTTTGTCCTAGCAATATTAATTCTTAATGCAGTGTTCATATTATATGTCTTAGACAGAGGGATAATATCTGGATTTGTTATTTCAAACGGCAATTTTGAGTCTCCATCTGATTTTTTGAATGAAAGTTCCATAACTGCAAACAATACCAGTGTGACTTTTTTTATTGAGAAGCCGTCTTTCATAAGATATGAAGATTCTGGAAGTATGGCTCCGACTTTGGGTGTGAACTCGACAGGTGTTGTGATAACTCCAAAAACTGAAGGCGAAGTGAATGTTGGAGACATAGTCACGTTTAGGAAAAACGGAGAGTTGATAGTGCACAGAGTTATAGAAAAAAATTATGATGGAAATGGAGTTTATTTTGTTACGAAAGGCGACAATAATAATATCGATGATGGTAAAATAAGGCTTCAAGATATTGAATCCGTGCTTGTTGCAGTAATATATTAATGGTTAATTTTATTAATGCTACTTCCTTTTATTTTTCATGGCTACCAAAAGAGGCAAAAGGAATTCTTTTTACAAAAAAGTAAACTCTCTTTCTAGAGTGACCAAATATTTTTTAGTTACTTTTTTCATTGTAGTGATTGTCTTGAATATCTACCTCATTTTTTCTCAAAAAGCCCATAGGCCGACGGGATTTGACACAAGTGCCACTGCTTCCGTGATATTTGCGATTGAAGGAAATCCATACCTAAAAATTTTTAGCCCTCAGAATATAACTTATAATTTCAGCATAGGCCAACCTTACATCATAGACTTAAATGTTACTTCAGACACTCCGATTTCTCTTTGGACGTACTCTATTTATGATTTAAAACATAATTGGTGGGCTTATAGAGATGTTGCATTTTCTTCTAATACTACCTTTGCTGCGGTCAGATGGGGTAATGCATTTTTTGTAAATGCTTCAACTTCTGGCGGAAAAACTGCTTCTGCAAATGTGACTTTTTTTGTCAGCGTGCCCAATTCTGCGCCTATTCTATTGCCTATAGACAATCCGATTTATGTCTGTGAGGGCAGCTCATTAAACTATTTGTTTAATGCAACAGATGTTGATGAAGATGACAATGTTTACGATCCCATCATGTCTTATATTGGAGATCCTAGCGGACTGTTTTTCTCGCAACATTTGTGGAGAGCCGTTACAATGAATTATTTTGCAATGTTTTCTGGAAACCTTTTCAAATCAAACCTTTTTGGGGTAAATACTGGATTCAGAAATTTTCCAATTAGCATTAGCGTCAGTGATGGTCAGTATTCAGATACAAATCTTACCAATGTCACTCTTGTAGAGATCAACAATCCTCCTTGGATTGATCCAATTGGCGTTCAGACGATATGGCATACTGGAGAAAATTCTACACTTTACAAAAATTTCAGTTTTGGTGACATTGAATACTCCCCTCCTTGGAATTACGGAAGTTTGAGCATTAACACCACTATTGTTAATTCTACGGGAAGTCTTGTCAACTTGTTTAATGTTTCTAGAAATGGGACTGTTGGAACAATTAATTTTACGTCGACAAACTCAACTCCTGTTGGGATTTATAATGTAAACATTTGTGTTAGTGATACAGGATTGACAAACAGACATCCTTTGATTCAAACTTACTGTAACCAAACTGGCCTGGCTCAAACAACATGTGAATATTTCCAGCTTACTATCACCAATCAAAATAGACCTCCAACAATAACTGCGTTTTCTCCAAACAATAGCGCAGTGATAAATGTGAGTGGAACACAGAACATCAGATTTAACATAACGAAGTATGATCCTGATTTCACGATTCCAGATTCATATTGGTATATAGATAATGTTTTGGTAAGTTATTTTGAGGGCAATTCCACTGATATCTTTGATTACGTTTTCCCTTGCGGGATTTCTGGCAAACATGATGTCAAGGCGGAAATCACCGACGGAGAATTCAATGATAGTGTTTACTGGAATTTTAGTGTTTCCGTCGTCTCCTGTAGTCAGCCAAGTGGTGGAGGCGGAGGCGGTGGAGGCGGGGGAATAGTTTCGTGCAAACCCCAATGGGGATGTACCTCTTGGAATGTTTGCCAGAATGCTGAATCCTCGTTGAATCTTGGGATTTTATCAAGACAGGATTACAGAATCGTGAGCGATCAGTGCCAGGCTAATGCTTTAACTCCTGACAGATGTGGATTCCAGATAAGGGTGTGTCCAGACTTGAATAACTGCTCTCCTAAAGTCCAGAAACCAGAAGAGGTTCAATCTTGTCTTTACACGCCAAATCCTAGCTGTAGTGATGGAATAAAGAATTGCCATGATGGAGACTGTGAGATTCTGATTGACTGTGGCGGGCCATGCAACGTTTGTGCCAGTTGTACGGACAAGAAGCAAAATCAGGGTGAAGAGGGTGTTGATTGTGGCGGGCCATGTCCTTGGATATGTGAGCCGGCTGTTCCATTGTTAAAGAGAAAGAATATAATTTATAGCTTTTTATTACTCATACTCATAATAATCGCCTTCATAATAACCAAGCTTATAAGAATAATAAGATATAGAAAGATCATTGATTCTACCAAGAGACCAAACGTTTAAATATCCATTTTTATTAGTTACTTTAGGTAATAAATAGTAACTTTTAGTAACTATGGGGAAAAAGAATGATGGGAGTGTTGTAAAAATTGATTCTAAACTATTTGAAGAAGTGGAAGATTTCATAAGCAAGGATGAAAACAGGCTTAAATTTGTAAATAAAAAACAATTTATTGACCTGGCTGTCAATGATTTTTTGAAAAGAATGGAGGAGAAAAATGGAAAAAAGTAGAGTTGTACTATTCACAATTTTTGTTGGAATAATCTTTTTAGGTTTTGTGTTGGCAACACCTCCTAGCTGGAAAAGCGGTTCTGATACGACCAATTATACAACAATAGAAGATTCTGTGTACTATCATAATTTCAGTGCCAACATAACTAATTTTAATAATGACGTTAGTTTTGCAATTAACACTGTTGATAATAACATTACTATCACAAATTCAAGTGGAACTTATAACGTTTCAGATACCAGCATTGTTTCCCGTTGGATGTCTATAACTAACTCCTCTGTTGGAAATTTAACAATTAATGCAACCTATGACAACCAAACAGGATTTTTTTCAATACCAATACAGGCTACAAATACCAGCTCTGGCGGCGGTTCTACGACTGTTTCGTTTGAATTTATAATCAACGCCACAAATGATGCACCAAATTTTACAAATATAAACACAACATATAATTTTTCAAATGCAAATCCTCTTAGCTCTTACTTGAATGCCACCGACGAAGAAAGTCATTATCCTTTGAATTTTACTGTGACTTTCAATGCTACAAGGTGCACCCATGCTGCCTGGAGTAATTATACAGTTGACAATCAAAACTGTTCGCTTTTTGATATGGGTTTTAACATCACTAGCCTTGACAATATCTCTGCTTTGATAAACATGACTCCTACAAATAATGAAGTTGGAGTCTACTATGCGAATATTTCTGTCAGGGATTACGGGTCAAATTACAGTTGCCCACATGCTTATTGTGATAACTCAACCTACAAAGTGAATAAGACAACTAATTATTCAACCATAGTCACATTTAATGTTTTGGCCTCTCTTTCGGTTGACATAAGCAATTGTCAGAATAAAATTTTCCAGGAAAATCAGTCTGGCGCATGCAACATTTCAATAAGATCTAAGAATCCAAGTGATACGCTGAACATTTCAAGCTATGCCGTATTGAGAAATTATGCTGCAGGGCAGAGTGGCGTTTCTAATACCAGCTGGTTTTTTGCCAATATGACAAACAGTTCAAGCAATTTCCAGTATAATGCCACTATAGATGTGACTCCTCAAAAAACAGAAGTCGGAAATTGGACAATAAACTTTACTGTGGCTGACAGCAATGGTGACACGAACATAACCCAGATTTATGTTTATGTAAACAGAACTATAAATGCCACTCCATCTATCGCTTCAGTGGGCAACGTCAACACTTCGATAAATTTGTTGACTGTCATAAACCTCAGCGTTTACGATAATGACACTCTTGTTCCAGATAAAAATGCGAGTTATGGGGGATTCAATGAAACGATTAATTTTACCAGAACAATATTGAACAGCTCTAATCCAACTCAACAGCTTAGCTTGTCTAATTTTAGCATAACGATTTTACAGATGCCTGTTGCGGGAACAAACAGGACCAGCGCTGAAATAAGATTTACTCCCAATTCTAGCGATGCTGGAAGCTACACTATTAACGTCACTGCAAAAGATAGCTATAATTTTTCAACGTACACCACATTTAATCTCACAATAATAAACAACAGCGCACCAACATGGAATTCTCCTCTTAACACAACTATTGTAATTTATGAAAACAGCAATTTGTATCTTAATCTTTCAGAAAATGTTACCGACGCTGATGGGAATACTCTAACATTCAGTTTTGCCAATGACACAAGATTCGATAATTTTAATCTGACAAGCGGAGGAATAATAAATTTCACGGGGTTGGATGTGGATATTGGCCAGCATATTGTTAACATTACAATAAATGACAGCTATCTCACAAACACAACTTCATTTAATTTTACAATACTAAACATAAACGATGGTCCGAGCATACAACAACTTCAAACAGTCAATGCCACTCCTGCGCAGGTTGCTGGGAACGCATCCTTGAATGTGACGGAAGACAATTATACTGTGATAAAGCTGTGGATAGATGACGATGATGTGAAAATCCCTACTAGTCAAAGAAGATTTTATAATGAGAGCTTTAGCGTAAATTTAACAATTCAGGGCATTAATACTTCTTTGTTCAATTTCTCTTTGACAAATTCTTTCCCAACAACACAATATCCAAACAGAACAGAATATCAAGCAATTTTTGTTCCAAACAAAGCGTCTGTTGGAAATTATAACATCACTATAAATGTGACTGACTCAACAAGCAACTCAACGTCGTTTTCATTTAATCTCAGCGTTTTAGCGATAAACCACAACCCAGTTCTTTCAAATTTATCAAACCAATCTTCTGCCGTGAACAGGAGTTTTTATTACGATATGAATGTTACAGACACTGAAGATGGCAATGACACCTCTGCAACTAATACAAATTTCACTTTCTCTTATTCGTTTTTGAATGATGGTAGCACTTTGAGTTTTTTAAACACAAGTGTTTTTAATTCAACTACTGGAATAATAAATCTAACATTTAATTCAAGCCAAGATGGAAAATACCACCTTAACATAAGCGTGAATGATTCAACTGGTGCTATAGGTTATGGAGATTTTTGGGTTAGTGTTTACGGGCTTCCAAATATTACCTCTCCTGCTGCAAGCTACGTCTTCAATTTAACTGAAAATGTAACATCTGTGCTTAATTTTACAGTCAATCATTCTGTTGGAGATAACCTAACTTATGATTTTTATGTTGATGGAATAAATTGTCCTCTTGGCTCAAGCTCCAATTGTAATTACACCTCATCTTTGTTAAGAGACAATCTTTCATATTATGGGAATGGAACAAGCTATAACTGGAGTTTTACTTCCAACATGACTGATGAAACTTATGGTTTATTGAAAAATTTAACTTTAGTTGTTTATCCGTCAAACAGCAATTTGACAAACGCATCTTTGCTGAATACGACAATTGTATTTAAGCTTAACATAACCCATACAAATTATAATGTAAGTTTTAGCGGGCATATTGCAGATCTTGGACCAACAACTTATGGCACAGCTATAACCTTGGACCTGAGTTCTTATTTTACAGATCTAGATTATAACGACCCTTATTATGCCCAAAGCCCTACGTTTACTCTGTCTAGTAATACCTCATCAATAACCTCTAGCTTTTCTGGATTTACAATGACTTTGTCTGCTACAACTGCTGTTGCTGGGTTAATTACTGTCAATGGTAGCGATAGCTCTTCTACTGCTTCCAGCAATTCTTTTACTGTTAGATTTGTTGCACCAACGGGAACTTCTACTTCAAGCTCTTCTGGAGGTGGAAGCACTGAGGTTCCGGTTTCTTTGAAAATAATAATGCCTGGGCCTATCTCTGCTTATCAGAAAGACAAGATAGAAGTGCCTTTAACATTGTATAATACCGGCAGTACAACCCTCTATATGATAAATTTGGATGGAAGTGTTGCTAAAGACAATGTTTTGGCGAATGATGTAAACATCTCATTCAGCAAGAGAGAATTTGCCAGCTTGCAACCTGGAAAAAAGGAAAATTTGACAATGATTCTCAATGTTGACACGCAGAACGTCGGGACTTTTGAGATCACTGTCAATGCTACCTCAAGCAGTCCAAGATACATGGATTGGGGAAAAATATTTTTGACAATAAAAGAGGGAGAGAATGTCGGGGAAAAAATTGTTTTCACAGAAGAATTTATTGCGTCAAATCCGGAGTGCATTGAAATAAAAGAATTAGTTGATGAAGCAAAAAGATATGCCTCGCAGGGAAACACTGCATTGGCCAATCAAAAGGCAGATGAGGCTTTGAATGCATGTAAAAATGCAATTGCGCAGGCCGGAAAGCCGGTTTTATCCAAAATAGCCGAGAATAAGCTTTACAGATACCTTGCTGTTTCCACAATCGCCGTTTTTGTTGTCGGAGTCGCTTTTTATTCCTACAAAAGAATCAATTTGAGAAGGAAAAAAGGTTTGTACACACAGGAAAGTATAAAAAACAATACGTATTCTGATAATTATAACAGAGGTGTAAGTCGTTATGGATGACCAAAAAAAAGGGGAAATAGAAGCTTGGGTGAAAAAAGCAGTTGAGCAGAGGTATGATAACGAGCAGATAAGAGGGATACTAAAGAATAATAATTATACTGATGAAGAAATAAATGAAGTTCTTTCTGTCAGAGCTGAGTTGAAAATAAAGAATAAACTGAAGAGCTCCAAGGCGCCGGTTCTTGAGAAGATGAACTTGGATGAGGTCCCTGTTGAAATAAAAGAAGCTTACGATTTGATTTTTAAAGTTAAAGAAGAAGTTGGGAAAGTGATTGTCGGACAGAAAGACGCTGTTGATGCGTTCATGTGCGCTTTGCTTTGTGACGGACACGTTTTGCTTGAAGGAGTTCCTGGAATTGCAAAGACGCTTCTTGTAAAAACACTTGCGCAGGCTTCTGGATGTTCTGCAAAGAGAATCCAGTTCACAGTTGATTTATTACCTAGTGATATCATTGGAATCACGACTTATACTCCTAATAAAGGATTTGAAACAATTAAGGGACCGATATTTGCAAATTTTATAATTGCTGATGAAATAAACAGAAGTCCTCCTAAGACCCAGTCTGCTATGATTGAAGCGATGCAGGAGAAACAGGTTACGATTGCCAAAGAGACTTATCCTCTTCCAAAACCTTTTTTTGTCATGGCAAACAATAATCCTTTGGAGTCCAGCGGGGTCTATGATCTTCCTGAAGCTCAAGTTGACAGGTTTTTGTTCAAGATATTGATGGGATATCCGACAAAAGAAGAAGAAAAGATGATCATGATTGACAATTCTACGTTAAGAAGTTTTGAAAGCTTTAATGTCAAACCGATTTTGTCTCCAGAAAAAATACTTAAGATGCAGGAAATGACAAAAAGCATATTCATGAGTGAGAAAGTCAAAGATTACATTGTCAGGATAGTCGATAAAACGAGAAAAAAAGATTTTCCCCATGGGAAATACATTGAATGGGGTGGATCGCCTAGAGCAAACATTGGACTTTTCATTGCTGCTAAGGCGTGGGCTTTGATAAACGGGAGAAATTACGTCATTCCAAATGATGTTAAGTCGGTTGCGCATTATGTCTTAAGACACAGAATTATTCTCAACTATAAAGCAAGGGCAGAAGGAGTTACCTCTGACAAAATTATAGACGAAATTTTGTTCATGGTGGGGGTTTGAATGGTTGAAAAACGACTCAACACGGACATTCCTGAAGCAATAACTGAATTCAAGGCCGTCATGAAGGAATTTAGGCTTAAGAGAGATATCTACAGAATTTTATTTAGAGGCAAAGGATTAGAGTTTGAATCGTACAGAGATTTTTCTCCAGATGATGATGCTTCTGAAATTGACTGGAAATCAAGTTCAAGGGCACAAAAACTTTTGGTCAAACAATACAAGGAAGAGAGAGACCTTAAGATAATGTTTTTGATTGATGTGGGTAGCAGCATGGTTTTTGGTTCTGGGAAAAAATTAAAGTGCGAATTTATTGCTGAGTTGACTGCTGCATTTGCAAAACTTATAATGGAAGAGGGTGACAGGGTGGGATTTTTTTTGTTTAGCAATGATGTAAAACATTTTATAACCCCCAGAAACGGTGAGAAACATTTTCAGTTTTTGATGGACTTAATGACTAACACAGAAACTTATGGGGGTGTTACTGATCTGGACAAAGGGCTGGATTTTGCAATGAGATATCTAAACAAATCAATAAACTCTGTTATTTTGATATCTGATTTCTTGAGGGTCACACCTGAATCTGAAAAAAGACTTACTTTACTTTCAGAATTATTTGAAACTATCTTGGTAAGGGTCAGAGATCCTCTAGACATAACTTTACCAAATGTTGAGGGAGAGATAGTTGTTGAAAGCTCTCTATCTGGAGATCAGGTTATAATAAATCCTAAAGTTGCAAGAGCACCTTATGAAAAATATGCGAGAGAGCAGGCAAAATTTGTTGAGGAGATTTTTAAGAAGACTGAGGCTGATTATTTAGATTTGGTGACTTCAAGGTCATTTTCAGTTCCTCTTGCAGTATTTTTGAAAGAGAGGCTTGAAAAGAAAATTTAATATGGCTTTATTTTATTTCTCTCATCCAGAATATCTTTTTTTCCTATTTGCGATACCTCTTATCTTTTTCATACACTTTCTAGCTTTGAGTAATAAGAAGAAAAAATCTTTGAAATTTGCAAACTTTGATGCTATAGCAAGAATAGAAGGGATAGATTTTTTCTCCAAAAATGTTATACTGCTTACGCTTAATGCTCTAGTAATTTTGGCTCTGGTTTTTGCAGTTTCAGGATTAACAATTAATGTTCTTACGAAGGCAAGCTCATTTTCATTTGTTATAGCTATAGATTCTTCCAAAAGTATGGAGGCGACTGATTTTTCTCCAAGCAGAATAGAAGTGGCTAAAGATACTGCTAAAGATTTTATTTCTAATTCTCCTTTGGGAACAAAAATGGGTGTTATCTCTTTTTCGGGAGGCAGCAAGATACAGATTGACATGACCGATAGAAAAGACGAGCTAAGGAATGCCGTCAATTCCATAGAGATTGGTGGTCTTGGTGGGACTGACATTTACGAGTCTGTTCTTACATCAACTAATCTGTTAAAGAACGAAGATAATAAAGCAATTGTAATATTAAGTGATGGCCAGTTAAATGTTGGAAGTGTTCAGGAAGCTATTGATTATGCAGATTATTATGGTGTTGTAATAAACACAATCGGAATGGGAACTAAAGAAGGCGGGGCGACTGAATTTGGTTTGTCTAAACTAGATGAGGATTCATTGAAAAGCCTTGCTTACAACACTCATGGAAAATATTTTTCAGCTGAGAACAAGGCTAATTTGTCGGGAGCATTCACCGAGATGTTTAACATAACTGAAAAAGAAGTTGCTATAAAGTTACAGGATTATCTTCTTATTTTTGCGATAGTTCTTTTAGTATTAGAATTTTTCTTGAGCAACACTAAGTATGTAAGTTTGCCTTGATAATTGCAATTGATTACCAATGAACTTATTAACCTCTGTAAGAATAATTAATCCATGATAATCAACAAAAATGGTTTTAACATAGAAGCTATTCTTAGATGGGAAGATTGGCAAAGACTGGAAAGCGGAGAAGATATAGGAGATAGATATGATGGAGACAACAAACTGATTGTTCATAGGATTATTCCAATTGACTCTAATAGTACCAGTTCTAGGCTGGAGTTTATTAGCTCTCAATATGCAGAATTTAACCTAGTAAGCAGCGATATACATGTTTACATTCCTCATGGCGTTTTAAAGGATGTGAGAATTTCTGCATCTATTTTTGATTCTACTAAGGGTAATCTTAGAATTATCCCTCCAGAGAATTTTGGTGGAGAAATGAGTGTTAAAATTTTATATCCCGGAAGTTTGAAATTTGTAGATGTTTCTCAATATTTTGAATCTTTATCTACTTAGTTATTTCTTCTTCAAGGCTCTCAGTAAGAAATTTCTTTGTGTTATTGGTATGTTTTTCTGACTTTGCTTATCTAACTCTTTTTGCTCCTCTTTTGTCACAATCCTATTGCTGCTTATAATTTCTGCGAGAAGCGCGATTTGTTTCTGCAGAAGTTCGGTGTTTATTTTTTGGCCAGAGTAAAAATATTTTATCATTTCTGTGCAGAACTCAAATGCTTTTTTGTTGTTCTTTTTTGCGAAGTAGTTCTGAAGCCAAGAATAATCAGGGCTTCCTCCCAAATGGAACGCCTCTCTGAAAAAAGATTTTGCCTGCTTGCTTAATGTCTTCAATGATTCTTCAGGCATGTTTATATTTATTTTTGCAATCTCTTCAATATAGAATTGGTTTCTTGCTTTTTTCCCGTGGAAAACTCTTATTTTCAACTTTTTTTCCATAAGTGCCAAAATTACTAAGAATATTGATACTATTGCGATAAATCCTACCAAAATATAACCTATGTTTTCAAGCACTGTCATTTCCATAATATTATGTTTGGTTAACTTAAAAAGTTAGCGGTTCGAAACTAATTTAAACTTGTTTTTTTCTCTATATTAATGTTAATCGGTTTAGTCGGAAAACCTTCTGTCGGGAAAAGCACGTTTTTCAAAGCAGCGACTTTGGCAGAGATTGAGATTGCCTCTTATCCTTTTACAACTATAAAACCAAATCATGGAGTAGGTTATGTAAGAGTTGAATGCATTGACAAGGAGTTTAAGGCTCAGTGCCAGCCTAATCATGGTTATTGCATTAAAGGGCAGAGATTTGTTCCTATAGATTTAATGGATGTTGCAGGATTAGTGCCTGGAGCTTCTGAAGGAAAAGGGCTTGGAAACCAATTTTTAGATGACTTGAGACAGGCAGATGTTTTTATTTATATAATTGACGCTTCAGGAGAGACAGATGAGGGAGGAAAGCCGACTAAAAACTATGATCCTTGCAATGACGTCAGGTTTTTAGAAGACGAGCTTAACGCATGGTGGTATAATATTTTCTTAAAAGTCTGGAAGACTTTCTCCAGAAAAGCGGAGCAAGAGAAAATAAAGTTTTCCGAGGCTGTTGCAAAGCAGTTTTCAGGATTAAAAGTCAAGGAAGATGATGTTAAAAGAGCAATTATCAAATTAAATTTGCCTGAAAGACCTAGTTCATGGGGGGATGAGAACTTGAAAGCTTTTGTTTCACAATTAAGACATCTAAGCAAACCAATGATTCTTGCTGCAAACAAAGTTGATATGGAAAAAGGTCTTGAGAACTACAATAAATTAAAGAAAGAATTTCCGGGCATGATTATCCTTCCTTGCTCTGCTGACTCTGAAGTTGCTTTGAGGCAGGCTTCAAAGGCAGGACTAATTGAATATCTTCCTGGAGATTCTGATTTCAAAATAATTAAAGATTTGAACGAAAAACAAAAAGAAGCTTTACATAAAATAAAAGATAATGTCTTGAAAGAGTTTGGAAGTACGGGAGTCCAGAAAATACTTAATATGGCTGTGTTTGACATATTAAAATGTGTTGCAATCTTTCCTGCAAGCGCTTCAAAGCTTGCTGATTCAAAGGGGCATGTTCTTCCCGATTGTTTTTTATTGCCTGAAGGAAGCACAGCTTTGGACTTTGCTTATTTTTTACATACAGACTTTGGAAAAAACTTTGTCAAAGCGATAGATGCAAGGTCAAAAAGGGCTTTGGGCAAAACATATCTTTTAAAAAATAGAGATGCTTTGGAGATTGTGGCGAAGTGAAGAATTTATCCTCTTTCTTGAGCTAAGCCCTGATATCCGTCAAACATAGAACCTAAGCTTAGATGAACTAATTCTCTAAAATTTTTAATAGGATGTCTTACAGGATGATTTATGTGAATGAGGTAAGCATTAACTGTGCCATGCTTTTTCAGTCTGTGTTTTGCACTTAATTCTTTTATTTCTGGAGAAACTCCGACTAGAGCAATTGGTTTGAATCTAATGTCCTCTTCAAAACAAATTTCATTGTAACCAAGATTTACCTTAAGAGGTGTTAACCCTTGTAACGTTCTAAAAATATTAAGAGCCTTAACTGCTTGACTGGAATTCTGGAATGATGCAGACATAGAATCAAAATTAGAAAAAACGAATTCTTGATATCCTTTTAGAAAATTTGATCCATAATCTTCATGATTAAATTTATCTCCATCTGTTAATGCCATTAAATCAAATGGGGTGCAGTAAGAAGGTTTTTGAGTTGTCGTAAATAAAATTCCCTCTGGCCTATACGCTCCTGGAAACTCTGTTGTTGGAAGTGAGACTGACAGTCTTTTTGGTAAAACTGGGTGGAGCGTGTTTGCTTTTAATACTCTGCTAGTTAGAGCCTCATTCAATGTTTGACAAGTGGATAAGCTTTTGGTTTCTGGATCAAACATGATTGACTCTAGGGGAGAATTTGTTCCCATTCTCCTAAACCCTTTAAAATATACTTCTTTCATAAAGAAAATGGTAAATTTTTGTATTTAAACCTTTTCACCATTATATTTAAATAGTTACAGCACATAATTTTTCCGTCAAAAGAGGACGGAAAAAGGGATGGTTTTTAAGAGATATATTCATAGGAATGGAAAGAAGTTTGGACCGTATTATTATGAGAGCTATAGGGATGAAAAAGGAAACACTCACACAAAATACCTTGAAAATTACAAAGAACCACGTGCTGTAACTTCTGAAAATAATTTATTCAAGAAACATTCAATGCTTTTTATTTTGCTTGGAGCAATAATAATCATTTTTCTCTCAATTTCTTTTTTAAGCTATCAGTTTTCCGAAAAACAGCAGAAAACTGGCAATAGTTTTTTTGAAAATGTTGGGAGCAAGGTTTACTCTTTCTTTACAGGATTCACAACAGAAGGTTCAACTCCTGACACAACAACTCCTACAACCCCAAGTGAAACAAGTTCTGGAACTTCAGACACTGGCTCTGGTTCAACACCAACTGAGGCTACAACAACGTCTGAAGCTTCTCCTACAGAGACAACTACTGCTGAAGCTCCTCCAACAGAAACTACAGCTTCTGAAACAACTACCTCTGAGCAAACAAACAATGAAACTTCAAGTTCTTCTATTAGCGAAAACACAACACAAACTCCCGAAGCAAATAATACTGATGTAATACCCACCATAGAATCAAATAATTCTGCAACAAATCAAACAACAGAGTTTAACGAAACAAATACTACTGCTCCGGAAAATATAACAATAGAAAATCCAAATGGTGGAACATCTGGAGCAGGCATCTCTAACGTTACAAATGGAACAACGATTGGGAATGAATCCCTTAATAATTTTAGTATTGCTAATGTAACTGGAACAAATATCACGAATGAAACTATCGTTAATGAAACAATCAAGAATGCAACATCTAACGTGACCCTGGAAACTTCTGTAAAACAATATGGCGCTGTTCTTGGAAAACCTGTAAAATGGGAAAAGAAAGTAAAAGTCTTTGTTGAGGGGAACGATTCTGTTTCAAACCTAAGGGTTGACCTTCCAGATGCTGCTGGAAATGTTTCTGTCAAAAAGATTTCAGATGCTGGTGAGGAAAAAGTTGATGTGATTGTAAACAATGAAAAAACTATTCAAGAAGTTTCACCAAATGGGGAAAAGACTTCTCAAGGAAATTTCTTTACTACGGCCTTTAATTTCATTTTGGGGATCATAAGATTTACGGGAAATGTTGTTAATGAGGGAGACACTCAAAATGTGAGTGTTGAAATTTCTTCTTCTGTGCAAAATCAAGACGAACTGATTGTTGAATATTATACTGGTGCTCCTTATGCTCAGGAAACCAATGTTACTAATGTAAGCAAGCAAATTTCAATTATAGGCCCAGAAGGAGTCGATTACAAGAATGTCTTGGCTTTCACCGAGTTAGAAAATGAAACTATCAAATCAAAAATTAGGCTTTATTCCATTACAGACGGAAATCAAACAGAAGTTAATCTTTCTTTCATTGATTCTAACAATAATAATTTGATTGATAGGGTTGAATGGGTTGTGCCGAATTTGGGTTATTTACAGACTTATCTGCTCAAAACAGGTGGAAGAGAGATTAGACTTATTGTAAAATTAAAAGACAAAAAAACAAAAGTGGACATTGGTAATTTTGGTGAGTCGGAAAAAACAATAAAAACAGAAAAAAATAATCTTGAGGTCATTTCAGTTAACGAAGACAACGTCGCCTCTCTTAAGAATGATCCTAATATTGAAAGTGTGATGGAAGACCAGCCAGTTTCTTTGCTGTTAAACGATTCTGAACAAATCATTAGATCGACGGAGGTAAAAAATAATTTTAGCCTGAATGGTAGCGGAGAAAAAGTTTGTGTAATTGATACAGGCGTTGATTATAATAATTCTGATATAACCAACTATATTGCTGGTTTTGATTTCGCTAACAATGATTCTGACCCTATGGACGATAATGGGCACGGAACAAGCGTTGCAGGAGTTGTTTCTAGAATTGCTCCCGGCTCTGAACTTTATATTGCAAAAGTTATTTATGCCAACGGGACAGGCTATGAAAGTACAGTTCTTCAAGGGCTGCAATGGTGCATTGACCAGAATGTGAATGTGATTTCGTTTAGTATTGGTGCTGGGAGCTATGACGGATTTTGTGACGCTGATCTTGTTGCAGAACTTGCAAACAATGCAGTCTCTAAAAGAATGTTTGTCGTGGCTGCGACCGGTAATGATGGGAACCTTTCTCTAAAAACTCCTGCTTGTGCTTCAAATGTTACAAGAGTTGGATCAACGACAAAACAGGACGAAATTGCTGTGTTCTCAAGTGGTGGAGAAAAAGTTGATGTTTTTGCTCCTGGTGTTAGTATAAATGTCCCTGTTCTAGGAGGAGGTTCTGCATTAAAGTCTGGAACTTCGATAAGCGCACCAATGGTTGCTGCTGGGGCTTCCATTGTTTTACAAAATGAATCCTTGTCTCCCTCTGATTTAAAGTACCGGCTAAGAAGTACTGGAACGCCCATATTCTACGACCTTAATTCATCAACCCAGATTAATATTTCAAGGCTAGACATTTATAACGCTGTTATAAACAATAAAACCATGGAGCCATATAACTATTTTGCAAATCAATCTAATGTGACCCAGAACCAAACTTTCCAGCTTTTGGATACGGCAATACATTATTACAATTTTAGTGACACTACAAACAATAAAGCTTATAATGGAAGCGATGGTTCTAATCCTCCAACTGATCCTTGGGTTAGTGGACCAACAGTGCTCAATTCCACTAACCTTTTTAATCTTAACATTAGCGATGATAAGTATCATTCTACAAGTGGAAGTGATGCGGGAGTTAACTGGTATAACATTCACAAGGCTGTTTTTAAGATAACTGAGAGTGTTTCTAGTATTAATTCAATAAACTTTACTTGGGAAGGATATAACACGAAAGGATTTGAACTTGCTTCTCAGAATGACCTATACCTCTATGTTTACAATTTCACTTCTGGTTCATGGGGTAGCAGCAGAAACACTAGCTGTGAAAATAATGCTTGCACTTCTTCAGCTACTCAAAAAAATCTGACGGCTCAAATTTCTTCCGGATTTTCTGATATAATCAACAGTACGGGATATGTTTGGCTTTTGGTTGCAGAATTTGAAGGTTCAGAACTGTTGGCCGATGTTGGAGAAAAACCAGAAATAGAATATCTTAATGACACTGCTAATTCTAGGGGAATTAATAATCTTACTCCAACTACTAGAAAATATTATACTGTTTTCACAGACAGAATGGAAGTTCAGGTTAATTATACAAATTCATCAACTAACAATCCTCCAACGCAGTCAACTCCAATAATTGTTCCTACTACCGCTTATAATGTTGATAATATAACTTGCGTAAACCAGAGCACGACCGATGCTGATGGTGATGCTGTTACAAATGTCTACAACTGGCTTGTTAATACTACTGGCACAAGTGTCTCAACAACCTTGCTTTATTATCCATTTGACATAAATTCTGCAAACACTTCAAACAATGCAATCAGAGATTATAGCGGTTTTGGAAATAACGGGACTTTGGGTGGAGGAAATTCAGCTAACGCTTCAACATGGAACTCAAGTGGGAAAATTGGGGGAGCATATACTTTTAATGGTGTTGGTAATTTTATCAACATATCTAAGTCTGGAACATTAAATGCCACCTATAATTTTAGTGTTGATGTTTGGGTAAGGCCCAATATTACATCAGGAACTTATTACATCTTTGACAATTATCCTGGTGGAGCTGTTGGAGATGGAAACTTTTTGCTTTACATAAACTCAAACACAATAAATTCTTTCAATGAATTAGCTGCTAACGTTGTTTCAGATACAATAGTTGCAAATCAATGGTATCACGTTGCTGTTGTGATGACTAGCGGAAGCAATTACAAGCTTTATATCAATGGGGCTTTAAACAAAACAGATTCTAGTGTTGGCAGCGGGCCATTTTTGGACTCGGGGGGTAATTTTTCTATAGGTGACATGACTAATGGGGCAAATCCATTTAGTGGGGACATTGATAATCTAAGAGTATGGAACAGATCCTTAAGCCCCGAACAAGTGAACCAACTTTATTTGGAAGGAGCAAATAATTATACCAACTCAAGCATTATTTACACAGAACTTAATTCTGGAGAGAATTGGACTTGCCAGGTAATTCCAAATGATGCTCAAAATGATGGAGCTCTTGCAATAAACTCTACAATAATATTACCAAATGCCCCAACACAATCAACTCCTATAATTGTTCCTACTTCAGTTTATAATGCAGATAATATGACTTGTGTAAACCAAAGCACGGTTGATGTTGGTGGACGTGCTGTTACAAATGTCTACAACTGGCTTGTCAATGTTACAAATGCAACGAGTCTTTCGGCAACTTTGCTTTACTTACCATTTGATACCAATACTTCAAACGTTTCTAATAATGGAATTAAAGACTACAGTGGTTTTGAAAACCATGGAACTTTGGGTGGGGGGAATGGCTCTTCATCTGCGCCAGTGTGGAATTCTTCAGGGAAAATCGGGGGGGCATATACTTTTGATGGAATAAATGACACAATTAATGTAACTAAATCTGGAACTTTGAACAATACTTTTAATTTCAGCGTCGATGTTTGGATAAGGCCTGATATCACTTCCGGAACTTATTATATCTTTGACAATTATGCTGGAGGAAGTGTTGTGAACGGAAATTTCTTGCTTTACGTAAATGGAAATACTATAAACTCTTTTAATGAAGCATCAAACAATGTGGTTTCAAGTACAATTTCTGCAAATCAATGGTATCACGTTGCTGCTGTGATGACTAGCGGAAGCAATTACAAGCTGTATATAAACGGTGCTCTAAATGCTACAGACAGTGTCGTGACAAGTGGTCCATTTTTAGATTTGAACAATAATTTTTCTATTGGAATGATGACTGATGCTGAAAATCCGTTTGTTGGAAATATAGATAACTTAAGAGTATGGAACAGATCCTTGAGCCCTGAACAAGTAAACCAACTTTATTTGGAAGGTGCAAATAATTATACCAACTCAAGCATTATTTACACAGAAACTAATGCTGGTGAAAACTGGACTTGCCAGGTAACTCCAAACAACGCTAGAGCCGACGGAACGCTTGCTATAAACTCCACAATAATTCTTACTTCCAGACCTCCAACCGTCTCAGTGGTTTCTCCTTCAAACAATTCAAGAGTTCTTAACGGAATCACTTTTAATTGCAATGCGACTGATGATATTGGGCTCCAAAATATAAGTCTTTATGGAAATTGGAGTGGAAGTTGGGCGATTAACCAGACAAACAATGTTTCTGGGACATCCAACAATACGAACTTTAGCGTCGCCCTTCCTGAAGGAACTTTTTTATGGAGCTGTTCAGCCTATGATAATGATTCTAACTCTGCCTGGGCAAGCAACAATTTTACAGTCTACAATGATGCCTGCGCTTCAACAAACATTTCAACCAGCACAATACAATCAAATGATACCTGTGATTGGTATAACTTCACTGCAAGCAATATTTATCTGGACTGCAATGGATATAAAATCTCAAGATATAACAATGTTGAAGACTGGGCTGTTCTGGCACAAAATCTGACAAATGTTACGGTTAAAAATTGTTATTTTACAAACTGGACACATGGAATATCTTATTATAATACAACCAACTCAAATATTTCAAACACAACATTTTACAATTTGACTGACAGAACTACCGGCGATGTCAATGCTATTGCAATAAGCATCGGGAATTACTCAAACAATTCTTTAATCGATGGAGTTAACATAACATTGGTTTTTGCAAATTCAACTTCAGTGACTTCGTGTTATAATAACTCCTATAGCAGAGCAATCTGGATAGCTAACTCTAATTTCACAAAAATAAACAGCACTATAATCTCTAACGTCACTGGGGAGTCTCAGGGATTTTTCGATTCTTTTGATGGGTGTTTGGTCAATAATAGAATAAGTCTTGGTGAAGAAATTCAGATGGACTTTTCACACAATTCAACAATTGTGAACACAAGTCTTAATACTGGATATTATGGAATTAATTCAACATCAAGCAACTACACAAATATAACTCAAAGCAATTTTTCATTCTTCAACTTTCCATCAGCAGGCATTTCAGCATATTTTAAATCCTCTTATTTAAATTATATAACTTACAGTATTTTTAACAACTCAAATAATAACATCCAGTTTGCCTCAAGTCCGTATGCAAACGTTACAAACAACCAAATTTATAATGCCACAGGGAATAATCTGATTTTTTCTACTTCGTCAAATTATCCCACCGTCGGTTATAATATAATTGGCTCTGGAAGCGGGTTCGCTGTGCAATTTAGCAGTATAACTGGGGGAAAAATTGAGAACAATACAGTTCAGCATCTTGCTGCGACAGCAAGCGGGGCTGTAAGATTAGCCTCAACAACTAACCTTCAATCATTTAAGAATAATACTTTATTCAACATTACAGGTTCTGGGAGTTTTGCAGTATATTCTGCAGCTACGATAACTGCAATTGGAAATAATTTCACAAACGTAACTCAGGGTTATTCTTTTGTTTCTGGTAGCGGCAATTCACAAGTCTTCAACGATTCCATTACAAACGCCCAAAATGCAACCGTTATTGCTACTGGTGCTACAAACATAAGTTTTTACAATGTGACATACAATCAATCTGCTGCTTTTGTTCAGGGAACAGGAACTTTTTATAATTATTATTATCTCAAGGCTAATATCACTGACCAAAGTTCCAACGGTCTAAATTCTGCAAGTGTTAATATCACGAATTCTACTGGCAGTGGAAGTCCTGAAAATACTATAACCACTGATGCAAACGGTTTAACTGCCTGGACACTTATCCAGACTTTTAATAAATCAAGCTCTCTGCTAACGAATCATACTCCGCATAATGTCACAGCTTTCAAAACAGGTTATTCCGTGAATTACACAAATGTGGACATGTATCAGTCAAGATTCATACAGCTTACAATATCTACTCCATTCATACAAGCTTACGTCCCAAGCACAGATGTATTTTCGATTGCTGAACCTAACAACCAAACATTCTCTATAGTCATAAGTAACACAACTCCTGTTTACATAAAATGGTTCGTCAACGGGACTCAACAAACTAATTATGACAACAATACTCAGTTTGTATGGGTAGGAAATTTCAGTCAAGAGGGATTCTATTCAATAAAAGTCAATGTGTCAAACTCTTTCGGAGAGGACCAACACACATGGAACATGACTGTGAACAATACTCCTGCCTCTGTTATGATTAATAACACATATCCGATTTTGAGTCTTAATGCTTCCCAGAATAAATTTTTCAATGTAACTTTAAATGTCACTTGCTTAAGTACTGGAGATAATTGTGGGACAGTAAATGTCACTCTTTATGCTAATGATAGTTTGGCTAATATAACTGCAGGGGCCACACCATTTTACACAAATGCGTCGACAAATCCACTGACAACTGTTTCGCTTAATGCTGGGCAGAGTGCAACAATAACATTTTGGCTTAATGCGACAGGAAACATAAACACAACCTCGTCATTCTTTGCGTATGCTAATCTTACTTCGAATCTTTCTGTAAATAACAAAACTTCTAATTGGAACGTTACGATTACTGATCCATTCACTTTAGCAATTGATCTTTCTTCTTTACTTGGTTCCCAGATAAACTGGACAATCACCACCATACCTGCAGTCAATCAGTCTGCTGATGGAAACAATGGCTCTGGAGTCACGGGATATTGGGTCAATGTTTCTGTAACAAATGGGAATGCGGACGTTTACATCAGAGCAAGCGGTAACTTAACGACATCTGGAGGGAGCATACTGGAACTTGGAAATGAAACTTATAGCTACAACTCTACAAACAGCTCTGTTCCAAATGATACAAGATATCAATTAACGACTAATTTTTCAAATAATAAAATAGGAACTGCTTTGTCAGGAAACAGTCTTATTTATTTGAAGTTCTTTTTGAGTGTTCCAACAGGTCAGCCTGCAGGAATATATAACAATACTGTAGAGGTGAGAGGAGTTGAAGCTGGCCAGACGCCATAAGTTTTGCTTACAACAATATTTATAAAACTCTAGAGTGTAATTAAGATAAGGGGGAATAAAAATGAGGCTGGAAAAACTAAGTTATGACAATTTTTATAAAAATAAAATGGGTGTGAGCATTCTCTGAGGTAAAATGAGGGGTGAAAATATTATTCTAGCGGCCTTCGGGCTTTTGTTTCTGTTCGCAGTAATGATGCTGTTTGTAACGCAGTCTAAGATTACTGGATATGCAACAACTGCACAGACAACTTCCAATGTCACGATTTCAGTCTATTTTGCGATTGCTATGTCAGAGAATCTTACAAGCGGTATAACTTTCGGAAATATATCTTCTTTGCCTTTTACTAATGCCAACTCTTCTCACAATTATGATGGTGTGAATACAACCGCTCAGGGATTGTATAATAACGCTACAAACGGCACTTCTACATGGTTGAATGTTTCTACTGACAGCAACACTGCAGTGGATTTTTGCGTAAAAGGAGATGCTGCTTTGACAAGTGGGGCCAACACTATCGGAATTGGAAACGAAACTTATGCTAATCACACTGTTACCAACGTCACTTTGCCTGCTTTGGGGAGCGAAACCGCTTTAACACTTGCTTATGTAAAAGCTGGGCCGGCTATTGCTGCAGGTAGTAGTAATTATTACAGGTTTTGGCTTGATGTCCCTGCTGGGACAGCGTCTGGTACATATAACAACACTCTTTCTTTTGAGGGAGTTTCAACAGGAGGAGGTTGTTAAGTTTTTTGTTAAAATGATAAAAAAAGATTTAAGAGGAAAAACGTTTTTCTTTGTTGTGATTTCTGTGATTTTTATTTCTTCAGTGTCTGCGGGAATAGGAATAAGATCTTATCAGGATTCAGTCTTGCTTAATGAAGGCGAACAGGGATGTGTGACTATTGGCGCGTATAATCCTTTTGATACAGGCACTAATGTTATTGTCGGAATCAGCGATTCTTTGAAGGAAGTTTTGGTTTCTCAGGAGGCTGATTCTAAATATCTTCCTCCTCAGACTTCGAGTGATAATGCAATACCTTTAAAATTTTGTTTTAAAGTTCCTCAAATCTATCAGAGAGACTGCACTGTTGGGAATTTTGTATGTGAACTTAAATGCAGTGAAGAACAAAAGATTTATGATGGTGATATTTATCTTCAGTCCATTCCGGCTGCAAATGATGGTGGAGGAATTGCAGGTTCTACTACAAAGATGAGTGTTTCAAGACCATTGAAAGTAGGGGTTGTCTGTACACCTCATTCCAGAGATTATACTCTTGCATATCTTGTTCTTGCTGTTGCATCTGGCCTGACAATATTCTTCGTACTTTTCAGAAGGCTCAGAAAGCCTAAAGTTGAAAGAGACAAAGAAAAATTGATGAAGCTTAAAGAGGCAATCAGAAAAGAGAGTTCTAAAAAGAAGAGATAAAGCAAGGTATAAAAATAAAAAATAACTAGTATTTTAAGTGGGAACTTTTGTGATTTTGCAAATGTTCCCTAAAGGGGGTTAAATACAATGCGTAAAAGAGTCTTGGTCTTATTTTTAGTCTTTTTAGCGTTAGCAGTAATCTTTTTTAACTTAAAATTTTCAGGTTTTAATATCGTCAACACTACGTCAAATGTCACTATTTCGTCCCTAAATTCTGCTCCGACGATAGACGGCTTAAATTCTTCACTTTATGTCTGCGAAGGTAATTCTTTATTTTATTTATTTAATGCTTCTGATGTAGATGGAAATCCGTTAACTGGAACGATAAATCCTAGAGACCCTTTTTTTATTCTTTGGTTTTCACAGGCTACGCCTAACGTCAATACTTTTGCAATAATCTCTGGTATCATCCACAAAGCAGAAGTTGGCGGCGTCAACAACGGAAACAAGACTTATATAGAGAACGTTAGTATTAGCGATGGATATAGCTCGTCATGCTGCACTGTTTCTGGTTTGACAAATATAACCACAATTGAAATCAACAACGTTCCCACCATGGAGGATGTTGGAGTCAAAACTGTTTGGACTCAGGGGGATAATGCAACTTTTTATAAACAGTGGAGTGTCAACGATACTGAGTATGGTCTTGGTTATGGTACATTGAACTACAACATATCAATAAAAAATTCTAGTGGAAGTAATGCAAATCTTTTTGGTATAAATTCTCAAGGAATTATGGATTTTACTGGAAATAGTTCAACGCCTGTTGGAGTTTACAATATAACCCTCTGTGTCAACGATACTGCTTTGTCTAACCCTTTCCAAAACATAAGCCAACTTTGCGGGGTTACTGGCGGGGCCAATGTTAAATGTGACAATTTTAGTCTGACTGTTACCGATGAAAACAGGCAGCCAAGGTTTTTGTCCTATTATCCGAATTCTTCTACGGCAACAATGCCTGCTACAAATCTTTATTTCAATGTGACAAAATATGATCCTGATGGGACAATTCCTGATACCTATTGGTATGTTGATGGTGTTTTTGTTCAGCTTGATTCTGGTTCTTCCAGTGATGAATTTAGCTACAGCTTTGGTTGTGGTGTTTCTGGGACGAGTAATATCACTGCTGTAATTACTGATGGGCTTTTGAATGCCTCTCACAGTTGGATTGTCACATACACTGAAATAAGTTGTAGTACTCCTGGTGGAGGCGGGGGCGGTGGAGGAGGCGGGGGCGCAAATCCTTTATACCAGAATTTTGAAATTGCTCCCAATTTCATAACTACTACAGTTTTCCAGGATGAAGGGAAGCAGTTTGACATAAAAATAAATAATAATGGCGGGACTTCGCTTTTGATAACTTCTGAAATACAAAACATCTCGAACATGGCGATTTTAAACTACGAAAATATAAGCGTCAACAAAGGAGAGAGCAAAACAATCCAGCTTTATCTTTATGCATTGAGCAAGACTGGGCCGGGAGTCTATTACGGAAAGATTGTCTTTAGAAGCGGGAACCTTGTAAAAACATTGAACATTGTTTTAGAGGTAAAATCCAGAGAAGCTCTTTTTGACATAAAGATAAGAGTTCCAAGTGAATTCAAGAATGTTGTTGCTGGAGACGACGTAAGAGCGTTTATTAATTTGTTAAATGTTGGACTTTATGGTACTCCGGTTGACGTTGATCTTGTGCTTTATGTAACCGATTTCAACAAACTTGTGCTTTATGAAAGTTCAAAAGAGGTTATTGCCGTAAAAACAAACTTGTCAGTCTCTAGAGACCTTCATGTTCCTTTGGGAACTCCTGCAGGCACGTATATTGTTCTGGGAGAAGCCAAATATGGAAATATTACGGTCAGCACTTATGATACATTCAATGTTGTCGAAAAGAAATATTTAAGAGCAACCTTTTTCTTGTTGATAATAGGAATATTGTTACTTGTGTTCCTGATACTGTTCTTCCTGTACAAGAGAAGAAAGAAAAAGGAAGAAGAAAAAAACAGATAATATGAAACTCAAAATAAAAGTCAGACCGTCCGCAGGTATGCAGGAAATAAAGAAAGTTTCGGATATTGAATATGTTGTCTATTTGAAAAATCCTGCTTCTGATGGTAAGGCCAACATGGAACTGCTTAATTTTCTTAAGAGGGAATTTAAGAAAAATGTCAGGATAATTTTTGGGTTCACTTCTCGAGATAAGATTATTGAGTTATACTAAATGCCCTGGACACAAGATTCTGTAATTTATCTTTTTAAGTTTTTCTAGTGTTCTTTCCATTGCTGCTTCATCGCTTTCTGGCAAATCAGTCCTGCCGATATATCCGTTTTCAAAGATTGTATCTCCCGAAAATAAAATATCTTTGTATAAAATGCAAATACTGTCTCTTGTGTGGCCTGGTGTTTCAATAATTTTAAATTCTGGAAAATTTTTGATGAGCTCTTTTATGTCTTTTATGGAATAAACTTTTGCCTTTTTAAAAAGATGAAGATTTCCGATATGATCCCAATGAGTGTGAGTAAGTATTATTACGCCGATTTCATCAGGATTTAACCCTAACGATTCTAAATCTCCTAGTAATTCTCTTTCATTTTCGTTTGAAGAAGTATCAATCAAAACCGGTTCTTTCAACCATAAAAGATAAACACATGACCCAAAGTCTCTGAAACACAATTGAGATACATTTTTAGAAATCTTATTTATCATGATGCAGTAGGTCATTAATTATTTAAATAGATTTTTGTTATCTTAAGAATGAGATATGAATTCGCGCCTGACTTGCAGATCACTGCGGATAAGATTTCCAGAAGCTTGTTTCCCCATGTAAAAATTGAAAGGGTGAAATGTCTTAGGAGTCATGGAAGCTCAAGCAGAGGAACGATAGCGAGATGTCATGCTCTCGGAAAATTGATGCAAAAGGCAATGGGAGTTCAGGCACATTACGCTTTGGAATTCATCTCTGAAAGATTCGACAAGATGAATGAAGAAGAGAAGATCAAAGTTATAATACACGAGCTTATGCATATTCCCAAGACTTTTGGCGGTGGTTTCAAGCATCATGACTGGGTCTGCGAAAAAAATGTTAACGTGCATTATCAGCAATTTAAGAAAATAGAAAGCGGCAGTTTGTCTAATCAAAATGAAACAAAAAAGGGTTTCTTTCACTTATAAAAAGAAAAAAATATCTTTAGAAGTTAAAGAATGCAGAGGTTTGATGATGGGCGTTGGTTTGACCTGGAAAAGAAGACAAAACGCTCATGCACTTTTGTTTGATTTTGGCAAAGATACCGACGCTGCTTTAACCGCCCTGTTTGTTTTTTTCCCTTTTGTCGCGATTTGGCTTGATAAAAATGGCAAAGTTGTGGAAAAAAGAGTGATAAAACCGTTTGAATTTTCAATTAAGCCTAAAAAGAATTTTGTTAAAGTTATAGAGATACCTCTCAACGATAAATACAAAAAAGAAGCTAAAGTTCTCGTCGGAAAAGAAAGATTTAAAAACTAAAATTGTTTTAACTTGTCATAATCAAAAATGAAAGGAGGTCGATAAATTAATAATATGGGAACAGTTTTACTCAAGAATGCAGTTAAGAGGCAACCAGGTCACCTTTACTATGTTGATGGGAAGGGAAATGTCTGCGTTGCAAAGATGGCTAGAGGTGGAAAGAAAAAAAAGAAAAAGAAATAAAACCTCTAAATATTTTTAACTTTTTATTTTTATAATTTTATATTGTTTTTTATACTCTTCCTCGTATTTTGCTTGTGTCAAATATCTTAAACACTCTTTCTAAATAAAACATTTTTTCTTTGGTATATCTTTTAAAACTGAAGTCTTCGATTTTTCTCACTTCTTTTAATTTTTTATTGAATATAGCATAGATTATCAATCTCCCTATTCCGCTTAGCAAAAATATAAACAGTATGGAATTTAATCCGAAAATTGTGAAGCTTAGCGATGAGAGAATTCCTCCAAGTGTTGCCCCTATCAAAATTCCGACGCCGTTCAAAATATTGTAATAACTAGCACATATGGCGACTCTTTGTCTTGAGACTACATCATACAGGAAATTTCCGGAGGCGAGATTGAATCCTGCCCAAGATATTCCAGAATAGATTTCAACTAGAATAAGAACTATTGTTACATTTTCAATTTTTCCGACCATAAAGACTCCCACCAATAGCCATAATATTGGGATTAGCGTTATCATCAAACCGCTTATTCTCATCGTTTTTACGTTTCCATGTTTGTCTGAAAATTTTCCCCATGCCGGCATAAATATGAATGAGGACACTAATGATGCAAGGGTTACTGCCATGTAATCAATGTAGCTGAATCCAAGGTTTTTTAGCATATAAACTGCAAAGAATGGCCCTGCGATTGTCACGACGAGCAACACTAATGAAGAATATATCGTGAATTTCCCGAAATTGTTCGAGGCCATTTTCTTGACGAACTGGAAAATAGTGAAGTAAGCACTTTTATCTGGCTTTAATTTTGGCTCGTACTGTTTTGTAAACATATAGGCCGAGATAGCCCTTCCTAAAAATGCCAGAGAGAACAGGATTATAAATCCAAGATAAAGTTTTGTGTTTTTGAAATAGTCCAGAACAAAACTAGCAACAAGTATTGATGCAAAAGCGAAAATTCCAACTATTCTGTTTCTTCTTCCGAAGTAGTCTCCATGATTTTTTGTCACTATGTCTCTCATCCATGATGTCCAGGCAGGACTTGCTATGGCTCCGAAAACAACCAGAAGTGTGTAAACGAATATCAATGAGTAAGCAGGAATTGAGTTTCTAAGATCCAAAACGAAATATAATGCTCCAACTCCTATCAATGCTAGCCACATCAATGCTTGGAGAAAAACACCAATGATGACGATCTTTTTTCTGCTCCATTTGTCCATTTCGTGAAGTGTGTAAAGCTGTGAGAAACTTCCTAGAAGAGAAGGTATGGAGCTAAGCAATCCTATCTGGGTGTTGTTTGCACCTATTGCTAAGGCGAACGGTGTTGTGTATCTTGAACCAAAACCTTCCATCATGCTGTATGCAGAACCCTCTCTTACAGAAATTTTCTTTGTTTTCTCTATAAGCCTCTCTTCTTCTTTTTTAGAAATAGTCGTATCTTCTTGTTTTCCTTTTTTCATGTATATTTTAATGATTCTAACTTTTAAATCTTTTTTCCACATAAATCTTTATTAATTGATTTTTATTGCTCTCCCGAATGGATTTGGGAAGATTAGTTTTTATGGATGAAAAGGCGAAGGGGTCTCTTAGAAGCTTGAGACAACTGCCAAATAAAACCATAGCAATAGAAAAAATCCTGGTGATGTTGAATCCAGAGATTATACTTATTCAGTTGAAGTTTATCTTAATTCAAATAAAGCTGATGGAGGACTTAACTTAAATGTCAGCTATGCTGAAGAAGGTTTTGGAAAGAAAATTGTTTTTACACCCCCAGAAGGTGCTGAAGATGTTAAGGGGGAGCATGGTGTTGTTTCTTTCAGATATGAAGGAAATTTCTATTTATTGACAAAAACCAAGGTGTCTTCTACTGCTTAGGTTTATAAAGTATTTTTTTGTTTTTTCTTTATGAAATGTGTTATTTTATGTGCAGGATATGGGACGAGACTTTATCCTTTGACTAAATTCATAGCAAAGCCTTTGCTTCCCCTTAACGGAAAGCCTGTCATCAATTACATTATAGAGAAAGTTGATGAGCTGAAAGATGTTGATGAAATTTTTATAACAACAAATAAAGAGTTTCATGAACAGTTTAATGAATGGAAAGAGGCATACAAAGATTTTTTTAAGCAAAAAATAACTTTGTTCAAGAACACTTATTTTTTCAAGAAAAAGAAAATGGGGGGAGTTGATGCAATTTCCAGAATTGTCAAGAAATATAAAGTTAAGGATGATTTTTTAGTTATTGGTGGAGACAATCTTTTTGATTTTTCTTTAAAACCTTCTTATAAATTTTTCAGGAAGAAAAAATCAACAATAATTCTTTTGCACAAGCTGAAAAATAAGAAAAAAGCAAGTAGCTTCGGAATTGTCCAGACAAGAAAAGGGGTAGTTGTCGATTTTCAGGAGAAACCGGAAAAACCAAATTCAAATCTAATAAGCACGGCCGTTTATTTTTTTCCGAGAAAAGATTTGGATTTAATAACTCATTATAATAATTCACAACATAAGGGAGACAGCTTTGGCCATTTCTTGAAATTTCTCTATCAGAAAGAAAAAGTTTATGGTTTTGCAGCAAAAGGAATTTTTATTGACATTGGGAATTTGGATGATTATAGGCGGGCTGGAGAGGTTTTGGGATGATGAATTTGTATATCTTTGATTGTAATTAATTTTATATAAGTTGTTTTTTAGAGCTTTTTATGAATAACAAGCTTATTGATTTTGATGATTTGCCAATGGCGGAACCAATCGGGTATCATGGAAGAATTATGGCTGAAAAAGATACTGAAGCAATATTTTGCGATGATGTTCCGAGTTTTCCAATCGCTTATTTTACTGGGCCATGGCTTCCTATGTCTTATACTGATGAACTTAGCATGTATTCTGGAAGTTTAGACTATCCTTTACAAATTCTTGAACAACCTGCTAGAAGAAATAAAATTGTTGATGTTATGACTAAAATTAGTAATAATGGGCGTTCTGATTTTTTTACAACCCCTGAAATTGAGATTAGCACTCTTTTTGACCAACTTCAACAAATTAAATCATCTGGGAAGCCGTTGTACAACCAATGGGTGCATAAAATAAACGGAAAGGAAAGAAACCTTTCAGTTCCTAAAAGTCCTCTTGAGAAACTTTTAAGAGATCATATTATGGATGTTATCAAATTATCCCCTTGCCATACTGGATGCCATGGTGGAGAGGAAGGATGGAGTGTTAAAAGAAGTCTTTTGCAACATATCCCTCTAGGGTCAGTTTTATCTTTTGATTTGCAACAAGCCTTTGACAGAGTTGATATGCAATATGTTTTTGATTTTTATTACAGAATATTTGAAACTAGAGTAAAAGATGAAGATGCAAGAAGAGATGTTTCTGGATTTTTAACACATTTATCAACTGTTTACAAAATGGGTTTGGCCGCGAGCGTTTTGCCACAAGGCTCTCCTATTAGTGTCCCTTTATTCAACAGACTTCTTTATTCAGTTGACGAATTGTTTGAAGAAAGAGCTAAAAAAAAGAATTTGAGATATACTCGGTGGGTTGATGATTTCATTTTAAGTGCAAGGGAAAAGGATAGAAGATTTGATAAAGTCGCTGGAGCTTTGAGAATTGTTAATGAAGATTTTTACATTGCCCCAAATAAAGTTTTTTGGCAACAGAATCTTCCAGTTTATTATCTCTTAAATCATAAAATTGTTGGGAATTTGGTTATACCTGTTACTAGAGAAGAAGCAAAAAACAGGGGTGAACCAATTGATGCTTCTCTTTTTCTTCCAGACAGACTGACGGGATTTGATGACTGGATTGATGACGAGGATTTGGATAACTTTTAATAATCTCTTTCTCTCTTCTTTTTCATGTCACTCATTTTAGGCATCGAATCAACAGCACACACTTTTGGTGTGGGAATTGTCAAAGATGGAAAGATATTGGCAAATGTGAGAAACATGTACACAACTGAAACAGGGGGGATTATTCCTGTTGAATCTGCAAAACACCATAAAGAAGTTGCTAATTCTATTTACAATGAAGCCCTGGAAATTTCAAAGATTAAGGAAAAAGATATTGATGCAATTGCAATTTCAAATGCTCCTGGACTTTCTCCATGTTTGCTTGAAGGATTAAGGTTTGCAAAAGAGCTTGCCTTGAAATTAAAAAAACCTTTAGTTCCTGTAAATCATTGTATTGCTCATCTTGAAATTGGAAGAATCACTGGAGCAAAAGATCCAGTCATGCTTTATGTTTCTGGAGCCAACACACAGATAATCGCTTATGAGGCTGGAAAATACAGAATTTTCGGAGAGACTTTAGATGTTGGTGTCGGGAATTTCATTGATAATTTTGCAAGGTATTTGGGGTTAGGTTTTCCAGGAGGTCCAAAAATTGAAGAGCTTGCAAAAAAAGGAAAAAAATATATTGAACTGCCTTACAAAGTCAAGGGAATGGATATTGCTTTGTCTGGAATTTTAACAAATCTGAAGCAGAAGCTTGAGAAAGGAGCAATCAAAGAAGACTTATGTTTTAGCATGCAGGAAACTGTTTTTGCAATGCTTGTTGAAACAGCTGAAAGAGCTTTAGCTCACACTGGGAAAAAGGAGTTACTTCTTGCAGGAGGTGTTGCATGCAATTCAAGACTTCAAGAGATGTGCAAAATAATGTGTTCGGAGAGAGAATGTAAATTATTTGTCCCTTCTAGAGATTTGTTAGTTGATAATGCTGCAATGATTGCTTATGCTGGAGAAATAATGTTTAAGTCTGGAGTTAAGGAAAAGCCAGAAGATGTTGATATTAATCCAAGACAAAGAACAGATGATATTGAAGTGAAGTGGAGATAATTACCTAAACAAAGCAGTGGCGATATGTATAATGATTGCTATGATTGTCATCCAAACAATTGGTCTGTGGAAACTTGTTAGTCCTTCCATTCTGCATGTTTTTCCGTCACATTCTCGGATCTGTTTCCTTGACCATGGCAGAACAAAGCAAGTTGCGAAATTAAAGACAGTTAAAATTGCTGCAATCCATCCAGTAATAACGACAAAACTCATTTTTTCTTTTTTGTTTTTTCTACTTCCCTTACTGGTGCAGGTGTTTCAAAATGTATGTTTAATTTCCACAGAGTATATCCAACAGTGAAATCAGGAATTGAGAGAAGTATATCTGAAATCCCTCCTCCAGGGACATAAGTAAGATGCATGATAATTCCTACAAGGAAAAAAACAGAGTTTAAAACAAATCCAGAGAATCTTGTTTTTTCAAATAAATAAAGGCCGGAAATTATCACAATATCAAAAAGCAAAATGTACGGAAGGTAAGTTATTGTTGGATGAATCCTGTTGTGAAGCATCAAGCCGGCTATTGGGGCAGCCAGGAGTGCGCCAAAAAGCACTGTGTTTTGAAAATTAAATTTTAACATTTTATAATGAAGCTATCCACCCTCCATCGGCAACTATTTCTGAGCCCGTCATGTATGCAGCGGCGTCGGACGCGAGGAAAGCTACAGGGCCTGCGATATCAACAGGAGCTCCAACTCTCTTTAACAAGAACTTTGACATCATTCCTTCCAGTAGTTTTTTATTTTCTGTAAAACCTTTTGTCATTGGAGTATCAATTAATCCTGGATGTACAGAGTTCACCCTTATTCCTAAAGAACCAACCTCAGCTGCCAGGGCTTTTGTGAACAACCTGATTCCTCCTTTACTTGCACAATAGGCTGCTCCTCCTGCAGAGCCTTCTATTCCTGCTACTGAAGAAATATTTATTATTGAAGCGCCTCTTTTCATGTATTTCAAGGCTGCTTGGGAGCATAAAAATGGGCCTTTAAGATTTATGGACATTGTCTTGTCCCAAGTTGATTCCGGCATATCTGGAACGTTTCCAGGAATGTAAACTCCTGCGTTGTTAACTAGTATGTCAATTTTTTTGAACTGCTTTATTGTTTCCTTTATTAAATTTTCAACATCCTGCTTTTTACTTATGTCTGTTTTGACGTAGAAAGATTTCCTTTTCAATGCCTTTATTTTTTTGACTGTAGAATCTCCGGGGATAATATCAGAAACAACAACGTCCGCACCTTGTCTGGCCAATTCTATTGCAATCCCTTCGCCAATACCTCTTGCGGCACCTGTAACGATAGCAACCTTCCCATTTAAGTCGAATAAGCTAGACATTTTTCACCCTTTTATTCAATTACTAATGTTTTTCTTTTTTTAAAGTTTTGCTTTGGGCGTTTTTGACCTCTTGGTTTTATCTTAGAAACCTTTATAAATGGATTTTTTCATCATAATTCTATCCGATGAACGAATGCAATCGTGAGGATTGAATTTTCGTTCTATTAAATAAATTTGTAGCAAAGTAAAACAAAATGGACATATACAGTATAGTTGACAAGGCACGAAGAACAGGCAAAATTGAGAAAGGCACTAACGAAGTTACCAAATCTATAGAGAGAGGCACTGCAAAGCTAGTTGTTTATGCAACAGATGTCGAGCCAAAAGAAATAATCCAGCACATTCCTGCTTTATGCAAGGAAAAAGGAATATTGTGCAAGGAAGCTGACAACAAAAACAAACTTGGTTTGGCTGCAGGACTTTCAGTTGCCGCATCTTCAATAGCAATAATCAATGCCGGTGAAGCCGAAAAAGATATTGCAAGTTTGAAGAAGTAAATTTTTAATATTCAAAATGGCGAAACAACAACAAGACAGGTCTAAAGGAGAACAGCAGCAAAAGCAATCTGGTTCTAGAGGGAGCGACAAGATTTTAGGAGAAGTTGTTCCCGCAACTGTTCAAGAGCTTATAGGAAGAACAGGATTTAGGGGAGAAATCACTCAGATAAAATGTTTAG
Organism: Nanobdellota archaeon; assembly: GCA_038046245.1. Taxonomy (GTDB): domain Archaea; phylum Nanobdellota; class Nanobdellia; order Pacearchaeales; family GW2011-AR1; genus JBBSXB01. The sequence continues at coordinate 108 of JBBSWO010000001.1, read as the reverse complement.
TTGAGGCAGGAAAAGACAAAGGCAGAAGCATGAGAAGAAATGTCAAAGGTCCGATAAAAATCGGCGACACATTGATGTTAAGAGAAACTGAAATTGAGGCAAGAAGAA